>JAGBFR010000063.1 GCA_017936375.1 Clostridia bacterium
GATATGGAGCGGTAGACGAGATTCGGACTCGCGACATCCACCTTGGCAAGGTGGCACTCTACCACTGAGCTACTACCGCATATCTGGTGCCTTGGGGCGGAATCGAACCACCGACACGTAGATTTTCAGTCTACTGCTCTACCGACTGAGCTACCAAGGCATAAAAATGGCGACGCGGAAGGGGCTCGAACCCTCGACCTCCAGCGTGACAGGCTGGCATTCTAACCGACTGAACTACCGCGCCACTTTATGAAACTGGTGGGAACAACAGGGCTCGAACCTGTGACCCTCTGCTTGTAAGGCAGATGCTCTCCCAGCTGAGCTATGCTCCCGTGATCCCTGCGCTGCGATGAACTATCGCGGCGACGAGATATATAATACACCAAGGTCATGGATTTGTCAACCGTTTTTTTCAATTTCCGCGAATTATTTTCCGCCGCGTGTGAAGGACCGCTGTTTTTCCTTGCTGCGTCTCAAAAAACCGGCGGAGACCGTCTCCACTTCCGTGCCCAACGATCTCCGCCGTCAGAATTCTTTATCCATGTACCTTCTTTCTCGCGCGCATCCGCACGCGTCAGGAGCCCCGCTCCTCTTGATTTGCGATGGGCAATTGCCCAGATACGGTTTCTATTTCAATTGCCGCCGCATGCGTGTTCAGCGTTTTCTGTCAGCCTGGTTCGCCTTTGTGCATGTCGGCTGTTGATGAATCAGGAACGTATCTATATCAATGTCTGTATCGGCCCCTGCGGGCCTGTATGCCGCTGCGCCCTGTGCACGGCCGTTTCTCTCCGGCTCTTCTCGCTCTCGCAGCGTGCGCCGTCCGGCTGCCGGTTTTTTCTGTTTCTCTTCCGGCATACCCGCCATGACCTTATTCAGTTGTCATGCGGCTTTCTTCTCCGGCCCGATCAATCCACGGCGCCTTCCGCGCCCTCGTTCTCCGTCCCCTCGTGCATGGCGTTTTCCTCGGCCATCGCAAGCGCTGCGATTTCCTCTTCGCTCAGCCCGGCCAGCGCGCCCTCGTACATCGTACCCTGCGCTTCATTCTGCGCCTCGTTGGCTGCCTCTTCCGTTCCGGCGGGTTCTGCCGGCACGTCGGTGGTTTCCGGAGATGCTTCTTCCTTATTATCGGTACCTTCGTCTGCCGCCTGCGCCGTCGCCGACGGCTGTGCGGCTGCCGCGGTCTGTGCGGCCGCGTCCGCTGTGGGCTTCTCTGCGCCCTGATCTTCGATCACAACAATCAGACCGATCACGACGATGAGCGCAGCCACAAGCAGCGCGACCACGATCTTGGTTATGCTGTGCATCGGTATCACCCTTTCTCCTCTGCCCTCCCGAGGCATGCTGGTCATTTCCTTTGGGAAGGGGATCTATCTGCATCGGCCCTTCCCCGGGGGACAGGCCGTTTCATGCGTTGTCATGGGAATTGTCTTACATATTTTCCAATTCGATCAGGCCGCATCCGCCGTCCCTGCGGCGATAGACCGTGGCGGCGTTGCCCGTCTCGACATTGCTGAACATGTAGAACGAATGGCCCAGCAGGTTCATTTCAAGGATCGCGTCCTCCACGCTCATCGGCTTGGCCGGGTAGCGCTTCACGCGAACGAGTTCTTCGCCCTCATCCTCGGGCTCCTCTGCTGCGGCGGGGGCTTCGGCGGCAATCGTCGGCTTCTTCCTCAGGTCGCGCCCGAGGCGGGTACGAAGCTTTTTCATCTGCCGTTCAAGAATATCTATGCCTTTATCCAGCGCGGGCAGGGAAATCTCCCGCTCCTGGTTCTCCGTCCTCAGGGTGTGACCCAGATAGGGCATGGTCATCTCGACCTTATACATGCTCTTCTGCTCGGTGACGCGGACGGTGATGACCGTCGCGTCCTCGGCCTCATCCTTGAAGTAGGCGTCCATGCGCTGGTGTACGCGCTTATTCATGGTTTCCTGAATGCTGGCAGGGACGTGCGCATCTTTCATCACAAAACGAATGATCATATGCCGGCCTCCTTACGATTTGGGATTGCCTTGTTGGCTGCCCCGCTCCTCCGGGGCTCTTTCTCTTTCTCCTTTCTGTGGTTTTATTATAGTCAGACTGTCAATCCTGTTCAAGTCTTTTCGCATGATCATTGTAAGAAATTAACAAACGTTCGCCCTTTCAAGCAGCCTGCGATAGATGGGCAGCATATAGACCTCGCTCACATATTCCTCAAGGCGGTCGATCTCAAGCCAGCCCACGGCGCTGTTCTCCTCCTCCGCGATGCGAAGGGGCAGGCTGTCGTCCGCCTCAAAGAGATAGGACACATTCAGATGCAGGTGGCTGCCCACGTCCTTTCCGCGCTTTTTATGCGCCCAGACGGGCAGGATTTCGACCGACGCCGGCCCCTGCCTGAGCGGACGCAGGCCGGTGATGCCCGTCTCCTCCTGCGCCTCGCGCAGCGCGACGGCGAATAAATCGGTTTCGCCCGGCTCGGTGTGCCCGCCGGTCCATGCCCAGCTGTTGTATACCCTGTGGAAGGCCATCAGCGTGCGCCTTCTGTCGGGGCTGACGATGATCGCGGAGGCCGTCATGTGGAAGACGGGATTCTCCCGCCCGATGAGGCCGTCGCCGTACTGCCCGATGATCTCAAGGAGCATCCGCCGCTCCTCCGCCTCGCGCCCGTCGCCCGGAATAAAGGCCAAAATCGGCTCCGCCCACACAGGCAGTGCGGGAATGTTCGGTTTTTCCATCATTCTGCCCCCTTTCCAAAGCGTGCCGCGTGTACAATCGGCCCAAGATCCGCCTCGTCGGCGAAATCGAGCGCCCCGCCCTCGGTCTCAACAAGCAGGCTCTCCGTCCGGCTGCGCGCCTCCTCCGGCTTCTTTTTCATTTCGCTTACCAGCGCCTTCATCAGCAGCCGCTCAGCCAGCCCGAGGCTCTGCCAGCGGATGCCGCCGCGCAGATGAAAGACAGAAATCCCATCAAGCGCGTCGCCCAGCTTCGCCCTCAGCTGCGCCTCAAGATCCCGGCGCACGCTTTCCTCCTCCGGGTCATACAGCCCGCAGGTGAAGAGCACAAGGCGCTTGCCCGCCAGCTCCTGCGCATGATCCGCAAATAAGTCCAGCCCCTTGATCTTGCCCATGTACACCGGGCAGCCCAGGACGATCGCGTCATAGGTCTTCGCCTGCGCGATGCGGGCATAGCCCGCCTCCTTGACCAGCGCGTCCAGCGGCTGCGCGATGCGCTCGGCATATCGCTGCGTCGCCCCGTGCTTTGTGGTATAGAGCACGAGCGCGCCGCCCGGCTTTCTCTTGTTCTTTCCGAATAATGCTTCCATCTTTTTCTCCTTATGGCGCCTTATCGGCGCGGCCGTTACGCCGGCTCATCCCCGCTCAGCCATCGGGCGATCTCCCTCACGCTCTCCATCGCCGCCTCGTCCTCCCATGCGGGGATGGTGTCCGTCTTCAGCGACAGGGCCATGTGTTCCCTGAATCCATGGGCGTTCACCATCCTGAAGAACGCCCTCAGATGATGAAACGCGCCCTCGCAGTTTCCCTTGCCGCCGCCGGTGAGGATCACGGCCGCCTTCTTCCTGTGCTGCACGAGCGGCTGCTTGAGGAAGAACATCGCGCAGTGCCACGGCTGCATGCGGCTGAAGAGGCTGAGCACCTGCCCCGGCACGGTCGAAAAATAGACCGGCGAGGCGACGACCACGTTGTCAAAGTCGTCGGCATAGACGACGTCCATCTCGTCGCGCACGACGCAGCGCGCGGTCGTCCAGCAGGCGCGGCAGTCCACGCACGGGGCGATCCTGCTGCGGAAGGCGGAGAGCTCCACCACCTCGCCCTCAAGATGCCTCTTCAGCTCCTCAATCAGGGCGGCGGTGTTGCCCTGCGTTCGGGGAGATCCGTTGATGATCAGCGTTTTCATATCGTTCCTTCTCCTTGCGGCTTCCTTCGGAAATCTATTTCAGGAATGCGCCTGCGGTCAGCGCGTCGTACTGGGCGTCGGTCAATTCGCAGTGATAGATCAGCCGGTAGAACTCCATGACGTCGGCCTTCACGTCATAATCGCAGTACTCCGGATAGAGTGCGGCGGTCAGCCAGATGAGGCCGAGATACTGCTGCACGGAGGGCGGGCTGCCCAGCCAGTTGTGCGGGCCCTGCGGGGTGCGGATATACTGCCCGGCCTGCACGGCGGTGAGCAGCTTCCACGTGCCGTCGGCTGCAACCCTGTCATACACGCTGTCCGGCGCGAAGACGATGCATTCCGGGTCCCAGAGCATGATCTGCTCCATGGTCACCTCGTTGCCGGTGCCCTTCGATACGGGGTTGTCCACCACGGCGAGGTTGTCGGTAAGCATGTCGATCAATTCTGCCTGGTACGAGGTCTTCGCCAGTACGCTGCGGCCCTCGTCGCCGGTGATGTAGAGGATCTGCCTGCGGTTATCGCCGACCTTCTCCATGATGGACAGGGTGCGGCTGTACACGCGCTCGAGGAAGGCGGCGATCTCCTCGCCCTGCGCCTTGCGGCCCAGCAGTTCGCCGAGTCGGCGATAGGCCTGCGGAGCGGTCTCCAGCGTCGAGCGGATGTACACGGCGGGGATGGCCGTCTGCGCCGTGAGACCGTCGAGGTCCTCCTCAATGCCCTTCTTCGGCTCGCCCATGTCGATGACGACCTGCGGATCGGCCTTCGCCAGCTCCTCAATACTCAGATTCGCCGAGCCGTAGAGCCGCCCCAGATATGGAAGACCGATATGCGCCTCGGGGATGATGCCCTCCGCAGAGGCGGGGAATTGATCGGCCAGACCGACCAGCAGGTCCGGCGCAATGCCGTACACATAGATCTGCGGCAGCGGGCCGGAGACCGCGATGCGGGTAATCTCCGACGGAACCATGACCTCGCGGCCAAGGTCGTCCGTGAAAACGGCGCTTTCCCCCAGCGCGGCGGCACTCAACATCAGCAGGGCGGCAAGCAGCAATGCGGTCAGCTTCTTCATAATCCATACTCCTTTCGCTTTTACAGAGAGGCGGGTATGCACACGCGGATCTTATCCCCGCGCATGCTGCAGACCTCGACGTCCACGCCGTAGAGCGCAGAGACGAGGGCAGCGTCCATCGTGTCCTGCGGCGTGCCGAAGGCGGCCACCCTGCCGCCCTGCAGCGCGAGAATCTTATCCGAATACATGTACGCCTGTTCAGGGTCGTGCGTCGACTGGATGACCGCATAGCCGTCCCGCGTCAGGCTCTGCACCGTGTGCATCACGCGCATGCGGTTGCCAAAGTCCAGCGCGGCGGAGGGCTCGTCCATCACCAGCACCTTTGCCTCCTGCGCAATCGCCCTGGCGATGAGCACCAGCTGGCGCTCGCCGCCGCTCAGGCTGCCGTAGCCCCTGTCCTTGAGATCAAAGATGCCGAGGCGGTCGAGGGCCTTATTCGCCCGGGAGCGCTGGCGCTTCCCCGGGGAGGCGAAGCTGCCCGTCTGCGCGGTGGTGCCCATGAGCACCATGTCAAACACGCTGAAATTGAACACCGGGTTGTGCGACTGAGGGATGTAGGCGATCTTCTCCGACAGCTGCCGCGCGGAGAGCGAGGCGACCGCCTGCCCGCCGATATACGCCGCGCCCGCCGTCGGCGTGAGCAGGCCCAGCATGCAGCGGAAGAGCGTGCTCTTGCCCACGCCGTTGGGGCCGAGCACGGAGAGGAACTCGCCGTACTCCACCGAGAAGCTGACGTCCCGCAGCACCTCGCGCTCGCCATAGGCAAAGGACAGGTGCTCTACGTTCATGCTCAATGCCGTTCACCGTCCCTCGTGATGAGATAGATAAAGAAGGGCGCGCCGATGAGCGAGGTGAGGATGCCCAGCGGGATCTCCGTCGCCAGCAGATTGCGCGAGAGGTTGTCCACCATCAGCAGGAAGATCGCTCCGAAGAGCATCGACGCCGGCATCAGGTACTTGTAATTGTTGCCGACCATGCGGCGCGTCAGATGCGGGATGACCAGCCCGACCCAGCCGATCACGCCGGAGACGGATACGCTCGCCGCCGTCGCCAGCGTCGCCGCCAGAATGACCACGGTGCGCAGGCGCCTCGCGTTCACGCCCATGGTCTGCGCCTCCTCGTCGCCGAGGGTGAGGATGTTGATCCTCCAGCGCAGCAGATGCAGCGGAACGAGGCCCAGCGCCATCGGGAAGAGGGCGAAGAGCACGTCCTTTGGCGACGCGCCGTTCAGGCTGCCCATCAGCCAGTAGGTGATCGCCGGCAGCTGATCCTCGGGGTCGGCGACCAGCTTGATGAACGAGGTGCCGGAGGAGACCAGCGAGCCGATCATAATGCCCGAGAGCACGAGCCCCAGCACGCGCTTTCCCCTCGCCTTGCCGCCGACATAGATGACCGCGCCCACCGTCAGCAGGCTCGCGGCAAAGGCAAACGCCGTCACCATCCCGCCGCCAAAGCCCAGCAGAATCGCCAGCGCCGCGCCGAAGGCCGCGCCGTTGGACGCGCCCAGAATATCCGGCGCGGCCATGGGATTCTGGAAGACGCCCTGATACGCCGCGCCCGCGGCGGACAGGCAGCAGCCCACAAGGCACGCCAGCAGGATGCGCGGCAGGCGGTGATTGAGCAGCAGCGACTCCTGCACAGGCTTCCAGAAGGGCTCGACGTCCATGAACTTCGACCCGATAATGCCGCACAATTCGCGCAGCCCGATCGGATAGCGGCCCAGCACCACCGAGCCGACGATGCACAGCCCCAGCGCCGCCGCCATCAGCGCGATGATCACGCTGTAGGGCAGGTATGTCTTCTTTTTTGTCATCTTCCCGCTTCCTCCGGATATACAAAAAGGATGCTCTGTGAGCATTCACAAAGCATCCCGAATACACTTACCGAATACACTTCAATAAAGCCCGCGGCATCGCAGGGATCGGCATGGCCTGTTTCCTTCTCACAGTGGAAGGCTGCGCCGTTTCCAGCACAACCCCGTGACCTCATGGATCAATCCGCCGCCCATAGCCAGGCGCCTTAGGGCCAGCGGCACGGAAACCGTATTTGATTGTATTCAGTCTAACGGATCGGCAACTTCTTGTCAAGCCCCGATCCGCGCTGCGCGGACAGAGACAGAAAAAAACAAAGCACAAAAGCAGGCACAAAACAGGCATAAATACAGGCATAAATACAGGAAGGGCCCCGCCGAAGCGGAGCCCCTCACCGGGACACGTCCCTTATTCCTTTTCAAACCTCGCGCCGTACTTGAAGATGAAGCCCAGAATCAGCGCCGTCACGCAGGCCCACGGGGCGAGCAGCACGGCGAGAATCACATAGAGCGCGGGCAGGTCGGCGACCTTCTCATTCGGGGAGGAAACGATCAGGCGGAGCGCCATCAGCTGCGCAAACGCCTTCATGAGGTTATTCTTGATGTTCTGAAAATCCATATTCATGTCCTCCTTACGCTCAGTTCTTGATGATGCTCGCCTTCATGCCGAAGGCGACGACCAGCAGCGCGGTCAGCGCGGCCAGCCAGAGGCTGCTCAGGCCGGCGAGCACCGCCAGCCACATCGGGACCTTGACAAACGTTCTGGTCTTGCCGTCAATCAGCAGCCGGCTGCCGAAAATGATGCTCATGAGCTCCTTGATCTTCTCCATAATCCAATCTCTCCTTATTTCTTCCTCTATGTCATGCCTTACAGGCGGGTGATAAGCAGCTGGCCACTGACGGTGTCCATGTGGATGGGCAGCGCGCAGGTGCCGTAGCGGTTGGGACCAAATTCATTGACGATCGAGCCGGACACGCCGCTGATGTCCGCGAGGAAGCCGCGCACATCGCCCGGCAGCGCCACGCGCACGTCGGCGGACATGGTGTTCACGTCGATCTTGCGGGTCGGGGCGACGGTGCACAGCAGATCGACGTCGCCGGAGACGGAGTCCACCTCAAAGCTCTCGCACGCGCCCTCGACGTGGATCGCGCCGGAAACGACGTTGACGTCCACGCTGCATGCGTCGCAGGAGATGAACTGATCGCCGGAGACCGTGGTCACGGCCACAGCATCCACGCAGGCGCTCACAGCCACGTCGCCGGAGACCGTGTTGACGCCGATTTCCTTCGCGCGGGCGGAGGCCTCAGGCTCCAGCCGCACGTCGCCGGAGGTCGTGGAGACCTTCAGCACATCCGCATCCACATCGCGCAGGCGGATATCGCCCGAGGTCGTGGAGATCGTGTAATCCGCCGCGAAGCCGCGCGGCACGCCGATGCGGATCTCGCCGCCGCTCTTCTTGAAGACGGAGAAGAACGTCTTGAACACGTCGGGATTCCTGCGGCGAACGGTCAGCTCGTGATTGATCATCGTGCACTCAGGATCGACGTTCGTCTCATTTTCGCCGGCCTTCATGTCCCAGTCGACGACGATCTCAAAGCCGTCCACCGGGGTGATGACCACGTCGTCCGCGTCGAGCTTCACATTCACGCTGCGCAGCCCCGCCACGGGGAAGCTCAGCCCGCCGGTGACGGTGCGCTTTCCGGCGCTGCCGGTCAGCTGGCCGATGGTATCCTCCGCCATCTTCTTCGCCTCGCCGGCAAGGCGCTCGGCCTCGCCCGCCAGATCGCTGATGGTCTTGGCGAAGGCGTCCTCGTTGATTTCGCCGTCCGCGCCGTAGATCTCGCGCTCCGGGAGCGGCTCCTCCTGCGCCGGCGTCTCGTCGCTCTGGCCGTCGCCGAGGATGATGACGTCCGGATTCACCGGCTGCTGCGCGTCAGCCTCCGCCTGTGCGGCGGCGCGGGCCTGCTCGATGGCCTCCGCCTGCTCGAGCGCGTCGGCCTGCGTCTCCAGCGCGGCGGCCTGCGCCTGCAGCTCCCTCGCGCCGTCCTCGTCGCCGACGGCGAGCTTGAGATCGGCCTCCGCCTTCAGGTCGCCAGCCTGATCGCGCAGCTCCTGCGCGGTCTTTTCGCCCTTGGGCTTCGCCGGCTTGCCGCCGAAGTCGAAGGTCAGCTCGCCCGCCTTGCCGGAGAGCTTGTCAATCGCCTCGCCCGCCGCCTTCTGCGCGTCCTGCATGCCGCGGTTCACCGCGCGGCCAAGGCCTGCGATCGCGCCGCCGGTCGCCTTATCGGCCTCGCGGACGATCTTCTTCGCCTGGGGCATGAGGCTCTGGCCAAACTCGCCCAGCGCGGAGAACGCCTTGTTGAGCGTATCGCCGAGGTCAAACTCGGCCGGCTTCTTCGCCTCTTTGTTTTCCTGATTCTCTTCCGGCTGCGCCGCCTCGACGTCAGCCTCCTGCGCGGGCGCCTCGTCAGCCTCCTGCGCCGGTTCGTCATTCGTCTCCAGCTTGAGCTCGATGACGGTCTCCTCGCGGACCGCGGCGGCCTTTTCCTTTTCCTCGCGGCGCTCGTCCATGCCATTCATATCCTCCAGCAGGGACTGCACGTCCTCCAGCGAATCGGCCACCTCGCGGAAGGCCTCCTCCTCGCTCTTGCCCGCCGCGACAGAGTCCTCATAGCGGGCCTGCGCGTTGGCCATCAGCTCGTCGCGCAGCGCGAGATTCTCCGCCGACATCTTCATCTCGGAGAAAATATCATCGATCATGCTGCGAATGCGCTTGTTCATCATTTTGATGCGTCCTCCATTCCGATCAGTTCTGATATGATAGCGCGGTACTTGCGCCAGTCCTCCTGATTTTCCTCATACAGCCTGCGCCCTTCATCCGTCAGGTGGTAATACCGCCTGCGCGCGCCGGCATTCTCATTGCCCCAGTACGACTCGATAATCCCGGCGCTTTCCAGCCGGCGGAAGGTCGTGTAGAGCGTCGCT
Organism: Clostridia bacterium; assembly: GCA_017936375.1. GTDB lineage: Bacteria > Bacillota > Clostridia > Christensenellales > Aristaeellaceae > Ventricola. The sequence continues at coordinate 9,758 of JAGBFR010000063.1, forward strand.
TCCTTTAACTGCAGCTCACCGCGGGTGATCTCCTGCACATTCTTGCTGATAACGTAGCCGTAGCTGTCCTCATCGGCCAGCTGGGCAAGGATGATCGTATCGGTATAGCCGCGAAGGATATCTGATGCGTTCAACATCTCATCACCTCCGACGAGATATACTATATCACCACATACCTCGCCTGTCAAGGTATCTCGGCAAACTTTTTTCCACTTTTTCGAAAACGTTTTCTGTAAGATTCTCCCTGTTCGTTGACGGAGGGGGATTTTTCCTATATAATTGAATTCAGCCACAACCTGCATTCCCATCACGAAAGGAGATTTATACGATGAAGAAATGGACCCTTGCGCTTGTGCTCCTCATGTGCATGGCTCTGGTCATGCCCGTCTCTGCGGAGCAGACCGCCTATGTGCCGGGCGAGATTTCCAACCAGCTCGTCAGCGAGGCCTTCGCCTCCGGCCAGATGGTCGGCGGCTCGATGATGATCTCTCTGGATCTGGACGAAGAGAAGCTCGCCTCCTCCGAGGAGGAAAAGGCCGAGATTCAGATGGTCGAGGAGGTCTTCTCCAACGCCGTCCTCTCCGGCGCCGTCGGCCTGCTGCATGATTCGCTCCGCCTTGAGCTGGGCGCTTCCTACGGCCCGGAGGACAACTGCGCCTATGCCGACGCCGCTGCAGAGATCACGCTCGACGGCCTGACGGTCGAGAGCAGCCTGCTCCCGGGCGAGAAGGTCACCGCCAAGTGGGAGACCATCCTCGCGCTTTGCGGCGTGGAGCAGAGCGATATCGAGATGATCATGAGCCTCAAGACGATGGACTTTGAGGCCGTCTTTGCCGAGCTCATGGCCCAGATCGAGCCGGTCGCTCAGCTGATCGCTCAGGCTGCCGCGCCGTATGCGCAGACCATCGCCGAGTTCGCCGCCACCATCCCGGTCGAGGTGGAGGAGAATCTCCCGGCGGATGACGTCTACCCCGCCGCCGCGCAGAGGATCACCATCTCCATGACCGCGCAGGACGCCGGCCGCCTGCTGACCGCCCTCGCCGACCAGCTCCAGCAGGACGCCACCCTCTCCCCGATGGTGGACGCGCTGCTCCAGCAGCTCGCCGAGCAGAATCCGCAGGGCGCGCTCCGCTCCACCGCCGAGCTCTGCGCCCAGCTGCGCGCGCTCGCCGGCATGATGACCGATACCACCCCGCTCGTCCTCGTGCTCGCGCTGGACGAAAGCGGCATGCCGGTCTACGTCGAGCTCTTTGACGCGACGACGGACGACTCCGGCTTCTACGCCGGCCTGATGGTCTACCCGGGCGAAGAGCCGAATACGACCATCGTCTCCCTGAGCTTCTACACCTCCGCTGCCGGCGGCGAGCCGATCGCCAGCTTCTCTGCGGCGGTCGTGGCCACTGTCGACCCTGCCGACCCCAACGTCATGGACGCCGCCTTCTACATGGACGTCATGCAGGGCAGCATGACCCTGATGAACATGGAGATGTCCATCGTCTCCGCCGCCGCGACGACCGAGGAAGGCCTGCCGGGCTACACGCAGGACGTCGTCATGAACATGAATCTCGATGCCTACGGCGAGACCGGCTCCTCTCAGATGGTCGGCTCCGTCACCCAGCAGATGACCGCTGACGGCGGCGAGTACATCACCTCCGTGAGCGAGATGTACATGGACGTCGAGGGTGAAAAGACCCAGCAGATCACCGCGCAGGAAATGATGATCGCCCCGGTTGAGGGCGGCTTCGCCGGCTCCATGACCGAAATGATGCAGATGCCGGATCAGGGCATGACCATGGCCGTGATCTCCGAATTCGGCAGCTGGACGCACGAGCCCGCCGCGCTCACCGAGACCGCGCTTGAGAATGCGACCAACGACGAATTCGACGCCCTGATCGGCCGCCTGACCGACGGCGCCAGCGTCGAGCTCAATAAGCTCATGAGCCTGCTCCCGCCGGAAGTCGTCGAGGCCTTCCTTGAGTAAGCCAGCCTCACACGCCGCTCCTTCGGGGGCGGCTTCTTTTTGTCTCCCCTTTACTTTTCCGGCAAGATCGTTTATCATTTTAGGCAGCATCGCCCCCCACGGGCAAATACAGCACGGAGATACAGCCATGGAGAACAACATCAAGGAAGTTGTCGGCACGCTTCTCGCCGCCCGGCAGTACGTCTATTCCCTCTTCCATACGCTCCTGGGCACGGAGCCGACGGCGGAGATCCTCGCCGCCGCCTCATCCAAGGAGAGCCTGCAGACCGTCGCCCTCTTTGACAGCGAGGACAGCGGCGCGGCGAAGGCGCTGACCGCCGCCCTCACGCGCGCACAAGGCCTTGACGCCGCGGGCGTTGACAGCATCCGCATGGAATATACCCGCCTCTTCCTCGGCCCGGAGGATCTGCCCGCCCCGCCGTGGGAGTCCGTCTACATGACCAAGGAGCGCGCCATCTTCCAGGAGTCCATGCTCGTGGTGCGCGGCTGGTTCCAGAAGTACGGCTACCTCCCCGCCGGCTATCCCAATTACCCGGATGATCACGTCAGCCTGCTGACGCACTTCATCGCGCTGACGAGCGAGCTGGCCGCCGCGCATCTTGAGGCCGGGGACATGGATAAGCTGTGCGAGGTGCTCCGCGATCAGCAGTCCTTTATCCAGCATCACATGCTCAACTGGTTCTCCCGCTATGCCGAGGACATGGGCAAGTCCGAGACGGATCTTTTCTACCCGGCGCTCGCCCGCGCGATGGCGGATTTCGCCGCGGCGGACGCAGGTCTCCTCGACGAAATGCTCGCCTGCGTCGCCTGATGAGCCGCTAACTTTGCGCGCGCAAATATATCTATCTTTTTATTCAACACAGACAGACCATTTTTACACAAAACCGCACAATTTTTTCCTCCGGATTGCAGGGTTTTCCATTGCCTCTCCGGAGGTTTTCCTGTATAATGTATATAGCATTGATATGCAGTTCACAATCTGACTACAAAATGGAAAGAGAGGAACACCACATGGCTCTGATTCAGAAGGTCCTGGAATCCGAGATCAGCCGCCGGAGCTTCCTGAAGGGCTCCGCCGCTGCCATCGGCGCCGCCAGCGCTGCGCTGACCGTGTCCAGCCCGATCGCCTACGCCAACGAGCTCGAGACCGCTGCCGCCTCCGCTGAGGAAGGCAAGTGGGTCGCCGCGCCCTGCCCGCACAACTGCGGCGGCAAGTGCCTGGTGAAGGCCTATGTCAAGGATGGCGTCATCCTGCGTCAGAAGACTGACGATTTCAACTGCGATGACGAGATCAACCGTCAGCAGCGCTCCTGCCTGCGCGGTTTCTCCCAGCAGTATCAGGCCCGCGGCCTGGATCGCCTCAAGTACCCGATGAAGCGCAAGAACTGGAAGCCCGGCGAGCCCAACGGCCACCTGCGCGGCCAGGACGAGTGGGAGCGCATTACCTGGGACGAGGCTGCCCAGTACATCGCCGACGAGATCAAGCGCATCAACGACACCTATGGCGACAATGCGATTCTCTCCAACGGCGGCGGCTCCAGCCTGCTCAACAAGCTGAACATCAACTACCTGTCCGCATGGCGCACCGGCTCCTGGGGCGGCTGGTTCACCCCGGGCGTGCTCGGCTGGGCCGACGGCTGCAACTACTACGACTGCAACAACGACCGCCTCGACATGCTCAACTGCGAGTACGTCGTCGCCTTCGGCTACAACCCGGCCTGGTCCTCCCTGGGCAACGCGACCAACTACGCCAAGACCTGGAAGGACGCCGGCGTCAAGTTCATCCTCTTTGACCCGATCTACACCGACTCCGCCTCCATCCTGGATGCGCAGTGGGTGCCGATCCGCCCGGGCACCGATATGGCCGCCATGCTCGCCATGGCCTATGTCATGCTCGAGGAGGATCAGGACGGCAGCCTGATCGACTGGGACTTCCTCAACCGCTGCTGCGTGGGCTTCGATGCGGAGCATATGCCGGCGGACGCGAAGGACAGCCAGACCTTCTTCGGCTACCTCAAGGGCGAATACGACAACACCCCGAAGACCCCGGAATGGGCCAGCGAGATCTGCGGCACCCCGGCCGAGACCCTGCGTCAGGTCGCCCGCATCCTGGGCAAGAACAACAAGGTCGCGCTGCTGTCCTCCTGGGCCACCGCGCGCAACTACAACACCGAGCAGCTCCCGCAGCTGGCCATCGCGCTGGGCGCCATGGGCGGCCACATCGGCAAGAGCGGCCACTGCACCGGCCCGACCGCGTGGAACCACACCAATAACTTCGGCCCGCGCCTGATCAAGGCCGGCTCCGGCGGCGGCACCGGCGCTGTGGGCGGCACCGGCAAGTCCACCTCCGTGGGCGAAGTCGAGATCTGGGACGCCGTCATGGGCAAGCCCTTCAACCCGACCACCCTGTGGACCACCCTCAACGGCTACGGCACCTCCTGGCAGCTCGCCGTCGAGGGCATGGACTTCAGCAAGAAGATCGAGCGCATCACCGCCCCGGTCAAGATGATCTGGAACGGCTCCTCCGCCAAGCTCACCTGCTGCGAGGGCGTCAAGAAGGGCATCGAGGCGCATCGCGCCATGGAATTCGTCGTCGGCCAGGGCCACTTCCTGACCGCGAGCAACAAGTACTCCGATATCGTCCTGCCGATCACCACCGCGTGGGAGCGCGAGGGCACCGGCTACATCTGGGAAGGCTACTACAACCGCGACATCCTGCTGATCAACAGCAAGGTCGTCGAGCCGTACTTTGAGGCGCTCTCCGACACCGAGGCGTTCATCAAGATCGGCGAGAAGATGGGCATCCCGGCTGAGAACTGGGGCACCGTCCCGGCCAAGCAGCAGCTCTTCAACGCCATCGCCACCACCACCGTGGTCAAGGAAGACGGCGTGACCTGGGAGCCGCTGTGCACCATCACCGAGGAAGACATCAAGGAGTGGGGCGTCGAGGGCCAGCCGCAGGAGGGCCGCATCGCCATCAGCAAGTACGTTGAGGACGGCCTCTACCGCGTCGAGCGCAAGATCGGCGACAACCTCGGCTGGATCGACAAGAAGGACTTCCGCGAGGATCCGGAAGCGCATCCGATCGGCACCAAGAGCGGCAAGATCGAATTCTACTGCCAGTCCTATGCCGATATGATCAACAGCCACGGCTACTCCGAGGCCGAGTACCACGGCCTGCCGAAGTATCAGCCGATCGCCCAGGGCTACGAGTCCTGCTACGTCGGCGGCGATATCCGCGGCGAGAAGACCGAGTTCCCGCTCCAGTGCATGAACCCGCACTATCAGCGCCGTGCGCACTCCATCTTCGACAATATCCCGTGGCTGCGCGAGGCCATGACCAACCCCGTCTTCCTGTCCACCATCGATGCGGCTGAGCGCGGCATCAAGGACGGCGACACGGTCAAGATTTCCTCCCAGTACGGCGAGACCCTGCGCCACGCCACCGTCAGCTCCCGCATGATGCCGGGCGTCGTCGGCCTGCCGCATGGCCCCTGGGTCCGCGTGGATGAGAAGACCGGCATCGACCACGCCGGCAGCGAGAACTACATCACCGGCAACGTCGCCACCGGCCTGGGCATCGACGGCTACAACGCCCTGACCGTTCAGGTCGCGAAGTACGAGGGCGACGCCATCCCGGCTGACGCCGATGTTCCGCAGACCATCCTGTTTTAACTGAGAGGATAGGAGGAACAAGACAATGGCACAGTATGGATTCTATTTCGATCAGACGGTGTGCGCTGGCTGCCATACCTGTCAGATCGCCTGCAAGGATAAGAACCGCCTGGACGTGGGCCAGCTCTTCCGTACGGTCAAGAGCTATGAGACCGGCGAATTCCCGAACCCGGGCATCTACCACATGAGTACGACCTGCAGCCACTGCGATAACCCTGCCTGCGTGGCCGCCTGCCCGCTCAAGCGCACCCTCAAGGATGAGGAGACCGGCATCGTCTATCATGACGAGAGCATCCCCTGCGCCGGCGAGGCCTGCCTGCGCTGCGTCGAGGCCTGCCCGTATCATCATCCGGTCTACATCCCGGAGAAGAAGGCCGTCGGCAAGTGCAACATGTGCCTCGACCTCATCAAGAAGGGCGAGACCCCGGCCTGCGTCGCCAGCTGCATGATGCGCGCGCTGAAGTTCGGCCCGATCGAGGAGCTGCGCGCTCAGTACGGCGACGCCGTCACTGAGCTGCCCTGCTTCCCGGACGGCGGCACCGGCTCCAACCAGCTCATCAAGGCCCGCGCCAACGCGCTGGAGGAGAAGTTCGAGGAGAAGAATATCTGATCCTTGGAACGCAGAATAACCGCATAACAAGCCGCCCCGGAGGGAGACCTCCGGGGCGGTTTACATGTTCAGTTCTCGTTTTCTTCGTCCGGCATGTTTTTCAATTCATCCGGCACTTCCGGCTCATAGACACCACGATAGCTCGGCATTCCTGCGCCATCCTTCGCATAGCGATAAGCAGTCTCAGCCAAGGCCATAAGTATTCGCCTCATTATTTGCACCTCCTTATGTATAGCATACTAGATAGCTCAGCTTGTATTTCCGCCATTCGCAGATCGCCATTTACTGTACCCGGACGGCATGATATTATATAAACAGTGGTGTTTTCATCACGCTTGCGTCGGGTTTTTTACCCACCCATCTGCTGTATCATGATTCAAACGAGGTGATACCATGTCAACCGGAGAACGTATCTCAAGAAAGCGACAGGAATACGGTTGGTCGCAAACCCATCTGGCGAGACTTGTAGGCGTCAATGTCAAATCAGTTAAAGATTGGGAAGCCTCCGTCTCACTCCCCTCTGCAAAAACACTCATTGCGCTTAGTCAGCTCTTTAGCGTTTCAACCGATTATCTGCTCTGTATCGATCATCGCGCAATGATATCCATAGAGCATCTCTCACCTGATGATCAGCACAGAGTAAAAGCATTCATTCAGATGCTGATGAATCTCCACCTGCCATCCCAATACTGATATTCATATTGCAAGCTACAATTCAACGAGGTATAACATGCACATTCTGATTTGCGACGATGAGTTGCTATATCGCGCTGCGATTGAACAAGCTGTCATCAACTGGTCAAAAGCAAGCGGGCATTTCGATTACCAAATGCACAGCTTTCACTCATCAGAAGAACTCCTGTCTCATATTTCAGCGAATCCTGAGGCTGACCTCCTTTTTCTGGATATAAAAATACCCGGCGAACTCTCCGGACTGGAACTTGCACGCAGTATCCGGGAAACAGGTTCGGATATCGCCATCGTATTTATCTCAAACTATGATGAGTATGTATATGAAGGCTATACGGTGGATGCATTGCGCTTTCTGCGCAAGCCTGTCATGGATGACGACATCTTTTTCTGCTGCAGCTATGTCTACAACAGACTTGCTCTGACTCGAGCCAACAGCATCGCCATTCAAACCAGCCGCGCAAAACTCACATTGAAGCATCTGGAAATCCTGTACATTGAAGTCTTTTCTCACACACTATATATCCACACCACGGGTCACTCGTCTCCTCTCAAAATCTACATGAAGCTGTCCGATATGAAAAAGCTCCTTCCTGAAGAACTATTCGTCCTTTGTCACCGCAGCTATATCGTCAATATCGCCCATATCCGTCTGATTACCAGTTCCAAATTAACTCTATCAAACGGTGAACAAATACCTGTTTCAAAGACCCAAGCATCCTCTCTCAATCATTCTTTTGACACATATTTCAGAGGAGGGCACATTTCTGATGGTCTGGACAGTATTTGATCTTTGTATCAATGCGTTTGAAGCCTATCTTCTCGCCAATTTTGCTCACGAATGCTTCTCCAATCATCAAAAGAAACGCTGGCCATTCTGGGTTTGCTGGTTTTTCTGTACTGTGTTCTTCTCTCTGTTCCTGTTCATCCGCATGCCTCCAATCGATCCACTGGTCTTTCTCTTTCCATTGCTGTATTCCCTCGCATCATCCCGCAACTACTTATCCGTTCTATATTGGCACTTAATCGTATCTGTTGTCTTCTCTCTCGTTGCCGGTCTCGCAAATCAGATATATGCCCTTCTTCTTGACATGCCGTTCATTCCCTACATCACCGATGACATCACGCACGCAGGATTCACTGTCGCTGCAAATGCAGTCTTTTATCTGGCAATCCGCCTGCTGATCCGTATAAAGAATGCCGAATCAAAACCCAGCTTTTCCTCGTATCTCACATTCTTCCTGATGATCCTATCCATATTCGCTGCGGAAGAATCTCTTTACTACTGCTTCAGAGGGTATTCTAGCAGACAGGCGCCGCTGCTGCTGATTGCTTATCTCAGTCTGACAGCCATACTGTTCTTCTCAATCTCTTTGTATCACATTGTGTCCGAAAGCACAAAACGCGAGAGTAAATACGAGGCTGAGCTATCCCTCTACGCGCGGGCCAAGCAGCATTACGACGAACTGTCAAGCACATACTCGGAGCTTTCCTCCTTCCGGCATGACATCCGGCATCATCTGCAGGCTTTAGAGCATCTGGCGACTCAATCGCAGAACACAGAAGCGTTGGAATACTTATCACAGATTAATGCGCATATCCCGGAGAAGCGTTTTCTCACAGGCTGTATCACACTCGATGCAATGCTGTCCGCTAAATATGCCGCAATGAAAAACCAACAGATTTCCTTTCATCTGACCGCCTGTCCTTTGCACGAGCTCCCGATTGACAATGTGGATTTCTGTACCATTGTCGGCAATCTGCTGGACAATGCCATCGAAGGAATTCAGAGAATTCCACATTCCGCAAGCACACAGGTCTTTGAAATACGATTCTCATTCCAGCGTATCGGAGATATGCTTTATATCAACTGCGAAAACCCATGCAACCCCGCAACGCTGCTGCCAAAGGACGGACATTATCTCTCTTCTAAGAGAACATCTCCTTCTTCACTGCACGGCTTGGGGCTGCACAGCATTGAACGTATTGCTCACAAGTCGGAAGGCCGCTGCCAATTCACCTGCAAGAATCGAGTGTTCTATTCACAAGTGGTTCTGCCTTATCTCAGTATCCCACATGAATCATATACCTAAGCATGCTTATATGTATATGTATTTCTATTCTCTGCACTCATTGACATGGGTATCATTATTCTCCTCAGAGCTCATGCCATCTGTATTTCAGGCTGTATCATCATCATTTCGCGCGCATCCAAACAATGCTCCCGAAAAACATATACAATAGGAACCAGATACGGAATACCTAATATCAATGATCAGGCAGAGCAGAAAGGAGAATTCAATGAAATCAAAATGCGCTTGTATCATGTTGCTTCTACTGTTGTGTATCTGTAACTGCGGAAAAGGTGATTCTCTGGAACCCAATTTCAACAGCGTATGCCAAGCACTCATCAAAGGCGGATGGCTCTCAGATGACTTCGATCAGTCTCTTGTCTCACTTGATTACAACCATCTTCCTTATAAGCATTTGGTTGCCACAAAAACAGAGCATGTCGAACTGATTCTCACAGAAGACAATCGTCCTTATCAATATGGTTTTCGCAGAAAGTTAGATTCCATCGATGAGGTTAAGCTTTTCATTGAAGCATGCAGCACAGCAAACGCAGACTTCATTGCTCAAAAGCTATATCCGCCCTACGAACGCAGCCGGATCTATCTCGATGAGCAGCCCGAGCTTCTTCCACGGCAGCCATATAGTGTTTTCACCTACGGAGATATCCGATATATCCTGTCCGGCCCATGGTTTTTTGCATACGATCTGCAATTAGACCGACTTATTGCAGAAATGAATAGCCAATAAATATCCCCAAGCAGCCGCCCCGAAGGGAAACCTCCGGGGCGGTTTCCTTATATACAAAAACGCACAGCACAGGCAACCTGCCCGTCTGTGCGTTTTATTTGATTTCCTGTTCCAGATTTCGGAACAGTTCCGAATTGAAGAATTCCTCAATCGTGATTTCCAGCCCGTCGCAGAGTTTCTTGATCGTAGAAATGGTAGCGCTCTTGTTCCTGCCGCTCACGATGTTGTTGAGCGTCGACTGCGTCACGCCGCAAAGCGTCGCAAGCCCGTTCGTCGTCAGATTCCGCTCCCGGCATAATTCAAGGATTCTCTCCCTGACTGCCTCACCGATATTCATTGGCCTCACCCTCTTTATCAAAAGGATAGCCAATAGTGCTTGAAAAGTTTAACCCTTTTGAGTTAATATTAACTCAAATGAGTTATGCATAACAAATCAAAACGCAAGCCCGGATTGCCCAAAGCCTGCGTTTACTTGATCTCCTGCTCGAGCGCGTCAAATTCTTCCGTGGAGAAGAACTCACCGAGCGTCATGTCCAGCGCGTCGCATAGTTTTTTGATGGTCACAATCTCCGGGCTTTTGCTCTTTGTGCCCAGTATGCTGTACAGCGTCGATGGATTGATCCCGGCCATGTTGCTCAGTTCATTGGGTGCAATGGTTCTCTCCCGGCAAAGCTGCATAATTCTCCCGGCAATCGCTTCCTTTACAGTCAAGACGCACCCTCCCCACAATATATCCTGTCATCATTGTAGAGATTTATGGGATATGTCGTGTGGGATATATCCCACATCCTTATTCTGCGTTAGAATACTGGATATATCCAGCATCCAAGGTGGTGAAGGCTATGAATTCCTGTTTTCTGTCCGGCCGTCATGATGCTCCCGACGCCCTGCAGCCAGCCATCAAAGAAGCGGCTGAAAACCATATCCGGCAGCTTCATGTTCTTCGTTTTATTGTCGGCAGCCGCGGGCATTTTGACACCATGGCAGCCCAGTCCCTGATCCAGCTCAAAGACCAGTATCCACAGATCACCCTTGAAATCTTGCTGCCCTATCATCCCTCGTCCGTCCGCGAAGCCTTGCCAAAGGGTTTTGATGCGTTCTATTATCCATTCGATGAGCCGGTTCCCGCGCGCTACGCCATTGCCAGCGCCAACAGAAAGGTGCTCAGAGCGTGCTCTCACCTCATCATCTGCGCAAGCCGAATTGGCCATACAGGAAAGCTCCTTGAGCAAGCCCGAAGACGCGAAGCGCGGGGACTGCTGCACATCACGCAGCTATGAGCCAGTTGCATCCCTCCCCGCCCCTGTGCTACAATACCCCCATCACCCATACAGATCGGAGGCCTCCCCATGCGCGAAATCCACGTCGGCGGCACCTACCGCCACTTCAAGAACAGGCTCTACAAGATCGTCGCCATCGCCAAACACTCGGAAACCGGCGAACCCTACGTCGTCTATCAGGCGCTCTACGGCGATCGGGACACATGGATCCGCCCGCTTGACATGTTTGCCTCCGAGGTCGACCGCGAGAAATACCCCGAGGTCACGCAGAAATACCGCTTTGAAGAAGTAACCGAATAAAAGAGTAAGGGCTGAAGCATCTTCGCTTCAGCCCTTGGCTTTATTCTTTTCCGTTCCAGCAGTAGGTGCAGACCTTATCCTTATCAATGCCGATCGCCTCAAGCAGGCCCTCAATGGACTGATAGCCCAGCGAGTCAAAGCCCAGCTTCTTGCAGATCGCGCTCAGCAGGCACTGACCGCGATCGGTGGAGGCGTCCGCATACTCGTCAAGGTGCTTGTGCCCCTCCGCGCCCTCCAGCTCCTCAACCGTCCTGCGCGCAAGCAGATCCATATCGGAATTGCCGCGGGAGAAATTGAGGTATTTGCAGCTGTACATGATCGGCGGGCAGGCGGAGCGCATGTGCACTTCCTTCGCGCCGGATTCATAGAGGAATTCGACCGTCTCGCGCAGCTGTGTGCCGCGGACGATGGAATCATCCACGAACAGCAGCTTCTTCCCCTCGATCAGCTCCGGCACGGGGATCTGCTTCATCTTGGCCACCTGGCTGCGCACCGCCTGATTGGCCGGCATGAAGGAACGCGGCCATGTCGGCGTATACTTGACGAACGGGCGGGCAAAGGCCATATGGCTGTGATTCGCATAGCCGATGGCATGCGGCACGCCGGAATCCGGCACGCCCGCAACATAGTCGACCTCCGGCAGGCTGCCTGCCGCGATCTCGTCGCGCGCCATGATCTCGCCATTGCGATAGCGCATGACCTCGACGTTCACGCCCTCGTAGTTGGAGTTGGGATATCCGTAATACGACCAGAGGAACGCGCAGATCTTCATCTCATTGCCGGCAGGCGCAAGCGTGCGGCACTCATCCGCCGTGAGCATGACGATCTCATTCGGGCCAAGCTCATACGCATCCTGATAGCCCAGCTTGTGATAGGCAAAGGACTCAAAGGAGACGCAGTGCCCCTCCTCATTCCTGCCGATGAGCACGGGCAGGCGACCCAGTCTGTCACGGGCGGCGATGATGCCGTCCTTCGTCAGCAGGAGGATGGTCATCGATCCGTCGATGAGCTCCTGCGCATGGCGGATGCCATCGACGAAATTATCCTTCTGGTTGATCAGCGCGGCGACAAGCTCGGAGGCATTGACCTTGCCCGAGGACATCGCCATGAACTGATGGCCATGATCGGAAAAATACTCGCGCACCAGCGTGTCGCTGTTGTTGATGATGCCGACCGTGGAAATGGCAAACAGCCCCAGATGCGAGCGCACGAGCAGCGGCTGCGGGTCCATATCGCTGATGCAGCCGATGCCGCTGCATCCATGGAAATCCGACAGGTCCTTTTCAAACTTCGTCCTGAAGGGGGTATTTTCAATGCTGTGAATCTGCCTCTGGAAGCCATCCTGCTCATCATAGATGGCCATGCCGCCGCGGCGCGTGCCCAGATGGGAGTGATAATCCACGCCAAAGAAGATATCCAGCACACAATCCCGCTTCGAGACTGCGCCAAAGAAACCGCCCATTACGCGAAGAACAGCTCGGACAGCGTCATCGGATCGATGTACTGGCCGTCCTTGTAGACACGCATGTTGCCGGAGGCGATCTCGTCGATCAGCATGACGTCGCCGTTGGCGTCATAGCCGTACTCAAACTTGATATCGTAGAGCACCATGCCCTTTTCCTTCAGGTCGTCAGCGACGATCTTAGTGATCTGCTGGGTCATGACCTTGATCTTGTCGTACTGCTCCTCGGTCATCACGCCCAGCGCAACGAGGCCGTCGCGGGTGACGAGCGGATCACCCAGCTCGTCATTCTTGAAGGTCGTCTCGACGTACGCCGGCAGATCGGCGCCCTCCTCGATATAGTCGCGGTAGCGGCGCAGGAAGCTGCCCACCGCCTTGTGGCGGCAGATGACCTCAAGGCCCTTGCCAAACGGCTTCGCCGGGAGAACCTCCATGGTGGTGTCCGCCAGATTGGCGCTCACATAGTGGGTGCGGATGCCGGCGGCATTGATCTTCTCAAAGAAATAGATGGACATGCGCAGGTTCACGTCGCCAACACCCTCGATGGTCAGGCCGACGGAGTTCTCGCCCGGATCAAACACACCGTCCTTGCCGGTGCAGTCGTCCTTGAACTTGAGCAGGTAGTTGCCGTTGTCCAGCGCGTAAACATTCTTGGTCTTGCCGGTATACACGAGATTCATATGAATACCTCCATATTCCGATTGTCCAGATGCAAATTGTTTCTCATACACAGATCATCCCATTAAACACGAACGATCATATCTATTGTACCATTTATATTCGTCCTTAACAATAGAAAACCCCGACATATTCCGGCGGAAAGGTTTGTGTATTTTTCGATTATTCGCTTTTTTCGCAGCCCTGTCTGCCGAAAATCACGCATTAGAAAACGGCAGAGGAAAGCCACTGCCGCGGATATTCCATTTTTACAGTTCATCCTCCGGCACCGGCACGCCCCGGCTCTCCACGGGCGTGGAGAAGACGATCTGCGTGCGCGTGCGCCCGAAGCGATCCAGCTGATTGATGAACTGGTCCAGCTCCTGCGTCGTGTGGAAGCAGACCTTCATGAGCATCGAGTAATCCCCCGTCACGCAGCAGCACTCCGTCACATTCGGCACGCTCTGGATGTACGGATAGAACTCCGGCTTCTGGCTCGGCTCCAGCTGCATGCTGATGAACGCCTGAATCTGATACCCCAGCGCCGTGCTGGAGAGCTGCGCCCGGTAGCCCAGAATCAGCCCGGCCGTCTCCAGCCGCTCAATCCTCGCGCTGACCGCCGGCGAAGAGAGGAAGACCTGCTCGGCGATCGCCTTGAGCGGCGTACGCGCATTTTCCTGCAGGATGCTCAGAATTTTTCTGTCGATCGCGTCCATGAAAATTCCCCTCTTTCCCTCGCAGACTGGCGCCGATAAAGCGCAGACGGCGTTTGACATTGTATAATAAAGAGGATACCACTCTGCACGCCGTTTGGCAACCCCTTTTGCAAAAAGATCGAAAGTCAGTCAGCTTTTCAGCCCATTTTTCCCGCAAAAAACGGCAGAAAAAGTTTTTTCAAAAAATGTAAAAAAGGTGTTGACAAAACCACACACCCGCGCTATAATATCTCTTGTTCACGACGAACACGCACCCATAGCTCAGCTGGATAGAGCGTTTGACTACGAATCAAAAGGCCACAGGTTCGAATCCTGTTGGGTGCACCATGAACCGCTGACAAGCTTCGCGCTGTTGGCGGTTCTTTTTTTACCCTTTACTCACCGCACCCTTCAAAATAGCGGCCAGTGACCGCTTTCTCTCCTGAACCTTTTTTCACTCTTCAATCGTACTGTGCTCGCAGCACGTTTTTCCGCGCGATTCTCTCATACACAAAACGCTCCCGGCAGCACATGCCGGGAGCGTTTCTATTTGACTATATGGGATTACACGCCGAAGATGCTCAGCAGGAAGCCCGCAGCGATCGCAGAGCCGATAACGCCGGCAACGTTCGGGCCCATGGCGTGCATGAGCAGGAAGTTAGCCGGGTTGGCCTTCTGCGCCTCAACGTGCGCAACGCGCGCCGCCATCGGAACGGCGGAAACACCGGCGGAGCCGATCAGCGGGTTGACCTTGCCGCCGGAGAGCTTGTACATGAGCACGCCGGCAAGCAGGCCGCCCGCGGTGGACAGGCCGAACGCCACGACGCCGAGAACGACAATCTTGAGGGTCTGAGCGGTCAGGAAGGTGGAGCCGACCATGGTCGCACCGACAGCGGTGGAGAGCATGATCGTCACGATGTTCATCAGCGCATTCTGCGCGGTGTCGCTCAGGCGGGCGGTAACGCCGGTCTCCTTGAACAGGTTGCCCAGCATCAGGCAGCCGATCAGGGCGGCGGTATCCGGCAGCAGCAGGGCGACAAAGATGGTGACGACGATCGGGAAGATGATCTTCTCCGCCTTGGAGACGCTGCGGGTCTGCACCATGACGACCTTGCGCTGCTCCTCAGTGGTCAGCAGCTTCATGATCGGCGGCTGAATCATCGGGATGAGCGCCATGTAGGAGTAAGCGGCAACGGCGATCGCGCCCAGCAGATGCGGAGCGAGCTTGGTGGTGACGAAGATGGCCGTCGGGCCGTCAGCGCCGCCGATGATGCCGATGCAGGAAGCCTCCTGCGGGGTGAAGCCCAGCAGGTTCGCGCCGAAGAACGCCACGAAGACGCCCAGCTGAGCAGCCGCGCCCAGCAGCAGGCTGGACGGATTGGACAGCAGCGGGCCAAAGTCGGTCATCGCGCCGACGCCCATGAAGATGATACAGGGGTACAGGCTTGTCTTAACGCCGATATAGAAGATATCCAGCAGGCCGCCCTCCTTGAGGATGGCGCCGTAGCTGTGATACGCCGGATTCGCCGGATCCATGAAGGCAGTCCACAGCTCCTGATGATACAGACCGCCCATCGGCAGGTTGCTCAGGATACAGCCAAACGCGATGCCGACCAGCAGCAGCGGCTCAAACTTCTTCACAATACCAAGATACAGCAGCACGCAGCCGATGATGATCATCAGCGCGCACTTCCAGTTGTCGCCCACACCAAAGGCGGCAAAGCCGGAGCCATTCCAGAGATTCAGCAGAATCTCGCCAATATTGACCATTCTTCTCTCTCCTTTGTTTTTTGTCTCTTACTTATTCGCCTTGGCGTCAAACGCCTTGCACATGGCCATAACCACCAGCATCAGCAGGGTCAGACCGAAAAACACCACGCCGTATCCCAGCACAGCCAGAATCGACACATCGCCCATACCCAGGTTCATCGAACTCCTCCTTTGTCCTCATTTTTCGCTTATTTTGAGCACATCCGGAATGCTGCGCATTTCAGATATGAGCCTCACGATACGCCTTGTTTTATGCATATTCCGCTGTATCCGCATGCATTTTATCCAAAACAAATATCGCTCCGATTTTAGCATATTCTTGTCGGAATGTAAAGCTTTGGCTTGCGATTTTAATATCAAATTCTTGTTCATTTATATAGGAAAAAACGTACAAATACAGTTTCTCCTTTGCCCTGCCCGCCGCGCCGCGCATCCCAAAGGACCGCATGATGTCCGATCAGGCCGGCGCGGCAGCGTATGGAGCGGACCGCCGCGACCCGCTTGCCTTTTTGCGCGGAATTTGATATCCTTTTCTTATCACGATCGGCCTCCGGGCGCCTTTGAATGTGTATGACACTCCGGTACGGCTGATTCAGGCGCGGGAACCGTGTCCTGCTCATGGGCGAGCCGGAGCCGACCCCGCTCTCCGCCAGAAAGGAGCCCACGATGAAAAAACGCATCCTGACCCCCGTCCTGACGGCGCTCCTCCTCCTCATCTTCTCCTCCGCCGCCCTCGGCGAGGCTGACTGGGATGAGCTGATGAGGCACATGGACTGGAGCACGCCCGCCTGCAGCTACACGATGAACGGCGTCACCGTCTCCCGCACGGGCAGCGACGTGCACGTCAGCGGCGGCGAGATTTCCGGCGTCGTCCGCCTCGTCGTCACCGATCAGTGGGAGGACTATCAGGCCGCCCACGGCTGGCATACGCCCTCGGGCAGCTATGCATTCAGCAATGTGGCCTTACACGACGATATGTACATCTGGGCGCATACGGGCGAAAGCTACCGCGTCACGCTCCAGGACAGCGTCGCCCTCCATGAGAATTTCCTGATCATCTGCGAGGCGTATCAGGGCGCGGAGGTCGGGATCGTCAGCGACGTCACGCTGTCCGGCAACTACTATCCGCTTCTGCTCTACGCGCAGGGGACGAGCACCATCCGGGATCACCGGCAAAGGGCGCATCCTGCGCGGCGTCGACCGGCCCAAGGACATGGACTATGACCCGGAGGCCGCCTTCGTCGCCTGCATGGGCGTCACCGCGCCGGACAATGGCGAGGCCATCCGCGCCCTGCGCGCAGCCCGTGGGCAGATCAGCGTCGATTACGACATGGTGAAGGCGGACGGGGGCTATCCCGCCGTCGCAGACGCCTGCTATTACTCGCCCTATCCCGACGAGCCCTACTACTCTGAGGATATCCTGCACCCCGGCACGCAGGAGCGCTATGCGCTGCCGCCCGCATTCTTCATCACCGGCGGGCCGGAATACAGCTTTGACGGCGTGATCACACTTCCTGAGGATCTGACCCGCATCGAGAGCCATGCTTTTGCAGGCGTCGGCGCGGAGGAGATCATCATTCCCGATTCCGTAACGGGCATCGCGGAGGACGCCTTTTCAGGCAGCCGCATCGTCGAGATCCATGGCAGCAGCGACGTCGCGAAGGAATACGCGATGACATATGGGTTTACCTATACGCCGGTCAAGTAAGCATCTATGCACAGCAAAAGGGTCTGTCAGCATGAACTGACAGACCCTTTTCCTTATTGTTTATTCCACTTTGCTGAGGATATGGCTTGTACAGGTCAATCCTGCCCGCGCCGCCTTATGCCCTGCGGTCGATCTCCGCCATTGCATCCCCGCTTTCCTCCATGCAGCGCACGAGCTTGAACGGCGTGCGCGCGCGACATTCTCGGGAAGACATCGCCGTTCATCCGCTGCAGCATATATCGCACGGCTGCTGAGTCTCTCTTTTCTGCACATCATATAACGCGCCAGAATACAAAAGCTTCTCATATGCAGACCAGGTTTATGCTTTACGGCTGTTTCCGGCTTCCCTTTCCGCATGCTTTGTGCTATCATGGAGGTATCAAAAAGGGAAGGGAAGTCGTTCCATGCTGAAGAAAATCGCCCGCACCATTCTGGGCATCCTGCTCGTCTACAGCGCTGTCGCCTTCGCCATCAAGGCCGCCATCGGCGTGCTCCCCGTCGACGCCGCCATCACCTCCATCGCCACGCTCATCGGCATGAAGGTCGGCACGTTCTCCATGCTCTTCCACGGCAGCTTCTTCCTCGGGCAGATCGCCATCGAGAAAAAGAACTTCCGCAAGACCGAGCTGCTGCAGCTGCTCTATATCACCCTCGGCGGCTCCGTGCTCAATTTCTTCCTCTATACCGTGCTGAAGAATGTGACCTTCTCCTTCTATCCCGTCCGCCTGATCGTCTGCGTGCTGGCGTTTGCGGTGAGCGCGTTTGGCTGCACGCTCGTGCTGGAGACGCATCTCATGCGCACGCCAATGGAGGGCTGTATCCAGCTGCTCGCCGAGCGCATGGGCACGACCATGGGCAAGCTCAGGCAGAAGATCGACATCGTGCTGGTCATCGTCAGCGTCGCCATCAGCCTCATCTTCGGCGTGGAGTGGACGCTGCGCGAGGGCACGATCATCGCCGCGCTCATCTTCGGACCGATGATGGACTTCTGGAAGAGGACGGTCTTCACGAAGAAGTGAGTGCACAACCCTAAAGGAACGGCACAATAAAACGGAACCTCCGCGCGGGAGGTTCCGTTTTTGTTTGTCTGTCCTGAATCAGCGGACCATGGTCGCGCCGCCGTTGACGCAGATGGTCTGTCCGTTGATGTAGCGGGAGCCGTCGGACGCAAGGAAGACCATCACCGGCGCGCAGTCGCGCTCAGCGTCGCCCATGGAGCCATCGATCGGATACCTGCGCTTGAGGCCCGCCAGGTGCATCGCCTTGACCTCGGGATCGACGGTCTTGAGCCACGCCTCGTACATCGGGGTCTTGATCGTCGGGTTGACGCAGTTGCAGCGGACGTTGGACTCGATGCCCCACTCCATAGCAATGGAGCGCGTCCAGCTGAGCACGGCGCCCTTGGAGGCCGCGTACATCGCGCCGTTGGGCATACCCATCATGGCGACGTCGGAGGCATAGTTGATGATGGAGCCCTCCACGCCGTTCGCCTTGAAGACCTTGTAGGCCGCCTGATTGGTGTAGACGGTGCCATAGACGTTGACGTCCATCAGGAACTGCATGTCCTTGAGCTCATACGCCTCGGCAGCGGCATTCGCCTCAACGCCGGCGATGTTGGCCAGCACGTCCAGGCCGCCCAGAATCTCAACCGCCTTGGCGAAGAACTCGTCGACGGCTTCCTTCTTGCTGATGTCGCAGCGCAGGTAGGTCGCATGGCCCGCCGCGCCCAGCGCGTTGACGGCCGCCTCGGTCGCCTTGCCGCGCTCGTCGTTGGTGCCGCAGAAGACAACCTGCGCGCCCTCGAGCACATAGAGCTTCACAGTCGCCGCGCCGATACCCTTGGTACCGCCGGTCACAATAATCTTTTTGTTTTCAAGCTGCATTGTACAAATCCGCCTTTCTTTGATATAATACTAACGATGGCATGCGTATTTTACCCAATATATCCGTCCTTGTAAAGTCCGCTGGACAAAACTGAAACAAAAGGGAGCAATCTGTCTCATGAATAAAACGCCCACGCTCAATGAAACCGTCCGCGAATCCATCGCGCTGGCGCTTCTCCAGCTCATGGAGCAAAAGCCCTTTCTCGACATCTCCGTCAGCGAGATCGTCCGCACGGCGGGCGTGAGCCGGAGCAGCTTCTATCGCAATTTTGACAGCCGCGAGCAGGTGCTCTGCCTGTATCTGCGCGATCTCTACAGGGATTACTTCTCCGGCGACAGCGCGCTGAGCAGCGAAGGCGACGACTATAAGCAGTTTCTTCTGCCGCGCTTCCGCTTTATTCGCCTGCACAAGGAGCTTTTTACAACCCTGCACAGGCAGGGCATGCTGGGCTATGTCTTCGAACGCATGGAGCCCGATCTTATCCGCCTGCTCTGCGGACAGCGCAGCACGCTCACGCGCTATCATCTGGCCATGTCGGCAGGCGCATGCGCGAGCATTCTGCGCATGTGGATTGACAACGATCTGCAGGAGAGCGAGGAGGAAATGGTCGACATCTTTGCAGCGATGAAGTTCTGATTCGGTGGCTGAAACATATATCAAGCGGGCCGCCCCCATCGCGTTATTATGTAGAGGAAGGTTTACCCCTCCTCGTCATGAGTCGCGGGAAATACAAGAAATTCAAGCAGTTATGGCTTGAAGGGAAACCTTCAAGTACATAGCTGCTTTTTTTCTTTGAAACCAATAACAGACCAACGTGAAAAGAGCGCAAAAAGCCCCTAAGAAGCAGAGAGACGAGGAAAGATCAAGCCATCGCAGCAGGCTGCTCCCATCCGAGGAGATGCAGCTTACGTAGGAGTGC
>JAGBFR010000064.1 GCA_017936375.1 Clostridia bacterium
AGGCCCGCTCCAAGTACGGCGCGAAGCGCCCGAAGAAGTAATTCGCCTAAGAATTTCTTCGTAGGGAATCCTTAGTGGCGCCCTCCCAGTATCGGAGGTGTCGTCGGCCCGCGAGGGTGGCCGGCCGCGAAGCAGAGGACAATCAGGCGTGTTGGAACAGCGCCTGAAACGCCTCTGCGGGCAGGGCCGTGTGCTAGATCCGCAGAAAACCTGCCGCTTTTGCTGAGGCGGCGGCGATGCGGCCGAGCGGACCATGCTGCAAGAAAACAGGAGCGTGCGCAAACGCGCCGCTCCGGACAATGACCAGGAGGGTTATCCCATGCCGAGACGTGGATTTGTACCGAAGCGTGAAGTGCTGCCGGATCCGGTGTATGGCACCACGATCGTTACCAAGCTGATCAATCAGATCATGCTCGACGGCAAGCGCGGCATCGCGCAGTCCGTCTGCTATGACGCGTTCACCATGCTGGCCGAGAAGACCGGCAAGGACGCGATGGAAGTGTTCAACGCGGGCCTGCAGAACATTCTGCCGAGCCTGGAGGTCAAGGCCCGCCGTGTCGGCGGCGCGACCTATCAGGTCCCGATCGAGATCCGCCCGGAGCGCCGTCAGACCCTGGCGCTGCGCTGGCTGGTCGACTTCTCCCGCAAGCGCGGCGAGAAGACCATGGCCGAGCGCCTGTGCGCGGAGATCATCGACGCCAGCAACAACACCGGCGCCGCTGTCAAGCGCAAGGAAGAAATGCACCGTATGGCCGAGGCCAACAAGGCTTTCGCCCACTATCGCTGGTAATTTCTTGGGGATGGCTGCGGCGGCCTGAGCCGCCGCAGCTGCAACAAAAAGGAGATTGAACATGGCCAGAACCCATGAACTGAACATGGTTCGCAACATCGGCATCATGGCTCACATCGACGCCGGCAAGACGACCACCACCGAGCGCATCCTGGTCTACACGGGCAAGAATCGCAAGCTTGGTGAGACTCACGAAGGCACCGCAACGATGGACTGGATGAAGCAGGAGCAGGAGCGCGGTATCACCATCACCTCCGCTGCTACCACCTGTGAGTGGAAGGGCCATCGTCTGAACATCATCGACACCCCCGGCCACGTCGACTTCACCGTCGAGGTCGAGCGTTCCCTGCGCGTTCTGGACGGCGCTGTTGCCGTCTTCTGCGCCAAGGGCGGCGTCGAGCCGCAGTCTGAGACCGTCTGGCGTCAGGCTGAGCACTACAAGGTTCCGCGCATGGTGTACGTCAACAAGATGGACATCATGGGCGCCAACTTCTACCGCGTTGTGGAGATGCTCCACGAGCGTCTGCATGCCAATGCGCATCCGATTCAGCTGCCGATCGGCGCTGAATCCACCTTCCGCGGCATCATCGACCTGCTGACCATGAAGGCCGAGGTCTACTATGATGACCAGGGCAAGGATTACCGTGAGGAGGAGATCCCGGCCGAGATGCTCGAGGATGCTCAGCTCTACCGTGAGCAGCTGATCGAGGCGCTCGCCGACTGCGACGACACCGTCATGGAGAAGTACATGGAAGGCGAGGAGCCGACCATCGAGGAGCTCCGTGCGGCGATCCGCAAGGGCACCATCGAGTGCAAGTTCTTCGCTGTGCAGTGCGGCACTTCCTACCGCAACAAGGGTGTTCAGCTGCTGCTGGACAACGTCGTTGACTACATGCCGTCCCCGCTGGACATCCCGGCTGTCAAGGGCTTCGACCCGAAGACCGACGAGGAGATCACCCGCAAGGCGAGCGACGACGAGCCGTTTGCTGCGCTGGCGTTCAAGATCATGACCGACCCGTTCGTCGGCAAGCTGTCCTTCGTGCGCGTGTACTCCGGTCATGCCGCTTCCGGTTCCTACGTCTACAACTCCACCAAGGGTCAGCGCGAGCGCCTTGGCCGCCTGCTGCAGATGCACGCGAACTCCCGTGAGGAGATCGAGAACATCTACACCGGCGAGATCTGCGGCGTTGTCGGCTTCAAGAACACCACCACCGGCGACTCCCTGTGCGACGACAAGCATCAGATCATCCTCGAGAAGATGGAGTTCCCGGATCCGGTTATCCAGGTCGCCATTGAGCCGAAGACCAAGGCTGGTCAGGAGAAGATGGTTCTGGCGCTGCTGCGTCTGGCTGAGGAGGACCCGACCTTCAAGACCTACACCAACCAGGAGACTGGCCAGACGATCATCGCCGGCATGGGCGAGCTCCATCTGGAGATCATCGTTGACCGCCTGCTGCGCGAGTTCAAGGTTGAGGCCACCGTCGGCGCCCCGCAGGTTTCCTATCGTGAGACCATCCGCAAGGCTGCCAAGGCTGAGGGCCGCTATGTCCGTCAGACCGGTGGTAACGGCCAGTACGGCCACTGCTGGATCGAGATCTCCCCGGTCGAGCCGGGCGAGGGCTATTCCTTCGCCAACGACACCGTCGGCGGCTCCATCCCGAAGGAGTTCATCGCCCCGATCGACGCCGGTATCCAGGAGGCCGCCAAGAACGGCCCGCTGGGCGGCTACGAGGTCGTGGACTTCCACGTCTCCTGCTTCGATGGTTCCTACCACGACGTCGACTCCTCTGAAGTCGCGTTCAAGATTGCCGGTTCTATGGCGTTCAAGGCCGCGATGGCCAAGGCCGATCCGGTCCTGCTTGAGCCGATCATGAAGGTTGACGTGACCGTGCCGGAGGATCACATGGGCGACGTCATCGGCGACCTGAATGCCCGCCGCGGCCGCGTCGAAGGCATGGAGAACATCCCGGGCGGCACCGCGATGATTCACGCGATGGTTCCGCTGGCCGAGATGTTCGGCTACTCCACCGCTCTGCGTTCCCGTACTCAGGGCCGTGGCGTGTACAGCATGCAGCCGGCGCACTACGAGCCGGTTCCGAAGTCCATTCAGGAGAAGGTTTGCGGCGCGAAGGCTGCGAAGTAATCCGGAAGGCTTTACAAAGCATCATCAGAACAGCTGCCCCGCGCTTCGCGGCGCGGGGGGCTGCCTGATATAGATCATCCAAATACCATGCCGCATATGCGGCATTATGGAGGAAAACAAAATGGCTAAGCAAAAGTTTGAGCGTACGAAGCCGCACGTTAACATTGGCACCATCGGCCACGTTGACCACGGCAAGACCACCCTGACCGCTGCCATCACCATGGTGCTGTCCGTGACCAACGGCGCCCAGGCGATGCGTTACGACGAGATCGATAAGGCTCCGGAAGAGAAGGCGCGCGGAATCACGATCAACACCGCTCACGTTGAGTACGAGACCGAAGCCCGCCACTACGCCCACGTCGACTGCC
>JAGBFR010000065.1 GCA_017936375.1 Clostridia bacterium
CCCACGGAAGTACCGATTCAAGAAAGTAATCACAATCAACGGCTCCGTCATGGACATTGGGCCATCTCTGATTGATAACATAGCATGCCGATGCGGATGATGCCGTCCGCGTCGAGGTCCTTGAGCGCATCGTCGCCGACATTGGGCAGGTCGCGGGTGATTTCCTCCGCGCCGAGCTTGGTGTCGCGGGCCTCGCACTCGTACTTCTCCAGATGGATGGAGGTGAAGACGTCGTTCTTGACCAGCTCCTCAGAGAGCAGGACGGCGTCCTCGTAGTTGTAGCCCTCCCAGGTCATGAAGCCGATGAGGATGTTGCGGCCAAGGCCGATCTCGCCGTGATCCGTGGACGGGCCGTCGGCGATGACGTCGCCCTTCTTCACCTTCTCGCCGGCGCTCACGATCGGGCGCTGGTTGATGCAGGTGGACTGGTTGGAGCGGGCGAACTTGGTCAGCTTATAGGTATGGCACTCATGCAGCTCGTCCTCGATGACGATGGTGTCCGCGGAGACCTTCTTGACAAAGCCGTCCTGGCGCGCGAGCACGCAGACGCCGGAGTCCTTGGCGGCCTTGTACTCGATGCCGGTGGCGACATAGGCCGCCTCCGGGCGCAGCAGCGGAACAGCCTGACGCTGCATGTTGGAGCCCATCAGGGCGCGGTTGGCGTCGTCGTGATCCAGGAAGGGGATCATCGCCGTCGCAACGGAAACGACCTGACGCGGGGAAACGTCGATATAGTCGATGCGGCTCGGCTCGACGCTCTGAACGTCGGCGCGCACGCGGGCCGTGATGCGGTCGTTGATGAAGTAGCCGTTCTCGTCGAGCGGCTCCTTCGCCTGCGCGATGTAGCAGCCGTCCTCCTCGTCAGCGGCGAGATAGACGATCTCCTTCGTCACGCGCGGACGGTCGCCGCTGCGGTCGATGATGCGGTACGGCGCCTCGATGAAGCCATACTCGTTGATGCGCGCATAGGTCGCCAGGGAGCCGATCAGACCGATGTTCGGACCTTCCGGCGTCTCAATCGGGCAGATACGCGCATAGTGAGAGTAGTGAACGTCTCGCACTTCGAAGGACGCGCGGTCGCGGTTCAGACCGCCCGGGCCGAGGGCGGAGAGGTGGCGCTTGTGCGTCAGCTCAGCCAGCGGGTTGGGCTGGTCCATGAACTGGGACAGCTGGGAGGAGCCAAAGAACTCCTTGATCGCCGCGGAAACCGGACGGATGTTGATCAGATCCTGCGGCTTGACCTCGGCCTGATTCTGAACGCTCATGCGCTCGCGGACCACGCGCTCAAGGCGCGCAAGGCCGATGCGGATCTGATTCTGCAGCAGCTCGCCCACGGAGCGCAGGCGGCGGTTGCCCAGATGGTCGATATCGTCGGTGGAGCCCACGCCGTAGGGCAGGCTCAGCAGGTAGCTGATGGAGGCAACGATGTCGTCGATGAGGATGTGCTTGGGCATCAGCGCGGCGCGGTTCTCGGCGAGCATGGCGACCATCGCCTGCTCGTCCATCGCCTCCTGCTCAGCCAGCTCGAGGAGCTGCTTGAGGGTCGGCAGGTGAACCATCTCGTTGATGCCGGCGGCCTCAACGGTCTCGGCGCTCAGCCACGCCTTCGCGTCGACGAAGTTGTTGCCGATGACGCGGACCTCGCGGTCCTCCAGCTGCAGATAGATGTCGTTGACGCCGGCGTCCTGAATGCGCTTGGCCATCGGATCGGTCTTGCTGCCCGGAATGCGCTCGCCCTTGGCGATGATGACTTCGCCAGTGGTCGGGTCCACGATATCCTGAGCGACGATGTGGCCGCGGATGCGGGAGGCGATGGCCAGCTTCTTGTTGTACTTATAGCGGCCAACGCGCATCATATCATAGCGCTTGGGATCAAAGAAGGTGGAATGCAGCAGCTTGCGGGCGGATTCCTCCGTGCCGACCTCGCCGGGGCGCAGGCGGCGGTAGATCTCCATCAGGCCGCTCTCCACGCTCTTGCCTTCGCCGCTGGCATGCGTACGGCGGGTGCCGTCGTCGCCGCCGTCGCGGGCGAGGGTGGCGTCCAGCTTCGGATCGTGGCCGAGCAGCTCATAGATCTGCTCGTCCGTGCCGTAGCCCAGCGCGCGCAGCAGGCTCGTCACCGGCAGTTTGCGGGCGCGGTCCACGCGGACCCAGATGACGTCGTTGGAGTCGATCTCATATTCCAGCCAGGCGCCGCGGCTCGGGATCACCTGCGTGTCAAACAGATGCTTGCCGGCCTTGTCGATGCTCTCGCGGTAGTAAACGCCCGGGGAGCGGACCAGCTGGCTGACGATGACGCGCTCGCCGCCGTTGATGATGAACGTGCCGTTCTCCGTCATCAGCGGGAAATCGCCCATGAAAACTTCGGATTCCTTGATCTCACCCGTCTCCTTGTTGGTCAGACGGACGAGCACCTTGAGCGCGGTGGCATAGGTCATGTCGCGTTCGCGGCATTCCTCCAGCGTGTTCTTCGGCGTTTTATCGAGCGAATAATCGACAAACTCCAGCCTCAGGTTGTCGTTAAAATCAGTAATGGGAGAAACATCGCTGAGGACCTCGCGAAGATCCTCTCTAAGAAAACGCTCGTAAGAATTCTTCTGAACCTCAATCAGATCGGGCATATCGACAACTTCTTCGATACTGGCAAAGCTCTTGCGAACCCTGCCCTTGCCCAGCGGAACGTCGTGTACCCCGACGTATTTCATGATTTCAGCTTCCTCGTGCGCGTCGCGGACGGTAACCATGAATGCCATCACCCCTAACTTGTCTAAGCCTTGCAAAGGTTTTTATGCATAAACAGGC
>JAGBFR010000066.1 GCA_017936375.1 Clostridia bacterium
AAAGCCTGATATTGCAAGGTTTTTCGCTCTATGAGCAAAAAAGAAAGCCTCGAAGAATTGCTTCTTCAAGGCTTGTACTTTTTTAGGCTGGAGGATCAACCAAATTGCTCCGAATAGGAACAAAAGGGGTGCTCCGCGACAGTTTTGTTATTCCCATTCGATCGTTCCGATGGGCTTCGGCGTGAGATCCATCAGAACGCGGTTGATGCCCTCAACCTCATGGGTGATGCGGTAGGTGATGTGGTGCAGCAGCGCGTAGGGGATCTCCTCGATGGTGGCGGTCATGGCGTCCTTGGTGTTGACGGCGCGGATGATGGCCGGCCAGCCCTCGTAGCGGCTCTCGTCCTTCACGCCGACGCTCTTGATGTCGGGCACGGCGATGAAGTACTGCCAGACCTTCTCGTTCAGGCCGTTCTTCTCGAACTCTTCGCGCAGGATGGCGTCAGCCTCGCGCAGCGCCTCCAGACGGTCGCGGGTGATGGCGCCGAGGCAGCGGACGCCGAGGCCCGGGCCCGGGAACGGCTGACGATAGACCATGCTGTGCGGCAGGCCGAGGGCCTCGCCGACCACGCGGACCTCGTCCTTGAAGAGGAACTTGAGGGGCTCGACCAGCTCGAACTGCAGATCCTCCGGCAGACCGCCGACGTTGTGATGGGACTTGACAGCCTTCTTTCCCTCGGCAGCCTTGATGGACTCGAGGATGTCGGGGTAGATCGTGCCCTGCGCGAGGAAGGAAATGCCTTCCAGCTTGCGGGCTTCGTTCGCAAAGACGGTGATGAATTCCTTGCCGATGATCTTGCGCTTGCGCTCCGGCTCAGAGACGCCGGCCAGCAGACCCAGGAAATGATCGGTGGCGTCCACATAGATCAGGTTGGCGTCAAGACCTTCCTTGAACATCTTGATGACGCTCTCGGACTCGTTCTTGCGCATGAGGCCGTGGTTGACATGCACGCAGACCAGCTGCTTGCCGATGGCCTTGATCAGCAGCGCCGCGACGACGGAGCTGTCCACGCCGCCGGAGAGAGCCAGCAGCACCTTCTTGTCGCCAACCTGCGCACGGACGGCGGCAATCTGCTCGTCGATGAACGCATTGGCCAGTTCCGGCGTGGTGATGCGCGCCATGGATTCGGGACGGATATTGCTCATGATGATCACTCCTGATGATGTCAAAGGGTAAGTTTTTGCGGGATTTATTGTAGCACGCACCCTGAGGCGTTGTAAATAAATTTTGAAAATTTCGTATACGAACGTTCGGTTTTTTGTTATGTAAATCTTTTTGCGTAGCGCCGGCCTCGCCCGCCAAGAAGCTGGATTTGCAGCAGTTTGTCGGTGATGCCGCCGGCAGCGTGCCGGTTTGCTTTGGAGACAAGGCATGGCCTTGATCTGACAAAAGCGCCCCCTCCGGGAGGCGGGATGCCATGACCGGAGGGGGCGCATAGGGGATGATGATTGACGACGTCCGGCAGGATTACTGCTGCGCGGCGGCGTTGGTGCCCGCGATGCGGCCGGTGGTGAAGCACGTCTGGATGGAGGTGCCGGTGGCGTAGATGAGGCCGCGTCGATACCGGCAGCGCTGCGCACACGAGGGTGAGGCACAGCAGAAGGCTCATCAGCTTCTTCACAGTGAGTTTCTCCTTTGATATAAAATTGCGCGCGCAAACATTGCGTTCAAAAGTATTTTGCCATGATGATACAATACTGTCAATATACAGCAGAGATTGTCTTATAAACGAGGATATTCAGGCGAGATCCCTCTGCGGCGCGCCCCGTGTTTCTTTTCACCCGCCCGGCGATGTGATATAATACCGCTATAAATGTACAGTCAGGCGGTGCAACATGACACATAATCGGATGCAGGATACCATCGCGGCGCAGGCAACTGCCGCGGGAGAGGGAGGCGTGGCGATCGTCCGCATCAGCGGCGCGCAGTGCGAGGAGATTCTTGCGCGCGTATTCCGGGCAAAGAACGGGAGACCGCTGGAGAATCGCCGCCTGACCTTCGGCGCTGTGATGGACGGCGGGGAGATCGTGGACGAGGCGATGGCCGTCGTCATGCGCGCCCCGTACAGCTATACGCGCGAGGACGTCGCGGAGATTCACTGCCACGGCTCGCAGGCGCTGGTCGGCAGGATTCTGCGGCTTCTGCTGCGCGAGGGCGCGAGGATGGCGGAGCCGGGCGAATTCACCTGCCGCGCGTTCATGAATGGGCGCATTGATCTGACGCAGGCGGAGGCTGTCATGCGGATGATCCGCGCGGGGAGCGATCGCGCGATGAAGAGCGCCGTGCGGCAGATGGAGGGCAGCGTGTCCTCCTTTATCCGCCATGCGCGCGAGGGCATTCTTGAATTGATGGCGGGGCTTGCCGCTGCGGTCGACTTTCCGGACGAGGTGGAGGAGACGCAGACGGCGGAGCAGATCTCCTGCGGATGCGCGGCGATTGCCGACCGTCTTCGCGCGGCCTGCAGCGAGCGGACCGGGCGGATCGAGGACGAGGGCCTGCGCGTCGTCCTTGCCGGCAAACCCAATGCGGGAAAGAGCAGCCTGCTCAATGCGCTGGTCGGCTGCGAGCGGGCGATCGTCACTGACATCCCGGGCACGACGAGGGATACCATCACCGAGGCGATCCATGCCGGCGGCGTGCGCATCCTGCTGACGGATACAGCGGGCCTGCGCGACACGGGCGACGCCGTGGAGAAGATCGGCGTGGCGCGCGCGATGAAGGCGATCGACGAGGCGGATGTGCGCGTGCTGGTTGTCGACGGATCTGCCCCGGATCCCGGGGAGGAAGACGAGCTGCGCGGCATGCAGCCGCAGCTGATCGTGATGAGCAAGGGCGACCTGCCGCCTGCGGTCACGCAGGAGGAGATCGAGGGCAGGTGGCCGGGCATTCCTGTATTGACGGTCTGCGCGATAAAGGGGGAGGGCATGGATGCCTTGCTTAGCGCCTTGCTGGCCTATGTCCCGGCGGACGGCGCGGAGTCGTCGATGCTCTCGCAGGCGCGGCATGTGGAGGCGGCGCTGCGCGCGTGTACCGCGCTTGACGACGCGTGCCGGGCGATTGCGGACGGCATGCCGCTGGATGTGGCGGCAATTGACCTGTCCGCGGCGCTGGATGCGCTCGGCGAGATCACGGGCGAGACGATGAACGAGCAGGTGATCGACGAGGTCTTCGCCCGATTCTGCGTCGGAAAGTGAGTATTCAGAAAGCCCCAAATGTGAACGATGAAAAAGACGCCCTCCCGGAAGGGAAGGCGGAGCGTTCACATTTGGGGCTGTTTTCAGATAGAGCGTTGCGCGGCTTTGGCGCGGGCGGCGCGCCAAAAGGCGTCGGCCGTCTGCCCGTCCGGCCAGGGGAAGAGGCTGTCGGTGAGATGCCACGTCCCCTCGCTGATGGCGCTCTCGCCGCGCTCCCCAGCGAGCTGATATGCGCGGATGACGAAGGGGAGCAGATAGTCGACATTGCTGAGCATCTGTGCGCAGGCGATGCGGGCCGTCACCGGGCAGGCGTCCGCCATGCCGGAGGCGAGGAAGAGACCGGGCAGCGGCGCGGTGTCATAGGACGCATAGAACGGGCGGATGACGGCATAGCCGGGCCCGGTCTCCAGCATGGCATATGGGGCCGCGCCTGCTGGGCCGTCGTCCATGCAGCCGACGGAGCCGATGCTGTCCAGCGTCAGATTGCCCATGCGCAGGTGCGTCGGGTTATGCCCATGTCCGCAGATGATGTGCGTCGGATGGTCAAAGGTCATCTCTCTCAGGAGGGGGATGGCCTTTTCGGGATTCCACACGGGGAATCGGTCGTCATGGGGCATGGCATGGCAGAATGTGATGCCGTCCAGCTCCATCGTGCGGGGGAAGGTGATCTCCTCTTCGCGAAGGAGGGCGGCCTGAAAGCGCACGACGTCAAAGTTCGCGCCGGAAAAGGCGGGGTCGCCCTGCATTGCCTTGAGCAGATAGCCCTCGTGATTGCCATGCAGGCAGGTGACGTTATGGGCGCGCAGCAGCTCGAGCGTCTCGCGCGGGCATGGGCCGAGGTTGACCTGATCGCCGAGGGAGAGGATCAGGTCTGCATGGCGCTTTGCCTTGACGTCTCTGAGCACGGCCTCAAGCGCGGGCAGATTGGCATGGATATCGGTGATGAGCGCGATGCGCATGGCGAATCCTCCGTTTCAAAGGGGATTTATCGGACAGATGGAATATGGTATAATTCTGTATGGCGGCGTGCGATTCCTGCCTGACCGGCGGGAGGAGCGCGGCGGCGATGTTTCACGTGAAACAATGGCAAAACACGGGCGATCATTGTTTCACGTGAAACATCGGTATGAATGACGGAAGACGGAATGTTTCACGTGAAACATCGCGGACAGGAGGACGAGCATGAGGATACTGACGGCTAGGCCACATCGGCTTCTGGCGGCGTGCATCACGCGGATCGGAGAGCGGACGGAGGCAGGGGAGGCCTGCATGTTCCTCGTCCCCTCGCAGTATACGCTGCAGGCGGAGCTTGAGATCATGGATCGTCTGGCGCTTGAAGGCACGTTCGTGATCGACGTGCTCTCGCCGGGCAGGCTGCAGAGCCGCGTCTTTGAGCGGGCAGGCGCGCCGCAGCGCGTGATCTTTGACGAGCGCGGCAAGCGGATGGTGCTCAGCGAGCTGATCGCGCAGGAAAAGGAGCAGCTGACCATCTACCGCAGCGCGGCGGAGAGCGGCACGCAGGGCTTTGCGGCGAAGATTTCCTCGATGATCGCGGACTTTAAGCGCAGCGGAAAGACAGCGCAGGAGATTCTCCTTGCCGCTGAACAGATGGAGGATGGCCCGGCAAAGAGCAAGCTGCAGGACGCCGGCAGGATTTACAGCGCATACGAGCAGCGGATGGCGGAAGAGCTGGCGGATGCGGAGGACGTCTCGCGCGAGATGCTGGCCCGCATGGAGCGATCCGGTGTGCTGAAGGGAAAGCATCTGTTTGTCTACGGCTTTGATATGATCACGCCGACCTTCGCGGCGGAGCTTGTGCATATGGCCAAGCTGGCCGCTTCGCTGACCCTTGCCGTGGAGACGGATGAAAACGCCGCGCCGGATGGGCGGCTCTTTGCGCCGGTGAATCTGAGCCTTGACCGGCTGGCGGCTGCAGCGCGGGGTGCGGGGGTCGCGATCGAGCGGGAGCGGATTGTCTGTGAGGTGCAGGAGCGGGACGATCTGCGGGCGATGGAGCATGCGCTTTATGGAATAGGTGTAAAGCCCTACGAGAAAGATCCTGAGCATATCAGTCTGCGCGCAGCGAGCACCATGCGCGCGGAGGTGCACAGCACGGCGGCGGCGATCAGGCGCATGTGCCGGGACGGGATGAGCACGCAGGACGCGGCGATTGTCTATCCCAAGGGGAGCGGCTACGCGCCCCTGCTGATGGGCATCCTGCCGATGTACGGCATTCCGGCCTATGCAGCGGAAAAGCGGCTGGCAGCGGCGCATCCGCTGAGCAGGCTGGTGCTCTCTGCGCTGGCCTGCGCGTCGGGAGGAATGCGCACGGCGGACGTGATCGAATGCATACAGACCGGATTCATGGGGCTGACGCAGGAGGAGATGGATGCACTCTGCGCCTATGCGGAGGGCGTGGATCTGAGATCCGAGGCATGGAAGCGCCCGTTTACCTACATGAAGGACGACGACGAGCAGGCGCTGGCGCAGCTTAATGCTGCAAGGGAAAAGGCGGCGGAGCCTCTGCTCCGATTCATGGCGGCGCTGCGCAGGGCAAAGGATGCGGACGGCACCATCGCCGCCGTGATTGCGCTGCTCGACGAGCTGAATGCCTATGATAAACTGGATGACATGCGCGCAGCGCTCATGGAGGCTGGCCTTGCCCCTGAGGCGGAGGACTGCACGCAGGTCTGGAATCAGCTGATGGACACCCTCGATCAGCTGCATACGCTGCTGGGCGGCCGCCGCGCGACGGCGGAGCTCGCGGGTAAGCTGCTGCAGGAGGGCCTCTGCGCGCTGGAGCTCGCCGCGCTGCCCCCGGCGGACGGCGCTGTGATCTGCGGAGAGATCGGCAATGTCCGCACCGCGCAGACGAAGGTGCTCTTTGCCATCGGCATGAATGATCTCGGCGCAGGCGGGGATGCGATGCTCCTCACCCCGAGCGAACAGGAGGCCGCAGCGGCTGCGACGGGCGCGTATCTGGGCATGAGCGCGGCGGAGAGGACGGCGCTTTCCCAGCTGGACGAGCTCAAGGCGCTCAGCGGAGCGGCAGAACGGCTGATCGTCTCCTATGCGCTGGCGGATGAGACGGGCCGCGCGCTGCGCGAGGGCGGGGCCGTGCAGGCGCTCAGGCGGCTGTTCCCTGCGCTTAAAACGGAGGGCGGACTCGCCCGGAAGGAGCAGGAGGAGATGCTCGCCGCGCCCGCTCCGGCCATCGAGTCGCTGAGCGTCAGGCTGAGCGACGCCCTTGCGGGGCGGACGGAGCTCACCAAAGAGGATGCGTCCGCGTACGCTGCCCTTGCGCAGACGGAGGAGGGCGGCAGGGCGCTGGCGGGCGTCATCCGCCGGCTGGGCGACATGCCGGAGAGGACGCTGCGCGCTGCGCAGGCGAGGTCGCTCTATGGCAGGCCGGTGATGAGCGTATCGCGGCTGGAGACCTTTGCCCAGTGCCCGTATAAGCACTTTGTCCGCTATGGCCTTGCGCCGCAGCAGGCGATGAAGCCGGGGGTGGACAGGGCGGAGCTGGGCACGCTCTACCATGCGGCGGCGGAGCAGTTTACGCGCCGCATCACGCAGCTGCCGCAGTTCCCGGAGGTCGAGGACGCCGTCTGCGACAGGATCATGGACGAGGCTGTCGCGCCGCTGATTGAGGAATGGCGGCGTTCACCGCTCGGGCAGAGCGAGCGAGGCGAGGCCATCGCCCGCAGAATCGGGCGCACCGTCCGCAGGACGGGCAGGAATATCGTCCGCCAGTTTGCGGGCAGCCGCTTTAGACCCATGGAAAATGAGCTGGTCTTCGGACAGAAAGGCGCCGCGCCGATCATACTGGAGCTGGCGGATGGATCACACGTCTATCTTCAGGGCAGAATCGACCGCATCGATGTTCTCGACGGGCAGAACGGAGCAATCCGCGTGGTCGACTACAAGAGCGGCTATAAGAAATTCGATCCGACAATGGTCTATTGGGGCATCCAGCTGCAGCTGCTGATCTATCTTTCGGCGGCTCTGGCGGAGATGCCGGGCATGGATGCAGCGGGCTTCTTCTACTGCAGGATTGCCGACCCGACGGTCAAGACGGAGTCGCGCATCCGCGAGGAGGTTGAAAAGCAGATTGCCAAGCGGCTCGAGCTGGCGGGCATCTCCCTCGCCGACGTGGAGATCCTGCGTGCGCAGGGCGAGCACCATGCGGGCATGATCACCAAGGACGGCAAGATCAGCGGCAGACATACCGCGTCGGTCGTCGATCCGGAGGGGATGCGCGCGATGGTCGCCTTTGCCCGCGGAAAGGCGGCGGCGCTGGCCTCCGGCGCATACGGCGGAGAGATTGCGGACAGCCCGGCGCAGTTTGGTCAGTTCGACGCCTGCGCGCTGTGTGATTATGCGGCGATCTGCCGGTTTGATCCCTCCGTGCGCAGCAAGCGCAGGCTTGCGGCCAAGAGCCTTAAGGATCTGCAGAAGATATGAATGACAAAAGGGGCTGACAGCGAGAATCTGTCAGCCCCTTCTGCGTACAGGCTCAGGGAAGAGGAATATCGGTACCGTCGGATGTTCCTGTGTAATCGGCGGGATGGACGGTGACCATGCAGTTGTCATAGGCGGCGCTGCCGTCCTGTGCGCGGGCGGTGACGACCGCATAGCCGGGCGCGGCGGCATGCACATAGCCGTCGGGGGAGACGGTCACGGCCGCGGGATTGCTGCTGCTCCATGTGAGCGTGGGGAGCGAGGCGTCCTCCGGCTGCAGATAGGCCTGCATGAAGAAGCCCTCGCCCACGCGCAGCGCGGTCTGATGGGTGGACAGATCGATCGAGGTGATCATCTGCCACGGCTCCGCCTCGCCAATGACGTAGTACGGGATGCCGGAGCTGTCGGCATATGCGCGCATCGGGCTGCCCGCCTCACAGGCGATGACCAGCCGGTCGCAGCCGGAGAAGGCATTCCACGCGGCGTCGATCGGCCTGCTGCCCGCAAGGACGAGGCGGAGCTCGTCGCAATCGGCAAAGGCCTGATCGCCGATGCGCACCACGCTGGAATCGCGCAGGTTGATATAGTTCATGCCCGCGCCGGAAAAGCACTCGGCCGGGACGACCTGCAGCGCGCCGGGCAGCGCATTGTCCTCCCATTCGCCGACGAGCACGGTGATCGCTGCGACATAAGCGCCGCTCCTCGAGGAGGCGATGATGCGCGCTGCGCCGCTGCGATGGGCGGAGAGATAGCCGCTTCCGCTCACGGAGACGACGGAGGGATTGGTCGAGTGCCAATTGAGCGTGGAGACGCCCGGCAGATATTGCAGCTGGCAGCCCGTGCCGGGGAACATGGGAATGGTGGTCATCTCCTGAATGTGCAGCGAGGAGGGGAGCATGCTTTCATCCACGGCATAGAGCGTGCGGGACTGCACCTCCCTGTCCGCCGCGGGGAAGATGAGCCCGTCCTGCCACGGGGACCATGCGGACCAGCGGCAGTAGGTGTAGGTTCTCGTCCGCGTGCGGTAGATGTACTCGGTGAAGGGGGGATCGGCGTAGGCGTGGTAGACGGACTGCACTTCGCAGTCAGGCGTCGATGCGACAGGTTCGCTGCCGTTGGTGGCCCACTCGCTCCACGCGCTGACTTCCTCACCGGCGGGCGTCCAGCCCGGGAAGGTCGGGCTGTCGGAGGAGATGGTCTCCATGGTTCTGGCGCGGAATTGGAGTTTGGTGATGTAATTCACCTCGGGCGGCACGTCGGTCCACTGCGGCTGCGGGGCCTGCGCGGGCGTGACGAAATTCAGGATGACAAGCAGCCTTGCCATCAGCCTTGAAAAGAGATTGGACACGACGCTCCCCCTCTCCGCCGGATAGATGATGATGAATGCGACTTCATTATATCAGACGAAAAAGCAAAGTTCAATATTCCCATCCGGCTGGAAAAAACGCCGGCTGCGCATGGAAAAAGCCCCGTCTCCACAGGGAGGCGGGGCGATGACTGCATGCAGGGGATGATTACAGCTTGACGGGGGCGAGCAGCTTGCGGATGGCAAAGCCCTTGGCCAGGTTGCCGGTGATCTTGAGCTGGCCGTTCATGTAGAGCTTGTCCGTGGTGGTGAAGCCGCGGGCCATATCCATCAGGTTTTCATAGGAGCACTCGACGAAGGCCTCGGCGTTGCCCATCGGGGTCGGGCGGACGTACATCAGGCCGTCCCTGAATTCGACGTGGAAGAAGCCGTGGCCCGGGCCGACGATCTCGATCTGCACCGTGCGGTGGAAGGCCGTGTCGATCGTCTCCTGACGGCGGGCCTTGTGCTCGGCGTCGTTGACCTCATAGGCGTGCTTGAGGTTGTCAAACGCCTCCTGGAAGGTGATGTCGCTGCCGCTGGTCTCGTCGCAGATGTCGCCGTACATGCGGTTGTACTGCATGGCGCTCTTGTTCCAGGAGAAGTCCTTGGTCATGCAGCGGCGGCGGAGCTTATTGAACATCTCCTCGTCGGCGAAGTAGAGCTTGACCGCTTCGCTGATGGCGAGGTAGAGCGCCTTGGACTGATAATCCGCGAACGAGAAGCCGTCGCCGATGCCGTCAAAGTCCTTGTAGGCGCGCACGGAGTCCTTCAGGCCGCCGGTCTCATGGACGATCGGCACCGTGCCGTAGCGCATGGCCATCATCTGGGAGAGGCCGCAGGGCTCAAAGCGGGAGGGCATGAGGTACATGTCCGCGCCGGCAAAGATCTTGCTGGCCATCGGCTCGTTGTAATTGCTGGAGAAGCCGATCTGGCCCGGCCACTGCTGCATGGCCCAGTTGAAGTAGTCGATGTATTTCTGCTCGCCCTGGCCAAAGACGATCAGCTGCACGCCCATCTCCATGATCTTGGGCAGGATCTCGCGGATGAGCTCAATGCCCTTCTGCTCGACGAGGCGGGCGACGGAGCAGAGCACCGGCCATTCCGGCTCCTGCGCCAGACCGAAGAGCTTTTGAATCTCGCGCTTGCACAGCGCCTTGCCGTGCATGTCGTCGACGGTGAAGCGATAGGGGATCATCGGGTCATGCGTGGGGTCGTAGTGATCCACGTCGATGCCGTTGAGGATGCCGTAGAGCTTGCCGTCGACCATGTCGACCACGCCCTGCAGGCCGTGGGCAAAGTAGGGGAAGTGGAGCTCGCGCGCATACGTCGGGGAGACGGTGGAGACGGCGTCGGCCATCATCATCGCGCCCTTCATGAGGTTGATGTCCGAGCGGCCCTCGAATTCATAGCCGAGGCCGCCGTCGTACCAGCCCTCCGGCAGGGCGAAGGTATCGGTCATCTCATTGCGGCCGAACTGGCCCTGATAGGCGATATTGTGGATGGTGTAGACGGTTTTGATGGGCTTGAGGCTGTCGTTGATGACCGCGTCGTTCTTCAGATAGATCACGGCGAGGGCGGTCTCCCAGTCGTTGCAGTGCAGGATCTGCGGCATGAAGTCAAGATGCGGCAGCAGATCGATGACCGCGCGGCTGAAGAAGGCAAAGCGCAGAGAGTCGTCGCCATAGCCGTACAGGCGCGGGCGATGGAAGAAGTGCTCATGCTCCACGAACCAGACTGTCACGCCGCCCAGCTCGCCGCGATGCAGGCCGCATTCCATGCGGCGCTCGCCCAGCTGCACGGTGATCGTCTTCACATAGGTGATCTGATCGGCATAGGCCTCGCGGGTGCACTGATAATACGGCACGATGATGGCGATCTCGTCGCCCGTCTTCTTGAGTGCAGGAGGCAGGGAGAAGGCGACGTCGGCCAGGCCGCCGGATTTGCTGAAGGGGGCGCATTCGCTGGTGACAAACAGGATTTTCATGGGGAGTTCTCCTCTCTGCGTGGGATGATATTCGTTTTAAATTAATAACAAATTGACGGATGGAATCCGTATACCGCGCTGCATATCAAGAACTGCGCAGGCCGTGCCCTCTTGAAAAAAAGCGGCTGGCGGGCGCAGTGCAGGCTGCGGTATGCATCCTTTTGGAGATTACTGACTATATTTTAGCGGACGATAAGGAAAAAGTCAACAAATCTGCGGCCTTTTCCGGTCAATTGTTCGCCGGAAAGGGACAATCTGGGAGCATTTTGTGACGGAATAGAAAAAGGAGACGCCGGAGCGTCCCCTGTGGATGTGAAAATCAGCCGCCGAAGAGCGTGCCCGCCAGCCGGATGAACAGCAGCGCCAGCACGAAGAGGAACATGGGCCGGATGACCTTGGCGCCCTTCTTCATGGCAAGACCCGCGCCGATGTAGCTGCCGGCGATGTTGAAGACGGTCGCCAGCAGCACCGCCGGCCAGACGACCGCGCCGGAGAGGGCGAAGGTCGAGGCCGAGGCGAGATTGGCGCAGAAGGCGACGACCTTCGTATTGCCGGAGGCCGTGGTCAGGTCCAGCCGCGTCAGCAGGCAGAAGGCGAGCATGAAGAACGTGCCCGAGCCCGCGCCGTAGAAGCCCTGATAGGCGCCGATGACGAGGCCGATGAAGAGCGCGCCGCCGAGCATGCGCGCGCGGCTGATCGTATCGACGTGATTCTCTGCGCCAAAATCGCGCTTGAGCAGGATGACCGCCGTGACGATGGGCAGCAGCACGATCATCACGATCTCAAGAATCCGCTCGGGCAGGATCAGATTGAGCCGCGCGCCAAGGAATGCGCCCACGATCGCCAGCGGCGCGGTGATCAGCGCCGTCGGCCAGTGGATGCGCCCGCCGCGCATGTATCGCGCCAGCGACGTCGCCCCGCCGAAGAAGATGGAACACTGGTTTGTGCCCGTGACCAGATGCGGCGGGAAGCCGATGGTCAGGTACATCGGCAGCGAGAGCAGGCCGCCGCCGCCGCAGACGGCGTCGATGATCCCGGAAAAGAAGAAGGTCAAGGCCAGCAGCGCGCCCTGCGCGCTGAGGATGGAGAATGTGAAGTCCATGGCTGTTTGCTCCATTTGGAATTCTGATGTTATACCGTCCAGGTTGCGGCGGCGGGAGAGATCAGGGAGGCATAAACCGTATAGCGCGGGGGAGACATGGGCGTTTCCTCAAGCGCTTCAATGGCGGGGATATCTCCGGCGAGGTATTCGCGGATTTCCTGCGCGGCGTCGGCGAGGCGGCCCATGACCGCGCCGTAGCGCAGGGCGAGGACCTCCCAGCCGGGGCGTTTGTTGTCGCGCGCCCAGAGCAGGCGGTGCGCCCAGCGCAGGGCCTCATACTTTTCGGCGAGGGCGGGCATCTTTTCATCGGCCAGCGCCGCGAGCCATGCCCGGTCGCCCGTCAGATAGCGCTCCCGCAGGCCGCAGAGGATCTCCGCTTTCGCGCGGACGACCTCAAACACGCATGCGGCATAGCGGCACTCGGGCGTGTCGTATTTGCCAAGGACGGCGAGCGCCTCGTCCGCGCGGGCGATGGCGTCCTCCATGCTGTCCTTCATGCCGTGCAGCAGGGGGAAGAGCGGATCGCACCAGATGAGGTTTTTGCCCGTCGGGGTATCCAGATCCTCGGGATAGAGCTTGGCAAAGGCCTCCTGCACCTCATGCGGGATGCCGCTGACCAGCTCGCCGCAGAGGATGATCTCTTCCTCCGGGCAGTCCGGGCCCTGCCAGCAGGTTTCAGAGAAGTAGGGCAGCAGGCCGGAGGAGAGGAAGATATCCGTCTCCGCGCCGTCGTCGCCCCAGAGCGTGGCGAAGACCATGTCCACCCCGCGCCGCGCGCATACGCGCATGGCGGGCAGCATGGTGCGGCGCGTGCGCTCCACCTGCGGGAGGAAGCCCCACCATGTCCAGATGCCGCCGGCAAAGCACGTGCGGCCCATCGCCTCGTGGCGCTCGAGCATCGCGTCGTAGGTCGCCTCGTCGGTGTGGTAGTAGTCCCAGTAGCACAGGTCGATTTCCGGAATCCTGTCGATGATCTCCTGCGGGATCCGGCTCTCGGTGTCGTAATAGTTGTTGGTCTTGGAGCCGAGGCGGAAGTACATGTCGCTCCACATGATCGGGCGGAAGCCGTAGCGCTCGCAGATCTCCGTCACCCGGCAGACGTGGTTATGCAGGATTTCAAAGCGGTCGGCCATGCCGTTTCTGGCCAGATAGCGGCCAAGGCCCACGCCGTGCGCCTCGTCCATGCCGATATGGATGCGCTTTGTGCGCATGCACGCGCGCATGCTGCGCACGCAGGCTTCGATGAATTCATACGTCTTCTCGTCGCCGCAGAGCAGCACGTCCGGCTGATCGCGCAGCACGCCGTTTTCCGCCCACTGGAGGAACTGCTTCATGTGGCCCAGCGCCTGAATGCAGGGGATGAGCTCCACGCCGATGGAGGCGGCGTAGTCGTCCAGCTCGCGCAGCTCCGCCTGCGTGTAACGGCCGCGCAGGTAGCCAAGGCGCGGATACTCCGGCACCTCGTAGGTGTCCTCGGTGTAGAGCATGAGCATATTCATGCCCAGCGAGGCGAGCTGGTCGATATAGCGCTTGACGGAGGCGACGGTCATCACCGCGCCGCGGGAACAGTCGGCCATCATGCCGCTGGTGGCGACGCGGCGCGTCTGCGTCACGTCGAGGGCGTCCTTCCCCTCGCGCACGCAGCGGGTGAGCAGGAAGAAGCCGCGGGCGAGCGCGTTTTCATTTTCCGCCTCGATGAGGGCGCTGCCGCCTGCAAGGCGCACATGCAGGCCGCTCTCTGCTTTCTTTATATCAATCGCATAGGGCAGGTCAATTCCCGTCGTCGCGGCGACGCGGGAGCGTATATCGCGGATGACTTCGTTGGCAAACATGGCGATTCCTCCGTTTCCTTCTATATGAATAATTCCATTATACAGCATGCGGGCGGGTTTGTCGCAGAATGTGAAGAAAAAAGGAGCGGGCAAATAGCGAATCTTGGCACCACTCCTTCCACCAGCCTGACGGCTGGTCCCCCTTCCTCAAGAGGAAGGCTGCAACGAAACTGATCAGAGGAGCAGACTGTGTTTTCTGATAAGCAGCGTTGAGGGCTCCCTCTTGAGGGAGCTGGCACGGCGTAAGCCGTGACTGAGGGAGTGAAGCAAGGCAGGAGGAGTACAGAACAGGATAATGAATGGATATAAAAAACCGCCCGGTTTCCCGGGCGGGCGCGTCACTGCATCTCCATCATGTCCCAGAGCTTCTGCAGCTCATCCTGGCTGCTGTACTCAAGGACGATCTTTCCCTTTTTCTCGGTGCCCTGCAGCGAGACCTTCAGGCCTGTCGCGCTGCGCAGGCGCTCGGTCAGCTCCTCGTATTCCACGGGCAGCGGCGCGGGCTCCTTCTTCGCCTTCTTTTCCTGCTTTTCGGGCGCGTTCTTGGCTGCGGCCTCCAGCTGGCGGACGGACCAGGCGAACTGCAGCGTCTTGGCGAAGAGATTGGCCTGCTGCTCACGGCTCTCGATGCCGGCGAGCACGCGCGCATGGCCGGCGGAGATCGCGCCGGAGATCACGGCCTCCTGCATCTTTTTGGGCAGATTGAGCAGGCGGAGCAGGTTCGCCACGGCGGAGCGGCTGCGGCCCAGGCGCTCTGCGACGGCCTCCTGCGTCATCGCGCATTCGGTCATCAGCGCGTGGATGCCCTGCGCCTCCTCGATGGCGTTGAGGTCCTCGCGCTGGATATTCTCAATCAGCGCGGCCTCCTGCTTTTTCACGTCGTCCCACTCGCGGACGATGGCGGGGATGGTCTCAAGACCCGCGATGCGCGTGGCGCGCCAGCGGCGCTCGCCGGCGATGATCGTATAGCGGCTGCCCTCGCGCGCGACGAGGATCGGGGAGAGCACGCCGCTCGCGCGGATGGAATCGGCGAGGGCGATGAGCGCCTCGTCGTCAAAATTCTTTCTCGGCTGGAGGCGGTTGGGGTCGATGTCCTCGACGTTCAGTTCGACCACGGCGTCCGCCGGAACGGCGGCGTGCAGCGCGGCGGGGGCCGCCTCGACGGATTCAACGACGTCCTCGACGTCCGGCAGGATGGCGCTCAGGCCCCTGCCAAGGCCCATTTTCTTAGCCATATCGGTTCCTTTCCAAGCGGGGCGTCGCCCCGGTAAGCGTTATTTGACGTTTGCGAGGAATTCCTTTGCCAGCGCCTGATAGCTCTGCGCGCCCAGCGACCTCGGGTCATAGAGGTGAATGGGCGTGCCGTGGCTGGGCGCTTCGCCAAGGCGCACATTGCGCGGGATGACGGTGGAGAAGACCTTGCCCTTGAAGACCTTGCGCACCTCCTGCGCGACCTGAATGCCCAGATTCGTGCGCGCGTCGAGCATCGTCAGCACCACACCGTCGATGCTCAGCCTGCGGTTGATCTTCTGCACCTTCTGGATGGTGCCCATCAGCGCGGAGACGCCCTCCAGCGCATAGTATTCGCACTGGATCGGGATGAGCACGCCGTTTGCCGCGCAGAGCGCGTTGAGGGTGATCAGCCCGAGGGAGGGCGGGCCGTCGATGAAGACGTAGTCAAACGCGTCCCGCGCAGCGGCGAGCGCGTCGGCAAGCACATGCTCGCGGTGATCCATGCCAGCCAGCTCGATCTCCGCGCCGGCGAGGCGGATGTCCGCCGGGAGGACGAAGAGCGTGGGCACGTCGGTCTTCTGCAGCGCGTCCATGAGCGCGGCCTCGCCCGCCATGACCTCGTAGATCGTGGGCGTCTTTTCCTTCACGCGCACGCCGAGTCCGCTGGATGTATTGCCCTGCGGGTCGGCGTCCACGACGAGCACGCGCTTGCCCTCGGCGGCGACGCAGGCCGCGAGGTTGACGCTGGTGGTCGTCTTGCCGACGCCGCCCTTCTGATTGGTGACAGCAATGATTCTGGCCATGATAATCCTCAGTCATGCCGCGGCCCGCGCGGGATCGGCGGGCCGGGCGAATTTCTATCTTAATAAAGCTTTATGAAAGCTGGCTGTTTTCCTCGAGCACCTGCGTGAGCCAGCCCCTGTCAAAGGCGTCCAGCTCATAGCGCGCGAGCAGCTCGCGCATGGCGGCGAAGGAGCCCTCGCGCGCGAGATCAAAGAGCATATCGCGCAGCAGGGAGGTCGGCTCCTTGCGGCTGTAGCAGAGGGCAAGCAGCCTGTCGGAGAGGTCGCGGATGCCATCGCCCGTGACGCGGCGGCGCTTGCCGTCGTCCGTCGTGACGACCATCGTGCCGCCCGTGCCGACGTAGACCGCGTTGAAGAGCGCGGAGTCCGTCTTTCTCCAGAGCACGGCGAGAGTGTCGTCTGAATGGAGGAAGCGCACGAGCTGCGCATTGACGGCATAGACGATATCCGGGCAGCGCGAGAGAAGCTCGCTGCCCAGCTGCGCATGCAGCATCGCCTCGATCTGGTCGAGCCTGCCTGCCATGGTCATCCCTCCCGTATATCGGTCAGCATCCGTATCCATCTTTATATTGTACACGCTCCATGCAAGGTCCCGCAAGTGGTTTTGACAAAATCGGCGAAAAAGGGGACTGTCCGCGCTCTGGCTGTCGGTTTACAAATTCCATGCAGGCGGGTATACTATATGTATATCAGCAGCGCTGCGGGGGCATATCCTGCGGCGCACAAGGAGGAAGAGCATGCTTTCCATGTCAATCTGCCAGGAGGTGCTCGCCCGCGCGTTGGCAAAGGGCGGCACATTCGCAGAGATTTTCTTTGAGGACAGCCGCAATTTCAGCATGATGCTGCGCTCGGGCAGGATCGAGAATGCGGCGACCTCGCGCCCGCGCGGCGCGGGCATCCGCGTCTATGACGGGCTCCGTTCCATCTATGTCTATACCTGCGACGTCTCCCGCGCGGGTCTTCTGCGCACGGCGGAGCGCGCCGCGGCCGCCGTCACCGACACGAAGGGGAGCGGCAGAGACGTCGTGCTCCACGAGCGTGTGACGCCCAATGCGCACAGGATTGAGCGCCCCGTGCTCTCCGTGCCGGCGGATGAGCGCGCCCAGATCCTGCGCGCGGCGGACAGCGCGGCCCGCGCCGTATCGCCGAGCATCTCTCAGGTCAATGCGGGCTTCCTCTCCCGCGAGCAGCATGTGCTCATCGCCAACAGTGAGGGCCTGTACACGCAGGATACCCGCGTCTACACCCGCCTGACCTGCTCCGCCGTCGCCAGCAGCGGCGCGGAGAATCAGACCGGCAGCGAGAACCCCGGCGCGATGATGGGCTTTGAGCTCTTCCGCGACCGCGTGGATCCGGAGGCCGTCGGCCGCACGGCGGCCAAGTCCGCCGTGACCATGCTCACCGCGCCCTACTGCAGCGCGGGCGAAATGCCCATCGTGATTGCGGGCGCGTTCGGCGGCGTCATCTTCCACGAGGCCTGCGGCCATTCGCTGGAGGCGACGAGCGTGGAGCCGGGCATGAGCGAATTCGCCGGCAAGCTCGGCCAGCAGATCGCCGCGCCCTGCGTGACGGCGATCGACGACGGCACGATGCCCAACGAGTGGGGCAGCCTCAATATCGACGACGAGGGCACGCCGACCGGCCGCCTCGTGCTCATCGAGAATGGTATTCTCAAGAATTACATGATCGACCGCCTCAACGGCCTGAAGATGGGCATGGCGCCCACCGGCAGCGGCAGGCGCGAGAGCTATGCCTATGCGCCGACGAGCCGCATGCGCAATACCTTCATCGCCGCCGGGCAGGACGACGAGGAAGAGATGATCCGCACGATGGGC
Source organism: Clostridia bacterium (assembly GCA_017936375.1). GTDB lineage: Bacteria > Bacillota > Clostridia > Christensenellales > Aristaeellaceae > Ventricola. The sequence continues at coordinate 17,794 of JAGBFR010000066.1, forward strand.
GACGGCCTGTATGCCGCAAAGATGGGCGGCGGCAGCGTCAACCCGGCGACGGGCGAATTCAACTTCGCCGTGCAGGAGGGCTATCTCGTCAAGGACGGCAAGATCGCCTCGCCCGTGCGCGGCGCGTCGCTGATCGGCAAGGGCAGCGAGATCCTCATGCGCATCGACCGCGTCGGGCGCGAGATGACCATGGGCCAGGGCATGTGCGGCTCCAAGAGCGGCAGCGTGCCCACGAACGTCGGCCAGCCGACCATCCGCGTCAGCAGGCTGACCGTCGGCGGAAAGTGAGGCAAAGAGCATGGAAATGAATGTTGAAACGTTTGCCGCCCGCGTCTTTGAGGCGGCGGAGCAGGCCGGCATCGCCCCGGCGGAGATCTGCTTTGGCAGCAGCGAGTCCTTCACCGCGCGCACCCGCGCGGGCGCGCTGGAGGATTATCAGGTATCCGACCGCGTGAGCCTCACCCTGCGCGGCAAGGTGGGCGGGCGCATCGGCACCGCCTCCACGCAGGCGCTGGATGAGGAGAGCATCGGGCTGCTCATCAGCGGCGTGAAGGAGAGCGCGTCCCTCATCGAGACCGACGAGCAGGACGAGATCCTCCCGCCGGACGCGCACTATGAGACGGTCTGCAATTACAGCGAGGCGCTGGACGCCGTGCCCGCGCAGGAGAAGATTGCGCTGGCGATGGACATCGACCGCCGCATGCAGGCCTGCGACGCGCGCGTCAAGCCGGATTCCTCCGTCGTGCGCAGCGCGAAGGAGACCTTCTGCATGAAGAACACGCTGGGTCTTGATCTCACGCACACCAGCAATCTGATTTACGCCTACGCCAGCGCGCTGGCGAAGGAGGGCGAGTCCGCCGCGACGGGCTTCAAGCTCCTGTGGGGCTACGGCATGGATGCGGTTGACGCGCAGGCCGTGGCGGAGGGCTGCCAGGAGGACGCACTCTGCCAGCTGGGCGCGGGCCGCATGAAGAGCGGAAAGACCGCCGTCGTCATCCGCGGCGGCACGATGGCCGATCTGCTTTCGACCTTCTCCGGCGTCTTCTCTGCCGATAATGCGCAGAAGGGCCTGTCCCTGCTTGACGGGCGCGAGGGCGAGGCGATCGCCAGCGAATGCGTCACGCTGACGGACGACCCGCTGATGCCGTGGGGCCTTGGCAGCAGCCCGTTTGACCGCGAGGGCGCGGCCTGCCGCACGAAGAACGTCATCGAGGGCGGCGTGCTGCGCACGCTGCTGCACAACCGCAAGACCGCGAAGAAGGCGGGCGTGGAGACCACCGGCAACGCCGCCGGCGGCGGACGCGTCGCTCCGTCGAATTTCTTCATCGCCCCGGGTTCTCAGACGAAGGACGAGCTTCTTGCGAAGATGGGCGACGGCCTGTACCTGACGGACGTCTCCGGCCTGCACGCCGGCGCGAATCCGATCAGCGGCGATTTCTCGCTCCTCTCCCGCGGCTTTGAGGTGAAGGATGGAAAGATCGTGCGCCCGGTGGAGCAGTTCACCGTCGCGGGCAATTTCTATCAGCTTCTTAAGGACGTTGCCGCTGTGGGCAGCGACCTGATCTTCGAGGGCTCACCCATCGGCAGCCCGTCCGTGCTGGTGAGCGCGCTGAGCGTCGCCGGCGAGTAATGACATAAAAGAGGAGCCTCCGGATGATCCGGAAGCTCCTTTTTCATGTCAGTTAACGGCCTTGAAGTGCGCCTGCGTGGTCAGGTAGTCGCCTTGGTCGATCTTCTTGAGCGGCATGCCGTGGAGCATCAGCTCGTCGCCGCCGTAGATGCGGCCGGTGTCCACGTCCATATAGTCAAGCTCGGGGTCGAGGCCGGCGAGGCGCAGGGGCATCGGCTTGGTGTGCGGGAAGGCCTGCGCGTTCACATGGGTGACGATGGCCTCGCGCTTGTCCTCGGATACGCTCATCCACGCGCTGTCGTTGCCCGTGAACGGGGAGCGCAGGCGGTAGAACGTGCCGTAGAAGAGCAGCTTCTGCATGGCGCGCACGCGGGCGTTGATCTCGCGGATCTGGTCGATCTCCTCCTGCGGGAGCTGAGTCAGATCCAGCTCATAGCCGAAGGTGCCGCCCATCGCGACGGCGGCGCGGGTCTCCAGCGGGGTGCTGCGGTGGGTCTGATGATTCGGCACGGCGGAGACGTGCGCGCCCATCACGGACGGCGGGAAGACCAGCGAGGTCGCATACTGGATGCGGCAGCGCATCCACGCGTCGGTGTCGTCGGAGGCCCACGCCTGCGGCATCATGGTCATCAGCGCCAGATCAAAGCGCCCGCCGCCGCCCGCGCAGGACTCGAAGAGCACATTGGGGAACTGGCTCACGATGCGGCCCATGATCTCATAGAGGCCGAGGATGTAGCGATGGCCGAGCTCGCGCTGGTGCGCGGCGTCCAGCTTGGCGCTGCCCCAGCAGTTGATGTTGCGGTTCATGTCCCACTTGACGTAGTCGACATTGCCCCGGCGCAGCGCGGCGGAGATGGCCTCGACGACGTACTCGCGCACGTCCTCGCGCGTGAGGTCGAGCACCAGCTGATTGCGGGACTCGATGCGCGGGTAATCGCCCGCGTGGATGCACCAGTCCGGATGCGCGCGGTAGAGGTCGGAATCTGGAGAGATCATCTCCGGCTCGACCCACAGGCCGAACTTGAGGCCCAGCGCATGGATCTTTTCGCCCAGCCCGGCGATGCCCTGCGGCAGCTTGCGCGTGTCGTCGTACCAGTCGCCGAGGGAGGAGTTGTCCGCATCGCGATGGCCGAACCAGCCGTCGTCAAGAACGAGGAGGTCGATGTCCGCGTCCTTGGCACGCTTGGCGAGGGCGAGAATCTTTTCCTCGTTAAAGTCAAAATACGTCGCTTCCCAGTTGTTGCAGAGGATGGGACGCTCGGTCCTGGCGTACTTGCCGCTGGTGATGTGCTCATGCACCAGCGTGTGGAACTGGCGGCTCATCCCGCCGAAGCCCTCGGCGGAGAAGCACAGATAGGCCTCCGGCGTGTCAAAGGCCGCGCCCGGGGCGAGATCCCAGCTGAAATTGAAGGGATTGATGCCGATCATCGCGCGGGTCAGGAAGTGCTGATCCATCGTCACCTCGGCGGTGAAGCTGCCGGAGTAGCACAGCGCGAAGGCGAAGACCTCGCCGCAGCACTCGTCCGTGCCATTGGTGGAGAGGGCCATGAACGGGCTGGTCTGCACGCTGGATGCGCCGCGGCAGGTGGACGTGCCCTGATCGCCCGGGACGACGGGGCGGGTGTACATCTGGCGCTCGCGGGCCCATGCGCCGGAGAGCGTGGTCAGCTGCAGACCGGGCTTTTCAAAGTCGACGCAGGCGCTCAGCGCGCGCTCGATGAGCACATTGCTGCTGCCGCCGTTGACGACGCGCATGCGGCGGGCGATGACGTCCATATCCGGCCAGATGGTGTAGTACAGCTCGGCCTCGAGCCCGCTGAGCGCATCGCGCAGGGTGAGGACGAGGGTCTTGGCGCCTTCCCCGCGGGCGGACGGCATGCCGGGCAGGGCGGGCTTGCCCTCCTCGACGCGGTAGCCCGCGTACTGCAGGTCGAGCATGCGGGTGCCGTCGGCATGGATGACGTCGAGCATGCCCTCTCGCATGTCGCCGCCGCCGAAGACGGGGCACTCCTGCGGGAGGACGTCCAGCGGCGTCTCATCCAGGCGGAAGGTTTCGTCGGTATAGTTGTAGGGGGAGAGGCGGGTGAGCAGGTCGTCGCTCACGCGGCGCACGCGCGGGCCCCAGTAGACATGAAGCGGGTACTTTCCGGCGGCGAGGCGGAAGATGTAGCTCATGCTTCCATTGCAAAGGTGGAAGCAGCGAAGGCCTTCGTCATAGGTGATGAACATGCGGATCCCTCCGTGATGATATTTCGGTCTGAACTTTTGTTATGTAAATCTTTTAAAGAGCGTCGGCCTCGCCCGCCAGGCAGCTGGATTTACAGCAGTTTGTCGGTGATGCCGCCGGCATCATGCCAGTTTGTATTGTCTCATAATCGTGAGGCGAGGTCAAGCGTCCTTGTGCATTCCGGCAAACTTTGCGGAAAAGATGCGCAGCACCATTTGCCGCAGCGCCAGCGCGAGGGCCGCGCCCGCCGTGTCGATCATGACGTCCACGGGGCTTGGCCCGCGGTCAGGGACAAAGCGCTGATGAAACTCGTCGCCTGCGGCATAGAGGGCGCAGAGCAGCAGTGCGCACAGGCCGGGCCTTCGCGCGCCGCTCAGGGCGAATGCGCGGCGGCTGAGCAGCGCGAGGACGGCATACTCTGCCATGTGCGCCGCCTTGCGCAGCAGCGTCTCCAGAAGGACGAGCGTCTCCGTCTCCGGCTGTATGCCGGTGAGCCATCGGAGCGCGGAGAGGAGCATCTCAAGCAGCCGCCCGCTCTGCTCGCCGGAGGTTTCGCCCGGCGCGGCGGACATAGCGAAGATCAGCAGCATCCATGCGGCGCAGAGCGCCCATGCCGAAGCGGCCTTTTTCATGCGCAAATCCTCCTTGTGAAACGGATACGGATGACGGCTCCATTGTAGCACATTTTGACCGCGCGATACAGCCCCTGCGGCAGACGCCGGCCCCTTTGCTCATTTTGGGATGGATTCATATGGAAATCATTCTCTGGGATGACAAAAAATGCTTGAGTTTTCATTCTTGTCTGGTATAATAAACAGAGACACTGTTATCAGAGGATACCGGTTCGCCGGCGTCCTGATTCGGAGGGTAAGAAAATGAAGAAGACACTGGCTGTTCTGCTCGCGCTGCTGAGCCTGCTCTTTGCCGTGACCGCCGCCGCCGAGGGCGCGCTGCCGGGCACGAAGGCTGCCGTCGTCTCTGTGACGACCGAGGCGCAGGCTGATGAGGCTGAGGAGATTGTTGTGCCGGCGATCGTGGACGAGGAGCCGCAGCTGACGACCGAGTACCGCTGGTTCGTGAGCAAGAGCAAGACGGTCCGCGGCCGCACGGTCACCTATTATAAGGATGTCTACGCCTACAACCATGGCGATTACTACATGACGCCGTTTGCCGACGTCGTTCCGGCGGAGTATCTGGCTGTGGATGAGTCCGGCGCATACGCCGTGGCCGCCATCGTGCTGGACATCACCGACGCGATGCGCGAGCGCCTCTACGGCGCGGATCTGGGCGAGACGAGCATGTTCTACGGCCAGTACTGCGAGCGCATCAGGGGCAAGAAGGGCAAGGTCGGCTTCTCCGGCGTGCACGAGGGCATCGACTTCACCTATGAGGAGGGCGCGGATCTCTATGCCATCCTCGGCGGTGTGGTCACCAGGGCTGGCGACGCCAACGGCACCGTCGCCATCTACAATGAGGACTACGACGTGACCCTGCTCTACCTCCACTGCGAGGAGATCGAGGTCAAGCGCGGCGACGTGATTGAAGAGGGCGACCTGATTGCCGTCGAGGGCAACAAGGGCTCCGGCTCCGCCTACACCCATGTTGAGATGCGCAACGGCCGCCACACCTCCTCCAACAAGTATATCGATACGTTCGTGGACAGCGATTGCCCGTATCCGGTGATGCAGGATGCGCTGGAGGTCGTCGAGTCCGGCCGCAGGCCCGTGACCGCCGCCGCCGTGCTGGCTGCGCAGCGCATGCGTGAGCAGGCCGAGGAGATGGCCCGCCAGGCCGCCGAGGCTGCCGCCGCCGCGGCTGCTGCCGAGGAGGAAGAGGAGATCGTCCTGATCGAGGAGCTCCCGGGCACGCAGCAGGGCTACGGCTTTGAGGCTGAGACCCCGGCTGTCACGCCGGAGGCCACGCTCCCGCCGAGCAATCCGTAATCCATCGGGGCATTCCCCGGATTAAGCTGTTTGATAAGCTGTTCTTTCAGAAGGAGCCGCAGACGACATGCCGGCTCCTTCTTTTGTTCACTATGCTTTGCATTGCCATGAAATCCGACTGCGGCAGAAAGGGGGGGACGCCGCCATGGTTCGCGTATTGAGATATCCGTATCTGACGGCGGCGTCCGGCACGTGCGCGCTGCTGCTGGCGCTTGCGCGGGATGCTTGTATCGCGCAGGGGCAGATCGGCTGGGGCGTTGCGCTGCTTGCGGCGACGCTGATGATGCTCGCCCTGTGCGTGGTGCTGCTCTCCTGCCGGTTCTTTGTCGATGAGCAGGGCGTCGGCGTGGGCATTCTGCTCTCCGTCCGCCGCACGCCGTGGCATGAGCTTGGCGCGCTGGGCGTGCTGCGCTGCAACAGCCGCCGCCGCTATCTCTACGGCATGTATGTCGTGAATGGGGATTTTCTCAATCTGCTGCATCATGCGCCGCGCTGCGGGGCATGGGGTTTTGTCGCGCCGATGACGGGCAGGCTGGAGGCGGCGGTTGAGATGTACTGCCCGTACAAGGTCTGCCTGCGCGGGCAGGGCGTGCCGATGAGGACGAAGCGCCAGCGCCCGCTCTGGCAGTATGCGCTGCTCAATGCCCTGCTGATGCTCCTGCCGGCGCTCGTGGTCTTTGCCATGGCGGCGCAGGCCATGCTGCGCGCCGTGCATACGGCGCATGCGGTCACGGCGTGGGGGCTTGCTGCGGCGGCTGTCGCGCTCAGCCTTGCGGGCGCGCTGCTGCTGGCGCGCGTGCGCGTCTGCCTGACGACCTGCCCCTGCATCAGCGAGGAGGGCGTCAGCGCCGGGCGGGGGCTGTATCTGCCGTGGAGCGAGGTGCGCTTCTGCTACGGCAGGCGGACGGCGGAGGGCAGCGGCCTGTTCATGCTCTCCCAGCCGCTGGAGGCGGTCAGCCGCCATGGATGCCCGCCGCTGATGTGCCTGTCCCTGCCGGATACGTCCACGCTGCTGCTGGCCTATCTGACCTACTGCCCGTATGCGAAGAAGCATCTGTAAAAAGCATAAAGAATGAGCCTCTCCCAAAAGGAGAGGCTTTTTGCTGTTCTCAGTTGTACTTGGGCTGGGGGGCGGGGCTCACTCCACCCACACGCGCTCCCCGTCGGAGAAGACGGTCAGGTCGCCCTGCTGCGCGCTGTGCGTCTCCGTTCCCAGCGCATCGAGCATGGCGTGGATATACGGGCTGGCGGGGTCGTCCGCGCTGTCGGGGATAAAGGCGATCTTTGGCGCGGCGGCGGAGAGGAAATCCTGACTGGCGTCGACCAGACGCCCGTGGTAGGGGACCTTCAGCACGTCGCAGGAAAGGTCGCCCTCCTGCAGCAGCTCGCGCTGGCGCGGGGCTTCCGCATCGCCGGGGAAGAGGAAGCGCGTGCCGCCGTAGCTCATGCGCACGCAGAGGGAGAAGTCGTTTTCCTCGTCCTCGCCGTAGCCGCCCCTGTGCGCGGAGGAGATGCGCAGCGTGACGCCGTCCACGGTGAGGGTGGTTTCCTTCGCGGTGAGCAGCTGCGTGGTGGGCACGGCGTATTCGGCGATGGCCTCGGCAAACTGCTCGTACTGCTTGCCCTCCTTGTCATAGATGGGCATCACCACATGCCCGACGCCCACGCCCTCGATGATCTTGTCCGCCCCGCCGACGTGGTCCTTGTCGTAGTGGGTGATGATCATCAGGTCGATGGAATCGATGCCCTCTTGATTGAAACGCTCGGCGAGGGCCTTGCCGTTCTTGTTGGTGCCCGCGTCGATGAGGATGCGCTGGCCGCCCGGGGTGGTGATGAGCATGGCGTCGGCCTTGCCCACGTCGTAGAAATCAACGCGCAGCGGATCGGCCGAGGCGCAGCCGGGCAGCGCGAGGAAGAGGCAGAGCAGCGAGGAAAGGAGCAGGCGTTTCTTCATGTTATCCCTCCATGATCATTGGGCGGAAAAGAAAACGCGGCGGCATGATGCTGCCGCCGCGTCATTTGCTTAATAGCTGGTGCCGTAGAGCTTATTCTGGGTCTGCTTGCCGGCGATGCCGTCGACCATCAGGCCATTGTCCTTCTGGAAGGCGATGACCGCATCATAGGTCCACTTGCCATAGATGCCGTCGGCGACCCTCACCTGCTTATAGCCGGCGGCGAGCAGCGCGCTCTGCAGACGGCGGACATATTCGCCCTTGCTGCCCCAGTAGAGCAGGCGATAGCCGCTGGCCTCGCCCGTGGAGGCGGAGGTGCCGGCGATCGTGCCGTTATAGCGTTTGGCCGAGGCGGAGTAGAGCAGCGCCAGCGTGCCGGAGTCGGCGACGCCATCCGCCGGGGTGAGGCCGTTGATGCGCTGGAAGTAGACGACCGCGCGATAGGTCTGGCTGCCGAAGTAGCCGTCGACCTTGCCCACGGGGTAGCCCAGCTCGCGCAGGCGCTTCTGCATCGGGACGACGGCGGCGTTGTAGCGCGTGCTGCGGCTCAGGGAGCCATAGCCGGTGTTCGTGCCGGCGCTGCCGGGGCCGATGGCATTGATGGAATAGAGGCGGGTCTGCGTGTTCTTGCCGGCCATGCCGTCCACGTCAAGGCCGTTGAGCCGCTGGAACTGGCGGACGACCTCGGCGGTGTCGACGGTGTAGGTCTTGGAGGGCTTGATGTCATAGCCCAGCTGCTTGAGGCGCTCGGTCAGGGCGAGCACATCGTCGCCGTAGGAGCCCTTCATCAGCGTGCGGTAATTGCTCGCCGCGCCGACGACCACGTCAAACGTGTAGGTCAGCTTGTTGTCCTCGCCATAGAAGACGGTGAAGGTGACGACGGTGCCGTTGGCATAGGTCTGCGGCAGGCTGTAGACCAGCGCGCCGTTCTTGTCGGCGGTGACGGTCTGGCCATAGCCCTTCACGCCGAGATTGACCAGCGTGCCGGGGGTGGAATAGGCGATGACCTTGAGCGTGCTGCTGTAGATGGGATCGACGGTCAGCGGCGGCTTCTCAGCCGGGGCGACGGGCGTGCTGGGTTCGCCGGTGACGGTGTAGGTGCCCCTCGCCGCGACGCGGGTGGAGATATCCTTGCCGTACTTGGCGTATACGCCGGTGTAGGTGCCCGGCTCGCACTTGATGACGCCCGCATACGCACCGGAGGCGTCCGCGCGGACGATGGTATTCTTGGAGGTCGGCTTGGTGCTCAGGGTGACGTCGGTATTGGGCTCAGCCGTGCCGCAGACGACGATCTGCTTTTCGCCCGGGACGACCAGCGTGATGGTGATGGCCTTCTTCGTCTGGGTGGTGCCGGAGCCGGAGCTGCCGGAGCCGACGGTCACGCTCGTGCGGTACGGGGATACGCCGGGGACGGCGGTGATGTAGTCGACCTCGACGTCATACTCGCCGTCGGAGAGGCCGCTGAAGGTGGCCTTGCCGTGAACGACTTCCTTGATCTCATCGCCGACGGCGGCGTAGAGCGGGTAGTTGTCCGCGTTGGTGACGGTCACGGTGATGGTGTCGCCGCTGACGGCAACCGTCGCGCCGATCTTGGCGACGGTCGGCTGCGCGGGGGCCTGCTGCTGCGCTTCCTCGACCTCGATGGTCTTGGTCACGGCGCTGACGCCCTCGGCGGGGGTCACATACTCCGCACGGACGGCGTAGACGCCGGCCTCCAGCGTGCCGGAGGTGACGGAGCCATTGCCGATCAGGGAGAGCGTCTGCACGCGGCTGCCCTCAAGGGAGATGGTGATCTCCACCTCGCGCTCGCTGGCGCTGGAGATCTTCGCAGTGATCCTGCCATTCTCCTGCGTGAGCGTGAGCTTGAACTGGCTGACGGTCGGCGCGGTGCTGCCGGAGGAGCCGGAAGACTCGCCGCCGCTGGGCGGCAGGAGCTCTGCGCCGCCGGAAGACTCGCCGCCGCTGGGCGGCAGAAGCTCTACAGAGCCGGAAGAGCCGGACGATTCGCTGCCGCTGGGCGGCAGGAGCTCAGCCGCGCCGGAAGATTCGCCGCCGGCCGGCTGCTTCTCCGCCTCGCTGGGCGTCGCTGCGCCGGGTCGGATGACCGAGACGGCCTCCGCATATGCGCCGGTAACGCCTGCACAGGCTGCGGCGGCAAGGAGCAGCGCGGCGAGCCTGCGCCGGATGCTGCCGGAGATGGTAATCTTCTTCATCTTTGATCCCTCCGTGATGAGAATTCTGTTTTGATCGTAAATGCCCGCTTGGGCGTCGCTGCCGGGACGGACATGGAAATTCTGTCTCGGTTCATCTTATCATGTTTTGCTCCGGGATGCAACCTTGATTGCATGCCGCGGCGCATCCTTCTGATATATATGACGCGCGGATGGCGATGATTATTTCATGGGATTTTATGGAAATGGAAGTTTTTGTTGCTTTTGCCGCGGGCTGCATGTATGATGGGAATAGCGGCGGCGGGAATGAGCCTGCCGCAGAGTGAATAGATGGAAGAAAACATAGGAGGTTCACTATGCTGAATTTTGAATTCTGTTCCCCGACGAAGTTTGTTTTTGGCCGCGATACGCAGAAGAAGGTCGGCGAGCTCGTCCGCGAGGCGGGCGGCACTGCGGCGCTGGTCGTCTATGGCGGCGGCAGCGTCGTGCGCAGCGGTCTGCTGGCGCAGGTGCTGGCGTCCCTGGATGCGGCGGGCGTCGCGCATGAGGAGCTGGGCGGCGTCAAGCCCAATCCGCGCAGCGATCTTGTCTACGAGGGCATCCGCATCTGCCGCGAGAAGGGGATTGACTTCCTGCTGGCCGTGGGCGGCGGCTCTGCGATCGACACGGCGAAGGCCATCGCCGACGGCGTGCCGTATGACGGCGATTTCTGGGATTTCTACTGCGGCAAGGCGAAGGTGACCAAGGCGCTGCCGCACGGCTGCGTGCTGACCATTCCGGCCGCCGGCAGCGAGGGCAGCAACTCCTCCGTCATCACGAAGATCGACGGCAACCTCAAGCGAGGCCTGTCCACGGAATTCCATCGTCCGCGCTTTGCGGTGATGAATCCGGAGCTGACCTTCACCCTCCCGCGCTATCAGCTGGCCTGCGGCGCGACGGATATGCTCGCGCACATCATGGAGCGCTACTTCACCAACACGAAGGACGTCGCCCTGACCGACCGCATGGCCGAGGCGCTGATGCTCTCCATCGTCGAGGCAGCCCCGAAGGCGCTTGCCGATGATCACGACTATGAGGCCCATGCGACGCTGATGTGGGCGGGCATGCTCGCGCACAACAACTCCGTCGGCGTGGGCCGCGAGCAGGACTGGGCCAGCCATCAGATCGGCCACGAGCTCTCCGCCCTGTATGACTGCGCGCACGGCGCGAGCCTTGCCGTCGTCTTCCCGGCGTGGATGCAGTATGTCTACAAGCATGACACCGCGCGCTTTGCGCAGTTTGCGACCCGCGTGTGGGGCGTGGACGCTGCGGGCAAGGACGAGGCGCAGGTCGCGCTGGAGGGCATCATGGCGATGAAGGCCTTCTTTGTCTCCCTCGGCATGCCGGTGACCTTTGAGGCGGTCGGCGGCAGGGTGGAGGACATCCCGGCGCTGGCGGCGAAGGTCGTGGGCGGCAAGACGGGCCACTTCGTCGAGCTGCTCCCGCCGCAGATTGAGGAAATCCTGCATATCGCCGCGCAGGCGTAAATGATCCGGAGGTTTTTGGCGATGTCAGATCAGGCATTCCGCGCGATCGGCGCGACGACGTTCCTTTCCCCGCTGCCGGCGGTGCTGGTCTCCTGCCGGGGCACGGAGCCGGGCTTTGACCGGGACAACATGATCACCATCGGCTGGACCGGCGTGATCAATTCCGACCCGCCGATGGTCTATGTCTCCATCCGCAAGGAGCGCCATTCTCATGCACAGGTATCCCAGTCCGGCGTATTCTGCATCAACCTGACGGACGAGACGCTCTGCCGCGCGACGGACTACTGCGGCGTGAAGAGCGGGCGTGACGTCGATAAATTCGCCGAGCTTGGCCTGCATGCCTTCGAGGTCGAGGGCTTTGGCGCGCCCGCGCTGGCCGAGGCGCCGCTCTTCCTGTGCTGCAGGGTGGAGCGGGTGATCGAGCTCGGCTCGCATGACATGTTCATGGCGAAGGTCGAGCAGGTCTATGTCCGCGACTCCCTCTTCCGCGAGGACGGCAGCCTGAAGATGGCGGACTTTGAGCTGGTGTGCTATGCGCACGGCGAGTACTTCGCGCTGAAGGATCGCCCGATGGGCTTCTTCGGCTACTCGTTGGCCAATGAGGACGTCATCCGCCGCAGGCTGGTGGAGCCGTACGAGAAGAAGAAGGACAAGAAAGAGAAAAAAGAGAAGAAGGCCAAGTCGGATAAGCCGGGCAAGAAGGAACAGCATAAGGATAAAAAGGAAAAGAAGGCCAAGCCGGGCAAGAAGAAGCATGCGTTCAGGATGCGCATGCAGGACGCGCCGGTGAAGCCGCGCACGAACGCATAAATCCAATATAAAAGCAAACAGCCGGATCTGTCCTGATGGGAGGGTCCGGCTGTTAACGTATTTCTTTGTTTTGTGTTCTGCCGAGCAGATAATCAATGGATACCTGATAGTGGTCAGCCAATCGAATCAAATGCTCGAGAGGGATGGTTTGGAATCCTCTCTCATATCTGGAATAGACGTTTTGCCTGATGCCAAGAAGTGCGGCAACCTGTTCCTGAGTGAGGTCGGCATCTTCACGCATATCTCTTATGCGCTGGAAACACATGTAGGTTGCCTCCCTCCATAGTCAATTCTGTTGACATTATGGCACGGAGGGTGTTATTATGCGGAAAAATAGCACCGAAAAGTGCTAGATTGGGCGTGGTGTGCGGTGAAGAGATGCTTCTTTATGGGTCATAGGGAGATGCCTGAACATATCGATGATAAGCTGATTCATCAGATTGAATGCTGTATCCGGATGGGGGCTGAAGAGTTTTACTTCGGTGATCATGGAGATTATGATGCTTGTGTGATTCGCGCGCTTAAGGAAATGAAAACAAGATATCCTCACATGAACAGAATACTGGTTATTCCGTATCATCCGGCAGTTTACCGCTGCAGGGAAGGCATTGAATATGATGAGATGCTCTATCCTTTTGAAAAACCGATTCCACCCAGATATGCCATTGATCGGGCAAACAGATGGATGATTCGCAGCTGTGATGCGTTGATTGCTTATGTATGTAAGAGGGGAAAGGCATATACTTACTTGAGACTGGCAGAGCACAAACAGAAGCTTGGTAAAATGGTGATTGTCAACCTGGCGGACGGAGAACCTTGAAATCTATTCTTCGTTCTATGGTATTATGAGCCCGGTTTGGAAGGGTATTGATGAAGAAAGGGCTGCTGGATTGCTCCGGCAGCCCTTTGCTGTTTACAGTTTTGCCCTTACCGGGGATTACTTGCCGGCGTTGGCGACGGCGTTCTCAGCGGCGATCATGCCCCAGGTGGCGCAGTTGCCATGGCCGATACCGCCGATGGTGGTGTGGCCGCAGACATTGCCCATGCCGACGATCTCGCCGGCGAGGTAAGCGCCCGGGATGGCCTCGCCGTTGGCGTTGACCATCTGCGCGTCCGCATTGATCTGCGGGCCGCCGGAGGTGATCAGCACGTACGGGATGGTCATGATGGCGTAGTACGGGCCCTCCTCGAGCGGACGCAGGTCGGTCTCACGGCCGAACGCGCTGTCCTTGCCCGCGGCGCAGTCCGCATTGTAGGCGGCGATGGTCTTCTCAAGGTTTTCAGCGTTGACGCCGGCCTTGGCAGCCAGCTCAGCGATGGTGTCCGCCTTGAAGACGTACTCGCCGGCCTCGATCAGCTCAGCCAGAGCGGCGGCAGCGTCGGCCGCGCCGGTGATCATCGGCATCTCCGGATTGATCACGCTGTCGGTGTAGACGATGAAGACCTTGTTTTCCTCGGCCTGAGTCCACGCGTCGGAGCGGACCTTGGAGTCGGCGTTGGCCTCATTGGTGAAACGCTCGCCGTTCAGGTTGACCCAGATCGGGCCCGGATTGGTGTAGAGGTTGGCAGCCAGGCTCTTGGTGAAGCCGGTCACCGGGATCGCGCCGCCATACGCGGTGCAGAAGTCCATGCCGGAGAAGACCGCGCCGGCCTTGCGGGCGAAGTCATAGCCGGAGCCGCTGGCGGACGCCGGGGTGGAGGTGGCGACGTTGGTGAAGTTGAATTCCTTCAGCCAGGCCTCGTTGTGGCCGTAGCCGCCGGTGGCGATGACGGTGGACGGCGCGCGGAACTCGGTCTCAACGCCGTTGACGCTGGCGATGACGCCGACGATGGTGCCGTTCTCAATGATGATGTCGGTGACCGGGGTCTCGGTCAGCAGGCAGGCGGTGCCGCCGGCGATGTACTCGTCGAGCTTCTTCATCAGCGCGGAGATGAAGCCCGTGCCGCCCTTGCCGGAGGACTTGGAGACGTCGCCATTCTCCGGAACGGCGAAGTGGACGCGGTTGACGTTCAGCGGTTCGTAGCTGCCGTAGGTCGGCATGCGCTCGCCGAAGTTGACGCCGACGAAGGTGTCGAGCCAGTCAACGGCAGTGCCGGCGCGCTCGGCGAACTTGCGGGCGACCTCCGGGTTGAAGTTGCCTTCGCCGCCCAGACGCGGGAAATCGGCGTAGAGCAGGTCGATGCTGTCCTCGATGCCGGCTTCCTTCTCGATGATGGTCTCAGCGCCCACGATGGAGCCGCCGGCCACAGCGGCGGAGCCGCCGACGCGGGCAAACTGCTCGAAAACGAGGACGTTCGCGCCGAGCTCGCTCGCGCGGACGGAGGCGGTCAGGCCCGCCATGCCGGCGCCGATAACGATGACGTCGGGCTGCTCAAAGGGGATGACGACAGCGGCTTCCTCGGCGGTCTCGCCGGAGAGCGCAGCGGCAACGCCGGCCTTGATGGCGTCGCTGGTGAGGGTTGCACCGGAGACGGCCGCGACTTCGGTGCTCTGGGCCTCGATGATGGCCGCGGGGATCTTCTCGATCGCCGGGTCGCTGATGCCCGGGGTCTCGTTGTGCGCGCCGACCTCGATAGCGGTGATCTTGCCGCCCTCGACGGTGACGGTGACGTTCACGTCGCCGCCCATGCCGACGCCGGCGCCGGTGAAGGTGCCGTCGGCGAGCTCAGCCATGGCCGGGATGGCGCACAGCAGCAGGCTCAGGCACAGCAGCAGGCTAAGGAACTTTCTCATATGGGAAGTCCTCCTTTTTCTTTTTCCGTATGATGCATACGGGTTAACAACAGTATAGCATAGGAACAATGAGGATTCTATAAATTACAAAAATATTGACGGTGCTAACAGATCTTAACAGGCCGGGACATGGGAAAAGGGCTGCCGGATTGCTCCGGCAGCCCTTTGCTGTGTGCAGTTTTACCCTTACCGGGGATTACTTGCCGGCGAATGCGGCGGCATTCTCGCCCGCGACCTGGCCGAAGTAGAAGGCCATGCCGATCGCGGTGCCGCAGACCGGGTACTCGGAGCCGACAAGGCCGTTGAAGGAAGCCTCGCCCGCGGCGTACAGGCCCGGGACGACCTCGCCCGCATTGTTGATCACCTGGGACTCCACGTCGGTCAGGACGCCGCCGTAGGTGCCGGAGATGCTCGGGCTGAGCTTGATGGCGTAGAGCTCCTTGTCGAGCGCGTTCATGTACTCGGCGGGCTTGCCGAAGTCCTTGTCCTCGCCCGCGGCGCAGAGCTCGTTGTAGCGCGCGATGGAGGCCTCGAGGGTCGCCGGATCCGCGCCGATCAGCTCCGCCAGCTCAGCGGCGGTGGCGGCGTGCGGGGTGGACTCGATCATCATGCCGTACTGCGCGGTCGGGAAGGGATCGTCCGCATCGGTGATATACCAGCCGTACGGGGAGCCCGCCTTGAGCAGCGCCTCGGTGTAGGTGTAGAAGTAGCAGTACTCGTTGCACATGCGCTCGCCCTTGTCGCTGGCGATCATGCCCGCGGCCTCACCGTAGCAGCCCACGCCGCAGGTGAAGGAGACCATGGAGATGTTCGCGGCGTCGGTCCACTCGACCTTCGCGTCGACGGCCTCGGCGATCTTCACGGCGTCGCCGGTGACAGAGGTCGGGACGGAGTAGGTCGCCGGCTTGCAGAAGTGCAGCTCGTTGACCTTCGCGGCGTCGCCGGCGTAGCCGCCGGTGGCGAGGATGACGGCCTTGGCGTTGACGGTCAGCTTGCTGCCGTCCTTCATGGTGGCGGTCAGGCCCGCAACCTTGCCCTCGGCGTCGAGGACGAGGCCGTCAGCGGCGGCGTTGTAGATCAGCTGGCCGCCCTTGTCGGTGAAGGCCTTGGTCATCGGCGCGGTCATCTGGCCGCCCTGGCCGGTGCCCATGAACTGGCCGCCGAGGGAATTGTGCACGCGCAGCTCGGTGTGGGTCGGATGGACGGTGGTCACGCCGTCAAACTGCGCGCCGTTGGCGACGATCCACTCGTAGCAGGCCGCGGAATTCACGCAGAAATCCATGACCTTCTCGTCGTTGATCAGATCGCCGCCGATGGACTTGTAGAAATCGAAGAACGCCTCGGGGCTGTCCTCGATGCCCTGCGCCTTCTGCAGGGAGGTGCCGGCCGCGATGAAGTAACCGCCGGAGCGGGTGGTGGAGCCGCCGGTCACGCCCTGCTTCTCCAGCAGGATGACGGAGGCGCCGTTTTCCAGCGCGGAGACGGCAGCGCCAAGACCGGCAGCGCCGGCGCCGGCGACGACGACGTCGCACTCGAGGACCTTATCGGCGACCTCGGCGGCGACGGTCTTGGCCTTCAGGGCCTCAGCGTCCGCGCCGGCCTGAGCGACAGCGTCGGCCACGCCATTGACGATGGCGCGGGTGGTGATGGTTGCGCCGGTGACCATGTCCACGGCGAGGGACTGATTCTCGATGATCCAGGCCGGGACAGCCTCGACCGGAGAGGCGTCAAGACCCCAGCCGATGCCGTAGGTCTCGCCGTGCTCGGCGATCTTGATCTCGGTGATCGCGGCGTCGGAGAAGGTGACCTCAAGCGTCATGGGCTTCATGCCCTGGCTGGAGGCAGTGTAGGTGCCGGCGGTGTAGCCATCCGCCGCGGCAGTGCCGAGGCAGAGGATCATGCACAGCGCCAGAAGGAGAGAAAGCATGCGCTTCATAAGGGGTTCCTCCTTTGACAAATAGGGATAATGTGACAGATTCATCATAGAAGATGGATATGGATTTGTCAATCGCCTTCGAAGGAAAGGGATGGAATTGTCCGCGTTGTTCAGTCGGAAGCGAAGGACGGGGGCTGACGGACAGAAAAAGACCGTGAACGATTGTCCACGGTCTTTCTTTTTCGGTTGTGAAACCACACTTCGTATACCGCCGCTGCGGAGCACCCTCCGTGCGAACGCAGCGAAGACCTCGCTCACGTACGCCCAAGAAACATGCCTTGCAATCTAACGGCGGAACTGGGTGCGGGCTCAGCCCGCTTAGCGCTCGACGCGGCCGGAGCCGGAGCCCTTCATCAGAGAGGTGACCTCAGCCACGGTGACGCGGTTGTAGTCGCCGGAGATGGTGTGCTTCAGGCAGGACGCCGCAACGGCGAACTCCAGAGCGTCAGACTGCTTCTCATAGGTCAGCAGGCCGTAGATCAGGCCGCCGGAGAAGGAGTCGCCGCCGCCGACGCGGTCGACGATATCGGTGATCTCGTACTTGCGGGAGACGTAGAACTCCTTGCCGTCGTAGATGCAGGCCGCCCAGTCGTTGCGGTCCGCGCTCTTGGACTCGCGCAGGGTGATCGCGACGCGCTTGATGTTCGGGTAGAGCTCCATGGCCTTCTTCGCGATGCCCTCGTAGACATTGCGGTCCAGAGAGCCGCTCTCAACGTCGGAGGAGGCGGTGATGCCCAGGGACTTCTGGAAGTCTTCCTCGTTGGCGATGGCGACGTCGATGTACTTCGCCAGCTCGCCCATGACTTCCTTGGCTTCCTTGCCATACTTCCACAGGTTCTTGCGGTAGTTCAGGTCGCAGGAAACGGTAACGCCCATCTTCTGAGCGGCCTTGCAGGCGGCGATGGACAGCTCAGCAGCGGAGGCGGAGATGGCCGGGGAGATGCCGGAGATGTGGAACCAGTCGGCGCCGTCAAAGATCTTCTCCCAGTCGAACAGGTCGAGCGGAGCGATCGCAATGGCGGAATCGGCGCGGTCATAGACGACCTTGGAGGGGCGCTGGTTGGAGCCGGTCTCCAGGAAGTAGATGCCCATGCGGCCATCGGTCATCTTGATGTTGGAGACGTCAACGCCGAAGGAGCGGACGTCGCGGCGGCAGGCCTCGCCGATCGCGTTGTTCGGCAGAGCGGTGACGAAAGCGGCGTCCATGCCGTAGTTCGCCAGGGAAACGGCAACGTTAGCTTCGCCGCCGCCGAAAGTGGCCTCGAGGGACGGGCTCTGGAAGAAGCGCTCGAGCGCCGGGCTCTTCAGACGGAGCATGATTTCGCCGAAAGTAATAATACGGGCCATTGGTAATCACTCCTTGAATAAATTGAGAGGCTGGCGCAGGAGAAAAACTGCGGACTTCCTCACTGTTAGCATCATTATACACGAAGCATACAGGGAAAATCAAGACGTCTGACGACTAAAAGACATTTTTTTGAAAATTTTGCGATTTATACAAAGAATGTGTCTGATGATTGACAGATAAAAGGGCTGCGTGAGATTGGACGCCCCGATTTTGTGAACTTGCCCGATGGGAAAGAAAAACCGCCCGGTCAGCGCAAAACGGCTGCGGGCGGCGGGGTTTCATGCGTATAATGGGGTCAGGCGTCGGGGAATTTGGCGACGGGCTTGATCCATCTGCCGGAGAGGAAGTGCCGCCCGTAGACGATACACTTGAAGACGTCCTCCACGAGATACATGATCAGGTAGGTCATGGGCACGCCGACGTGCAGCACGAGGCCGGCAAAGGCCGTGAGCGGCAGGCCGATCAGGTAGAGGGAGATCATGTCGACGATCAGGCCGTACTTGGTATCCCCGCCGGAGCGGAAGATGCCGCAGACGAGCATGTAGGGCAGATTGCGCGGGATGGCCTCCAGCGCGTAGATCAAAAGCAGCGAGGCTGCATAACCGCGCACATCCTCCGATACGCCGAAGAGCGAGAGGATTGGCGTGCGGCAGGCGATGACGAACACGCCGACGAGGGCGGAGAACGCCGCCGTCAGGATCAGATGGCGGCGGCCGCAGTCGCGGGCCTTTTCCATATCGCCCTGACCGACAAAGCTGCCGATCATCACCGCGCAGGAGGAGCCCATGCCCCAGACGGCGATGGTCGTCAGGTCCTCGATGGATTTGACGACGGTCATGGCGGCATAGGCCTCGGTGCTGATGTGACCGAAGACCGCGTTGTAGCCCAGATTGCCGATGGCCCAGATGGTCTCGTTGAAGAGCGCGGGCGCGCTGATGCGCACATAGTCGATCACAAAGCTGCGGCTGATATCCAGCACCTCGGAGAGCGGGGCGCGCAGGTGCGTGCGCTGCCTGAAGCCGAGGATAAAGATCACGGCGGCGTTGACCACGGCGGCCATGGCCGAGGCGATCGCCGCGCCGGCGACGCCCAGCGCGGGGAAGCCGCACAGGCCGAAGATCAGCAGGGCGTTGAAGACCACATTGGTGGCCACCGAGCAGGCCGCACCGATGAAGGGGATGGAGACGCGCTGCGTGCTCTGCAGCAGCGTGCCGCCCGCTTTGGAGAGCGCCTGAAAGGGATAGCTCAGCGCGATGATGCGCAGATAGACCGAGGCGATGGCGATGGCCTGCGGGTCGCTGGTGAACAGGCCGATGATCGCCTCCGGGAAGAGCAGCGCCGCCGCCATGAACAGCAGCGACGCGGCGAAGGAGCCGAGGGTCACAAGGCCGTATGTGCGGTGGATGCCGCGCGTATCGCCCGCGCCGAAGTACTGCGCGATGAACACGCCCGCGCCGCTTGAAAAGCCGTAGAGCACGATGCCAAAGAACCACGACCACTTGCCCGCCATGCCCACGGCGGCCAGCGGCGTATCGCCCAGCGCGCCGATCATCAGCGTATCGATCAGCGTGAAGGAGGAAAACAGAAGATTCTGGAGCGTGACCGGGATGGCGATGGAGAGCATCGTCCTGGTGAAGCCGGACGAAGAGAGTCTGGCGGATTTGCGGTTCATAGGGTTCCTCGATAGACGGTTATTTTATTATGTAAATCTTTTTGCAGAGCGTCGGCCTCGTCCGCCAGGCAGCGGGATTTACAGCAGTTTGCCGGTGACGCCGCCGGCAGCATGCCGGTTATCTGGTGTTGCTGAGCACCTGGAAGACGGGGCTGCCCTCCGCGATGAAGGGGCCGTCCTGCACGTAGAAGAGCATGCCGGTGGCCGGGGCCTTGAGCGTCTCGCGCACGGAGCCGTCGCAGGGATTCATGATGAAGGCGAGCTGCTCGCCGCGGCGCACATGCGCGCCGGCAAACTTGATGCGGCGCAGCAGGCCTGCGCTGGCGGCGCTGACGGTAAGCAGATCGCCGTCGGCGATGACGCTGGAGGCGTGGCCGGGGGTCACGTCGCTGCGGATGATGCCGCGCCCGTTGAGGAAGCGGATGATCGCGCGCAGCGTCTGCTCGGCGGCGGCCTCGTCGATCTCGCGGGTCTTGCCGGCGTAGAGGGAGTAGGCCTGCGTGCCGGCGAGCTGCCAGGCATAGTTGAGCGTGGCCTTGTCCGCGCTGCGCGGCGTGCGCACGTAGACGTAGGGCAGGCCGAATTCGCAGCCCAGATCCGGATTCTGCCGGCCGGTGTCCATCACGCGCACATGCGGGACGAAAGAGCCCGGCTGATAGAAGCTGGTCAGCTGCACGCCGTAGCGGTACAGGCGCAGGCGGTCAAAGAGCGCGTCCGCGATGCGGCTGGTGGTGGAGCCGTCCGCGTCGCCGGGGAAGCGGCGGTTGATGTCCATATTCTCCGGGGCCCAGAGGCGCTCGCCCGCATTCATCGAGAAGCCGATGGCCGTGGGGATGATCAGCACGCTCTTGCCCGGCATGATGCCGCCGTCGCGCTCGACCTCGCGCAGATAGGACACGAGGCGGGAGCAGACGTAGAGCTGCTGCACCTCGTCTCCGCGCAGCGCGCCGAGCACGGCGCAGCTCTTTTCGCCCTTGCCAAAGCGATAGCCCATGATGTTCATGTCGTCGCGGAAGTACGACGGCACGGTGAAGAGAATGTCTTTTTTCATGCGTTGTCCCTCCGCTCCGGGCTGAAGATGCGCGCAATCAGCGTGCCGGGATAGACCGAGGAATAGCAGCGCTGGCTGAAGACAAGGCCGGCGCTGGGCGAGGCGATCTCCTCAAGCACGGCGCCGTCGAGCGCGTCGATGATCCTGCCGATGACCTGACCGGCGGAGACCTTCATGCCGATGCAGGGATGGGGCACATACATGCCCGGGCGCTGGCAGGTGACGCGCACAACCTCTGCCTCCGCGCGGATGCAGGGAATGCGGGGCAGGGACTCCTGCGCGCCGCCGTCCCAGAGGCCCAGATGGGCCATCAGGCGGAAGATGCCGTCCGCCACGCGCGCGGCCGTCTTTCGGGGGTCGCCGCCGCGCTCGTCCGCCTGCAGCAGCATGGAGGGCGTGCCCATGCCGCACAGCGCGCCGGAGAGGGAGGCCTCATAGGCGATCCTGTCCGGGTAGACCCAGATCAGATCCGGGCAGAGCTGGCGCGCGAGGGCGATGAGCGGCTCCGGCTCCTTTGCGGTGATACGCGCCTCGCACAATTCATGCTTGAGATGCGTGCCGGAGTGGATATCCAGCACGAAATCCGCGCCGCGCATATCCTCCGCCAGCTGATGGCAGATGCGCTCGAGCGGCGTGCCGTCCGGATTGCCGGGGAAGGAGCGGTTCATATCCAGCCTCGTGCCCACGGGCACCATGCGCTCGCCGATATCAAGGCCCAGCGGATTGAGCATCGGATACAGATCCACGACGCCGGCAAGGCGCTCGGGCTGCGCGGTGATGCGCTGCGCGACCTCAAAGAGGATCAGCTGGCCGAGCGTCTCGTCGCCGTGGACGCCCGAGGCGAGACAGAAGCGCCCCTTCGCCCCGCTTTCGGGGGCATAGCGGCAGCGGCGCACGGCGAAGCTCTCATAGATGGGCAGCGCGGCGCCGGCGACCGTCTGGATTTCTCTGGTGACAGGCAAAGCGGATTCCCTCCCCAAAAAGGGGAGAATTGCATCTCCCCTGCGTTTTCGCTTCAAATGCTATCACAAAACAAGGAAATTTGCAAGTTAAAACGAATTATGATATACTGTTCATGCGGTTATGAATAATCCGCCGGCGCGCCCTTCTTTTTTGCGCATGCAGAGGCGCGGCGCAGCCGGCACAGACGATAGATCAGCGATAAAGAGAAGATAGAAATCCGTATTTCTTTTTCGGAAAGGAGAGATCCGCGTGAAAATCGGATTGTTCACGGATACGTTTTACCCCGAGATCAACGGCGTGGCGACCTCCTGCCTGAATCTGGAGCGCGAGCTCACGCGCCGCGGGCATGAGGTGCATGTCTTCGCGCCCAAATGCAAGGGCTGGAAGGCGCATGAGCGGGAGAATATTCATTATATTGCTTCCGCGCCGCTGCTCGTGCTCAAGGATCGCAACTGCGCCTTCCCCACGCCCCTGACGAGATGGGACGCGGTGAAGCTTGACTTTGACGTCGTGCATACCAACAGCGAATTCATCATGGGCATGTTCGGCCATCATGTGGCCAAGGCGAATAACGCCGCCCTCGTGCATACCTATCATACCGTCTGGGAGGACTATACCTATTATGTCACCCACGGCGTGGCGGATGAGACGGCGAGGAAGATCACCCGCAAGTATTCCCAGTGGTGGTGCGACCGGTTTGACCGCGTTGTCGTCCCGACAGGGAAGACCCGAGACCTTCTGGATCGGTACGGCGTGGTCGCGCCGATTGACATCATCCCCAGCGGCATGGACATCGCGCGCTTTGCGCCGGAGCGGCACAGCGAGGAGACCATCGCCGCCGTGCGCGAGGAGTGCGGCGTGCGCCCGGGCGAGCGCGTGCTGATCAATATCGGCCGCCTCGCCAAGGAAAAGAACATCGAGCGCGCGATGCGCGTCTTCCCTGCGCTGCTGGAACGCTGCCCGGATGTCCGCTTCGTCATCGTGGGCGAGGGGCCGCAGCGCGAGCTGCTCGCCGAGATGGCGCAGGAGCTGGGCGTGGCGGATCATGTGTCCGTCGTCGGGCCGAAGCCGTGGGAGAGGATCGACGATTACTACGCCATCGGCGACGTCTTCGTCAGCGCTTCCCGCAGCGAAACGCAGGGGCTGACCTATGTCGAGGCGATGGCTTCGGGCTGCTGCGTCTGCGCGGTCAATGACGAGTGCCTGGAGGGCGTGATCGAGGACGGCGTATCCGGCGTGCTCACGGAGGATACGGACGAGGCGCTGCTGGAGGGCCTTGTGCGCGCGTTCTCCCCGGAGGGGGCGCGCATTGCGGCGGCGTCCCCGGGCTATGCGCAGCCGTTCAGCACGGAGGGCTTCGCGGCGAAGATCGAGGCCTGCTATGAGAAGGCGATCGTGACCAACCGCGCCTATACGGATATCGGCGAATGAGCGCATGGAGTCAGGATCATCAGGATTATTCGGAACATCGGGGAGGGAACGGCATGTCCCTCCCTGTTTTTGTGCAATGGAAAAATCCGGCAAAAGCCCCGCTGCGGGCACGGACCGCCTGATTATGATTTGACACTGACGGCGTATTTACGTATAATGTATACTGTATTTTTGTGACGAAAGGGGGACGCCTGTGAAAAATAAGAAGCAAAGCGGCGCAAAGCCGCTGGATTCCTTCAAGCGTACCCCGACGAGGCGCTATGATCTCCCCCCGCAGGAGGAGACGCGCCTGTCCCATGCGGGCCGCTTCCGCAGGCGGTATTTTGATCTGCCGGCCTTCAGCGGCAGCGTCGACCGGCTGCTGGGCGGCATGCTCTGCGCGGCGATGCTCCTGCTCCTGTGCAATGCGAGCATGCCGATGGGCGATGTGCCCGACGTGCAGGCCCGCTTTGAGGACTGGGCGGCGATCCAGAATGAAAAGACCGTCAAGGCCCTGCCCGGGCCGACGCCCGAGCCCGGCAGCGAGCTCTACGAGGCGCTGCAGTTCAGCCAGGAGGCGCAGCAGGAGCAGCTGCTCGCCACGCCCACGCCCGTCGCGCCCGGCGTGACCCCGGAGCCGACCTCCCAGTTCAAGTACTACGAGCCGGGCGAGCTCGCCTATGAGACGGACAAGATGAGCGTCTCCATCGAGCAGAAGAAGAAGGACGACTTCGTCTACTACGTCTGCGATATCCGCCTTTCCGACGTCAGCCAGCTGCGCACGGCCTTTGCGGGCGATGATTTCCGCAGCGGCATCTACGAGGCGACGAGCGACATCGCCGGGCGATACAGCCCCGTGCTGGCGATCAATGCGGACTTCTGCCGCTATCACCGCGAGGGCGTCATCATCCGCAACGGCGAGGTGCTGCGCCGCCAGAATATCAAGAAGCATCACCTGCTCGTCATCGACGAGAACGGCGATATGTCCGCCCAGACGGACCGCTCCGGCAAGCAGGGCCTCGTCGCCAACCGGCTGGAGCAGGCGAATACCTGGCAGACCTTTGAGTTCGGCCCGGTGCTGGTGGAAAACGGACAGGCGGCCGAATTGCCCAAGTCCTTCTATGTCAACTGCAACGACGGCTACTATGAGCCGCGCACGGCGGTTGGCCAGCTTGGCCCGCTGCATTACATCGTCATCGTCGTCGACGGACGCCGCGACGGCTTCTCAAGGGGCGTGAGCATCCCGACCCTGCAGGAGCTCTTCCTCGAGGAGGGCGCGCAGTTCGCCTTCAACCTCGACGGCGGCGGCTCCACGACGCTCTATTTCCTCGGCGAGGTCATCAACATGCCCTCCGGCGGCAAGGAGCGCTCCGTCAGCGACGTGCTGATGTTCATGGCCAATCCGCAGTAAAGACGCCTGACAAACAAAACCGATCACTCCGAAAGGAAGCAATGTCATGAAGATGAAGAAAAGCCTCTGCCTCGCGCTGACGCTGCTGCTCGTGCTCTTTGCCTCCGCCGCCATGGCGGCGAAGCTCGAGCCCCGGAGCACCCAGATCGAGGAGACCATCACCTGGGAATCCGATACGCTCAAGATCACCATCGATCAGTGGCTCTATGTGTATAAGAACTTCGACCTGCGCTTCTATGTGGCGGTGGTCGACGCCGCCGCACCGGAGCAGCTGCGCACCGCCTTTGCCGGCGAGCGCTACTCCAAGGACGAGACGGAGGCGACCGGCGACATCGCCGCGCGCCACAACGCCGTGCTCGCCATCAACGGCGACTACTACAACTATAAGGATAAGATCGGTCTGGTCATACGCAACGGCGAGCTCTACCGCGACGAGCCCGGCTCCCGCGACCACCTGCTCGTGGAGAAGGACGGCAGCTTTACGGGCCTGACGAAGGCGGAGTACAAGGCCGGCCTTGGCGAGGAGTACATCGCCCGCGGTGTGCAGCAGAGCTTTACCTTCGGCCCGCTGCTCGTGCGCGACGGTGAGATCGTCGAACTGCCGGAGAAGTACACCATCTACACCGACGAGGATATCCGTGAGCCGCGCTCGGCGATCGGCTGGGTGGACGAGACAAAGTATGTCGTCGTTGTCGCCGACGGCCGCCGCAAGGACTGGAGCCCCAAGGGCATGAACCTGCAGGAGCTTCAGCAGGTATTCGTGCAGTATGGCTGTCAGGTCGCGTATAACCTGGACGGCGGCGGCAGCGCCACGCTGCTGCTCAACGGCGAGCTGGTCAACAGGCCCAGCGGCTCCCGCCAGCGCGACGTGAGCGACATCGTCTTCTTCACCAACTGAGCAAGACCCTGAATTCCGACGAACCGTGAGAGGGGGAACGAACCATGGCAAGAATCCTGGCCGCGCTGCTTGTGCTGCTGGCGCTGCCCATGTGCGCGCTGGCGGGGGAGGGCGATCCGCTGCTGAGCGTGGATGATCTGCTCGCCCTTGAGGAGAGCTATGGCGCGTTCCTGGCCGAGCTGGAGGATCTGATCGTTGAGCGCGGCCTGCTCTCCGAGGAGGAGAGGGAGGCGTGGCACGACGCGCAGATGGGTGATTTCTATCAGAACGGCGGCTACGGCTCCATCCTTGTGAGCTACATGCCGGGCCTGCTCACCTATGTGCGCGAGGAGGACACCTACATGACGCTGAGCGCGGAGCTTGGCGGCGGGTGCGTGATGGAGCTCTCCACCATGCGCCGCTATACCCCGCAGGACAGCTCCCTCCCCGGGCTGATGCTCACCCTCTCCGTCACCGACGCGCAGGGGATGCCGGTGGATGCGCAGTATACCTTCACCGCGACGGGCGGCGTCTTCCTCAAGTGGGACGCGATGCTCGGCGCGTATGTGACGTTGGGTGCATCGGCGACCAGCGGCGGGGAGACGGTGGTCTTCTCCGACCAGACGCCTATGCCCGATGCAAAGAACCCGGTGATCACCATCGGCGTGGTCGATGTGGCGACGGGCGAGGCGCTCTCCGGCGCGGCGCTGGCGCTGCGCGTGGACGGCGAGGGCTATGTGATCGACGAAGACGCGCTGACGGCAAATGAATAAACAAAGAGAGGCCGCACCCCGGATGGGGTGCGGCCTCTTTGTTATGGTTCAGATCTTCTTTTCCTCAATCCACTTCTCCCAGACCTCGGGGCAGTATCCCACCGTCGCCAGCTTTCCGTTTCTGACGATGGGCAGGCGCAGCAGCTGCGGCTTTTCCATCAGCCCGGCGAGGATGGTCTCCCGGCTCTGGGTGTAGGCGATCACGCTCTCGCGCCATGCCTTGCTGTCCTTGTCGCAGAGCGCGTCCAGCCCGGCAGCTGCGGCGACGGACTCCAGCTCCCGCTTGCCGATGCCGTATTTGAGCACGTCCACGCGCTGATAGGAGATGCGGCGCTCCTTGAAGTAGCGCTCCGCCTTCTGGGTGTCAAAGCCCTTGCCGGCATAAATCTGAAGTCCCATGCTGTACAACCTCCGCCTTTTCCCGTATAATACGCGTATGTGAGTCTATCCTACCGCAGCGGCGGCCATTCGTCAAGACGCACAGAGAAGGAGCATCGCATGATGAAGAAAAAGATCGCGCTCGTCACGGGCGCTTCCGGCGGGATCGGCGAGGCCTGCGCGCGCCTGCTCGCGCAGCAGGGCTATACCGTCCTGCTCCATGCCAACAGGGGGCTTGAGGCGGCGCGGCGCACGGCGGCGGAGCTCTGCGCGCAGGGATGCGACGCGCACGCCGTGCAGGCGGATCTGGCCAGCAGCGCCGAGGTCGGCCGGATGTGTGAGGAGATCCTGCGGCTGTATCATCGGGTGGATGCGCTGGTGCTCTGCGCGGGCGTGTCGCACACGGGCCTTTTGCAGGACATGACGGACGAGGAATGGCGCGAGGTCATGGACGTGAACGTCTCCGGCGCGTTCTATCTCTGCCGCGCGCTCACGCCGGGCATGGTCTCCCGCGGGGAGGGCGCGGTTGTGACGATCTCCAGCATGTGGGGGCGGGTCGGCGCGTCCTGCGAGGCGGCGTACTCCGCGAGCAAGGCGGCGCTCATCGGCCTGACGCGCGCGCTGGCCAAGGAGCTGGGCCCCAGCGGCGTGCGGGTGAACTGCATTGCCCCGGGCGTCATCGACACGCGCATGATGGACGAGCACAGCGAGGAGACGAAGCAGGCCCTCGCCGAGGAGACGCCCCTTGGCCGCCTCGGCACGCCGCAGGACGTCGCGCAGGCGGTCTCCTTCCTCGTGTCGCCCGCGGCTTCCTTCATCACCGGGCAGGTGCTCGGCGTGGACGGCGGCTATCTGTGATCGGTTCGTGCGCGTATATTTCCATTGAACAAATTATACGCTGCTTCCCGCCAAAATGACGGAAAAGCGCCGGATACCGCAAAGAATTGTGGATGCAGGTATACACAGACCACAGGATATTGTGGATAAGTCGCCGGCACGAAGAAGGCGGCCTGTGGATAAGTTGCATATACAGCGAAATCATCACCCCTAAAAAGCCTTGAAAACAGGGCTTTTTTTTGTTATGATAGGGAAGCCTTCGGGGCAAGTTATCCACAATACTATCCACTTTTCCACATATTGTGTTCAATACCGTGGATTTTTTACAGAATCCGCAAGATATGGTGGCGCGGACTATACACACCGCCCGCCGTGCCGCATACGACGGAAGGGAAGCCGACATACATCGGGATACGGAGGGAAAACCGACATGGATCACGTTGAACTTTGGGAAAAAGCGAAGGCGCTACTGCGCGAGGAAGTCGCGGGCGTGTCCTATACGACATGGATCGATCAGCCGCTCAAGCCGGTCTATCTGATCGACGACAAGCTGGCGCTGGAGGTCATCAGCGAATTCACCGGCAATACCATCCGCACGCGCTATCTGCCGATGATCGTCAGCGCCGTGAGCAAGGCGGCGGGCCGGGAGATCGAGATCGAGCTGATGAGCGTCAATGAGCGCATCGCCTGGCAGGAGCAGCAGAAGAAGGAAGAGCAGGAGCCGCTGCCCGGCGCGAATACCTTCAACCCCAAGTCCACGTTCGATACGTTCGTCGTCGGCTCGTCCAACCGCTTTGCCCATGCGGCGTCGCTGGCCGTCGCGGAGGCGCCGGGCGTGGCGTATAACCCGCTGTTCCTCTACGGCGGCGTGGGCCTTGGCAAGACGCACCTGATGCACGCCATCGGCCACTTCATTCAGGAGCACTTCCCGAAGATGCGCCTTCTGTACCTGCCCAGCGAGATGTTCACCAACGAGCTGGTCTCCGCCATCAAGAACAACAAGAACGTCGAGTTCCGCAGCCGCTTCCGCAATGTGGACGTGCTGATGCTGGACGATATTCAGTTCATCGCCGGGCGCGATTCCACGCAGGAGGAGTTCTTCCATACCTTCAACGCCCTGCACAGCGCCGGCAAGCAGATCATCATCTCCTCCGATAAGCCGCCGAGGGAGATCGCGCGCCTGGAGGAGAGGCTGCGCTCCCGCTTTGAGTGGGGCCTCATCGCCGATATCCAGAAGCCGGACTTTGACACCCGCGTCGCCATCCTGCGCGCGAAGGCGGAGAATGAGAACATCGAGATCAGCAACGAGATGCTCGAGCTCATCGCCGGGCGCATCGAGAGCAACATCCGCGAATTGGAGGGCTCCCTCACCCGCGTGAGCGCCTATGCCCGCCTGAGCCGCTGCGAGATCAACGAGGAGGTCATCTCCAACGCGCTGCGCGACATCGCGGTCGTCCGCGATCCCAAGCGCATCACGCCCGATCTGATCATCGACTGCGTGTCCGAGTATTACCGCCTGAGCCCGGCGCAGGTGCGCGGCGATTCCCGCAAGAAGGAGATCGCCCTTGCGCGCCACATGGCCGTCTATCTCACGCGCGAGATGACGGGCATGAGCTTGCCGCGCATCGGCGACGCCTTTGGCCGCGATCATTCCACGATCATCAACTCCTGCGACAAGATCGCCAAGCTCATCGAGGAGTCCGCCGGCACGAAGGCCGCCGTGGCCGATCTGCGCAAGATCATCAGCGAGAAATAATCAATCAGCCGCCCCGGCCTTGGGGCGGCTGATGCTTTTTTGTTTATTTCTTTACGTCGGTCTTGCGCACGTTCTGCCGGTATTCCTTGGGCGTGCAGCCGATCAGGCGCTTGAAGGTCTTGGTGAAGTAGTTGACGTCCGGGATGCCGCAGTACTGCGCGATGGTCTGCACCTGCATGTCGGTGGAATTGAGCAGGTAGATGGCGTTGTCGATGCGCTTGCGGGCGACGAATTCGGTGAGCGTCTGCCCGGTCTCCCGCTTGAAGAGGGTGGAGAGATAGCTGGGATTGACGTTCAGCGCCTCGGCGTGGGCCTTGAGGCTCAGGTCCGCCGTCAGGTCGCTGTCGATGCGCAGGATGACATGCTGCACGAGCATGGAATAGTGCTTCATCGAGTGATTCTTGACCAGCAGGCAGTACTTGTGCACCATCGAGGAGAAGAGCTGCATGCACTCGTCGATCGTGCGGCAGCCCTCGAGCCTGCGCGCCATCTGGGCGGAGAGGCGGTCGATGTAGAGCGGATGGACGCCGCCGTTTTCCACCGCCTTGCGCAGCAGCGTGTGCAGCACGACGCCGTAATTCTTGGTGTTGCGCAGCGGGTCGGCGGTGCGCATGTCCATGCAGAAATCGCTGAACTGACGGATGATCATCTGCGCGCGGTGGGTGTGCCCCTGCGAGACGAGGTGCATCAGGTGCCGCTCGCCCTCGTAGCGCTCCTCGAGGGTCAGCAGCGTGGCGGCCTCGGCGAGTGCGCTGGTCTCATCCGGGGAGATCTGCGAGATGCCGCCGAAGATCAGGTCGTCCTCCGTGCGGACGATCTCATAGGCGTCCATCCCGCCGAAGAGCGAATCGCAGAGCGTGGAGCAGAGGGCGAAGAGCACGCTCTCATCCGGCACCTGCGGGAGGGCGGCAAAGGTGTCGCGGATAAAGGGCAGCAGCGAGGGCTGCATGTGATGGCGCTCGAGTAGAGACATGATCTTCTGATCGGAGAGCTCGTCGCTCATGTACGGGCCGATGAGCAGCACATCGTCCGTATCCGGCAGGAGCAGGTAGGCATAGGAGAAGGCAAAGGGATTGTAGACAAAATAGAGCGTATTGCGCGCCGCGCCGGTGAACATGCTTCGCACGGCGGCGTACTCATGGCTCAGATCCGGCGCATTTTCCAGCAGAAGGGGCGGATTCTCCCTCGGGAAGCGGGCTGTGCGGATATTCATGGCGTTCATCAGCCTGCAGAAGAAGTCGAGTTCCCGCTGATAAGGCATGTGGATGATCCTCCGTTGATTCCTGCTGCGGCGCGCCGCAGTCGTAATGATTTTTGCGCTGATACCATCATATCAAAAAATTCTACGGGTATCAACAAAAAAATGCCTCACGTTCCCCGAAATCCTGTTTTAGAATGAAGTGGGGTAATCTTTGCGCGCCGTTTGGGTCAGAATATGTCCAAGGAATTTGAAAGGACAGGGATACCCGATGGCAGCAAATCAGCCTGTGCGCCCGTTTGGCATGCGGGACAAGCTGGGATACCTCTTTGGTGATTTCGGCAATGACTTTACATTCATCCTCTCCACGATGGTGCTCATGAAGTTCTACACGGACGTGGTGGGCGTCTCCGCCGGCGCGGTGGGCACGATCATGATGATCGCGCGCTTTGTGGACGCCTTTACCGATGTGACCATGGGCCGCCTCTGCGACCGCAGCCGGGTGATCCCCGGGGAGGGGCGTTTCAAGCCGTGGATTCGCAGGATGAGCATTCCCGTGGCTGCGGCCTCGTTTCTGATGTATCCAAGCGGGCTGGGGAGCCTGCCGTATGCGGCGCGGGTCGTCTACCTGCTGGTGACGTACATCCTCTGGGGCTCGGTCTGCTATACGGCGGTCAATATCCCGTACGGCTCGATGGCCTCGGCGATCTCCGCCGACCCCGGCGACCGGCAGAGCCTGTCCACCTACCGGCAGATCGGCGCGACGCTGGCCGGCGCGGTCATCGGCGTGGTACTGCCGCTGTTCGCGTTTGACAAGGTGGACGGCGTGGAGCGGCTCATCGGCCCGAGGGTGACGCTGGCGGCAGCCGTCTGCTCGGCGCTGGCTGTCGTCTGCTATATGCTCTGCTGCCGCCTGACGACGGAGCGCGTGAGCGCCGATGTGCCGGAGCGGGCGCATATGCCCGTGTTGGGGATGATCTCGTCCGCCGTGCGCAACAGGGCGCTGATCTCCATCATCGCCGCCTCGGTGGTGATGCTCCTCGCCCAGCTGACCATGCAGAACATGGGCGGCTATATCTATCCGGATTATTACAACAACGCCTCCGCCCAGTCCGTCTCCACCCTGCTGATGCTGGGGGCGACGCTGCTGGCAGCGGCGATTGCAAAGCCCCTCGCCGAGCGGTTTGGCAAGGCGGAGGTGGCGGTCGTCTCCAATGCGTTTGCCGCGGCTGTCTGCGTGGCGACATTCCTGATCCGCCCGGCGAGCGTGTGGGCGTTCATCGCCCTGCAGACGCTGAACTGGCTGGGGCTCGGCATGTTCTCCATGGTCTCGTGGGCGCTGATCACCGACGTCATCGACGATGCGGAGGTCAAAAGCGGCGTGCGGGAGGACGGCTCCATCTACGCGCTGTATTCTTTCGCGCGCAAGCTGGGTCAAGCGGCTGCGGCGGGCCTCTCCGGCTGGCTGCTCACGGCGATCGGCTATGTCAACGCCTCCGCAGGCGGGCAGCCGCCGCATGTGTTCAACGGCATCTTTGCCATCACGACGCTCGTGCCCGCGCTGGGCTTTGCGCTGCTGGCGCTGGTGCTCGGGCTGTGGTATCCGCTGCATAAGCGGCAGGTGGAGGCGAATGTCGCCGCCCTGCGCGAGCGGCGGAGCGCGCGGGAGGGGGACGGCTGAGCCTTGCCGGTCAATGCCAAAAACAGGAAAAAGACCCCGCGGCGGGGAATGATATATACAGCATGCCTTTGCGAAAGCAATGGATATAGAGTCCGATACAACCATTCAGATAAGGAGTGAATTCCAATGAGAAACGTTGTTTCCCTCAATCGCAAGTGGGCGTTCACGATGGACGCGTCCGTCGTGCCGTCTGCGATGCCGGCCCCGGCGTACTTTGTCAATGTGCCGCACAGCTTCAATGCCATCGACGGCCAGGACGGCGCGGGCGATTATCATCGCGGCCTGTGCTACTATGTCAAGAATCTGTCCTATGAGGATCTGCCGGAGGGCGAAAAGCTGTATCTGGAGATTCAGGGCGCGAACTCCTCTGCCGATCTCTACGTCGGCGGCAAGCATCTGGCCCATCACGACGGCGGCTACTCCACCTGGCGCGTGGACGTCACCGGCGAGATCAACCGCACCGGCGACACCCTGATCGTCATCGGCGTGGACAATTCCCCGTCCGATTCCGTCTATCCGCAGGTGGCCGACTTCACCTTCTACGGCGGCCTCTACCGCAATGTGAACCTGATCGGCGTGCCGGAGAGCCACTTTGATCTGGAGTACTACGGCGGCCCGGGCATCGCCGTGACCCCGACCGTCGAGGGCAGGAACGCGAAGGTCGAGACCTGCGTCTACCTCAAGAACGCGAAGGAAGGCCAGACCCTGCGCTACCGCATCAACCTGCCCTGCGGCTGCCTCGTCTCCAAGAATGAGGTGCCGGCGTCGCAGACGGCGCTCACGACCGTCATCGAGGACGTCCACCTGTGGAACGGCCGCAAGGATCCGTATCTCTACACCGCGACCGTCGAGCTCGTGGAGGACGGCAAGGTGCTGGACACCGTCAAGACCCGCTTTGGCTGCCGCACGTTTGAGATCGATCCGGAGCGCGGCTTCATCCTCAACGGCGAAGAGTATCCGCTGCGCGGCGTCTCCCGCCATCAGGACCGCTGGGGCATCGGCAATGCGCTGCTGCCGGAGCACCACAAGGAGGATATGGAGCTGATCGCCGAGGTCGGCGCGACCACCATCCGCCTTGCGCACTATCAGCATGACCAGTACTTCTATGACCTGTGCGACGAGTACGGCATGGTCGTCTGGGCCGAGATTCCCTATATCTCCCAGCATATGCCGGGCGGCCGCGAGAACACCATCTCCCAGATGAAGGAGCTCGTCATCCAGAATTACAACCACGCCTCCATCGTCGTCTGGGGCCTGTCCAACGAGATCACGATGAAGGGCGCCGAGGATCCGGACCTGCTGGAGAATCACCGCATCCTCAACGACCTGTGCCATGAGCTGGACAAGACCCGCCTGACCACCATCGCCATCGTCTCCATGTGCAAGACCGACGCCGAGTACATCACCATCCCGGACGTCGTCTCCTGGAATCACTACTTTGGCTGGTACGGCGGCGACACCAGCATGAACGGCCCGTGGCTGGACAAGTTCCACGCGGAGCATCCGTCCATCCCGGTCGGCGTGTCCGAGTACGGCTGCGAGGCGCTCAACTGGCATACCTCCAAGCCGACGCAGGGCGACTACACCGAGGAGTATCAGGCGTACTACCATGAGGAGCTCATCAAGCAGCTCTTCACCCGCAAGTACATCTGGGCGACCCACGTGTGGAATATGTTCGACTTCGGCGCCGACAACCGCGCCGAGGGCGGTGAGAACGGCCAGAACCACAAGGGCCTCATCACCTTCGACCGCAAGTACAAGAAGGATTCCTTCTATGCCTACAAGGCATGGCTGTCCGACGATCCGTTCGTCCATCTGTGCGGCAAGCGCTACGTCGACCGCGTCGAGGACGTCACCCGCGTGACCGTCTACTCCAACCTGCCGGAGGTCGAGCTCTTCGCCAATGGCGAGTCCCTGGGCAAGAAGGCCGCCGCGGATCACTTCTTCTACTTCGATGTGCCCAACAAGGGCGTGACGAAGCTCGTCGCCGTCGCCGGCGACTGCCGTGACGAGAGCAGGATCGTGAAGGTCGATACCTTCAACGAGAGCTATCGCCTCAAGGAGAAGGGCGCGATCCTCAACTGGTTTGACATCACCGAGGTCGAGGGCCATTACTCCCTCAACGACAGGCTCGACGAGATCATGAAGTCCGAGCAGGGCCGCATGCTCTTTGGCCAGCTGATGGGCAGCATGATGCCCTCCGCCGGCGGCAAGGCCATGGGCTTTGACATCACCGAGGACATGATGAAGATGATGGGCGGCTTCACCGTCGTCCGCATGACCAGCCTGATGGGCGCGGCGAATGTGAAGATCACCAAGGAGCAGCTGCTGGGCCTCAACGCGATGCTCAACAAGATTCCGAAGGTCTGATCGACGATCTGAAGATATAAAAAACGCTCCCTCCGCGAAAGCGGGGGGAGCGTTATTATGTTGATTGAAGAGGCTTACACGCCCAGCAGGCGGACGCGCCTCATGCCCGGCAGCGCCTGCACGCGCGCGATCAGCTCGGCGCGGATATTCGCAGGCACCTCGTCGATGTCCAGCGCGGAGACGGCCATCAGACCGCGGGAGCGGTTGACCATGTCCGAGATGTTCAGGCCGAAGGAAGCGACGGCGGAGGTGATGGAGCCCAGCACGTTGGGGACATTCTCATGGATGCAGAACAGGCGCGGCTTGAGCGCGGGGGAGAGGTCGACCGCGGGCAGGTTCACGCTGTTGCGGACGATGCCGTGCTCGAGGTAGTCGCGCGTCTGCGCGGCGGCCATGACGGCGCAGTTCTCCTCGCTCTCCGGCGTGGAGGCGCCCAGATGCGGGATGGCGATGACGCCCTCAAGACCGATGAGCGCATCGGACGGGAAATCGGTCACATAGCAGGTGACGCGGCCGTCGCCCAGCGCCTCGATGAGCGCGGCTTCGTCCACGAGGCCGCCGCGGGCGAAGTTCATGATGCGCACGCCCTTGCGGCACAGCGAAAGCGCGCGCGTGCCGATCATGCCGCGGGTCTTGTCGTTGAGCGGGACATGGACGGTGATGAAATCGCACGCGGAGAAGAGCGCGTCGAGCGAATTCTCGCGGCGGATGTTGGTGGACAGATGCCATGCGTGCTCGACGGAGATCATCGGGTCATAGCCGATGACGGTCATGCCCAGCGCGATGGCCGCATTGGCGACCAGCACGCCGATGGCGCCCAGGCCGATGACGCCCAGCGTCTTGCCGCGCAGCTCCGGGCCGACGAACGCGCCCTTACCCTTTTCGACCTTCTTGCCGACCTCGTCGCCCATGCCCTTGAGCGTGCGCGCCCACTCGATGCCGCCGATGACATTGCGGCAGGAGAGGAGCATGCCGCAGAGCACCATCTCGCACACGCCGTTCGCGTTCGCGCCCGGGGTGTTGAAGACGCAGATGCCGCGCTCGGAGCAGGCGTCCACGGGGATGTTGTTGTAGCCGGCGCCCGCGCGGGCGATGGAGAGCACGCTCTCCGGGATCGGGGTCTCATGCATCGACGCGGAGCGCACGAGCACGGCGTCCGGCGCGGCGCAGTCATCGCTGACGCGGTAGTGATCGCCGAGCTGGGTGTAGATCGCGGAAGAGATCGAATTCAGGGTTTTGATCTTGTAGTCCATAACATAATCTCCTTGTATCCAACGGAGAACCTCATCCGTCATGCCTTCGGCATGCCACCTTCTCCTGGGAACTCGCATAGTCGCGCAAGCGCTCCTTGCGATTCCCGACGCTCCGCCTGCCTTTTTCGCCCACTGGGCGCGGCAGGCTCCGGTCCCTCCCAGGGGAAGGCTTATTCTTCGGTCCAAAAGCCCTCCCCTGGGAGGGGAGGGTGCCCCGAAGGGGCGGGTGAGGTTCCTTATTTGTTCTGCGCCTCAAATTCCTTCATGAAGGCCACCAGCGCCTGGACGCCCTCCATGGGCATCGCGTTGTAGATGGAGGCGCGCATGCCGCCGACGATGCGGTGGCCCTTGAGGTTGACGAGGCCCTTGGCCGCCGCTTCCTTGACGAACTTCGCGTCCATGTCAGGATCGCCGGTGACGAAGGTGACGTTCATGCGGCTGCGGTACTGGGGCTGCGCGGTGCCCTTGAAGAGCTTGCTCTCATCGAGGAAGCCGTAGAGCAGATTCGCCTTGTCGATGTTGACCTTCTCCAGCGCCGCGACGCCGCCCTGCGCCTTGATCCACTGGAAGGTGAGGCCGGCGACGTAGATGCCGAAGCAGTTGGGCGTGTTGAGCATGCTGTCCGCGTCGGCCATCTTCTTGAAGCTCATGGTCTTGGGCGTGATGGCCATCTCGTTGCCCATCAGGTCCTCGCGCACGACGAGGATGACCACGCCGGCGGGGGCGACGTTCTTCTGCGCGCCGGCGTAGATCACGCCGAACTTGGACACGTCGTACACCTCGGAGAGGATGTTGGAGGACATATCGGCCACCAGCGGCACATTGCCCGTCTCCGGCAGACGGTCATAGCGCGTGCCGTAGATGGTGTTGTTGGTGGTGATGTGGACGTACTTGGCGTCCGGGGAGAGGGTGTACTGCGGGATGTAGGTGTAGTTGTCCTCACGGGAAGAGCCGGCGATCACGACCTCGCCGTACTTCTTCGCCTCCACGAGCGCGTTGTGCGAGAAATTGCCGGAGTCGATGTAGTCGGCCTTGCCGCCCTGCATCAGGTTCATCGCCACGGAGGCGAACATCTGCGTCGCGCCGCCCTGAACGAACATGACCTTGTAGCCCTCGGGCACGCCCATGACGTCCTTGAAATCGGCGACGGTTCTATCGAAAATCTCCAGATACATCTTGGAGCGATGGCTCATCTCCATGACGGACATGCCGGTGCTGCCGTAGCAGAGCAGATCCTTCTGTACCTTCTCAAGCACCTCGAGCGGGAGCATCGACGGGCCGGGAGCAAAGTTGAATACGCGATCCATAGGGGTTCCTCCTCTTCAGCCGTCTCCGGGAATGGTGTGGAATGCAGGATTCCGTCCTTCAAAAATCATTTCCGGAGTGTGATTGAACTATATTAACATGAAAATGATGAAAATTCAATCCTAAGATGAAAAAAGCTTGATGTTTTGATAAAATTTTCGCAGAATGCTCTGCCGGGGCAGTGTGGTGAGGCGCAGGCGGCGAGGGACAGATGGGGAAAAAGCGAACGCAGCCCGCCCCCCGCATGCTGCATGCAAAAGCGGATTTCATATAGAAATGATCTTGACGATTTTCCCTGCGCATGCTATGCTAAAGCCAGAGCCGGGTATGCTTTTTCCCCGGCCCAGCGGCATGACTGACGGAAGTGGGAGTACCCACAGGAAGTGCCGCGGCGCGCAAGCGCCCTATGCCGACCGTCTGGGCGCACTGATTCTGTCGGTGCGCCTTTATTTTATGGCGTGCCATCCCAAATGAGTCCGGCGCATAGCGCAGGCAACGACAAGGAGGACAACACCATGGCTTACAAATCCGATATCGAGATCGCTCAGTCCTGTCAGATGAAGCACATCCGTGAGATTGCGGCGGTTGCCGGCGTGGATGAGAAGTATCTGGAGCTCTACGGCAACTACAAGGCCAAGATCGACTATAACCTGCTGAATGAGACCAGCGCGCCCGACGGCAAGCTGATCCTCGTCACCGCCATCTCCCCGACCCCCGCGGGCGAGGGCAAGACGACCACCTCCGTCGGCCTTGCGGACGGCCTTCGCAAGATCGGCAAGAACGCCGTGCTCGCCCTGCGTGAGCCGAGCCTCGGCCCGGTCTTCGGCGTGAAGGGCGGCGCGGCCGGCGGCGGCTATGCGCAGGTCGTCCCGATGGAGGACATCAACCTGCACTTCACCGGCGACTTCCATGCCATCGGCGCGGCGAATAACCTGCTCGCCGCGATGCTCGACAACCACATCCAGCAGGGCAACAAGCTGGGCATCGACGTAAAGCGGATCACCTGGAAGCGCTGCGTGGACATGAACGACCGCCAGCTGCGCAATGTGATCGACGGCCTCGGCGGCAGGATGCAGGGCGTCCCGCGCGAGGACGGCTTTGACATCACCGTGGCCTCTGAGGTGATGGCGGTCTTCTGCCTGTCCACCAGCATCAGCGATCTGAAGGCGCGCCTCTCCCGCATCATCGTTGCCTACACCTACGACGATAAGCCCGTCACCGCGGGCGACCTGAAGGCCGCCGGTGCGATGACAGCGCTGCTCAAGGATGCGCTCAAGCCGAACCTCGTGCAGACGCTCGAGGGCACCCCGGCGTTTATCCACGGCGGCCCGTTCGCCAACATCGCCCATGGCTGCAACTCCATCATGGCCACCCGCATGGCGATGCGCCTTGGCGACTACTGCGTGACCGAGGCCGGCTTCGGCGCGGATCTGGGCGCGGAGAAGTTCCTTGACATCAAGTGCCGCATGGCGGGCCTCGTGCCCAGCGCCGTCGTCGTCGTGGCGACTGTGCGCGCGCTCAAGCATCACGGCGGCGTGCTCAAGGCTGACCTGAACAATGAGAACCTCGAGGCGCTCGAGCGCGGCCTGCCCAACCTCCTGCGCCACGTGGAGAACATCACCAAGACCTATCAGCTGCCCTGTGTGGTGGCGATCAACCGCTTCCCGACCGACAGCGAGGCCGAGCTGGAGCTCGTTCGCGCCAAGTGCCGCGAGCTGGGCGTCAACGTCGCGCTCTCCGAGGTCTGGGCCAAGGGCGGCGAAGGCGGCGCGGAGCTGGCGCGCGAGGTCGTTCGCCTCTGCGAGGAGGAGAAGGGCGACTTCCGCTATGCCTACGAGCTGGACACCACCATCGAGCAGAAGCTCGAGGCGATCGTCAAGAACGTCTACCGCGGCGCGGCTGTGGCGCTGACCCCGGCGGCGAAGAAGCAGGCGCAGCAGCTGGAGGCGCTGGGCTTTGGCGGCTGCCCCATCTGCATGGCCAAGACGCAGTATTCCTTCTCCGACGATCAGAAGCTGCTCGGTGCGCCGGAGGGCTTCACCGTCACCGTCCGCAATCTGAAGGTCTCCGCCGGCGCGGGTTTCATCGTCGCGCTCACCGGCGACATCATGACCATGCCGGGCCTGCCGAAGGTGCCGGCGGCGGAGAATATCGACGTCACTGAGGACGGAAGGATTGTGGGGTTGTTCTAAGGAGAACCTCATCCGTCAGCCCTTTGGGCTGCCACCTTCCCCGGGGAACTCGCATAGTTGCGCAAGCGCTGTCCGCTGCGGCGGGGACCTCATCCGTCATTGCCTTTGGCAATGACACCTTCCCCATAGGGGAAGGTCATATGGTTGATCGAATAATACATACAGCGCATGCTTTCTCCGTTTTGGAGAGGGCATGCGCTGTTGCTTTATTCCTCTTTTGTTTCCGGCTTTGGGGCATGTGGATCCAGTCCCTCAAAGAATGTGTCGTATGTGCAATCGTATATTTTGCGAAGCTCAATCAGCACGCTGATGCGTATGTTGAGTTCGCCGCGCTCGTATTTTTCGTAGGTCGTGCGTCCGATGTCGCAGCCCCTGCATTGCAGCTCTGCACAGAGTTTTTCCTGAGAGAGTTTATGCTCCAAACGCAGCTTTTTGAGGTTGTCCCCCATGCGGCGATCCCGCCTGAGTTTCTGTTCCATGTACCCTAAAACCATCCTTTTTGACCAGTATTGGTTGCAAGTGGGTACATTCTATGCTATACTTTCGTTATAAATTGACCGCGATACTGGTCAATTGTGCGTAAAATAAGTAGATGGCAGGAGTTATTCACAGGGGGAAGATGTTTATGAGAACAGCGGGAAAGGTATTGTGCTTGTTAGTTTTGATGTGTGTTGTGGCAAACTTTGCTATCAATGCAGCATTGGCGGCAGATTATCCTGCATATCAAATGGGTAGCAAGATTATGATGTACAATCAGTGGAATGATAAGTGGCATCAGAAGTGGTATTATTCAATTCCGCAGGGGACGACAGAAGGCACTGTTAAGTATGGTCAAACCTTAGCGACTGGTGGATGTGGTATATTTTCGCTTGCACACGTGGCACAATGGTTAGGAGTTGAAGCAGTAGATGTGAGTGGATCGCTGCCTTATCGATATGCAGACAGATATCAATACACATATACGAATTCCTCTACGTGCGCAGATCTTTTTGCGACGGACTATAAGCTTCAGTATTTCTATAGCACGGATAGCTCTGCATTGTATGAAACTTTGCGTAATGGCGGAGCAACGATGATGTCACTATATGGGCATCTTGTTGCTGTGGTTGGTATTTCTGAAGATGGTTCAAAGGTGCAGATTTTGGATAGCTGTTCTCATGTGTACCATCCTGTTAGCGCAGTATCAACTCCTAGTGGAACACAATATATTGATTCGAATATTACAAATTGTTATACATATGATTCTGCGAAAAAAACATACTCTTTGATTAACGACTGGAGCAAAGTTGCAGGACCTGCAGATGCAGGATATAGTGCTACTGTGAATACTAGTTCGGATCCGGTTGGCCGTTGGAGTCATTATATTGGGAAGCCGTATGGTGCTGCAGAATACTGGATTGATTTTGATGTTGCGGCGCAGGCGAAGTATCATCAGCACTTTCGAGTGACCGATGAAACAATTTCTATTGGGGGAAATAATACGGCAGAATCGGTACTTGAATTCACTCCCTCGTCTCTCGACTTCGGCACAATCTACGCTGGCTACGAATCCACCGTTGACCGAGTTCTGACCATCAAGAATACAGGAAGCAGCACGGTTGCCTTGAGCACTGCTTCTTGTCCTTCCGGCTTCAAGGTGAAGTCAATCGGGAAGAATTCGCTTGCCGCTGGCGAAAGCACGAAGATGGTTATTACGCCGAAGCTGGGTTTGGCGGCGGGGAATCATGATGCGGATTTCTATGTGACGAGCGATAAGGGTGTTGCTGCGCCTGTGGAACTGAAGTTTTCTGTGCAGCAGATGGAGTATTCTATTGGTGATAAATATTATGGCGGATGCTCAGAGTGTGAATCGAAAAACACAGAGGTAGTAGGTTACAGAACTGTTTATATGTCAAACTATGTAGATAATGATGATGGAACACATGGTTTGGAAGCAAAATGGGCCACAGTGGTTTATTGCTATGGTTGTGGTAAGACATACAATTTTGTTGTGGGTGATAATGTAGTGACTGTTGTGGAGGAGCATAGTAGGTGGGCAGGCCACTGCTATTTATGCGGCAATATGGAGTGGCCGTGTGAACATATTCCGGAAAATAGCTGGGATGTCATTCCTGAATATACTTATCAGTATGAGATTGTTAATGAGAAGTACCACTTTACCGATAGGACGAAGATGAAGTTTGGATGTGAAGTTTGCGGGGCAACTCGAATTGAGTTTTCTGAAGCAACATATTCACGACATAGTTTGAATGCTGATGGAATATGTGCATGTGGTGCGACGCAAGCAAACATTTGTTGTGAACCATCTCGGACAATAGTAGATTCATATAAAGAAATACCGCTTCGCTATACTGATGTAAATGCGCAGACACATGTAAAGATATTTGATGCGGGAGATGCAACTGTTTGTTATGAGCATGGCGAGATTCTCTATATGGAAGCGACATATAGAAACAGAGAGCGCACCGAACCCCACACCTACGAAAACGGCGTTTGCGCCTGCGGAAAGCAGCTTTTTGATCTGAGCAAGAGCCTTACGCTTCCCTCTGCCATGACGGCCATCGAATCCGAAGCCTTCTATGGCAATCCCGTGCATGCGGTTTTCGTACCTTCCGCCTGCAAATCCATCGGCTCCCTCTCCTTCGCCTATTGCAGCCAGCTTGAATACATCCAGATTCCTGCCAGCGTGACGCAGATTGCCGCTGACGCCTTCAAGGGCTGCTCGGGTCTCACAATCTGTTCTCCTGCCGGAAGCTATGCGCAGACCTATGCACAGGAGCATGGCTTTGCGTGGATGGAGCTGTAATCGTTGCAATCGAATTTGAGGTTGCAAGCTCTCTCAGAATCCTGTTATAATCAACACAACCCTCCCTTTGCAGGGAGGGTTTTCCGTAACCCCAAGAGCCTTCCCCTGAGAGGGGAAGGTGGCATTGCCGGAGGCAATGACGGATGAGGTTCCCCGCCGCAGCGGATGAATCTCCGGTTAACCGCCGGAAGGAGAATATACCATGCTTCCTACTGGTTTCGTATACGTCAAAGACATCGTCCCCTCCGTCACGGAGGACGTCCGCTACGCGGGCAGTCACAACTTTGTCGGCCGTCCCGTGGACGGCTATGCCGCGCCGCGCGCCGTGCTGACCCGCGAGGCGGCGCAGGCGCTGGCCGTTGCCGCCGAGGCGTTTGCCGCGAAGGGCTATACCTTCCTCGTCTATGACGGCTACCGCCCGCAGCGCGCGGTCAATCACTTCATGCGCTGGGCGGAGGATCTTGAGGATACCGCGGCGAAGGCGGAGTTTTACCCCGCGCTTGACAAGGCGGAGCTCTTTGAGCGCGGCTATATCGCGCGGCGCTCGGGGCACTCGCGCGGCTCGACGGTCGATCTCACGCTTCTTAATAGCGAAGGAGAGCCGCTGGACATGGGCGGCGAGTTTGACTGGTTTTCCCCGGTCTCCGGGCATGACTGGCCCCGGCTTACGGAGGCACAGAAGGAAAACCGCCTCCTGCTCAAGGACGGCATGATGGCGGCGGGCTTCCTGCCCTATTCGGAGGAATGGTGGCATTACCGGCTGAAGGACGAGCCGTACCCGGATACGTATTTTGACTTTGTGATCGAGTAAAAGGGGGATTTGCCATGCATCCCATTCTGGCCGCGCAGCTGGCGGACGACTTCTGCTGCAGCGTGGAGGAGGTGCTCAGCCGCGAGGCGGTCTACGCCGTCCTCGCCCCGCGCGAGGGGCGGCGGCGCTACAGC
The DNA here is from genome assembly GCA_017936375.1 of Clostridia bacterium. Lineage (GTDB taxonomy): Bacteria > Bacillota > Clostridia > Christensenellales > Aristaeellaceae > Ventricola. Next base: position 60,949 of record JAGBFR010000066.1, read on the forward strand.
GAGGCGGGCGACCTGTTCAAGGCGGCTGTCGTGGACGGCAAGCTGCTCATTGCCGGCACGCCGGAGATGTGCGCGTGGTGTCGGGAGCAGTTCTCCGGCGACAACCCCGCGTGGTTCATGGAGATGAGCACGCTGCGCAGGCTGGATGCGCGCCTTGCCATGGACGGCCTGCGCATTGCGACGGCGCATCCCTTCTTTCTGCCCGCGCGCCCGGTGCAGCCTGCGACGGACGGCTGGGAGATCCGCTGGTATGAGGAGGCGGAGATTGAGCAGTTCCGCGGCGACGGGCGCTTCCCGGAGTCCTATGCGTTCAATCGCTTCGCGCCGGACGAGCTGGGCGTGTCGGCTTCTGTAAATGGCGAGATCGTCGCCATGGCGGGCGCGAGCCGCGACAGCGCGCGCATGCGCCAGATCGGCGTGGATGTGCGGCCGGATATGCGGGGGAAGGGGCTGGGCGCGATGGTCGTTTCCCTCCTGCGCAATGAGATTGAGCGGCGGGGAGCTCTGCCGTTTTACGGGACGTCGATGTCGCATGTCGCCTCGCAGCGGACGGCGCTGCGCGCGGGCTTTGCCCCGGCGTGGACGGAGCTGTATGCGGAGAGAATTGGATAAAAAGAAAAAACCCGCCGATTGATCCGGCGGGTTTTCTGGTATATTGCTATTTACAGAATATCGATCTGGCAGGAGGCCATGGTCTTGATGGCGGCCTCGTGGCTCTGCGGGGTGACGCCCGCGCAGAGGGCGGGATTGACGGAGAGCTCCGCCTCGGGCAGCGCGGCCTTGATGAGCAGCGCGTTGGAGACGACGCAGATATCCGTGCAGACGCCGCACAGCTCGATGGCGATGCCCGCGCCGAAGGCGCTGCCGCGCAGGAGCGCCTGCTCGGACAGATAGGCGGAAAGCCGCTGGGAGCCGAAGGTCGGCTTCTCAAAGGAGAGCATGCCGCGCGCGCACTGGCCGGCGATCTGCGGATCCAGCGCCCAGCCTTCCGTGCCGCGGATGCAGTGCGGAACGGGCAGGCGGCGGCCCTCCTGCGTGGTCATATAGTCCTCCTCATGCGTATCGAGGGTGAAGATCACCTGCGTGCCCTCGGTTTTCGCCCGGGCGATGCGAGCGGCGACGGCGGGGGTGATCGCCTGCGCCTCGGCGGTGCCCAGCGCGCCGGTGATAAAATCGCGCTGCATGTCCACAACGATCAGAAAATCCGTCATAACAGCCTCCGTCTGCGCATAGCGCGTGTTTTCTGGAAGTATATCACAGATGACGATCTGTATGCAAGGCGCCTGCCGCTGACCAAAATGCGATTTATAAGTGAAATGGTTGCTAAAAACCTGCGGAAATGATACAATATATAATCAGCGGTCGTGTGGTATTTTGCAGACAGGCAAAGGAACGCGGCTGCGGTTTGGAGGAAAGAAATGGGTTTTTTCAGCAAACTGTTCGACCCCACGGCGGGCGAGCTTAAGAGACTGCAGAAGACCGTCGATCAGATCGACGCATTTGAAGAGGCACATAAGAAGCTGACGGACGAGCAGCTCCGCGCAAAGACCGCGGAATTCCGCGCCCGCCTTGAGAAGGGCGAGACGCTGGACCAGCTGCTGCCGGAGGCCTATTCCGTCGTCCGCGAGGCGACATACCGCGTGACCGGCAAGCGCCAGTTCCGCGTGCAGATGATGGGCGGCGTGGTGCTGCACCAGGGCCGTATCGCCGAGATGAAGACCGGCGAGGGCAAGACCCTCACCGCGACCATGCCGGCCTACCTCAACGCGCTGACGGGCAAGGGCGTGCACGTCGTCACCGTCAACGACTATCTGGCCAAGTTTCAGGGCGAGGACATCGGCCGCATCTTCCGCTTCCTCGGCATGAGCGTGGGCGTGATCATCCACGACCTCACGCAGGAGGAGCGCCGCGCGGCCTATGCCTGCGACGTGACCTACGGCACCAACAACGAGATGGGCTTTGACTACCTGCGCGACAACATGGTCATCTACCAGAAGAACAAGGTGCAGCGCGGGCACAATTTCGCCATCGTGGACGAGGTGGACTCCATCCTCATCGACGAGGCGCGCACGCCGCTGATCATCTCCGGCGCGGGCGAAAAGTCCACCGATATGTACGAGAAGGCGGACCGCTTCGTCGTCACCCTGCAGCAGGGCGAGGAGCCGGAGGAGGAGCGCTGGGAGGAGAATCCCCTCTCCGAAGAGGAGAAGGCCGCCATGCGCAAGGACTACGTCCGCGACGAAAAGAAGAAGACCTGCAACCTCTCCGAGGCTGGCGTGCGCAAGGCGGAGAAGTGGTTCGGCGTGGAGAATCTCTCCGACCCGGCCAACAACGAGCTTGTGCATCACATCAACGCCGCGCTGCGCGCGCATGCGCTGATGAAGCGCGACGTCGACTACGTCGTGCAGAATGATCAGGTCATCATTGTCGATGAATTCACCGGCCGCCTGATGGTGGGCCGCCGCTATTCCGACGGCCTGCATCAGGCCATCGAGGCGAAGGAGCATGTGAAGGTTGAGCGCGAGAGCAAGACGCTGGCGACTGTCACCTTCCAGAATTACTTCCGCATGTACAAGAAGCTCTCGGGCATGACCGGCACGGCCAAGACCGAGGAGGAGGAGTTCAAGGGCATCTACGCGCTGGACGTCGTGCAGATCCCGACGAACAAGCCCATGATCCGCAAGGACATGAACGACCTCGTCTACACGACCGTCAAGGGCAAGTTCCTGCAGGTCGTCGCCGAGATTGACCGCCGCCACCAGACGGGACAGCCGATTCTGGTCGGTACGGTCTCCGTCGAGGTGTCCGAGCTGCTCTCCAAAATGCTCAAGATGCGCGGCATCCAGCACGAGGTGCTCAACGCGAAGTACCACGAAAAGGAGGCCGAGATCGTCGCGCAGGCGGGCCACTACGGCGCCGTCACCATCGCCACGAACATGGCCGGCCGCGGCACGGATATCCTGCTGGGCGGCAACCCCGAGTATCTCGCCCGCCGCGCGATGAAGCAGAAGGGCTATGACGAGATGGTGATCGAGGAGGCCATCGGCTTCAACGAGAATCTGCCGCAGGAGGTCCTCGACGCGCGCGTCGTGTACAAGGAGCTCTACGACGGCTTCAAGAAGCAGACCGACGCCGAGCATGACCGCGTGGTCGCCGTCGGCGGCCTGCACATCATCGGCACCGAGCGCCATGAGTCCCGCCGCATCGACAATCAGCTGCGCGGCCGCGCCGGCCGTCAGGGCGACCCGGGCTCCTCGCAGTTCTTCATCTCCCTGCAGGACGACCTGATGCGCCTGTTCGGCAGCGAGAAGGTCGGCGGCATGATCAGCAAGCTGGGCCTTGCCGAGGATGAGCCGATCGAGGCGAAGATGCTCACCGGCCAGATCGAGAATGCGCAGAAGCGCATCGAGGCGCGCAACTACGAGATACGCAAGAACGTGCTGCAGTATGACGACGTCATGAACGAGCAGCGCAAGGAGATCTACGAGCAGCGCGCGCAGGTCCTCGAGGGCCGCGACATGCACGAGACGATCGTCAAGATGGCGGACAAGCTCATTGAGGAGGCGGTCGGCTCCTACTGCGGCAACGGCGAGGACGCGATCGACTGGGATCTGACCGGTCTTGGCGCGTATATGGAGCGCCTGTGCGCCCGCATCGGCTTCTTCAGCGCGCATGAAGAGAAGCTGAAGACCATGGACAAGGACGAGATCACCGGGCTGCTTCAGCAGGAGGCGCGCGACTTCTATGCCGTGCGCGAGGAGGAATTCGCCCGCATCGGCATCGATACCCGCGAACTGGAGCGCGTCGTGCTCCTCACCTGCGTGGATAAGCGCTGGATGGATCACATCGACGCGATGGATCAGCTGCGCGATGGCATCGGCCTGCGCGCCTACGGCAACCGCAATCCGATCACCGAATACCAGATCGAAGGCTACGACATGTTCGACGAGATGGTGCATCTCATCCGTGAGGACACCGTCCGCCGCATGTACATGGCGCGCATCAACGTCCAGCAGGAGCGCAAGCAGGTCGCCGAGGTGAAGGAGACCAACCTTGACCAGGCGAAGGCCGCCGGCGGCCCCGCGGGCACGCGCCACGCGGCGAAGAAGGTCGGCCGCAACGATCCCTGCCCCTGCGGCAGCGGCAAGAAGTACAAGGCCTGCTGCGGCAAGGACGCTTAAAGAAAAGCAAAGCCAGCCTTCCCCTATGGGGAAGGTGCCCCGAAGGGGCGGATGAGGTTCCGCGCCGCAGCGCGGTGCACTGCTTATTCCAAAGACAAACACCAAGTTGACACAAGACGTGACATAAAAGGAAGTGAAACGCCATGATTGAACTGGATCTTTACCGCCAGCAGCTTGGCCAGATCCGCGAGAGCATCGCGAAGCTGAGCGAGGCGCTGAATATCGAGAGCCTCAAGGAGCAGCTCATGGAGCTCAACGAGACGATGAACGAGCCGGATTTCTGGAATGATCTGGAGCGCTCCACGCAGGTGACCAAGAAGGCGCGCACCATCGAGGCCAAGCTGGAGAATTACAACAAGCTCGGCGCCCGCGCCGACGACATCGATGCGACCATGGAGCTGGCGCTGGAGATGGAGGACAATGATCTGGTCGCCGAAGCCGGCGAGGAGATCAAGTCCCTTCAGGCGAAGCTGGAGGAGATGCGCCTTGAGACGCTCCTTCGCGGCGACTATGATGACCACAACTGCTACCTCTCTCTGCACGCGGGCGCGGGCGGAACGGAGGCGCAGGACTGGACGCAGATGCTCTCGCGCATGTACATGCGCTACTGCGAGCGCCACGGCTACAATGTCAAGCTGATCGATATCCTCGACGGCGACGAGGCCGGCCTCAAGTCCATCACGCTGGAGATCACGGGCGAGAATGCCTACGGATTCCTGCGCAGCGAGAAGGGCGTGCATCGCCTCGTGCGCATCAGCCCGTTCGACGCTAATGCCCGCCGCCAGACGAGCTTCTCCTCTCTGGACGTCTCCCCGATCATCGAGGACGACGACAGCGACATTGAGCTGGACATGAAGGAAATCCGCGTGGACGTGTACCATGCCTCCGGCGCGGGCGGACAGAACGTCAACAAGACCTCCTCCGCCGTGCGTATGACGCACTACCCGACCGGCATCGTGGTCTCCTCCCAGACCAGCCGCGATCAGGTGCATAACCGCGAGAACTGCGTGCGCATGCTCAAGGCGAAGCTGCTTGAGCTGCGCGAGCGCGAGCGCGAGGAGAAGATGTCCGAGATCAAGGGCGAGATGAAGAAGATCGAGTGGGGCAGCCAGATCCGCTCCTACGTCTTCCATCCGTATTCCATGGTCAAGGATCACCGCACCAGCTATGAGACCTCCGACGTCGAGGGCGTGATGGACGGCAAGCTGGACGGCTTCATCACCGCTTACCTGCAGATGCAGTAAATGGGCTGTGCCCACCCCCACTTCGCTTCGCGCCTGAAAGAACCCGTTTTCTTCGCGCGAAGGGCGCTCGAAAACTATATAGCGTTGATAACAGAAAACGGGCGTTTCGGCGTCCGTTTTCCGGTTTTAGGGAGAATGAAAAATGAATCGTATGAAATGGATAACCAATGACCTTGCGGCGCTGATGATCGTGCTGGCGGCGCTGGGCAGCCTGTGCACGGCGCTTGTACAGAAGGCGCATGACCCGCAGCTGTACAGCGGCATGTCGCGGCAGGCGGTGATGGATACATTGGGCGTGACGGACGCGATGGACGTCTCCGCGCAGACGACGGCCTATATCGGCCTGACGGACGAGGAGCAGAGCGCCTTCGCCAATGAAATGGTATCGTTCATCAAGGGCGAAACCGACGCGCAGCCCGCAGTGCTCAATGAGCGTGAGCAGCAGCATATGCGCGATGTGCGCGGTCTTGTGCTGCTGGCGCAGAAGGTATCGCAGATCTGCATGACCATCGCGGCGGGCCTTGCCGTGGTCATTGCATGGACGGGCGCGCAGGAAAAGCGGCGCGGCATGCCGCCGGGCATACTGGCGGGCCTGGCGTTCATCGCAGCCTTTGCGGGGCTGACCGCCATCATGATCAATGGCCGCGGCTTTGAGGCGCTGTTCATCCGCTTCCATGAGCTGTTTTTTGCGAACGACCTTTGGCTGCTCAATCCGCAGACGGATATCCTCATCCGCATGATGCCGCAGCTGCTCTTTGAGCGCGCGGCGATGGATGTGGCGACCAAGGCGCTGCAGACCTTCATGATTGTGTGGATTCTGCTGTGCGCCGTATATCTGATCGTCGGCGGCATGGTCCGCCGTAACCTGACCGAGAGGGACAAGCAATGAATTACGAACAGAGTGCCAGAGAGCAGGCGAAGCGTCTGATGGAGGCGGGTCACGCCACGATTCTGGCGATAGAATCCAGCTGCGACGAGACGGCGGCGGCGATCGTGAAGGACGGCCGCGAGGTCGTCTCCTCCATCATCTCCTCGCAGATCCCGCTGCATGCGATGTACGGCGGCGTCGTGCCGGAGATCGCCTCCCGCAAGCATGTGGAGAGCGTCGATCCGGTCGTGGACGAGTGCCTCAAGAAGGCGGGCATGACCCTTGCGGATGTGGACGCCATCGCCGTCACCTACGGCCCGGGCCTTGTCGGCGCGCTGCTCATCGGCGTCTCCGCGGCGAAGGCGCTGGCCTATGCCTCGGGCAAGCCGCTCATCCCGGTCAATCACATCGAGGGCCATGTGAGCGCGAATTACATCGCCCATCCGGAGCTCGAGCCGCCGTTTGTCTGCCTTGTCGCCTCGGGCGGCCATTCGCATATCGTGCGCGTGGAGGACTACGGCGTCTATACCCTGCTCGGGCAGACGATGGACGACGCGGCGGGCGAGGCCTTTGACAAGGCGGCGCGCGTGCTGGGCCTGCCGTATCCGGGCGGCCCGCTGCTCGACAAGCTCAGCCGCGAGGGCAATCCGCATGCGCTGAAGCTGCCGCATGTCAAGACCCCGGGCCGCTATGACTACAGCTTCTCCGGGCTCAAGACGGCGCTCATCAACGCCGTGCACAAGCTCCGCCAGAACGGGCAGGAGGTGCCCGCGGCGGATATTGCCGCGAGCTTCCAGCATGCGGCGGTCGAGCTGCTCAGCGACAAGGCCGTCCTCGCCGCGAAGGAGACGGGCAGCCCCGTGCTGGCTCTCGCCGGAGGCGTGGCGAGCAACTCCGGCCTGCGCAATACGATGAACGACAAGTGCCAGAAGAATGGCATTAAGCTCATGATGCCCCCGCCGATCCTCTGCACGGACAATGCGGCGATGATCGGCAGCGCGGCGTTCTACAGGCTCATGCGCGGGGAGGTCGCCTCTCTCGATCTGAATGCCTGCCCGTCCCTGCGCCTCGTGTGAAACAAAGCGGTCATGGCATCATAAACAACTGAACGTAAAAAAACGATATCCCACAAGGAAAAATGTGTCAAAGCTGCGTCGAAAGTGTTACAAATCTGTAACATTTGACACGCAGCTTTGTCATATTTACACACTTGTGGAAAAGTTGAGTTATCCACAAGTGTAAGGATAATTCTGGAAAACTTGTGTGGACAATCGGGAAAACCTGTGGGAAAAAGCGTTTTTTCCTGCCATTTCCCGAAAAAACGCTGTGGACAAATCTGGGGATAAGTGTGGAAAACGTGTTTATAACCTGTGGAAACCGGTGTATAACAATTTGTAACAATTTGTTGAGCGGGCGACATATCCGTGTATACCCTGCCATAATTTGGGCCGCCCCGCGCCCTGTTTTCATAATCCGCCAGCGCAAGGCATATCCCTGAGTAAATCGGATCACGGGGAGGCGGTGCGATGAGGATGCCGGGAAGGCTTGGCGCGCGGCTGCGTGCCCTGACGGGGGATCGGGTGCGCATGGCGGCGGGGGCGGTGCTCTTTGCCTCGGCGCTGTGTACGGCGGCGCTGCTGGCCGGGGCCGGGGGCAATGCGGCGCAGGCGTTTTTCCCTCTGCCGAAGGCGACTGTGCAGGGGATGGAGCCGTCGGCTACGCCCGCGCCCGGCCCGCTCTCGGGGCTGATCATCGCCGTGGACGCGGGGCACGGGGGCTATGACGGCGGCGCTGTCGGGCGGGTGAGCGGCACGCCGGAAAAGACGCTCAATCTGGACGTCGCCCTGCGCACGGCGAGGCTGCTGGCGGCGCAGGGCGCGCAGGTTGTGCTCACGCGTACGGGGGATTATGCGCTCTGCGACGAGGACCCGCCCATCCGCAGGAAGCTGCAGGATATGCAGCGCCGCGCGGCGATCATCATGGGCGGGGAGGCGGACGTCGTGCTCTCCATCCACATGAACGAATACGCCGGGCGCAGCGAGAGCGGGCCGCAGATCTTCTATCGGGAGGGCTGCCCGGCGGGGCGGCTACTGGCGGGCGCTGTGCAGGGGGCGATGATCGACGTCCTCAGGCCCGGGACAAAGCGTTCGGCGCTCGGCGGGGATTACTACATCCTCACCCTCGGCGTGCCCTCTGCGCTGGTGGAGTGCGGCTTTCTCTCCAACAGGGAGGAGGAGGCGCTGCTGCTCACCGGGGATTACCGCCAGCGCGTGGCGCAGGCGATTGCCGAGGGCGTGCTGCGCTGGGCGGCGCTGCCGGGGGAGAGGCCGGCGGCGCTTGCGGCGGTGGACAGAGGCGGGGAAAACTGAATCATCCGGGTGGGGCGGCGCGCCGTTTCCGCCCTTTGTGCATGCTTTCCTGGTTGTATTTTTGGGGGCTTGATGGTATACTGTATCAGTAAAAATGGATAAGAATGCCTCTTTGCAGACCGCGGGGGCGTTTCTTCCAAATAACACCCATGCAATACAGCGCGCGGCATGCCCGCAGCGCATGAAAAGAGGCACAGATTTCTTTGCGGCAGGAATGGCTTGACGCGGTGCGCGGCGAGACCGGCGCGCCCGATCCCCGGGAGATGAACCCGCTTCAGATGGCGTATATCGGCGACACGGTGCATGACCTGTACGTGCGCAGCATCCTCCTCTCGCGCGGCATGCCGGTGGGCAAGATGCACAGGCAGGCGGTGCGCATGGTCAGCGCGGCGGCGCAGGCGCGCATGCTCGAGGCGATCACCCCGGAGCTGACGCAGGAGGAGGCGGACGTCGCCCGGCGCGGGCGCAATGCGCAGGCCAAGCACGCCGCGCCGAAGCACGCCGACCCGGCGGACTACGCCCACGCGACGGCGCTTGAGGCGCTCTGGGGCTATCTATACGTGACAGGACAGACGAAGCGGCTGAGCGCGCTCATTTCCATGGCGCTCGCCAGAACGGAGGACATATGGCTAAAGCGGAGCTGAAGGTGATGCTCCTTCGCGCGACGCCCGACCCGGACGAGGTCGTGGCGCTCGGCGCGCGGCTGTGCTATGCGCAGGCCGATCTTGACACGCTGCGCGAGCGCGTGGAGACGACGGACCAGCAGGGCTACATCGCCCGCGTGATGGAGCGGGGGCATCTCTCCGTGACGGAGCATGCGAGCTTCACCTTTGCGGTGGAGGGCGTGTCCCGCGCGCTGCTGGCGCAGTTGACGCGCCACCGCATCGCGTCCTTCTCCGTGCAGAGCCAGCGCTATGTGTCCATGGCGGGCGGATTTGACTATGTCATCCCGCCGTCCATCTCCGCGCTCGGCGAGGCGGAGGAGGCGGAATTCATCCGCCAGATGGATCAGATGCATGCATGGTATTGCCAGTGGCAGGAGAAACTGGGAAAAACCGGAGAGAGCGCCAATCAGGATGCGCGCTTTGTGCTGCCCAATGCGGCGAGCACGCGCCTGCTGGTGACGATGAACGCCCGTGAGCTGATGCACTTCTTCGAGCTGCGCTGCTGCAGCCGCGCGCAGTGGGAGATCCGCGAGATGGCCTGGCAGATGCTTGCCGAGTGCAGGAAGGCCGCGCCCTCGCTCTTTGCCCATGCGGGCCCGGCGTGCCTGACAGGCGCATGCCCCGAGGGAAAGAACACCTGCGGCAAAGCCAAAGAGATCAAGGAAAGACACGCGGCGCTCCTTTAAGGACAGGCCGGGAGGAGCAGAGCCCCTCCCCTACAAAAAGACATAGAGAAGTAATGAGGGTTGAATCATGGCATACTACGATAAATTCACCAAGAAGCCGCAGAGCCCGCGCGAGGACTGGCGCGACGACGAGCAGACCCGCCGCCCCGCCCGCGATGAGGGCCGCGCCGTGCCGACCGAGCGCCGCAGCTACGGCGAGCGCAGGCCGTACGGCGATAAGCCCTATGGCGAGCGAAAGGAATTCGGTGAGCGCCGCCCCTACGGCGACCGTCCGCAGCGCGAGGAGCGCCGCCCCTATGGCGATCGTCAGGATCGCGGCGAGCGTCCGTCCTTCGGCGGCCCGCGCCCGGAGCGCCGTGACTTTGGCGAGCGCCGCCCCTATGGCGAGCGTCAGGATCGCGGCGAGCGTCCGGCCTTTGGCGGCCCGCGTCCGGAGCGCCGCGAGCGCATGGCGCCGCCGCCCGCCCTTGACGAGCCGCCCGAGGAGATGGAAAGCAATCTGCTCGTCGGCCGCAATCCGATCCGCGAGGCGCTGCGCGCCGGCCGCGACATCGAGAAGCTGCTCGTCGCCCGCGGCGAGTTGATCGGCTCCGCGCGAGAGATCGTGGCGCTGGCCCGCGAGGCGAAGATCGTCGTGCAGGAGGTGGACCGTACCCGCCTTGACGCGATGGCCCCGAATCATCAGGGTCTCATCGCCGTGGCCTCCGCCTATGCGTATAAGACCGTGGAGGACATGTTTGCCCTGGCGAAGGAGCGCGGCGAGGCGCCCTTCCTGGTCATCCTTGACGGCGTGACCGACCCGCACAACCTCGGCGCGATCATCCGCAGCGCGGAGTGCGTCGGCGCGCACGGCGTCATCATCCCCGAGCGCAGGGCCGTCGGCCTGACCCCGTCTGCCGTGAAGGCGAGCGCGGGCGCGGTGGAGCATATCCCCGTGGCGAAGGAGACGAACCTGACCCGCCTCATTGAGCGCCTGAAGAAGGACGGCGTCTGGGTCTACGGCGCGGCGATGAAGGGCGAGGACTACCGCAAGGTCAATTTCTCCGGCGCGGCTGCGCTGGTCATCGGTTCCGAGGGCGAGGGCATTTCCCGTCTGGTGATGGAGAGCTGCGACAAGCTGGTCTCCCTGCCCATCCGCGGCAAGCTCGACTCCCTGAATGCCTCCGTGGCGGCGGGCGTGCTGCTCTATGCCATGGCGGCGGCGAGGGATTGAGAATGAAGCCCCTTCTTCTGGTGGACGGCTATAACGTCATCGGCGCGTGGAATGTGCCGCGGCAGGAGCATCTGTCCATCGACGAGGCGCGCGAGCGGCTGGTTCATCTGATCGCCGACTACGCCGGGTATTCCGGCGAGGAGGTTGTCGTCGTCTTTGACGGCCACTACACGGACAGGCCCGTGCGTTCGCGCTCGGTCGTGCATGGGGTGGAGGTCGTCTTCACCAAGCACGCCGAGAGCGCCGATAACTACATTGAAACCCTCTGCGCGCAGGCGCCCAAGTGGCGTCATGTGCGCGTGGCGACGAGCGACTCCGTCGAGCAGACGGTCACGCTCGGGCGCGGCGCGGTGCGCATCTCCTCGCGCGAGTTCCTCATCGAGCTCACGCAGACCAGGAGCGTCGGCCGCGTGCGCATGAAGGAGGAGAAGGTCTCCCGAGGGGATATCTTCTCCCGCCTGCCGCCGCATCAGCGCGAGATCTTTGAGCGCATGCGCCGCGGCGAGGACTGATCGGCTGATCCATGGCCGGGCGATCCCCGGCAGATGGCGGGAACGCCAATCCGCAATCAATGCCGCAGGACGCGGCGCAAGCCAAGGAGGAACACCATGACCTACGACTTCGACAGCATGACCGACGAGGAGATTGCGATGCTCGCCCAGCAGGGCGACGCCGACGCGTCGGAATACCTGCTGAATAAGTACAAAAACTTTGTGCGGTCCAAGGCCCGTTCCTATTTTCTTGTCGGCGCGGATCACGAGGACATTGTGCAGGAGGGCATGATCGGCCTGTTCAAGGCCTTCCGGGACTTTAAGCCCGATAAGCTCTCCTCCTTCCATGCCTTTGCGGAATTGTGCGTCACCCGGCAGATCATCACCGCCATCAAGACCGCGACGAGGCAGAAGCACATCCCGCTCAACTCCTACGTCTCCCTGAATAAGCCGATCTATGAGGACGAAAGCGACCGCACGCTCATGGACGTGATCACCGAGGGCCGCGGCGCGGATCCGGAGGAGCTGATCATCGGGCAGGAGAGCTATGTGAGCATCGAGACGCGCATCGACGAGGCGCTCTCTCCGCTGGAGAGAAAGGTGCTCGCGGCGTATCTTGACGGCAAGAGCTATCAGGAGATCGCCGTGATGCTTGACCGCCATGTCAAGTCGATCGACAACGCGCTCCAGCGCGTCAAGCACAAGCTGGAAAAGCTCATTCAGGAGAAGAATGACCGCGCATGAGCGCGGGGAGCCGGGGGAAGAAAATCCCCCTCGGCTATTGACAACATCCCGATATTTCGATAGAATATCAGTTGAGTAAATCCGGTTGACAGGATTTGCAGGTGTAGTTTAATGGCAGAACTTCAGCTTCCCAAGCTGATCGCGTGGGTTCGATTCCCATCACCTGCTCCACAGCGACCTCCGATATTTCGGCGGGCCGCAGCAAACAACTGTCAGCCGAAATGATTTTGAGGAGGTAATTCCAATGGCGAAGCAAAAGTTTGAGCGCACGAAGCCGCACGTTAACATTGGCACCATCGGCCACGTTGACC
>JAGBFR010000067.1 GCA_017936375.1 Clostridia bacterium
CGTTCGTCCTGAGCCAGGATCAAACTCTCGTGTTAAATCCTGTATGAACCTTGAAGCATCTGCTCCAAGCTCAAAACTCATTTACGAATTGACTGTCTTTGTTTGCTATGACTCGTGAAAATCATAGCTTCGCGTTCTTCTTGATTCTGTATCGTTTTCAAGGATCATGCGTCAGGTTGAAACGTCGTTCGCGCTGACAGCTTAGTTAGTATAACTCGTCTGACCTCTTTTGTCAACACCTTTTTTACACTTTTTTGAACATTTTTTATTTTTCCCGCATATGCTCCATACAGAGCAATCACCCGCGCATCCGAACCGACTGATTCCTTCCTATTTATATATTGCCATTCCACGCCAGCAATATGCGCGGGATGAATTGCCGCTTGTCTTCCCCCGCGAGTTAGGGTACAATATGGATATTCGATATCTGGAGGAACTGCAGCTTCATGGATACCCTGATCAAGGTTCTTGTCAAAGAGAACTTCGCGCCCGAGCGCATCCTGCCCGGCGCGCCCATGTCCCGCTATACCACATTCCGCGTCGGCGGCCGCGCCGATGTGCTGGTCAATATTGCCTCTGCCAACGAGATCTCCATCGCCCTGCGCGCCGCGCACCAGGCCGGCGTCCCGGTGACGATCATCGGCAACGGCTCCAATCTTGTCGTCCGCGACGGCGGCATTCGCGGTCTCGTGCTGCGCATCTGCGGCAGCTTCTCTGCCGTCACCAGAGAGGAGGGCGACGTCATCCACGCGCAGTCCGGCGCTCTGCTCGGCGCATGCGCCCAGTTCGCCATGCGCGAGGGGCTCGACGGACTGGCCGAGGTAGCCGGCATACCCGGCACCATCGGCGGCGGCGTCATCATGAATGCCGGCGCATACGGCAGCGATCTTTCCCAGGTCGTCACCCGTGTGGACGCCGTCTCCTGCGCAACAGGCGCGCCCGTCTCCTTCGAGGGCAAGGCGCTGGGCTTTGGCTACCGCAGGAGCGCCCTTATGCAGGAAAACATCGTCGTCACCGGCGTGACCATGCAGCTGCGCCCCGGCGATCCCGACGCCATCCGCGCCCGGATGGAGGATCTCGCCCGCCAGCGCAGGGAAAAGCAGCCGCTCGACTTCCCCAGCGCAGGCAGCACCTTCAAGCGCCCGGAGGGGCTCTTCGCCGCCAAGCTGATCGACGACTGCGGCCTCCGCGGTCTGCATGTCGGCGACGCGCAGGTCAGCCCCAAGCACGCGGGCTTCATCGTCAACACCGGCAATGCGACCGCGACGGATGTTCTCAGCCTCATGGCCCTCGTGCGCAAGCATGTGCTCGACGCCACCGGCGTCATCCTTGAACCCGAGGTCCGCATCCTCGGCGAGGACGCTTAACACGAAAGGATTACAGCAGATGAAGTTTCTGATTGTCACGGGCATGTCCGGCGCGGGCAAGACCAGCGTCCTGCATCATCTGGAGGATGTCGGCTATCTGTGTATGGACAATCTGCCGCCGCAGCTGCTCAGCCAGGCCATTGAGCTGTGCGAAAAGATGGAGATGGAGAAGAGCGTCGCGCTGGGCGTGGACACCCGCTCCGGGGCCCTCTTTGACGCGCAGGCCGTCCTCTCCGCGCTCGACCACAGCGACAGCACGGGCAGCCTGTCCATGCTCTTTCTGGAAGCGGATGACGAGACCCTCATCGACCGCTACAAGGAGACGCGCCGCGATCACCCGCTCTCCGGCAGCGGCGTGACGCTCGAGCAGGCGCTCACCGCAGAGCGCGCGCTGCTCCAGCCGCTGCGCGAGCGCGCGCATTTCATCCTCTCCACAGCGGGCCTTCGGGCAAGGGAACTGTGCGAGCGCGTGGATGAGCTCGTGCTCAGCGACGAGAGCAGCGTCCGCAGCCTGCGCACGGAAATCATGTCCTTCGGCTTCAAGCGCGGCATCCCCCGCGAGAGCGACCTCGTCTTCGACGTGCGCTTCCTGCCCAATCCGTTCTATATCCGGGAAATCCGCGCGTACACCGGCCTTGAGGCTCCCGTGCGCGATTACGTGCTGGGCAAGGAGGAGACGCGCGCCTTCCTCTCCCATCTGTACGACATGGTCGACTACCTGATCCCGCTGTATCAGCGCGAGGGTAAGCGCCGGCTGATGATCGCCATCGGCTGCACGGGCGGCGCGCATCGCTCCGTCGCCATCAGCGAGGCGCTGGGCGCGCATCTTCGCGCCATCGGCCAGAGCGTCAGCGTCACCCACCGCGACATCGCGCTTGAGGAGGGCAGCTGGTCCTTCCGCCGCACCGATAAGAATTGAATAGACAAAGAGGCTGCCGTTCAATACCGGCAGCCTTCTTTTTTTATCCCCTGAGAATGTCCCTAAACGCCTCCGCATCCAGCGTGAAGAGGTTGTCCCCGCCCTCCAGCACGCCGTCGCTGAGCGCGGCCTTCTTCTGCTGCAGGCGCAGGATGCGCTCCTCCACCGTGCCGGAGGCGATCAGCGAGATCACCTGCACGCCGCGCGTCTGCCCGATGCGGTAGGCGCGGTCGGTCGCCTGATTCTGCGCCGCCGTGTTCCACCATGGATCATAGTGAATGACCACATCCGCGCCGGTCAGGTTGAGGCCTGTGCCGCCCGCCTTGAGCGAGATAAGGAAGACGTCGCCCTCCCCGCCGTTAAAGCGCCCGGCCAGCTGCATGCGCTCGCGCTTGCCCGTCTCGCCGGTCAGTTCCAGCACGGCAAAGCCCTCCGCCTCCAGCGCCTTTTTGAGGATCTCCAGCATCGAGGTGAACTGCGAGAAGATCAGCATCCTGTGCCCGTCCTCATGCAGTTCGCGCACCAGCTCCACGCACTGCGCCAGCTTGCCCGATCCTCCGTCGTATTCCTCCACGCAAAGGCGCGGGTCGCAGCAGAGCTGCCGCAGCCGCGTCAGCCCGGCGAGGATCTTCATCCGGCTCTGTGCGTCGGCGAGCCCGCCGTCCGCCTCGGCAATCAGCCTCGCCGCATAAGCGGCGTAGAGCTTGCCCTGCGGCGCGGTCATTTCGCTCGTCATGATCGTCTCGGTCTTGTCCGGCAGGTCGTCGAGCACGTCCCTCTTCATCCTGCGCAGGATGAACGGCGCGGTCATCATCCGCAGGCGCTCGCGCGCCTCCTCGTCCGCGTCATGGACGATCGGCTGCTCAAAGCGCTCCTTGAATTTCTTGTAGCTGTACAGATAGCCCGGCATCAGGAAATCAAAGATCGACCACAGCTCGCTGAGCCTGTTTTCCACCGGCGTGCCGGTCATGGCGAAGCGGTGCTTTGCCTTCAGCGTCTTGACCGCCCGCGCGCCGAGGGAGGCCGCGTTTTTGATGTGCTGCGCCTCGTCCAGCAGGATATGGCTCAATTCCGTGCTCTCATACAGCTGCGCGTCGCGGCGCACCTGATCATAGGAAGCGATGAGCAGCTCCGGCCCATCCTCATGGGCGATGCTTGCGATAAGCTCCTTTCTCTGCGCGCCGTCGCCGAGCATCGCCTGCGCGCGCAGCGTGGGCGCAAAGCGCTCGGCTTCGCTCAGCCAGTTGAGCTGCAGCGACGCCGGGCAGATGACCAGCGCGCGCACGCGCTCGCCGCGCTCCTTATCGTGCAGCAGCATCGCCAGCGCCTGTATCGTCTTGCCAAGGCCCATGTCATCGGCCAGAATCCCGCCGAAGCCCGCCTCGCTCAGCGCGCAGAGCCACGAGAGGCCCGTCTCCTGATAGCCGCGGAGCGTGGCGTTCAGGCTCCTGGGCGGCTCCACGTCCGCCGCCTGCGCCCGGCGCAGCCTGTCCATCCAGTCGCGCACCTCGCCCGGGGCGCTGAGCGTCGCCTCCTCCCGGTTCTTGAGCGCCTCTTCGATATAGAGCGCGCGGCTCGCCGGGATCCTCGCGCCCTCCTTCACCTGCTCCGCGCTGACGTCGAGCGTGTCGAGCATCTCGCCCGTCTTCGCCGCCTGCTCCAGCGCCTCGCCGGAGAGGAATGTGCCGTCCTTCAGCCGGACGAAGCGCCGCCTCTGCCGGTAGGCCAGATAGGCCGCGCGCAGGTCGTCCTGCGTCAGACCGCCAAGGTCGCTCTTGAGGATCAGCTCCTCCTGCGCCGCAGAGAGGCCAAAGGTCATCGCCCGCCGCTTTTTGACGTTCATCTGCGCCAGCCGCTCAGCCACCATGACCTCGCCGTATGCCGACAATTCCGGCAGCCGCTCGCTCAGCAGCGCATACGTCTCCTCATCGCTTCCATAGAAGGCGCAGGTCTGCGCATCCTGCGCGTCCGGGAAGACCGCCTTCGCCGCAGCGAGGGCCAGCGCCTCCGCCTCCTCGTCCCTGCGGATGTGCGGCGCTTCCTCGCCGGGGCGCACCGCTTGGCCAAGGTAGCTCGTCTCCAGCCGGCAGGTCAGGCATTCGTCCTTCTCCGCCCGCTTGTTCGTCTGCTTATCCGCGGCGGCGGGCGCGCCGTCCTGCAGATCGATGTAGTAGCGCACGGTCAGCGGCATGGGCGTATTCATCTCGAGGATGTCCCCGCCCTCGCGCATCTGCACGCTCCCGCCCGCCGGGGCGATCACCCGCGCGCAGACGGCGGGCAGCTGCGCCTGCCCGAGGAGCAGGCCGCCGGGGTAGGCCTCGCCCACGGAGAGCAGGCCTGCAATCCGGTCGTACGCCGCGCCGAATACGCAGACAACGCTCTCTTCTTCAAAGAAATATGCGCCGGCGACGCCCCGCACGCAGCGCCTCTCGCCGAGGCTCAGCCGCACATCGCCGCCCTCGCGGACGAGGCTCGCCTCGATCTGCGCCGCGCCCTCGCGGATCGTCACGGGGACAAACTGTCCATCGCTGCCCCGCGTCTCCGCCGCGCGGCCCAGCAGCAGGCGCATCGTCTGATCCAGCTGCGCCCCCTGCAGGAAGAGCTGCCCCGCGCTCATCCTCGGCGCGCCGTCCGCCAGCGCGAGGACATGCCACAGAAGCGGCCTGTCCTCCTCGGCAAATTCCTCTTCAAGGTGGCGCAGCGTCAGCTCCTTGCCGTAGACGGCGGTCTCCCGCTCGGCCATGCGCCGCGCAAACTCGTCGATGCTGCGCACGATGTACATCCGCCTGCGCCCGATGCGCAGTTCCAGCGTCACGCCTTCTTCCATCATCGTCAGCACGGGAATCAGGCGGACCTTCTCCCCCTGCGCCGCGCCCGGCAGCGGGCCATGCGCGCTCCGCGCAGCCTGCGCGCCGTCGAGCAGCCCGCGCACAAAGCTCTCGCGCCGCTCGCGTTCCATGCGCGCGCGTTCACGCTCCTGTTCCTCCTGCTGGCGGCGGCGCGCTTCCTGCAGTTCCTTTTCCCGGCGGCGGCGCGCCTCTTCCTGCCCCTGTTCACGGCGGAGGCGCTCCTGCTCCCGCCCCTTCGTTATGCGCTCAATCCAGCTGAAGATGTCCTCCCGGCCCGCGACGTCCGCGTCCATGCCGGCAAGCGTCTTTGCCGCCTGCTCCAGCGTGCGCTCCGCATCGCGGATCACGCGGTCCGTCTCGTCCATGACCGGCGGCTCTGCGCTGCCGCTCCGGCGCTGCTTATTCTCCTGCGCCTGATGGACGGCGATCATCAGCGCCGCCACATGCTTGCAGCCGAAGGCCGCGCGCTCAAACGCCGGGCAGTCGCAGGAAGCCTGCGTAAAGCGCCCCTTTTCCTCATCATAGGTAAAGCCCACGCTGTAGTGCTGCCCGTGCCCGCGCACGGTGCCGTAGGCCATCAGCCGCCCGCCGTCGGCGACCACCTTATGCCGGAGCACATGCCCCGCCTGGGCATAAGCCCGCCCCCGGGCAAAGTACGCCGTATTGCCGATTGCATCCCGTGCCTGCGTGATTGTGTACATCGCCGCCTCCAAAGCTTTAATATCCGTATTATACCACATGTGCACACCAAGAAAAAGCACGCACCGCCCGCGCTCATTTGTGACAATTCTGTCACATTTTGTGCGCACATCCGATGCTGTCTGCAGGAAATCCGCCGCCGCATCCCCTTATTTCTGCCGTATCAAGGCTCCTTGACGGCCGGAATGCGAAAACCATCTTGACAATTATTACAATCTGTAATAAACTAATTACAAAGTCGAGATGAAAGGAGACGCATGCCCAAATGAAGATCAATGCGTCATTACAAAAGATAATCACACTCGTGCTTGCCGTGTTCATGATCGGTGCGTGCGCCCTCGCTTCTGCGCAGAGCTACAGCCTCGGCGATGAAGCCGACGAGATCGCCACCATCCAAACCGCGCTCAAGCAGCTCAAGCTCTATAGTGGTGAGATCACCGGCCACTATGGCTCCAAGACGCAGGCCGCCGTCAAGGCCTTCCAGAAGAAGTACGCCCTTGAGGACGACGGCATCGCGGGCGAGGATACCATTCGAGCGCTCTTTGACGCCGCCGATGTGAGCGAGTCCTCCTCGTCTTCCTCTTCCTCCTCGGGCTCCTCGTCCTCTTCCTCCGGTTCCACCCTGCGCCACGGCAGCCGCAGCGACGCTGTGCGCCAGCTTCAGGAGGATCTCAAGGATCTGGGCTACTACAAGGGCACCGTCAGCGGCCACTACGGCTCGCTGACCGAGGCCGCCGTCACCGCCTTCCAGAAGGCGAACGGCCTCTCCGCCGACGGCATCGCCGGCTCCAAGACGCTGGCCAAGGTCGCCACCGCGCTCAAGAAGAATTCCGGCAGCAGCTCCTCTTCCAGCTCCTCCGGCTCCTCTTCGTCCAATAGCTCTTCCTCCAGCTCCTCCCTGCTCAAGTATGGCACGCAGTCCAGCGCTGTGCGCACCCTGCAGCAGAATCTCAAGGATCTGGGCTACTACACCGGCTCCGTGACCGGCAATTTCGGCAAGCTCACCAAGGAGGCCGTCTATAACTTCCAGAAGGCGAACAGCCTCTCCGCCGACGGCATCGCCGGCTCCAAGACGCTTGACAAGATCGCCAGCAAGCTCAAGAGCTCCGGCTCCTCTTCTTCCAGCTCTTCTTCGAGCTCTTCCTCTTCTTCCAGCTCCTCCAGTTCCACCACGCTGGACACCAGCAAGACGCTGATGCTCAACACCAAGGACGACGAGGTTAAGAAGCTGCAGAAGATGCTCAACAAGCTCGGCTTCTACAACGGCAACATCACCGGCAACTTCGGCGAAAAGACCGAGGACGCGGTCATCGCCTTCCAGAAGTCAAAGGGCCTCACCGCCGACGGCATCGCCGGCAAGCGCACGCTCGCCGCGATCAACGCGGACTATAAGCGCGGCGTGGGCTCCTCCTCCGGCTCCTCCTCGGGCGGCAAGGCCGAGCAGGCGGGCAAGGTGCTCTACTCCAATTTCTATTCCTGGCGCCGCGATTACTCCAACGGCGAATACTGCACGGTCTACGATTTCAAGACCGGCTACTCTTGGACGCTGCGCATCATGACCAAGGACGCGCACATGGACGCCGAGCCGGCGACCGCGTCGGATACCGAGATCATGAACAAGGCGTTCGGCGGCGAGGTCACCTGGTCCCCGAAGGTCGTCTGGGTCACCTTCTCCGACGG
This sequence comes from Clostridia bacterium, assembly GCA_017936375.1. Lineage (GTDB taxonomy): Bacteria > Bacillota > Clostridia > Christensenellales > Aristaeellaceae > Ventricola. The sequence continues at coordinate 7,515 of JAGBFR010000067.1, forward strand.
CAAGACCTACATCGGCTCCACGCACAATGTGCCGCACACCCCGTATCACCTGCGGGATAACAACTTCGACGGCCACCTCTGCGTGCACTTCCCGATCCCGATGGAGACCGCGCAGAACATCGGCCCGTACGCCACCAGCCATCAGGAAGCGATCAACGAGGGCTGGGAGGCCACGAAGAAGCTGCAGTACTGATCTTTGCGTACCCTCTTTTCGGATAAACAGCATAACACACAGTCAAAACCCCGGGGCAGCAATGCCTCGGGGTTTTGGCTTATTCATTTTATTGATCACAGCTGCGAAAGTTTTTCGCGGATCTGAGCCTCGCTGCCCGCAGTCAGCACGCCCTGGGTCATGTCCTTCGGGCCGCCGCCCTTGCCGCCGAAGGCCTCGCACAGCGCGCGCGTCGCCGGGCGGACGTCCTCCGTCTGCGAGGACAGGGCAAAACTCCAGCCGCCGTCCTCCCGCGTGAGGAGCACAAGGCCGTACTTCGCGCCCGTGCAGAGCCTGCCCGCCGCCTTGCGCAGCGCGCCGGGGGTGAGCACGTCGCAGGCGACCACGCGCGCGTCATTCCCCTCCTCGGCCTTGGCCATCATCTCATAGAGGCGCAGGCCGAGCTGCTCATTCTGCCATCTGAGGTGATCGCGCTCGGCGATCACGCGCTCCACGGCCTCCGCCGCCTCGTGCTGCTTGGCCGAGAGGGCGACCGCCGCGCGGCGCAGCTGCTCCTGCTGGGCGGTCTCCTCCTCCAGCGCGCGCCTGCCGCAGAGGATGGACACGCGCACGCCGCTCTTGTACTTCTGGCAGGAGAGCACCTTGATCTGCCCGATGCTGCCCGTCAGGCGCACATGCGTGCCGCAGCAGGCGCAGGTGTCCGCGCCCTCGATGGTCACGATGCGCACCGTACCCTCCAGCGCCTTCTTGCTGCGGTAGGTCATCTGCGCCAGCTCCTGCGCGTCCGGCAGGAGGGTGACGACCGGGATGTTCTTCCACACGATGGCGTTGGCCTCCCGCTCGATCATGCGGACGTCTTCGTCCGTCAGCGGGCCGTTGAAATCCATGGTCACAGCCTCGGAGCCGATGTGGAAGCCCACGTTGTCATAGCCGAAATGGCCATGCACGAGACCGGAGAAGATGTGCTCGCCGCTGTGCTGCTGCATCATATCCAGCCTGCGCTGCGCGTCCACCTCGCCCACAACCTCGCTGCCCGGGGCGAGCGGCGCATCCGTCGTGTGCACGACCTCGCCGCCCACATCGTGGCAGTCGAGCACGCGCACGCCGCCCAGCGTGCCGTGGTCCGCGCCCTGTCCGCCGCCCTCGGGGAAGAAGGCCGTGCAGTCGAGCACGACGGCATAGCCGTCCTTCTTTGCCTCGCAGGTCATCACGCGCGCGGTAAAGCGCAGCAGCTGCGCATCGTCGTCATACAGTCGAATTGTCATATTTCCTCCATCGCCCATATCAGGAACTTCTCCATAAATTGATTCTTCGCCGACAAGAACATGGGGCTCTGCCCCATCACCCCGCCAAAGGGCTTTCCGGTCGCCCTTTGGAAACCTTCGGCCGTCATTTAAGCCTTGTTATCGACAATTGTATCACAGAAGAATCAAAAAAACAAACTTTCACCCTGCGCGAAATATGATATAATAAGGACAGAGGCCGGGGCATACCCGGCACACGCGAAACCAAAGGAGGTCAATCCTATGCATCAACCGCTTATCATCACCATCGGCCGTGAATACGGCAGCGGCGGCCGCGAGATCGGTCAGGCTGTCGCCAAGAAGCTGGGCATCTCCTTTTATGACAAGGAAATCATCAACCTTGCCGCGGAAAAGAGCGGCCTCTCCCATGAGTTTATCGCCAGCAACGAGCAGCGCGTCAAGAGCGGCCTCGTCCATAATCTGTCCGCCTCCGCAGCGTACTCCGGCGGCTTCTTCTCCCATCATTATCTGCCGCTGTCCGAGTCGATCTTCATCTCTCAGGCGCAGGTCATCCGCGACATCGCCAATAAGAAGAGCGCCGTCATCGTCGGCCGCTGCGCGGACTACATCCTCTCCGAGCGCAAGAATACGATCAACGTCTTCATCCATGCGCCCATCGAGGCGCGCGTGGAGCGCATCATGAGGCTCTATCACCTCGATGAGGCCGCGGCGCTGAAGGCCATCGCCACCTCCGACAAGGAGCGCGGCAATCACTACTTCCGCTACACCGACCGCAAGTGGGGCAAGGCGCAGAATTACGACATCTGCATCAATTCCGCGCTGATGGGCGTGGAGAAGACGGTCGAGATGCTCGTCAATCTCGCTCAGATCGAGGAGCGCGAATAATGCGCCTGCTCATCCCGTCCGAGACGGCGCTCGTCTTCGGCGGCGGCGGCGCAAAGGGCGCCTATCAGCTCGGCGCCGCAGAGGCCCTTGATTCCCTCGGCATCCGCGCCGGCAGCGTGTATGGCACGTCTGTCGGCGCGCTTCATGCCGCCATGTATGCCCAGGGCCGCATGGATGAAGCCGCCGAGCTCTGGGCGCAGCTGAGCCTTGACGATCTCGTCGCGCCGGAAAGCCTCGCCATCGCCGAGGAGATCGAGGGGCTCTTTGGCCAGCCGGAGAATCTGATCGACTTCCTCCGCAGGCATGCCCAGCATATCACGCTGAATATCTCCCCCTTTGCCGAGCTGCTCAGCCGCTACGTCGACGAGGATGCGCTGCGCAGGAGCAGCATCCGCTTCGGCCTCGTCGCCGCGCGCTTCCCCTCTCTCTCCGGGGTGGAGATGATGCTTAGCGACATGGCCCCCGGCAGCGCGGAGAGCTGGCTGCTGGCCTCCGCCTCGTGCTACCCCGCCTTCCCGATGACAGTAATCGGCGAGGAGCGCTATGTCGACGGCGGCTATGCGGACAACGTTCCCGTCGCCATGGCCCTGCGTCAGGGTGCGCGGCACGTGATCGCCATCGACATTGGCCGCCAGCAGGCGCATCATCAGTATGCCCGCCGCCCGAATGTCACCTACATCCGCGCAAGCCATCCGCTGGGCGGTCTGCTGAGCTTTGATCCCCAGCGCTCCGCCGTCAATCGCATCCTCGGCCGCAACGATACGCTGCGCGCCTTTGGCCGCCTGCGCGGCTTCCGCTACTCGTTCGATCCCGATTCCGTGCGGGATTATGCGCGCCGGGCGGAGGACTTCCTCGCGCAGCTCTCCCGCTTTGATCTGATTCTCGCCCGCAAGCCGGACGCCTCGCCGCTCCTTTCCATCCTTGAGGAGGAGCTGCCCGGCGCGCCGGACGCCTGCGATTATCTGCTGCGCGCCTGCGAGCTGTGCGCCGACGTCGCCCATCTGGACCCGGCAAAGGTCTACACCCTGCCGTCCTTCACCGAGGCCCTGCGCGCCGCGCTCGATTATGAGCAGGCGGATGAGATGCTCGCCTCCCTGCCCGGCGGGCGCATCGGCGTGCTCCTCGCCCCGCCCCAGCCTGACGGCCGGCTGATCATCGCCTGCCTGCACAGGCTGCTCGAGCGCGAGACCACGCTTTCTCACCTGACGATGCGCACGCTGCGCGCCTTCCCGAAGGAACTGCTCTGCGCGCTGACGCTGCGGGAGCTGCTGTAAGCCGCCGCACGGCATGGGTCCAATAAAAAAGAATCGCCTTCCCCCGGGAAGGGGAAGGCGGTTTTTTATTCCAATTCATCAAACGAGTCGATCACCGCGCCGCACAGCGCATGGATCGCTTCGCGGTCGGCTGCATTGGTCGCGTCGGTGATTCCGATCACGCCGATGCCCGCCGCCACTGCGCCGCGCATGGCATAGGGCGCATCCTCGAACATCACCATCGTATGGAGCTCCACGCCAAGCCGCTCCGCCAGCCGCGCGTAGAAATCCGCTTCGCCCTTGCCCCCGCCGATCATCTCGACGGAGAACACGTCGTCCAGCTCGCCAAGCAGGCCGGCGTTCTCAAGCGCGATGCGCGCAAGGGGCTCCGGCGTCGCCGTGGCGATCACCCGCCGCACGCCGCACGCGCCCAGCCGCCGCAGGTAGTCAAGCGCGCCGGGCTTTGCCGGCAGGCCCGCGCGGTAGCGCGCCTCCATCTTGCCCACGGACTCGGCGCACAGCGTGTCAAAGTCCGTCTCAAACCCGAAGTGCTCCCTGTAATAGTCGACCACCAGCCGCCCGGTGATCTGCATCATCTGCGCGCGCTGCGCCTCGGTCGGCTCTATGCCCCGGCTGCGGAGGAATTCCGTATTCAGCCGCCGCCATTCGCTCATGGAATCGAGCACCGTGCCGTCCATATCAAAGACGGCCGTCCTCATCTTTTCCAGTTCAGGCGTGCTCTTCTTCATGCTCATTCCCCCGTATGCCCGTTGATGCCCCGCAAGGGCTCTCCTGATTATACCCTTCGCCGCCGCGCCCCGTCAAGCGCAGGCAGCCGCCGCGCCGCAGGGCGCACGGAGAATCCCATGACCAGAGACCAGTATATCCGCATGACCGGCGCGACCCGGCGCATCGTTAGCCGCCTGCCCGGCGGAGCAAAGGCCCTGCGCCTGCCCACGCTCGTGTGCGCGGCGGCGTATTTTGCCGCGCTCGCCGCGCTGCTGCTCAGACAGGATCCGCGCATCCTGCGCGCCATTGCCGTGCCCGCCGCGTGCTTTCTCCTCGTCACGGCGCTGCGCCCCGTCATCGGCCGAAGGAGGCCGTACGACGCGTTTGACGCGGAGCCCGTCGGCCCCTATCGCCCAGGAAAGGGCAAGAGCATGCCCAGCCGCCACGCTGCCAGCGCCGCGGCCATCGCCTTCGCAGCGGTCTATGCCTTTCCCCATCCGGCCATCATCATCGCCATGTCCGCGCTCGCGCTGCTTGTCGCCGCGCTGCGCGTTCTCTCCGGCCAGCATTATCCCTCGGATGTGCTCGCCGCGCTCGCCCTGAGCGCCGTCCTCTCCCTCATCGGTTATTGTCTTTAACGGAGGTATCGATTCCCCATGACCGCACAGGAACGCAACCGCATGCTCCTTCACGAGCCGATCAACAAGGTCATTCCCCGGCTCGCCGTCCCGTCCATCATCTCCATGCTCATCTCCGCCATCTACAACATGGCAGATACCTTCTTCGTCTCGCAGATCGGCACCTCCGCCTCCGCCGCGGTCGGCGTCACCTTCTCCATCATGACCATCGTGCAGGCCATCGCCTTCACCATCGGCATGGGCAGCGGCACAAACGTCTCCCAGGCGCTCGGCGCGGGGGATGAAAAGCGTGCGCGCCGCTTTGTCTCCGTGGGCGTCATCACCGCGTTCGCCGTGGGCGTGGTCATCGCCATCGCCGGCCTCTCGTGCATCGAGCCGCTGGTTTATTTCCTCGGCGCGACGGAGACCATCGCGCCCTACGCCATCGACTATGCGACCTACATCTTCTACGGCACGCCGTTCATCATGGCCTCCTTCGCGATGAACAACATGCTCCGCTTTGAGGGCCTTGCCATGTACGGCATGATCGGCATCACCGCCGGCGGCATCCTCAACATGATCCTCGACCCGATCCTCATCTTCGGCCTCGGTCTGGGCACGGCAGGCGCGGCCATCGCCACGGCGTTCTCCCAGTTCGTCTCCTTCGCCATCCTGCTCTTCATGTCCAATACCCGTCCGGACGCCATCTCCATCCGCTTCAAGCATTTCCGCCCGACGCTCTCCATGTATGGCCGCATCCTCTACAACGGCGTGCCGTCGCTGGGCCGTCAGGGCATTGCCAGCGTGTCGAACATCCTGCTCAATACCACCGCTGCCGCCTACGGCGACGCGGCGATTGCGGCGATGTCCATCGTAGGCCGCTTCGTGATGTTCATCAATTCCTCCGTCATCGGCTTTGGCCAGGGCTTTCAGCCGGTCTGCGGCTTCTCCTACGGCGCGGGCGCGTATACCCGCGTGCGCAAGGCCTTTGCCTACTGCGTAAAGGTGACCACCTGCATCCTGATCGTCCTTGGCCTGGGCTCCATGCTCCTCTCCAGCCAGATCATCGCCGTCTTCCGCCGGGACGATCTGGAGGTCATCCGCATCGGCACGCTCGCCCTGCGGCTGCAGCTGTGCACCATCCCGCTCTGGGGCTTCATTGTCATGAGCAACATGTTCACCCAGTCCATCGGCTACGGCGTGCGCGCCACGCTGATCTCGGTCTCCCGTCAGGGTCTGTTCCTGATTCCGGCGCTGCTCGTGCTGCCGCCGCTGTGCGGCCTGCTGGGCATCCAGATGGCGCAGCCCGTCAGCGATCTGCTCTCCTTCGCGCTGTCCTTCGTGGTCGCGCGGGGCATCCTTCGCCAGCTGGCGGGGATGGAGGATAAGGCAGCATAATACTCCCAAAGAACTCTCAGCGAATACAGAAACAATGTCGCGCCGCGGCGCGGGAACCTCATCCGTCACCGGCTATCGCCGGCGCCACCTTCCCCTCTCAGGGGAAGGCTTCAGGTTACGGATATCTATAAACCAAAAGCCCTCCCCTGGGAGGGGAGGGTGCCCCGAAGGGGCGGGTGAGGTTCTCCACGCGCCGCTCCGACACTTCATTTCCAAAGAATTGCAGGTCTGCCCGAACAAAGGCAGACCTGCTTTTATTCTATTTACCCGATATACCCCACAAGCACCTTCAGCGTGGCGATCGCGCCGTCCACATGGCTGCGCTCGTAGCCGTGGGAGGCATACACGCCGGAGCCGATCAGGCCGTGGCGGATGTCATAGCCCGCGCGCAGCGTCGCCTCCACGTCGCTGCCATAGGCCGGATAGACGTCCACCGCGTACGGCGCGGCCATCTTCTCCGCCGCAGCGATGAGTCCCTTGACCACGTCGTAATTGTACGGGCCGCCGCTGTCCTTCGCGCAGATAGAGACCATGCGCTCGTCGCACTCCAGCCCCTCGCCGACGCAGCCCATATCCACCGAGATCGCCTCGGTCACGCCCTGCGGGACGCTCGCGCTGCCGCCGTGGCCGACCTCCTCAAACGAGGTCACATGCACGTACACCGCGCGCTCGGGCTCGACGCCCTCGTCCCTGAGGTACTTCGCATAGCCCAGCAGGATGCCGACGCTCAGCTTGTCGTCGAGGAAGCGGCTCTTGATGTAGCCGCTCTGCGTCACGCGCACGCGCGGCTCGAAGCAGACATAGTCGCCCACGCGGACGCCGAGCTTCTTCACCTCCGCATCGGAGGAGACGACCTCGTCGAGCACGATCTCGACGTTGTCAAAGGTGCGCTGCGTCTCGGCGTACTTGGTATTCACGTGCACGGAGGCGTTGACCAGCTGCGCCGTGCCCTCGATCACGCCGTCAAACTTCGTGTACACGCGGCAGTTCTCCGTCTCGATGTTCTCCGCCTGCAGGCCGCCGATGCGCGTGATGCGCAGGCGGCCGTTTTTCTTGATTTCGGCGACCATGCCGCCCAACGTATCCATGTGCGCCTCCAGCAGGATGCCGTCCTCGCGGTTCTTCCCGCCGAGGCAGACGATCACGCCGTCCTTGCGCGTGCGCTGCGGGGCATAGCCGAGCGCCTCAAAGCGCGCGATCACATGGTCCGCCGCCTTCTGCGTCATGCCGCTGGGGCTGTCCACGGCGAGCAGCGCCGCCGTCTCGTCGATGATAAACTGTCCGTATTTCTGCCAGTCCACGATGATTTCCTCCCTGTATGCGCGTCCATGCGCGTTTATTCTGATATAGCGTCAGCCGCATCATGCCGGCTTACTCCGTGCGCAGCTCCTGCACGCGGCTGATGATGATGGAGACCGTGCCGTCGTCGTTGGATACGACGGCGAAGCTGTTCTCATCGTCTGCCAGCGTGCGCGGGAGCGTGATGGAGATGCCGTTGTCCGTGCGGATCTTGAGCTTCTGCAGCTGGGCGACGACGCGCTTGTTTTCCACCGGGATCACCGGCTCCATCGCTGCCTCCTGCATCTGGCGGCCGACCTCCTCGATCAGCGCCTCGCGCTCCTCATCCGTGCGGAAAACCTCGCTGGCGACGTCCTGCACGTCGATGACGCCCTTCTCCTCGATGGACTTGCTCATCGCGCGCTTGATCGCCGGGCGGATCTCCTGCGGCGGGATATCCGGCGCGGCCTGCTCGATCATCTCCGTCACCGCGGCGACGGCCTCCTTGGTCGTCCTCGTCGCCGCCATGGCGAAGAGCGCCTCGGAGAAGAGCAGCCTGTTGCCCACATTCGTCAGCACAGCCGTGTCCCGCAGGCGGATATCGCCCGTGGACAGATTGACCACGAAGCCCGATATCCCCTTGCTCCCCGGCAGGGGCAGCACCGTGCCGTGGGGCAGCAGCTGCGTGCGCACGCCGTCCTCCTCCGGCTCGATCTGGTGGACGACGGCATGCCTGTAGGGCAGCTGCGCGACGCAAAGATGCGGCTCGCCGTCCCGCTCGAAGGAGAAGACCGCCATGTCAAACCCCTCGCGCGGGATCTCCAGCGCCTGCATCGCCTCGTCCATGCCGTCAAGCAGCGCGCCCGCCGCCTCGGCAAAGGGCGTGTAGCCAAACCGGCGCAGCAGCTCCTCCTGCGCGCTGCCGGGCTCCACGCAAGTCGTCCTGCTCCCGTCGGAGCCCATCAGCTTCTCCGCGACCGTGCTGAGGTATTCCCCTGCCGCGTCGTCCGGCTTCCCCGGCTTTTTGGGGAAGATCGGAGAAGCTGCGCTCCCGTCATAAATTGCAATCGCCGCTCGGGCAATGATGTTCATTCGTCTCTCTCCTGTTCCATGAATCTTACAGGCGGATCAGCGCCATATACAGCAGCGTGCCGCCCGCGATGCTCAGCAGCGTGCTGCGCTTCCATAGGTGCAGCGCGACGACCGCCGCGGCGGCAATCAGCTGCTTCGCCCCGTCGGCCAAGGGGCCGTAGGGCACGCCCTTGAGGCAATAGACGACCAGCGCCGCCATGATCGCCGGCGGCAGCACACGCCCGAGGGCGAGCACCACGCCCGGCGCGCCCTTCTTCCCGCCGAAGAAGGCAAACGGCAGCGCGCGCAGCGCAAGCGTCACGCCCGCGCAGACCAGCACAATCAAAAGGGCATGGATCCTCATGCGCCCGCCTCCTTTCCCTCTGCATGCGCCCTGCCGGCGTTCATGACCGTCAGCAGCAGCGCCGTCGCGCCCAGCGCGGGCGCAAGGAAGGCGTCCGGCCCGAGCAGCAGCAGGCAGATGAGCGAGCATGCCGCGCCCACCGCCAGCGGCAGGTGGTTTTCCCGCTGCAGCGCACGCTCCACGCAGATGACAATAAACAGCGCGGTCATCGAAAAGTCGATGCCTGTCAGGTCAAAGGGCAGCCCCGTCGCCAGCAGCGCGCCGAATACGGAGCCCGCCACCCAGTACAGCTGGTCATACAGCGCGATGCGCAGCATCACGCCGTCGCGCTCCTCGCCCGGGAGCGAGCAGAAGACGGAGTACGTCTCGTCCGTCAGGGAAAAGATCATGTACGGGCGCATGCGGCCCATCCTCGCAAAGCGCTCGATCCACGACAGGCCGTAGAAGATATGGCGCGCATTGACCATCAGCGCCGTCAGCGCGACGGTCACAAGCGACGCGCCGGAGGCGAGGAAGGGCACCATCACAAACTGCAGACTGCCCGCGTAGACGAGGCCGCTGATCATCAGCGCCCACGCCGGGCCATAGCCCGCCTGCGCGAGCGTCGCGCCGAAGGCCGTCCCCAGAAACAGATAGCCGCACATGACCGGCAGCGTCATCCTGATCACGCGCAGCCGGTCGCCGCGCCTTATGTCCTCCACCGCCGTCACCTCCTCTGCATGTCGCCCCGTCCGTCCTCCTCCATGATTCTGGAGAGATAGACCGTCAGGCTGATCATCGGCGCAAAGAGCGCGTCGTCCTCGATCTGCATGAGTTTCTGGATCTTGCTCAGGCGGTAGCGCACCGTGTTGGGATGCTGATAGAGCAGCTTCGCCGCGACGGCGATCTCCATCTTCGCCCCGACATAGGCGCGCGCCGTTGCCTCGAGATTCGTCCTGTTCTGCGCGTCATACTCGCGGATGCGGGCCAGCTGCTGCCTGCACTGCTCGCAGACGAAGGCATTCTCGCTCATCGGGAAGAGCCACGCGTACAGCCCAAGCTCCCCGGCCTCCAGCCGCCTTCGCGCCTCCAGCCGCGCCGCGCGGGCGGCATAGACCGCCTCGCACAGGCTCACGGCGAACTGCGCCGGGTCCTCGCGCACGGCGCTCACGCCGATGTACAGCCGCGCGCTGTCCACGCCGGCCCCGGCAAGCAGCGCGTCTGCCGGATCGTCCCCGCCCTCATTTTCCAGCCGGCAGAGGACGATCAGCATCCTGCGCCATTCCATGACAATGTAATGCCTGGCCTCCTGCGCGCTTGAGGAGAGATACTCATAGAGCTGGTCGTCCAGCCCCGGCATATGCTCCCTCGGGAGCAGCGCGCAGAGCTGATACGCCGCCGCGCCGGCAGGGTTGATCCGCTGGGCATGCTCCTTGACCTGCTCGGGGGGCATATCCCCGCGCATGAGCGCATCCAGCTCCTTTTCATATCCGGCAAAATGCCGCCTGCCGCGGATCAGCTCCGTGACCTCAAGGATGACCTCCTCGATATAGGTGTCGTCAAAGAGGAAGATCGGCGTGCCCATCGCCTCCGCGAGGGCGAGCACATCCTCCGGCAGCCTGGTGAAGTAGGCCGTCTTGATCAAAAGGCCCGCCACGCCCTGCTTCATCAGCGCCAGCAGGGATTGGGACACCAGCGCAGAATCGCCGCGCGCATAGGCCAGCGTCGTCACAACGAGGTCGCCCCGGTAGAAATCCGGCAGCTGCATGCGAGAGGGATCGTACTCAAACAGGACGGCCGCCGTCACCGTGCGCTCCAGTCCGGCTTCGCCTGCCATCAGGCGCAGGCCCTTGAGGTTTTGGAGCCTGTACAATTCGCGGATGCGGATCATGGGCCATCTCCTTCCCTTCGTTTGAAAAATTCTAAATCTGTTCTCTATTATAGCATCGCGCGCGCCCGTTGACAAGGCGCGAAGGGCATGCAAAAGGCCCTCCCCGCACGGGGGAAGGCCCATCACTCAAACCGCATACAGGAAGATCGCTATCGTGTGCAGCACGCTGCCCAGCACGACGAAGAGATGGAAGACGCTGTGCATATAGCGCCGCTTTCTCCCAAGGCCGTAGAGCACCGCGCCGATGGTATACGCCACGCCGCCGGCAAGGATCAGGATAAAGCCCGGCCATGTCAGCGCGCGGATGACCAGCGGCATGCACACCACCGCCGCCCAGCCCATGCCGATGTAGCAGACCATCGAGAACACGCGGTAGCGGCGCAGGTCGATCGCCGTCAGCGTGATCGCCACCGCCGCCAGCGCCCACATCACGCCCAGCATCACCCAGCTCATCACGGGATCCAGCGGGCGCATCGCGCTGATGAGGATCGGCGTATATGTGCCGGCGATGAGCACATAGATCGTGCAGTGATCCAGCACCTGCAGCACCTTCTTCGCCATACCCTCGCGCAGGCCGTGGTAGACGCTGGACATCGTATACAGCAGGATCATCGACACGCCGAAGACGATCGACCCGGCAAGGCCGTAGCCGTTGTGATGCAGCGCCGAGCGCACGATGCACAGCACCAGCGCCGCGATGCCGATCGCCCCGCCCACGATGTGGGAGATCATGTTGAAGAGCTCCTCACCCTTCGTGTAGTCGGGCAGCAGCCTGTCCCTGAGCTTCGTCCTCATGCCTTTTTCTCCTTCAATCTAGTTTTCATTACCAGATGTAATTGTAGCACATATCAACTAGTACGTCAATCACCTTCTATACGTCTCTTGCTATAAGAAAAAGCTGTCAGGAATACAACCATTCCACAAGAAAGCCTTCGGGAAAATGGGGTTCCACCCCATCGCCCCGCCAAAGGGCTTTCCGATCGCCCTTTGGAAACCTTCGGGGCATCACCCTTGAAGATACGTGGAATATGTTTTATCCTGACAGCTTATGCTGCTTATCTTATGCCCATGCAGGACCGCTTACGCGTTCTTGCTCTGGATATACGCGTGCATGGCCTTCGCGGCGTTCTTGCCGGCGCCCATGGCGAGGATAACGGTCGCCGCACCGGTGACCGCGTCGCCGCCGGCGTAAACGCCCTCGCGGCTGGTCAGGCCGTCATCGCCGTTGGTGATGATGCAGCCGTGACGGTTGGTCTCCAGGCCGGGGGTGGTGGAGCGGATGAGCGGGTTCGGGCTGGTGCCGATGGACATGATCATGGTGTCGATATCCAGAACGAACTCGCTGCCTTCCTTGACGATCGGGCGGCGGCGGCCGGAGGCGTCCGGTTCGCCGAGCTCCATCTCCACGCACTTCATGCCGCAGACCATGCCGTTCTCATCGCCCAGAACCTCGACCGGGTTGGTCAGGGTCTTGAAGATGATGCCCTCTTCCTCGGCATGCTCGACCTCTTCCTTACGGGCGGGGAGCTCTTCCATGCCGCGGCGGTAGACGATGTAGACCTCGTCCGCGCCAAGGCGCTTGGCGGAGCGGGCCGCGTCCATCGCGACGTTGCCGCCGCCGACGACGGCGACCTTCTTGCTCTGCTTGATCGGGGTCTTGCTGTCGGCCTTGTAGGCCTTCATGAGGTTGATGCGGGTGAGGTACTCATTGGCGGAGTAGACGCCCTTGAGGCTCTCGCCCGGGATGTTCATAAAGCGCGGCAGGCCGGCGCCGGAGGCGACGTAGATGGCCTCATAGCCCATCTCAAAGAGCTCGTCGATGGTCAGAACCTTGCCGATGACCATGTTGCACTCGATGTCAACGCCCATGGCCTTCAGGCCGTCGATTTCCTTCTGCACGATGGCCTTCGGGAGACGGAACTCCGGAATGCCGTACACCAGCACGCCGCCGGCGAGGTGCAGCGCCTCAAAGACGGTGACCTTGTAGCCCAGCTTCGCCAGATCGCCCGCGGCGGTCAGGCCGGACGGGCCGGCGCCGATGATGGCGACCTTGTGGCCGTTCGGGGCGGGAACTTCCGGGGTCTCGGTGGCATGCTCGCGATGCCAGTCGGCGACGAAGCGCTCCAGACGGCCGATGCCGACCGGCTCGCCCTTGATGCCGCGCACGCACTTGCCCTCACACTGATTCTCCTGCGGGCAGACGCGGCCGCAGACGGCCGGCAGCGCGGAGGAGGCGGTCAGCACCTTGTAGGCGCCCTCGAGGTCCTCATTGGCGACGCAGGCGATGAACGCCGGGATGTCGATCTGCACCGGGCAGGCGGAGACGCACGGCTTCTTCGGGCAGTTCAGGCAGCGGCGGGCCTCGTTGATCGCCATCTCATAGGTATAGCCGAGGGCAACCTCGTCAAAATTCTTATTGCGGACGTTGGGATCCTGGGAGGGCATCGGGCACTTCTTCAGGTCCATATTACGCATCACGGCCATCTTACTTGACCTCCTTCGCAAGCAGGTTGCAGCTCGCCTCGCGGGCATGCTGCTCGAAATCGCGGTACATGGTGCTGCGCTTCATCGCCTCGTCAAAGTCGACGAGGTGGCCGTCAAAGTCCGGGCCGTCGACGCAGGCGAACTTGGTCTCGCCGCCGACGGTCAGGCGGCAGCCGCCGCACATGCCGGTGCCGTCGATCATGATCGGGTTCATGGAGACGACGGTCTTCACATTGTACTTCTTGGTCACGCCGCAGACGAACTTCATCATGACCAGCGGGCCGATGGCGATGACCTCGTCATACTCGTTGCCCTCGTTGATGAGCTTCTCCAGCGCGGCGGTGACGAGACCCTTCTCGCCGTGGCTGCCGTCGTCGGTCATCATGACCAGCTTGTCGGAAGCAGCCTTGAATTCCTCCTCGAGGATGACCAGATCCTTGTTGCGGAAGCCGACAACGGCGTGCACCTCGCAGCCGAGCTCATGCAGCTTCTTGGTCACCGGGTAGGCGATCGCGCAGCCGACGCCGCCGCCGACGACGCAGACCTTCTTCAGGCCATCGGTATGGGTGGCCACGCCCAGCGGGCCCACGAAATCCTGGATGTACTGGCCCTCTTCCATGGTGTCCAGCTCCATGGTGGAGCCGCCGACGATCTGGTAGATGATCGTCACGGTGCCGGCCTCGCGGTCATAGTCCGCGATGGTCAGCGGGATGCGCTCGCTGTCCTCATGCGTGCGGAAGATGATGAACTGGCCGGGCTCCGCCTTCTTGGCGACGAACGGCGCTTCGATCACCATCTTCGTGACGGTGGGATTCAGGCGCTCTTTCTTCACGATCTTAAACATAAGCATTTCCTCCTGCCTTTGTTAGCCTGTAAGCTCCCCATGGCGCATTACGCCATATCAGGATATCTTCTTCTATTTCGACAGATAATCCTTTTTTCCTGTCAACAGAAAGCCCGGATTTGTCTTATTTTTCACGATTCTTTCTGGAAATTTGAATTACATTCGTCCCGTTGCGAACTTTATCTGTCAAATCTCCAGATCAACCCTTTCTTTCCAGCCGATCGGAAAAGGGGCTCCGCCGCCGCAGAGCCCCATCAATCTTGGTATCAGGATCAGAAATCGATCTCGCGATCGTAGTAGCAGGCCAGCAGCAGCTTCTCCATCTCCTCCTGATTCGGCTGACGCGGATTGGAGCCGGTGCAGGCGTCGGTGATGGCGTTCTTCGCGATCTCCGGCAGGCGCTCGAGGAAGACATTCTCCGGCACGAAGCCCTGCTCGCAGGGATAGCTGTCCGCGCCGTAGTTCTTGATGCAGTGCGGGATGTTGAGATCGTCGCTCATCTTGCGCAGGTAGGCGATCAGCAGGGCGACCTTCTCGTCGTCATTCGCGCCGCCAAGGCCCATCTCATCCGCGATCACGCCGTAGCGCTTCTTCGCGGTCTCGTCCTTCGCGTTGTAGGCGATGACCTTGGGCAGGTACATGGCGTTCGCCGCGCCGTGGATGATGTGCGCGCCGTAGTCGGCAAAGGCCGCGCCGGTCTTATGCGCCATGGAGTGCACGATGCCCAGCAGCGCGTTGGAGAAGGCCATGCCGGCCAGGCACTGCGCGTTGTGCATCTGCGCGCGGGCGTCCATATCGCCGTTGTAAGAGGCAACCAGCTTGTTCTGGATCATCTTGATCGCATGCAGCGCGAGCGGATCGGTGTAGTCGCAGTTCGCGGTGGAGACATAAGCCTCGACGGCGTGGGTCATCGCGTCCATACCGGTGTGGGCGACCAGTTTCTTGGGCATGGTCTCGGCCAGATCCGGATCGACGATGGCGACGTCCGGCGTGATCTCAAAGTCGGCGATCGGGTACTTGATGCCCTTCGCATAGTCGGTGATGATGGAGAAGGCGGTCACCTCAGTCGCCGTGCCGGAGGTGGAGGGGATGGCGACAAAGTGCGCCTTATTGCGCAGGGTCGGGATGCCGAAGACCTTGCACATGTCCTCGAAGGTGCACTCCGGGTACTCGTACTTGATCCACATGGCCTTCGCCGCGTCGATCGGGGAGCCGCCGCCCATCGCGACGATCCAGTCCGGCTGGAACTTGAGCATCGCCTCAGCGCCCTTCATGACGGTCTCCACGGACGGATCCGGCTCGATGCCCTCAAAGAGCTCGACCTCCATGCCCGCTTCCTTCAGGTATTCCACGACCCTGTCAAGGAAGCCGAACTTCTTCATCGAGCCGCCGCCGACGCAGACCATCGCGCGCTTGCCCTTGAGGGTCTTGAGCGCCTCAAGCGCGCCCTTGCCATGATACAGATCGCGGGGAAGCGTAAAACGTGCCATATGATTATCCTCCTGTTTCTTCGCGGCGCAATTCGCCGTTGTGTGCTGTTTTTGATCAGATTGACTTTTGTTTGTCAATCTTCGTGCACATTATACGCCTGAAGGCTCCATCTGTAAATCGCCGGAGCGCCCAAATTGCATCGTTATTGTTTTAACAACATTCACAAGAATCATGCGTGCATGCCCTCCGTATCAACAAATATTGTGATTTTTCCTCATATATATGATTCACAGCCACATTTTCTCCTGCAGATACGGCGCAAAAAAGGGAGGGGCTCTCGCCTCTCCCCCATTGTTCTATTGTTATACATTTCCCAATTCAGCTTATCAATCGCCGTCGACCATCCTGTAGCCCACGCCGACCTCGGTGAAGATGTACTTCGGCTCCGCCGGGTTTTCCTCGATCTTGCGGCGGATATTGGCCATATTCACGCGAAGGATCTGATTGTCATACGCCTTATTGGGGCCCCAGATCTCGCGGATCAGGTAATCATACGTCAGCACGCGGCCCGCATAGCGGCCCAGCAGCGCGACGAGCTTGAATTCATTCTGGGTCAGGCAGGCGTCCCGCCCGTCGATGAACACACGGTACTTGTCGTAATCGATCACGAGGCCCTTGGCCGTGAAGCGATTGTCCTTGGCGATGCTCACGCTGCCGTTGGTCGTGCGCGCATGGCGGATGGCCGTGCGGATGCGGGCCAGCAGCTCAGATGTACCGAAGGGCTTGGTGATATAGTCGTCCGCGCCGGCGTCCAGCGCGCGCACCTTCTCCCGCTCCTCCGTCCTCGCGGAGACGACGACCACCGGCATCAGCGACCATCGGCGCAGACTGGCGAGCACCTCCATGCCGTCCATATCCGGCAGGCCCAGATCCAGAATCACCACATCCGGGCAGTGCGAGGCGAGCATGCTGATGGCCTCCCTGCCGGAATAGACCGGCACCGCCTCGTAGCCGTTTGCCTCCAGCACGCGGCGCATGAAATTACAAATCGCACGATCGTCCTCGACGATCAGTACCTTACCTCTTACTGCCATCTGTCTTCTCCTCTCTCAGGGGCAATGCAAAGGACACACGCGCGCCGCCCTCGGGCAGGTTTTCCGCCCGCATATCGCCGCCATGCGCCACAATCACGCTCATGCAGGCAGAAAGGCCGATGCCCATGCTCCTGCGCTCGTCGCCGCTCCTGTTTCCAGCGTGGGTAAACGGCTCCCTGAACAGCCGGGGCAGCATGTCCTCTGCAATGCCGCGCCCGTCGTCCGTGACGGAGAATTCCGCCATCCCGTCGCTTATCCCAATGCTCAGCGTCATCTTTGTCGCCCCCTCTGCGTGGAGCACGACATTTTCCATCATATTGACGATCACCTGCTCGATGAGCATGGCGTCCATCGGCACCATCATCAGTTCATCCGGCACGCGCACATGGACAGGGATCGTATCAAAGCGCTTGCGGAATTTCGCCACCGCCTCAGCGGCGATCTCCTCCGCCGCCTCCTCGCTCTTTTTAATGCGGACAGCGCCTTCCTTGATCCTTGTGATGGAGAGGATATTCTCCACCAGGCGGACCAGCCACTGCGCGTCCTCCCTCACATGCCCGATCAGATCCTTCTTGATCTCATCGCTCAGCGCGTCATAGTTTTCCAGCACCGCCGAAGAGGATCCGATGATCGACGTCAGCGGCGTGCGCAGGTCGTGGGAGACGGAGCGGAGCAGATTGGCCTTCATCTTTTCCTTCTCTGCCTCGGCCTCAATGCGGCCCTGACGCTTGACCTGATTGGTCAGCATGCCGACCGTCACAGAGACGGCAAACATCGTCAGGAACGTCAGCGGATAGCCGGTGATCGTGAAGTTGAACTCAAAATAGGGATAGGTAAACACATAATTGACCGCGATCACCGAAATGATCGTCGCAAGCAGGCTGTAGAAGTAACCGTCCGTCAGGCGCGCCGTCAGCAGCACGGCCAGCACAAAGATCATCGGCACCGCGTCGTCGCCGCTGGCAATGATATTGAGCACAACGCATAAAAACGAAGCGCCGCCCAGCATCAACAGCGTCAGCCCCATATTCCTTGCAATCTGCTTTTTGCTCTGATTCCGGGGAATCATCATCTCCCGCAGATACGCCACAACCTGTTTCCACACGCTGTTATCGCCCTTCACAGCATACCCCTCCCTATATACACCATCATTATATCACGGAGACGCATCAATTCTCCGCTAAGAAAACCGGATACCGCAAGAGCCGGGCTGCACGGCAAATAATTCACCGATTTGTAACATATTCGCTGTTCACATCCGGCGGGCAATGTGGTATAATCCCATCTTGTTTGTACCAAAGACAATTCCGCGCCGCTGCGCGTATTGATAAAGGAGCTGTATCCATGCCTCTTGTGATTGCGCTGATGCTCTTCGCCGCGCTCTTCTGCTGCGAAGCCTTCATATATGACGCCCGCAGAAACCGTCGGGAGCGCGAGCTGATCCGCTATGATCAGGTGGAGCATCCCGCCCGGTATTCCGGCGAGGATCGCTATATCGATCTCCTCGCGTAAAACAAGTCATACAGATTCAGCCTATCCGGCGGCAGGAGATTGCGAATTTCCTGCCGCCGCTTGACTTCTCCCGGCAAATCCGATATACTGTTTCTGTTGTTTTCGCCGGTGTGATGGAATGGCAGACGTGACGGATTCAAAATCCGTTGGGGAGACCCGTGTGGGTTCGAGTCCCACCACCGGCACGACCGGACCCGGCATCTGCCGGGTCTTTTTTTCATCGCCCATCTCATTTAAGCCGCAAGCCCGGGCGTCATGGCCTCATACAGCCATAAGGCCACGTCCCCCGGCGCAGCATAGGAGGTCGTCACCCATGAGCACGCCCGATACAAAGCGCAGGCATCCGGTCACACCCGCGCAGGCCAGACGGCTTATCGCCTGCCTGATTCTCTATGCGGTCTATCTGCTCGTCACCGTCGTGCTGTGCAGCGGGCCGGCAGGCGGGCTGCTGTCCTTCCTCTTTGCCAGCGTCATGGCCATCCTCTTCACAGGCCTCGCCATCGTTTTCTCGCTCCTCGGCTTTGGGCTGCTGCTCATCGGCGTCTCCGCCCTGCTGCACGCCATCGCCCTGCACGACAAGGCGGACAAGATCGATCAGCTGGCCCGCGCGACGGACGGGCTGTTCTGCCTCGCCGTCTTCCTGGCGATGCTGCTGCTCCCGCTGTATGCGCTCATCCACTATCTGTAACTGCATCATGATATCAGGGCCCGCCGGATCATCCGGCGGGCCCTGTATGGTCTATACCCGGCGATTCCTCGCCAGGGAAGCATTCTTATAGTCAGGATCGTCCGTCACCTCGCGGATGATCGCCAGCCCCGGCGGGAAGGCGATCGGCGCATCCTCACGGTCAATTTCCGCCTCCAGAATCGCCCTGTCCGCCCAGAAGGGATAGACGTCAATCTCCAGCGTCAGGCCCGCGCAGGGCAGCATCCAGCGCGTCTTTTCAATCGGGCGGCAGGCGGGGTCGGCCTGCGCAAGCAGCGCCTCGTATTCTTCCCGCGTGATCTCCCGCTCGATCTCCTCCCGCCGCACAGCCGTCACCGGGCGCTTGATCGTCTCCACATAGAGGCATGCACCGTCCTCCTCGCGGCGGCGGACGCGCCTCTCCTCCCCATCGCCGGCGAGCAGATAGGTCTGCGTGATCCGCGCCCTCCGGCAGCCGGGCTGCGCGCGCAGCCATGCCTCATCCGGGCGCGCGATCAGGTATTTGCGCTCGATCTCATACGGGCCCACGGCGGTCACTTCCTTTTATTTCCAATTCCCTTATATCCGTCCCCGTGCATCGGTCACTCCGCCGCGTAGCCTCCGTCCTTCAGCCAGCGCCTGCACAGCGGCACCCACTGCGCGGCGGCGGGCACAGCCTGAGCAAGGCCCAGCCCATGCCTGCCCTCCGGGAAGATGTGCAATTCAAACGGCACGCCGTGCAGGCTCAGTGCGGCGGCAAGGTTCAGGCTGTTCTCCACCGGCACGGACGCATCCGCCGCGGTATGCCAGATGAAGGCAGGCGGCGTGTCCTTCGTCACATTGCGCTCCGCAGAATAATAGCGCTGCAGCGCCAAGCTGCCCGCCTGATCGCAAAGCAGGCTCTGCACGGAGCCGATGTGCGTGTGCTGCGTCATGCTGACCACGCTGTAGCAGGAGATCAGCCCATCCGGACGGCAGGAGAGGCGCTCAATCGGGTCCTCCGCCTCTGGATTACCCAGATCCCAGTGCACCGCCGCGTTGCAGGCCAGATTGCCGCCCGCGGAGAAGCCGAGGATCGCCACCTTCTCATAGCCCATCGCGCGGACCATGCGCACCGCGCGCTGCGCCTCCATCAGCGGCAGCGCGTGCGGACAGGGCTTCACGCGGTAATCCAGCACATACGCGCTCACACCGCTCTCCGCGATCATCTGCGCGATCGGCGCGCCCTCGTGCTGCGCCCTGTGCGTATAGCCGCCGCCGGGGCAGACGACCACAGCGCCCTTCGAGCCGGGCACGGCAAAGGGGGTGAGCGTCGGCTCATCCTGACCGGTGCATTCGGCGGTATAGGGCGCCATGCCCTCAGGCCAGAGCAGTATCTTGTCGTTCATCGTCATCCTCCATACAGCCGTCTCCGGCGCTTTATCCCATGGCCTGCATGTCATTGCGGGCCTTATTTCTTTGCCGTCCTGCGCAGCTTCGCCACGAAGAATCCCTCGTAGCGCTCATCCGGGCAGACGCAGATCGTCCCCGGCACGGAAACGGGCAGCTGCGGCAGGCCCTCAAAGGCGCCGCCGTCCAGCGGCACGACCTCCACGCCGCCCTTTTTCAGCACGCGCTGAATCTGCTTTCCATTCTCCTGATCGAGCACGGAGCAGGTGGAATAGACCATCTCATGCCCCGGGCGCAGCAGGCGGATCGCCTTATCCAGCAGCGCCGTCTGCGCCTTGATGTTCCGGTCAAGGTATTCCTTGCCGAATCGTGCCTTCGTCCGCTCGCCCAGCTGCACCGTGCCGCTGCCGCTGCAGGGCGCATCCAGCAGGATGCGGTCAAAGGAGAAGAAATCATCCAGCTGGCTGGCGTCGATGTTCATCACCGTCACGCGGGAGGCGCCCTGCATAGCGAGGTTATGCTTCATCCGCTCGGCGCGCGCGGCATTGCGCTCGCAGGCGGTAATCATGGTCTGATTCCCCGTCATGGCGGCGATCTGCGTCGTCTTTCCGCCGGGCGCAGCCGCCATATCCAGCAGATTTTCCCCCGGCTGCGCGCCGAGGATCAGCGGCGGGATCATCGAGGAGAGATTCTGCAGGTAGATTTCCCCGCGGGCATAGATCTCAAGCGCGGTCACGGCCTCCTCACACACGCCGGGCAGGATCATCGCATCCTCATACCACGGCACGCTCTGTATGCTGATCCCCGCCGCCTCCAGCGCCGCACGCACGGACGCAGCGTCGCCCTTGAGCCTGTTGACGCGCAGCGTCACCTGCCGCCTCGCCTCATAGCCCGCGGCAATGCGCTCCGCATCCGCCTCGCCATACTGCAAAAGCAGCTGCTCCCTCAGGTACTGCGGAATATCCTCTCTCATCAAGGCATCCCCCTTCGTATTCTTGCCTTCCTATTATATTCGATTTGACCGAAAGGATCAAGCGGCGCGCCGCCTCTGCCCGATCCCAAAGAAAAAAAGGAGGCTTTCGCCTCCTGTTCTGTGTTGATTATGCTTCCGGGGAATTTCCCTCCTGCGCGGGCTGCAGCAATTCAAACCGCCGCCCCTTGCAGCGCAGCACGCCCTCGCGCTGCAGTGCGCCCAGCGCCGTGCACATGGCGCTGCGCTCCACACAGAGGTAATCCGCCAGCTCCTGACGGGTGAAGGGCACCTCAAACACGGCGCTGCCCCTGTCTGCTGCCGTCTGCGAGAGATAGGCCAGCAGCCTGTCGCGCGTCTTGCGGCGGGAGAGCAGCTGGAATTTCTGCAGGAAGATCCGCTGATGGATGCTGTAGATCTTCAGAAGATTCTCCAGCAGCTGCCGCTGCTCGGGGAATCCGCCGCCCAGCAGGCGCTCGCGCGAGATGACGAGCAGCTCGCTGTCCGCCTGAGCCACCGTCTGCTGATGCAGATTATATCCCTCAAACCACGTAAAGGACTCGCCGATCATCTTTCCCGGCACAAGCATGTGAATGATGCTGCGCGTGCCCCAGTAGTCGTCCTGCACAATCTGCAGGCAGCCGCGCAGCACGACGGCGAGCAGTCGCGTATCGTCCATATCCAGTACGTCGCCCCGGCGCACCGCCATGGGCTTCGCCTCCAGCTCGGCAAGCACCTGCTCCATGCGTTCCGGCTTCACGCCGGCGAAGAGCGGGCAGAGCATCGCGCTGCGGATCATTTCTTGCGTCATGGTATTCTCCTTATGATGACAGGTCGGGGCTTACGCATAGGAATGCAGGCCCGGCAGCAGGATGTTAACGCCGGCAAAGGTAAAGAGCACACTGATGAGCGAGATGATCGCCAGAATCGCCATCCGCTTGCCCTGCCAGTTCATGCGCAGGCGCTGATGGAGGTAGATGGCATAGATGATCCACGTGATCAGCGCCCATGTCTCCTTGGGATCCCAGCTCCACCAGGAGGACCACGCCTGCTCCGCCCAGATCGCGCCGGAGAGGATCACTACCGTCAGCAGCAGGAAGCCCAGGCAGATCATCCTGTAAGCCATATAATCCGCCTGCCGCATCGCATGGGACGCAGGATCCTCGCCTTTGGACAGCTTGAACAGATAATACACGCCCAATCCGCCCGCGATGGCGAAGGCTGCATACGAGAACGCCGCCGAGCCGATATGCAGACCGAACCATGTCGAGCGCAGCGCCGGCATGAGCTCCTTGATCTCCATCGGCTGGAAAGCCGCATACGACGTCACAAGGAACGCCGCAGGCGCGCTCACCGTGAGCACCCAGTCCTGCTTCATCCGCGCATGCAGGAACACGCCCAGCACCGCGCACGCCCAGCCAAAGCCGGAGGCAAACTCAAACTGATTGGCGAGCGGCAGGCGGCCGGCCTCCACGCCGCGCCAGACGGAATAGATCGTGTGCAGCGCAAGGCCAGCAACAAAGACCTTCTCCGCGGCGGACACGGCCTTCCTGCGGCGCAGCGCCACCCCGATCATCTGCAGCGCCGTCGCGGCAAAATACACAATCAGCGCACCAAAGAAACATGCATCTCTCATCTCTTCTCGCCCTCCTTGACGGACACGCCGAGAACTCCCTCTATCTCCAGCTGCAGGCCCATCTGCTGCTTCGGGCTGGCGAGAGCATAGCCCTCATCCCCCACCGCCACGCAGACAGGACGCAGGAAGAAACACACATACAGCGCAGCCGTGATCAGCACAAAGCTCGCATACAGCGCGCCCAGCAGCACGCCGCTCTGACGCTTGATGCGAAGGCCCGGATACGCCACCGGCGCCTCGAAGGCAAAGCGCACGCCGCCCACGCTCAATTCATCCCCGGGGAAGGCAAGCACAGCCGTCGTCTCCCCCTCGGCGATCACGCGGACGTCATATACGGGGTCGTCATACTCGCCGTCCGTGCTGCCGATCAGGGTAAAATTGCCCTCTGCATCCTGAATATACCCGGCATAGAGCATCTGGAAGAAGACGCCGTTCACCCCGTCGAGCGTGAGGAAGACGGGCTCCGTCAGCGCGACGGCCTCGCTGCCGCCGGTCGCCTCATTGGTCACGCGAACGCTGCCCGCCGTGCCGTATGTCTGCTGATAGACCTTGTACGCGCCAAAGCGCAGCGGCTCATTGACACGGATGGGCGTCCACGCGCTCTGCCTGCCGTCCGGCGCGGTGATCTGCACCGTGCTCATGAAGTCCAGCCTGCCGGTCTCATCCTCAATCCGGAAATCCTGCACGCTTACGCGCGCGCCGTCATCCAGTTCGATGAAGCTGCCGGGCATGACCGTCCTGTCGATGACCTCCGCCCCGGCGAGCACAAGGCCGCCGACGACGAGCAGCATCAGCAGGGAGAGATGCGTCAGAAACGAACCGTAATGGCCGATCATGTGCGCGCTGAAGACCGTCCTGCCGTCCTCCTGCGCCTGCCTCCATCGGCGGCCGGTGAAATGCGCGTGCAGCGCCTGCGCCTGCTCGGCAGAGATGGGAACAGCCTTCGCCTCCAGCGCGCGCCTGCGGAGCCTCTCGCTCGCGCCGCGCAGGCTGCGCACGCGCAGCACGGAGCACAGCAGCAGATTCAGGCACAGCGCCGCCATCAGCGCGATAAAATACGGCTGAGAGAACACATCATCCAGCCCAAGGGCGAGGATGGCCATCGCCGGGCGCTCGCCATAGAGATTCACATAGTGCATCGCCGTCTGCTGCTGCGGAATCATCGACCCGGCAAACGAGCACAGCAGCACGCCGCACAGCAGGATCATGCCAAAGGTCATCGAGCGCAGGAATGCAAACATCTTTTTCAAAGCTTCATTCTCCCGTGTATACAGATTGGACCCTGTCCATGAGCAGAACCCTTTTCTACATTATAAGAGGCCTGCCGCTATTCGTAAAGAGACGGACAGCGAATCCTTAAAAAAGCCGTCGGAGCAAGCCAGCCCCGACGGCTCGATCTGTTCTCGATCTGTTCAGTTGGCTCAGGCCTTGATCAGATCCAGCGCCTGATCGATGAGCTCCTCCGCCTTGTTGAGGCACTCCTCGGTCAGCTTGGAGTTGTGCGCGCCCTCGCTGTTCTCAACGAAGACAAAATCCCAGTAGAACTGGCCCTTGCGGTTCAGCTCGCGAATCTGCGCCAGCTCCTCATCGGTGTACTTGCCGGAGGCGACCATGTCGGCCAGCTGGTTGGTCAGGGTCTCCAGCTTGGTGCCGATGGCGACGGTACGCTCCTCGGCGTGCGCCTGAATGCCCTTGACAAAGCCGTCGAGATCCGCATGGCAGGCGGCGCAGGTGGCCTTGATGGTCTCGCTCGCAAGCGGGCTCACCCACTCATGGCTCACATAGGTCTCGCCGGCGGCATTGGTCTCCTTGGCCATATGGCAGTCCGCGCAGGAGAACTGGCTCTTGTGCACGCTGCCCTCGCCCATGAAGGTCTCAAACTCCGGATGCTGCACCTTGATCTGGGCAACGCCGGTGCGCGGGTTGGTGTAATCGGTAAAATTCATCTCGGCAAAGAAGGCGTAGATATCGTCCGGATTCATGGTCGCCAGGCTGCTGTAGGGCAGGGTGGTCGCCTTGGTCTCCGGGTCGAAGTAGTACTCGACGTGGCACTGCGCGCAGGCCAGGGTCGCCGCCTTCACATTCGCCAGATCCTCGCCCATGGCGTCCGCCAGGTAGGTATGGGTGATGACGATGTCCTTGCCGGTGTTGGCATGGCAGTTATAGCAGGAGACGGACTCGTTGACGTCGGCCAGCACATCCTCAAAGGCGAGGGTGTAGGCGCTCACGCCGTCGTTATTCACCTTGACGGTGAAGTCCGGGGTCTTGCAGGTGAAGCAGTTGGCCAGCTTGTGCGGGCGGCCGGTGCTGGTCACGTCCTGCACGGTGTAGTAATGGCCGCGCGCGCTGCCGTAGAACTTGTTGAAGGCCATGCCCTCATACACGGTCGCGATCATGGGATATTCCTCCACGTGATCGATGATCGCGCTGTTCTCTTCATTCTTCATGTAGGAAGCGTAGACGTCCGGCGCAGCCTCGGCCCACTGGGCGGCGGGGATGACGCTGATGCCGGCGCCGGTCTCCACGACGGAGGCCGTCTGCGCGCTCGCAGCGGAGCAGACGAGCAGCAGCATCGCAAGCACGACAAGCAGTTTCTTCATGATAATTCCCTCCCTGATCCTCACGGTATAAGGATATCTGTATATTACAGTATAATCGTAATCCCCCTGTGCAATCAGTTGTTTTTCCAACTTTTTGGAATCTTTCGTCACTTTTTTCACTATTTTTTCTGCCGTCGGCACACGCCGCAATCCCTGACAGGGCAAAGAAAAAAATCCCTGCCTTGCGGCAGGGATTCTGTTGGCAATCAGAAGCAATCCGGGAAGAATTACTTGATCTCGACGGTGGCGCCAGCCTCGACGAGCTTCTTCTTGATGGCCTCGGCGTCTTCCTTGGAAGCGCCTTCCTTGATGGTCTTCGGAGCGCCTTCGACGATGTCCTTGGCTTCCTTCAGGCCCAGGCCCGGAACGACCTCGCGGACGGCCTTGATGATGGCAACCTTCTTCGCAGCGTCGAAGCCGGTGAGCACGACGTCGAACTCGGTCTTCTCCTCAGCAGCAGCGGCCGGGGCAGCAGCGCCAGCGCCAGCGGCGACCGGGGCAGCGGCGACGACGCCGAACTTCTCTTCCAGGGCCTTAACCAGCTCGGAGCACTCGATCAGAGTCAGGCTCTCAATAGCGGAAACGATCTCATTGATAGACATAACATTTTCCTCCATGTTATTTTGATATTTTCTTTTTTACGCTGCCTGTGCGGCAGTTGTGACGAGCAGATTACTCGGCGGCAGCTTCGTTCTGCTTGTCGATGTACGCCTTGATGACGTACGCCAGAGCGGTGACCTGAGAATTCAGGACGCCCATGATCTTGGAAATGAGCTGATCCTTCGGCAGGATGTCGGCCAGAGCCTTGACCTGCTCCACAGTCTGCATTTCGCCGTCCATGATACCACACTTGATGGTGATCGGGGACTTCTTCTTGTCCTTCTCGCAGCCGGCGATGAACTCCTTGATCATCTTCGGCGCAGAGATCGGATCGCCGTTGCCGAACACATAGGCGTTCGGGCCCTCGAGCAGCTTCTCGTCGATCTCGATACCCTTGTTCTTCAGAGCGCGCCTGACGAGCGTGTTCTTGAGAACGCAGTAATCGACATTGGCAGCGCGGCACTTCGCACGCAGCGCGGTAACCTGCTCAACGGTCAGGGCCTTGTACTCAACGATAACGATGGACTCAGCCTTCTCGATCTTCTCCTCGATTTCGGAAACAACGACTTTCTTTGCTTCAAGATTCTTGGACATGGTGTTATTCCTCCTTCCCGAAAGGTTCCGGAAAAGAAAAGCCCCTGCGCTGGGCGCAAGGGCAGAAAACCGTATTCACGGATCAAATCTACGCTTACACCTCGGCTGGCGGGCAACCCGCTTATAACGCTTTCGCGTAACCAGCTGTCTTAGGCACAGAACTTTTCAATTCACGGGTGCTATTTTACCATGATTCCTTCCGGGTGTCAACGGTTTTTTGCTGATATTTTGGGGTTTTTTGCTTCGATTTGTCGATTACTTTTCCACCTGATACGTCGCGCAGACGGAGGTGATGCCGGACTGCAGATAGTCGTCGGCTGCATAATCCTTCACATTCGTGCGCAGGATCATCGTGCTGCCCGGCGCGATGCCCAGGGCGCTGCCGGTGGACGCCTCCTGCACGTCGAGGATCTGGCCCTGCTCATTTTCCACGCAGATCACGGCCGAGATGCCGTAGATCGCCGCGTCAGTCGGGTTCGTCACGGTCGCATAGGCGATACCGGGCTGCATGCCGGACTCCGCCGCGATCGGCTCATACTGGGTGTAGGAATCCGTCTCGCTCTCCAGCGTCACAACGTAGTAGCCCACGTCCGCCAGCGCATAATCGAAATTGTAGAACCACTCCCAGACATAGACCTTCTCGCCATTGGGGACGATGTCCGGAGCGATGTTGGCATAGGTTTTCTCCTGCAGCAGCGTGCCGTCGGCCTTATAGGCGGTGACCGTCGCCGTATCCGGATAGAGCGTGCGGCCGCTCACATTGCGCAGCTCGATGAAGACATTGCCTTCTTTGCTGTACTTATCCTCGTGCAGGTAGGCTGCCGTGCGCAGATTCTCATAGAACGGATCGTCAAAGCGGACTTCCGGGCCCACATTCGCAGACTGCGCCGGGGCAGCCTCCTGCGCGGGAGCCTCCTGCGCAGTCTCAGCGGGCGCGCTCTTCTTGCCGAGCTTGCCGGCAGCGTTCTGCTTGAGCTTCTGCATGACGTCCAGCGCGCTCGTCTTCTCCTCCGCAAGCGCGAAGCAGGACGCAGCGATCAGCAGCATTGCCAGCAGGATACACATCATCTTTTTCATGAATCAGCACCGCCTTTATGTTTTTTTCCATCATATCACGCCGTCAACATTCTGTCAATCTAAGCATGACTGCCGTTAGCGAAAAGATCAGAATACATCGAAGATACGCAAAAAACGCACCGGCAAGCCGGTGCGTTTTTGATGACAAATTAGAACTTGAGCGGGTTGACCTTGACGCCCGGGCCCATGGTGCTGGACAGCACAACGCTGCGCAGGTAGACGCCCTTGGCAGCGGCCGGCTTCGCGCGAACGATCGCGCCCATCAGGGCGTTCAGGTTCTCGGTCAGCTGCTCCGCGGTGAAGGACTTCTTGCCGATCGGGCAGTGGATGATCGCGGTCTTGTCCAGACGGTACTCAACCTTACCAGCCTTGATCTCGGCGATCGCCTTGGCGACGTCCATGGTGACGGTGCCGCTCTTCGGGTTCGGCATGAGGCCCTTCGGACCGAGGACGCGGCCCAGACGGCCGACAACGCCCATCATGTTCGGAGTAGCGACAACGACGTCGAAGTCGAACCAGTTCTCGCCCTGGATCTTGGCGACGAGCTCCTCAGCGCCGACGTAATCCGCGCCGGCCTCCTCAGCGGCCTTCGCCTGATCGCCCTTGGCGAACACGAGCACGCGAACCTTCTTGCCGGTGCCGTTGGGCAGGACGACGGCGCCGCGGACCTGCTGGTCAGCCTGACGCGGGTCAACGCCCAGGCGGACAGAGATCTCAAGGGTCTCGTCGAACTTGCTCTTCGCGGTTTCCATCGCGAGCTTCACGGCCTCTTCCGGGTCGTAGAGCTTGTTGCGCTCGATGAGCTTCGCGCTCTCGATATACTTCTTGCCATGCTTCATAGTTTGTTTCCTCCTCGTGGTACAAACGGCACAATGTCCTCCCACTTATTCCAGCCCGCTTCTATGCGGGCCGCTTCGCGCGGATGCTCCGCGCTGAACTGCTTATGATTAAGCCTCGGCGACGGTGACGCCCATGGAGCGGGCGGTGCCCTTGACCATGCTCATCGCGGCCTCGATGGAGGCGGCGTTCAGGTCGGGCATCTTCTTCTCAGCGATCTCGCGAACCTGAGCCTGGGTCAGCTCGCCAACCTTGGTCTTGTTCGGCTTGCCGCTGCCGGACTCCAGACCCAGCGCCTTCTTGATGAGAACCGGGACCGGCGGAGTCTTGGTGATGAAGGTGAAGGAGCGGTCGGAGTAAACAGTGATGACGACCGGGATGATCAGGCCGGCATCGTTCTTCGTACGCTCGTTGAACTCCTTACAGAAGCCCGGGATGTTGACGCCGTGCTGACCGAGCGCCGGGCCGATCGGCGGAGCAGGATTGGCCTTCGCAGCCGGCACCTGCAGCTTAATCATGCCAGTAACTTTCTTAGCCATGGTA
>JAGBFR010000011.1 GCA_017936375.1 Clostridia bacterium
CCGACGTATTTCATGATTTCAGCTTCCTCGTGCGCGTCGCGGACGGTAACCATGAATGCCATCACCCCTAACTTGTCTAAGCCTTGCAAAGGTTTTTATGCATAAACAGGCGGACGCCTTAAACTGCCCATTGCCAAACAGCGAAAAGCGTTGTACAATACTGTCGGTGGATGTCCCGCGGGAGGGGCACACCTTTGCCTATTTTGCATACTGATGCAATATAGTATTGTATTCCTTTTTGAAAGCCCTGTCAACCATTTCCGGACAATTTCTGTAAATATTTTTTCGTTTTCTGTGAATTTCCGTAACATAATGTGCTGATGCGCCCCTTTCGGGCGCTTTTTTCATGCCCGTCAGTCCCTCCGCAGCGCGCAAAAGGCGGGCGGCGCCCGCCATGGACGCCGCCCGCCTGCCGTATTTCTCTCCTATTCGAGCGCGCACGCCGCGCCAAGCGCGTACATCCGCTGCTCGTCCGCCGGGCCGATGAGCAGGTACACCCGCTCGCCCTCGCGCGCAGCGAGCATCCCCCGCCCCTCGCGCTCGGCATAGACGGCGTCCAGCTGCGCCAGCTCGCACCCGGCGATCAGCTGGGCCTGCCAGCCCTCCGCCGCAAGCCGGCCGATGTAGGCGGCGGGCCATGCGCTCACCGCCTCGATCACATCCCCACCTGCGTCATAGACCGCCGTGACCACGCGGCATGTTTCGCCGCCCATTTCCATATCCTGCGCCCGCCGCTCCCGCAGCGTGCCCTGCGCCGGCGCAAGCAGCGGCCCGGGGAAGGCCTGCGCCGCATCCATTCCGTCCGTCATCGGAGGCGGCGTGCCATAGTCCTGCGCAGGCTCCATCGTCTGCGCCGCATCATCCGGCAGCAGCTGATAGACCATCGTCCCATAAAAGATGGCCCCGAGCACAGCCGCGCAGACCAGGCCAAGCATCAGCGTGACCAGCAGCATGGGCCCATGTTTCCGTTTTCTGGCGCTCATAGTTCCTCCGCACGAATGATTATCATCTCGATCATCTCGATCATTGCGGACCGGACGGCGCTTCCCGGTCATCCGCCGCATCCACAGTATACCACAGGGCGCGCCGTTCGTCCCGCTTTTTTTGATCCGCTCCCCGTCCGCCCGCTTCACTTATCCACAAATCAACCACACCTGTTGATATATCGAGCATTTATAAAGCACATCTTCTCCACATATCCACATTATTTTGCAGGTTTTCCTCCTTACATTCTCCACATTATCCCCATAACAGCAAAAAAGAAAGCGCGCAGCGTATCAGCCGCGCGCGTATTTTGTGCTCAGTTGAAGAACGGCTCGACCTTCCGGCTCACCCACGTGATCACCGGGCCGAGGCAGAAGCCGGTGATCACCGTCGCGACGCCGACCGTGGAGCCCAGCAGCCAGCCGATGGACAGCGCCGCCACGTCCCACGCCATGCGCACAACGCGGAAGGACACCTTCTTCTGCCGCTTGGCGATGATCTGCGGCAGCGCGTCATACGGCGCGACGCCCATATCCGCCGCCATATAGATCGACACCGCCACGAGCATGACGATCATCGTGGGCACAAAGAGCGCGGTGCGCGCGGCGAGGGAAAGATTCTGCATCGCAGGCATCCCGCCAAAGATCCACATGAAGAACTGCGCGACATAGCCCACGCCAACCATGTTGACCAGCGTGCCCGCGCCGATGCGCGACAGATCAAAGCGGATGACGATGAGCAGCATCAGGATATTTACCAGCAGCTGGTAATCGCCGAAGGCCATCCCCAGCGTGCGCGCCATGCCCAGATTGAGCACCGAGCAGGGATCCGTGCCGAACTGGATCTGATCCAGCACCGCCACGCAAAGACCCAGAAAGAAATTGCCCACGGCAACCGCCGCCAGCCTGCGGCCCATGCGCGGCCGCTTCATATTGAGAAAAAAGGACGCAAGAGACGATTTCATCATCCGTACCCCCCATGACGCGATTTCTGTCAGACAGCGTCCTATTATATAGCACCCGCGCGCGCCGCGCAAGACGAAATAACCGCGTCAGGGAAAAGAAAAACGCCGCCGCACGCAGCCAAAGACGAATATGGGGCGGTATCTGACAAAATTTCACTTTAATACAGACGAATAATATGATATAATAGGTTCGTTCATCTTCCGCCATCGTGCGGATACAAACAACTTATACAGGAGGAACTCATCATGAAGAAGCTGCTTGCTCTCGTCCTCGCTGCGGTTCTGTGCCTGGTCGCCTTCAGCGCCATGGCCGAGGCCGTGAAGATGGATAAGCTGACCTTCCAGTTTGTCCCGTCCAAGGATGCCGACGTCATCATCACCGGCACCAAGAACCTGCCGGAGCTCGTGAAGGCCGAGATGGCCACCCTGGGCTACGACATCGGCGAGGTTGAGATCTCTGTCTCCACCAGCTATGAGGCCTGCGGCGAGGCCATGGCCGCCGGCGCGATCGACATCGGCTGGCTGCCGGGCGGCACCTACGCCATCTACAGCCAGAACAAGGAAGTCGACGTTATCCTGACCGCCACCCGCGCCGGCCTGTCCAACGACAGCACCAACCCGGCCGACTGGAACGGCGAGGCCAACAAGACCCTGCCGACCGACGAGCAGGTGACCTTCTACCGCTCCCTGATCTACGCCGCCCCGACCGAGACCGGCAAGGCGCTGGCCACCAAGGTCAACGCCGGCGAGAAGCTGACCTGGGAAGAGATCAGCGCCGCGACCTGGGCTGTTGGCAACACCTCTTCTTCCGCCGGCTACGTCTATCCGACCATGTGGCTGATGGAGAACTACGAGGGCAAGAAGATCACCGATCTGCCCAATGTCGTGCAGCTGGGCTACGCCGACGCTTTCGCGCAGGCTGCCGCCGAGCAGGTTGACGTCATCGTGTGCTACGCCGACGGCCGCCGCGATTACGAGAAGGCCTGGAACATCCCGTCCGACTCCGCCGACGAGACCGGCAAGGCCGGCATGGGCCGCACCGAGTCCATCTGGAACGAGCTGAACGTCATCGGCGTCACCCCGGGCATCTACAACGACACCGTTGCGATCACCACCGCCAACCCGGACGTCTACAATCCGGAGTTCATCAACGCCCTGCAGACCGCGCTGATCAACATCATCAACACCGAGGAAGGCGCTGCCATCTTCAACGTGTACAGCCACACCGGCTACGCCATCGCGACCGACGCCGACTATGACGGCGCCCGCATGGCTCTGACTGCTGTTCAGTAATCAGCATCACCGGCGGCTCCCGAAAGGGAGCCGTCTTTTTTTGCATCCTGCGCCACCAACGCATCGTGTGCAGCCATCCGCATCATTAATATGAAGAAAACGCGCCGAGAATATCATGCCCCGCCTTGCGCGTCCTCCCGTATGCATGGTATAATGAATGAAGTTTGTGCCCGATCATCTTTGCGAATTCTACGGCAGAAGGGGTAATCACTTTGATCGAATTCAAGAATGTAAGCAAAACCTATCCCAACGGCGTCAAGGGTCTCAAGAATGTGAACCTGACGATCGATCAGGGCGAGTTTGTCGCCATTATCGGCCTCTCCGGCGCGGGCAAGTCCACGCTCATCCGCACCATCAACCGCATGATCGACATCACCGAGGGCCAGCTGCTCGTCGACGGCGTGGACGTCATGACGCTGCATGGCAAGTCCATGCGCCGCTTCCGCAGGAAGATCGGCATGATCTTCCAGTCCTTCAATCTGGTTACGCGTTCCACCTGCATCAAGAACGTGCTGACCTCCATGGTGCCGGATATGGGCTTCTTCAAGGTCCTGCTGGGCATCTTCAGCAAGGAGCAGAAGATGAAGGCGCTCGAGGCGCTTGACAAGGTCGGCATTCTGGAGAAGGCCTACACCCGCTGCGACCAGCTCTCCGGCGGCCAGCAGCAGCGCGTCGCGCTGGCGCGCA
This sequence comes from Clostridia bacterium, assembly GCA_017936375.1. GTDB lineage: Bacteria > Bacillota > Clostridia > Christensenellales > Aristaeellaceae > Ventricola. The sequence goes on from JAGBFR010000011.1 coordinate 3,929, forward strand.
CGCTGAACCAGAGCCCCTCCATCATCCTCGCCGACGAGCCTGTCGCCGCGCTGGATCCGGTCACCGCACATCAGGTCATGAGCGACTTCCGCCGCATCAATGAGGAGATGAACATCTCCGTCCTCATCAACATCCACCACGTCGACCTCGCGCTCAAGTACGCCACCCGCGTCATCGGCATCCGCGCAGGCGAGATCGTCTACGACGGCCCGACCTCCGCCGTCACGCAGGACGTGCTCGACTCCATCTACAACGGCGCTGCCGTTCCGCAGGCGGGTGAGTAACATGGCAAAGAACAGCTTTTTTGCCGTCGGCAGCCGTGTCACCCTGTTTGACCG
>JAGBFR010000068.1 GCA_017936375.1 Clostridia bacterium
ATTCTTCATCGGCGCGGCGCAGTACCACGAGTAGATCGGCGTGGCAAGGACGATCAGATCCGCCCAGCAGACGTCGTCCACCACGGCGTACATGTCGTCCTTCTGCACACAGCCATAGCTGCCCTCGATCTCCTGGCACGCATAGCAGCCAAGGCATGGCGCGATTTCCTTATCCGCCAGCGTCACATAGCGTACCTGCGCGCCCAGCGCCTTCATCTCCTCCATCATCGGCTTGCAGAGCTCCGCCGTATTTCCATGCAGCCTCGGGCTGCCCATCAAAACAAGCACATTCATACAGCATACCCCCTTTGTATCATACAACAGCGCATTCCTTCAGCTCCTCTGCGCCAAACAGGCCGCCGTACATTCCATGTGATTGATTGTACCCCCGACGCCCTGCGCGCGTCAACCGCCCGCCCTGCGCAATCACGTTTATGAAATGATTTTCTCCGCTTTTCTTTGCGTGCAGCATCCTGTATAATGCAGACAAAGCAAGTCAGATCAAGCGCGCGGGCCGCTTATCCCCTATACTGTCCTCAGAACGGACAAACGAGGTGATCACATGTACGACTGGGCAAGGCTGATTCAGCGGATCGTGGACAGGATCGACGAATGCATCCTGCGCCACGAGGACGAGGCTCTCACCCTGCGCGCGCTCGCGCAGGAGCTGGGCTATTCGGAATTCCACACCACGCGCAAATTCCGCGAGATCTCCGGCATGCCGCTGCGCGACTACATCCGCCAGCGCAGGCTCGCCATCGCCCTGCGGGAGGTGCGCGACAGCCATCGCAGCCTGCTGGACATCGCGCTGGATCACGGCTTCTCCTCCAACGAGGCCTTCACCAGGGCCTTCCGCCGGGCCTACGGCATGACGCCCAGCGCCTACCGGGCTTCTCCCTGCCCCGTCGTCCTGCGCACAAAGATCCATCCGTTTGACCGTTACTTCTTCGGACTGGGGGAAATCGGCATGATCCTATCCAATGAAAACGTAAAGACCTATTTCATCACCATCCCGGCGCACACCTTCCTGCACATTGAGAACAGGGAGAGCAACGGCTACTGGGATTTCTGGCAGAAGCAGGCGCTCATTCCCGGGCAGGACTGCGAGACCATCTGCGGCCTGCTGGAGAGCGTCAAGGGCAAGCTCGATGACCACGGCGACGACTTCGCCGGGCAGATCATGGGCTATATCAGCGACCCGACGGGCCGCCTGTGCAGCTGGGGCTTCCTGCGCACGGAGTGCTACGGCGTGCGCCTTCCCGCGGACTACAGCGGCCCCGTGCCGGAGCAGATGATCCTCACACCCATCCCCGAGGGCGAGTATATCGTCTTTGAGCACGGCCCGTTTGACTACGAGCAGGAGTGCCGCACGGTCGAAAACCGGATCGAGGCGGCGATGTCCTCCTTTGATTATGCACCCACGGGCTACACCCTCGACCACACGCCCGGCAGGATCATGTACTTCTACCACGATCCCAATCGATTCTTCAAGTACATCCGCCCCGTCAGGCGGGCGTAAGCAGGCATAGGAAAACGCGTCCGGCAAAACCGGACGCGTTCTGTCATTCTATGAATCTTATGCAAGCAGCTCATCAGCGAGGGCCTCAAGCTGCGCCTCGCTCTGCGCATTCAGCGCGGACATGATCTTCACATCCGTCTTAGCAAAGGTCAGGTTCCTGCTCTTTTCCAGCATACCCTTCATCACCTTGACCGCAGTGGGCGCCCAGCTGCCGTTCTCCATAAAGCCGACAAATCGGTTGCTGTAGCCGCGCTCCGTCAGGTGATGGATGAACTCCTGCATGAACGGGAAGACGCCGCCGTTATAGGTCGTCGTCGCCAGCACGAGCTTGCTGTAGCGGAAGGCGTCCTCGACGGCCTCCGCCATGTCGCAGCGGGCCAGGTCATTGACCGCAACCTTCACGCCGGCCGCGCTCAGGCGCTCCGCAAGCTGCATGACCGCCTTCTTCGTATTGCCGTAAACGGAGGTATAGGCGATGACGACGCCCTCCTCCTCCGCGCGGTAAGAGGACCACGTGTCGTACAGGCCAATGTAGTAGCCGAGATTCTCCGTCAGCGCCGGGCCGTGCAGCGGGCAGATGGCCTCAATCTCCAGCTTCTTCGCCTTGGCCAGCAGCGCCTGCACCGGCGCGCCGTATTTGCTGACGATGCCGATGTAGTACCTGCGCGCCTCGCAGGCCCAGTCCTCCTGCACGTCCAGTGCGCCGAACTTGCCAAATGCATCCGCAGAGAAGAGCACCTTCTCCGTCTGCTCATAGGTCATGATGACCTCCGGCCAGTGGATCATGGCCGCGGCAATAAAGCTGAGCGTATGCGTGCCGAGGGAGAGCGTATTCCCCTCGCCCACAACCAGCCTGCGCTCGGCATAGTCCTCACCGAAGAAATTCTTCATCATGCCAAACGCCTTCGCGGAGGCGACGATCACCGCCTGCGGATAGGCCTTGGCAAAGGCCGTGATGCTGCCGGAATGATCCGGCTCCATGTGCTGCACGATCAGAAAGTCCGGCGCGCGTCCCTCAAGCGCAGCGTCGATCTGCCCCAGCCACTGCCGGGCAAAGCGCGCGTCGACAGAATCCATGACGGCGGTCTTTTCATCGATAATGAGATAGGAGTTATAGGCCATGCCGTTGGGCACGATGTACTGCCCTTCAAAGAGATCGATCTCGTGATCGTTGACGCCGATATATCGAATAGACTGCATATTCATTCGTTTCCTCCTGTTGAACGGATTCTTATCATCCGCATCATTTCCAGTCATTATACCATATGAAGTGCAGATTGTCATGACCCATACTCAAACGGGTTCCATTTACATACATTCCAGGATATCCCTGTCCATGAAAGCAGCGGCGCCGAAGCGCCGCCTTTCTGGAATCATCCATAGAAATTCCATCCGCCCGGGTCAGAGGCGGCCAGTCAGCTCGCGGCAGAGCCCTGCCAGATCATAGCGCACGCCTTCGCGGCTGCGCCATCCCCGGTTGTCCCATTCCTCGCCGGAGAGATCGTCCCCGCCGTAGATCAGCGCGCCGTATTTCATCCCGCGCACCTGCGCCACGGCGATGCAGCCCGCCTGCTCCATCTCCACGATCTTCGCGCCCTCTTCCTTCCTGCGGGCAATCCTGTCCGCAGTCTCGCGGAAGATGGCGTCCGTCGTCCACGTCAGGCCGCGAAGGTACGGGATCTGCCGCTCATCAAGATACGCGGCGATGCGCTCCGTCACCGCCCTGTCGGTATTGATCACCCTGGACGGCGCGACATAGTGATAGGAAAAGCCCTCGTCGCGGATCGCACCGTCTACCAGCAGCAGCTGCCCCACGCCGATGCCCCTGTCCAGCACGCCGCCGCCCCCGCAGAACATGACCTTCCTCACGCCCATCGCAAGGAAGAGATCCAGATTGCCCGCGCAGGCCGGACAGCCGACAAAGCCAAGGACGATCAGCACATCCTCATCCACAAAACGATAGACGACAAACGGATTCTCCCCGCCGATCTCCCGCTCCGGGACGATCATCCCCTGCGCGCGCAGCTTCTCCAGCACCTCCGGGAAGAAGGTGATGACCATTCTGTCCGTGTCAAAGGGCCTGTCCACAAAGTTCTGGGGATTGAGCTTCGCCGTCGGGCAGTCGTCAAATTCAAGGATCGGTACGTCGTGTCGCGTCAGCATGTGTTTGGAGCACCCCTTTCGCCGCTGTATTGTCTTTCATTATACCGCAGCCCACGCATGCATGCAATTCCGTTTCCGGCGCAGATACGGGACATAAATGACGCTGTGCACAGACAAAAGACCGGTGCAGACGCGCCGGCCCTTGTTGGTATATCGGATAAGAATCACGCAAAGCTGAAGCGGATAAAGTCCGCCGCGCCCTCGCCCTCGTAGGTGAAGTACAGCGCCTTCTTTCCGCTGCCGATCTCAAGCGGCGCGGTAAAGGTCGCCCAGTCCTCGCTCGGGGATACGGGAATCCGCGCCACGACGCTGCCCTGACGGCCGTCGCGCACGACAAACGCGCCCTTCGCGGTGCCGCGCGTCTGCACGCTGATCGTCTTCGCCTTTGCAAAGTCAAAGTAGCGGTAGCCCGCCGTCGCGCCGTCCACCATATTTTGGATATACTGATTGGGCGTGTCCATCCTGTCCTCGCCGTCCTGCGTGAAGGCGGGATGGTTTTCATCCTGCTGCTCCCTCAGGCTCTCGGTCGTGCCGTTTTTCGAGTACAGATGGCAGGCGATGCGCGCCTCATAGGTCCCCTCGTCCTTGAGCGGACCGCCGTTGAGGCCGCAGGAGGTGATCTCCGACTGATGGAACCTTTCGCCGTCAAAGTACACCTCCTCCGCACAGGCCTGACGGGAGAAGAAGTGGCGGTTCGTCTGACGATGATAGAAGACATACCACTTTCCATTCACCAGCGCGACGGAGCCATGGGTATTGCCGCGGTAGTTGAGCGCCTCGGTGTTGCCGTTCACGCCGATGTCCGCATTGGACACCAGCACGCCTCCGAAGTGATAATCGCCCAGCGGGCTGTCCGCCACGGCCCAGCACAGCTCGTGCATCCACGTGGACGAATAGATGAAGTAGTATTTGCCGTTGATCTTGCGGATGGAGCTCGCCTCAAAGAAGGGATGCGCCTCGTACTCGGTGCTGTCGGCGTCGTTGATGATGGGCAGGTTGTGATACGGTCCGTTCTTGACGGTGATCATATCCTGCTCCAGCTCCATCTTCAGGCTGTCCTTATCGGTGGGCGTCTGCTTATAGCGCGGGCTGTTGCCGGAGAAGAGATAGATGCGCTTGTCATCGTCGATGAAGATGCCCGGGTCGAACTGACGGATCTCATCCGGGCGAGCACCGAGGATATCGCCGTTGGGATAGCGCACGAAGTCAAGGAACTCAAACGGGCCCACGGGCGTATCCGCCACCGCCACGCCGATCTCCTTGAGGAAGTCGAGACAGTAATACAGATAGTATTTTCCGTCGTTGCCCCGGCAGACGTCGGGCGCCCAGAGCGCATGCGCGCCGTCCGGGTTGCGCGGATCCTGCTCCTTGCGGAAGATCACGCCCTCATAGCGCCAGTCGGAGAGATCATCCTCCGGCGCAGACCAGCAGACATAGTCGTTCTGGCAGTAGACGTCGCCGTTGAAGCAATCATGGCTGCCGTAGATATACAGCCGCCCGTCAAACACGCGCGGCTCGCCGTCGGGGATATACTCCCAGCTCGGCAGATAGGGATTGAATACCTGCTGTTTCATCGCTTTACTCCCTTTGTGCCTGGATTTGAATCATATTGCATCATGAAGAAGCGCGGCACATTCTCCGCTCAGCCCCTGTCTGTCAGTATATCATGATCCTCCGGCCTATTCAATACGCAGGCCGGCCGTCCGCAGGCGCTTTCCTCACAGGCTGACAAGATCGTGCACGCGCTCCCAGTCTCCGCATCCCACTTCCTTCATCATGTTGGCGGCATAGCGATCAAACGCCGTATGATCCACCAGCCGGAATACCGCCGCCGCAACATCCACAAAAGCAGAGATATCCTCCTTATCCTGCATCCAGCCGATACCGAGGAATCGCAGCAGCGCATACACCGCGCTCAACGCGATAAACTCATCCTTCAGACTGACAGGCCGATCCTGAAAAGGGAACTGGGAAAAGAACATGTGATTGACCAGCATGTGCTCAAACCAGATCTCCCACTTGGGAACGAGCGTTTCAAAATGCGCGCGGGCGACGGCATAGCGCGTAAAGGAGCTGCCGAAATACGCCAGCGCCGCCTCGCCATAGGCGCGGATGCTCTCGCTGCGCTCGTCAAGCAGTTCGATCATCCCTCGGGCAATCTTCAGCCCGAAATCAAGATGCCCCTGCGTCAGCTCCTGCGGCTGCAGGGGCATCATGCGCCGCCTTCCGCGCAGCAGCCTGTCCACCTGCGCCTCATCGCGCGTGTACAGCGCCTCATCCAGCGCCCAGAGGGCATGGCCCATCGCCATCAGCCGCTGGGGCATCGGCAGCGTCTGATTCTGCATCTGCCGGATGAGCCAGAGCCGGATTTCCTGCCCGCGCCCAAGCGTCTCAAAGAAGAATGACCGCGCGGCAGCCTTCGGCACATCGAATGTCAGCTCCCTGCGGATAAACTCAATCGGCTCGTCGCGGGTGAAGAGCAGCTCCAGCACAGCCTCGCAGCTGTTGGCACAGGAGCATTCATAGCCGTCTGCCGTGCGCACACCGCGCGGGTACAGCCTGCATACATAGCTCAGCGCGCCCTCCCCCATCTCCGCATGCAGCGCGCAGCGGCCATCCTCCAGCCGCATCGGACAGCTGCCGTCATAGCGAGGCGAAATCTCCGCATAGGCTTCAGGCGTAGGCTGCAGCTTGATGCGCAGCGCGCTGTCCAGCCGTCGGCGCATCTGCGGTGAGCATTCCTCGCCCATCAAATGATAATAATCCTCAAGAGAAAATGTGATCGGCCAGCCCTCGCAGCAGGCCGTGCGGCACGCGCCCATCTTGCAGGCAAAAGCCGGATAATAATCCGGCATCAGGTATTCGTGGGTCTCCTTCACAACATCACCCTCTTCAAATTTCGACCGTATTATATACCCAAGAATTACCGTAAGGCAAGCATGTCACAAAAAAATCAAATTTCTATCAAAATTATCTGCCGCATGAAAAAGGCACCCGGCGCAAAAAGCCGAGTGCCCAGATTCATTCATATTCAGCTGCTTATCCGCGCTTTTTGAGCACGGGCAGGATGCCCGGCGTCTGGCGCACCTCGAAGAAATACTGGTAAATCGGAATGAGCATCATCGTCACAAACATGACGGTAAAGCCGCCGTTGAGCACGCTGAAGCCGCCATGGAAGGCCATGACATTCTGCACGATGGCAGCATGGAGCATACCGGCGACGACGCCCAGCAGCGCGCCGTAGCGGCCGGAGACCGGGCACAGCGCCGCTGCGAATGACAGACCCGCCAGCAGCGGCTGAGACGAGGCGGTCAGCGCAGGGCTGAGCGCACTCGCAGCCAGATAGCCCAGCATCGTGGGAATCATATTGACGATATGACCGCCGCAGCCCGTGCAGGCCAGCGCGCAGATCATCGCGCCCATCGTCGGGCCGGTCATCATATCAGGGCCGACGAGGTTATAGTAGATCAGGAAGCCGAGGAGGAACACGCCGTTATTGACAAACACCAGCGGAATGCCGAACTCCTCCACATGATCGCAGCAATAGCTGGAGCTGCGCAGCAGATCGCCGAAGCGGCGGAATCTGCGGTCATTGGCCATGAAACCGACCAGAATCACGACGAGCGCAACGCATACTGCAAAGGTGCAGACCACGAGCCTGTGCGAACCGCCGACGTCCGTGTTATTGGGCATCTCCAGTCCATTGCAGCGGAAGATGATGGACGTAAGCGCCACGGAGATCAGGCCCGCCGCCGGAGAGCCGTTGTACAGGGAATAATTCTTATGCAGATTCGGTCTGTTCGGATACAGAATCGGCATCAGGAAGCCCGCCAGCACGCCAAGCCCCACGCCCAGCACGATGCGCACCGGCCAGACATCCGGCAGGCCCAGCGTATCCACAGGATAGCGGAAGAGCATCTCGCTGACGATCGGGCCCAGCGCCGCAGAGAGGATCGACACGTTCGCCACGGAGGCAAACTTTGTCTTCGTCACCTTCGAAAAGAGCAGCGTGCCCAGGAAGCCGGGCACCATGTTCATCGGGTTGATGCCAAAGAAGCCGAAGCCCGTGATCAGGAAGAACGCGATCAGCGACAGCCCGTTGAGCGAGGAGCCGGAGAGCGCATGCACCGCAAAATTCATAAAGGCGATGATCGCCGTATTCAGATATGCCGCGCTCACGCCGCCGAGCTTAAAATAATCCTTCGTCAGCTGAGACGGTGAGGTGATGATGCGGCCCAGCCCTTCGAAGGATTCGCCAATGCTGCCCGTCATCAGCGAGGCGATCAGAAACGCCGCCACATAGATGAGCATCAGACCGAGCAGGCCTTTATTCTTTCTTGAGGCCATACAGGACCCTCCTTCTGCATGAATACATAGATATATATAGTTTAGACCAAATGCGCGGATATGGCAAGGGCTGGATATACTGACATTACGAAGAATTTACAGCACAACGTCATAGTACGGGAAACATAGCGGCAAACAGCCGCTCCCGCTTCCGAACCGCATTACAATCTTTCATTGCACAGTGCACGCAGCACGTTTTCTGTACAATCTCCCATTGCATGAAAAGACCAGCCGACAAGGGCTGGTCCTGTTCATACAATCCCCGACTTGCTCAGTCAAGCTTCAAATCTCCGTCCCTGATCCAGCCCAGCCTGCGGCACGGGATGCCGATCAGCCAGGTCAGCACAGCCGGCAGAATAAAGCAGATCAGCGCCATCGCCAGCCAATCCATGCCGGTGATCGACGCCTTCACGCCGGTGGCGACGTCATTCACCCACCCTGCGTACACGCCAATCGGGCCGACCATCCCGCAGGTTCCCATTCCGGAAGCGACGCCTCCCGCGGGATCATTCATCTGAAATCTGAACACACATGTGGCAATCGGGCCGGTGATCGCAGACGCCAGCGTGGCAGGAATCCAGGTTTTCGGATTCCTGATGATGTTGCCCATCTGCAGCATGGACGTTCCAAGCCCCTGACTGATCAGGCCTCCCCAGCGATTCTCGCGGAAGGACAGGACGGCAAAGCCGACCATCTGCGCGCAGCAGCCCGCCACAGCAGCGCCGCCGGCCAGCCCTGTAAGGCCAAGCGCCGCGCAGATCGCCGCAGAGGATATCGGCAGCGTCAGGGCAGCGCCGATGGCAACGGATACCAGCATGCCCATCCAGAACGGCTGAAGCACGGTAGCCCATTCGACAAATTCGCCGACAGACGAGGCCGCCGTGCCGATGGCAGGCGCGACAAGCGCAGAAAGCGCAACGCCGCTCAGAATGGTCACAAGCGGCGTAACCAGAATATCCACCCGGGTCTCCTTGGAGACCGCTTTGCCGCATTCGGCGGCGGCAATCGCAATGAGCAGCACCGCGAGCGGCCCGCCGGCGCCCGCCGTGCCGGAAAGCGTCGTGGAGCCCAGCGCATTCGCTGCATAACCCACCGTTGCCAGCGAAAACAAAACCAGCGGCGGAGCCTGAAGCGCATAGCCAATGGCTATCGCCATGGCAGGGCCGCTCATCGCAGAGCAATACCCACCCGCTTCAATCAGAAACGGCAGATTCATCTGCTGGCCCAGCGTCTTGACAATCGTACCGATCAACAGCGAGCAGAAGAGACCCTGCGCCATAGCGCCCAGCGCATCAATGCCATACCTTTTTGCTGAAAAGACGATGTTCTTCCTCTTCAGAAATGCTTTCAAAGGATTCACCCACTTGTACATATTGTGTCGCAACACATGCATTCTAGCACGTTCGCAGGGAAAAATAAAGCAATAGAACGGGAATTCTGAGAAAGCGTCTGATAAAGGAATGGGCGTCCCAAAAAACGAAGGAGCTTGGTATGCTCCGTCACACCTTTCAAGAAGGGTCGCACTCTCTATTTTACACAAAAAGACTACGCTTGACGATCTCCTTAGAAAGGTTCTGTCCTATCCCTAGAACATCCTCTCCCTCTGGTTTTCGTCAAGCGCAGCCTTTTCTCTACAACACAACTTCATAACAACGTCGTCGCGAATTCCCCAATTCGC
>JAGBFR010000069.1 GCA_017936375.1 Clostridia bacterium
CAAGCACACGGCCGGTGTCGCCCAGCCTCTCGCCGACCTCTCGGATCACAGCCTGCACCGTCTCGTTCGCGCGGAACGCAGACTTGTCGCTCACGCGGACATTGCGCAGCACCTGCGGATAGGTCTTCACTCCGGCGCAAAGGCGGGATAGCGACTGCTTGCTGTCCAGAATCGCCTCCATCAGTTCGATTGAGGTCAGGATGCCATCACCCGTCGTCGCATATTTGCTCAGGATGATGTGGCCGGACTGCTCACCGCCGACGCTGTAGCCATTCTGCGCCATGCATTCATAGACAAAGCGATCGCCGACCGCCGTCTTTTCATAATCGATGCCTTCCTCCTCCAGCGCTTTGTACAGGCCAAAGTTGGACATCACCGTCGTCACCACGGTATTTCTGTTCAGGCGGCCTTCCTTGCGAAGGTATTTGGCAAAGATGTACATGATCTTATCGCCATCCACCACGTTTCCGTTCTCATCGACGGCCAGACAGCGATCCGCGTCGCCGTCATAGGCAAAGCCCACGTCCAGATGGTTTTCTACCACAAGACGGCGCAATGCGTCGATATGCGTGGATCCCGCGTTCCTGTTGATGTTCAGGCCGTCCGGCTCAGCGTTGATGACATATGTCTTCGCCCCCAGCGCCTCAAAGACCGTCCTTGCGATGTTCCACGCGCTGCCGTTTGCGCAGTCAAGACCTACGCGCATGCTCTTATAGGAATGAGCAGCCAGAGAGATCAGATAGCCGATGTAGCGGTTGCGCCCCGAGACATAGTCGACGATCTCGCCGAGCGACTCCCTTGTCGCCGCAGGCACGACGCCCGTCAGCCCCAGAGACGCGTAATTGCCGTCAAGATACGCCTCAATGGCATCCGTCGTTTCCTCATCCATCTTTTCGCCTCTGCCGTTGATGAGTTTGATGCCGTTGTCATAATACGGATTATGCGAGGCAGAAATCATCACGCCGCAGTCAAAATTATCGACACGGGCAACATACGCAACGCTCGGCGTCGTCGTCACATGCAGCATATAAGCATCCGCGCCGGAAGCCGTCAGGCCAGCGACGATCGAATATTCAAACATATAGCTTGAGCGCCTGGTATCCTTGCCGATCACCACGCGGGCCCTGCGGCCCTGTCTTGCGCCAAAGTACCAGCCGATGAATCGTCCAATCTGATAGGCATGCTCGCTGGTCAGAGCGATATTCGCCTCTCCGCGAAATCCGTCCGTGCCAAAGTATTTGCCCATAACACCCCTCCTACTTTGTTCTGCACAGCATTTATGCGCTGTTTTCCAGCTTTGAACTACGCCGGAATAACGGGTATATTATGCAGTCTTATTGAAATTTTGTCAAGCCGGCCGCAGTTTTCTGCATGCCGTAGTTATGGTCTTCAGCAGAATGCAATATGAAGATTTCCCCCGGAACAGCAAAATTCATCCCCTTTGCGCAGCTGTATTTTTGTGGTATACTTTCAGGCATGACAATCGTTTTTCATCGAAAGGAGTATCATATGCAGAGAATGATGGGCCCCCGCGGCTTTCTGACCGATGCAGAAAAGGAGAATCTCCCCGTTGTCACATGGCCCCTGATCAAGCGTATTCTATCCTATCTGGCGCCCTATTGGACGAGGTTTATCCTGGTCTTTGCGACCATCCTCCTCTCCGCCGTGCTCGGGCTCCTGCCCAGTATCATCACCGGACGCATCGTAGACGAGGCCCTCGTCGGGCGTGACATGGCGCTGCTGATCAAGCTGCTCATCGCCGCATTGGCAACGCTGACGGCCTCTCAGCTGGTCACCGTGCTGACCGCCTATCTCAACGCATGGATCAGTCAGCACATCATATTCGACATGAAGAACCAGATGTACGGCCATCTGCAGCGGATGAGCCACGCATTCTTCACCTCAGAGCGCCAGGGCGACATCATCACCCGCATGAACACGGACGTCAGCGGCGTGAGCACCGTCATTTCCGGCACGCTCAGCAGCATTCTGAGCAACATCGCCACCGTCGTCACCACGCTCACGGCGCTCTTTTCCATGAACTGGAAGATGGCGATCATCGGCGTCCTCGTCATCCCCCTGCTCATCCTGCCCACACGGTCGGCAGGCCGCACGCGCTGGAAGCTGCTCTCCCAGAGTCAGGCAAAAAACGACGAGCTCAACCAGCTCATCAATGAGACGCTGAGCGTCAGCGGCTCGATGCTCACCAAGCTCTTCACCCGCGAGGAAACAGAATACACCCGATTCGTCGAGGTCAACAGCGAGGTGACAAAGCTCGCCCTCAAGGAGCAGCTCAGCGGCCGCTGGTTCCGTCTGATGATGGGCATCTTCACCCAGCTCGGTCCTCTGCTCATCTACTTTGCCGGCGGCTGGCTCATCATCGTCAGCTGCGAAGCCGGGCTGACCGTCGGCGCGATCACGGCGATGGTCGCGCTGGTCAACAGGCTCTATCGCCCGGTCGAATCCCTGCTCAATATTCAGGTGGACTTCACCCGGAGCCTTGCGCTCTTTACGCGCATCTTCGATTACTTCGACCGTGAGATCGACATCAAGTCTCCTGAAAACGCCGTGCGCCCCGATCTGACCGGCGCGGACATCTGCTTTGAGCACGTGCGCTTTGGCTATACGGAGGACGTCGAAATCCTGCACGACATCAATTTCACCGTGCATTCCGGCGAGATGGCTGCCATCGTCGGCCCCTCCGGCAGCGGAAAGAGCACCATCATCAATTTCATTCCCCGTCTCTGGGATGTGGACGGCGGCCGCGTGACCATCGGCGGCGTGGACGTCCGCGATTTTGACCTGACCTATCTGCGCAGCCAGATTGGCATGGTCTCGCAGGATACCTATCTCTTCAACGGCACGATCCGTGAAAATCTGCGCTATGCCAAGGAAAACGCGACGGACGAAGAATTGATCGCCGCCTGCAAGGCTGCCTCCATCCACGACTTCATCATCGCTCAGCCGGACGGCTACGACACACAGGTCGGCAACCGCGGCCTCAAGCTCTCCGGCGGCGAGAAGCAGCGTATCTCCATCGCCCGCGTCATTCTCAAGGATCCGACAATCCTGATTCTCGACGAGGCGACCTCTGCGCTGGATTCCATCTCGGAAAGCGCCATCCAGGACGCACTCGAGGTCCTTATGAAAGGGCGCACCAGCATCGTCATCGCCCACAGGCTCTCGACCATCATGGCGGCGGATAAGATCCTCGCGCTGTCCGACGGCGTGATCGCGCAGAGCGGAAAGCATGAGGAACTGCTGGCGCAGGGCGGCGTCTATCAACAGCTGTATGACACGCAGTTCGGACGTATGCTCGCCGAAGACGACGAATAATGGGAATGCCGGGTTTCTCTTGCGCCCTTCGCCGCATCATGCTATGATAAGCATATCATCCTATGACATATACCGGGAGGCAAACGATGGCCATCATCACAATCAGGAATAATCCTCAGCTCAGCGGTCTTATCGATATGAAGGCGAATATCCCCTTCGCCTCGCCCGACGGCGAGGAGCTCGCCCTCCAGCTGCTCAAGCCCATGTGGTCCTCCGGCGGCAAGGGCTTCCCGCTGGTCGTCTTCATTCAGGGCAGCGCGTGGACAAAGCCGAATCAGTTCTGGGAGATTCCCCAGCTGGCGCTGCTGGCCCGCCGCGGTTTCGTCGTCGCAAGCGTGACCCATCGCTCCTGTTTCTCCGCGCCCGCGCCGGCCTTCCTGATCGACGTCAAGTCCGCCCTGCGCTTCCTGCGCGCCAACGCAGCGGAGTATGACATCGATCCGGAGCGCGTCTGCGCATGGGGCACCTCCTCCGGCGGCAACACAGCGCTGCTGCTCGGCCTGACGGGCGATGATCCAGCATTTGAAGGCGACGTCTGCCCCGGCCAGTCCACGAAGGTCAATGCCGTGGTCGACTGCTTTGGCCCGACGGATCTCAACAAGATGATCAACGTCCAGTATGCCAATGTCCCGAAGACAGACGATTACCTCCTCTATGCACTCGGGGGCAAATCTCCGGATATCTACGAGGAAAAACTGCGTCTCATCAGTCCGATCCAGTATGTGAAGGAAGGACGCGAGCTTCCTCCGTTCCTGATTCTGCACGGCGATGCGGACGACGTCGTCCTCTATGAGGACAGCGAAACTTTCTACAATAAGCTGCAGGCCTGCGGATATGAAGCCGATCTCGTCCGCGTGGAGAATGCGCCGCACGAGGGGGACTTCTGGAGCCCTGAGCTGCTTAACATCATCTTTGATTTCATTGAGAAAAACGTCTGATTTCTTATCATAGCAAAACCGCCGGGCCTCTCGCCCGGCGGCTTTTTCCTTTGGTTACGCCTTTTTCATTGCAAGGCATTTCTCCCTCGCAGCGTACATTAGTATGAAGAAAGCCTGCCCCTCCGCAGCGGTGCCCGGCAGATCAAACGTGGGCATGCCGCACACGGGACGCACAAGGCCATATCCATCCACACAGGCGCAGGCTGTCTCATAGATGCTCTGCGCGGATGCAATCCACGATGCATCCAGCCAGCCCGCACATACGCCTCTGAAGATCGTATAGGCGATCATCTGACCGCAGTTGATCTCATCAAAGGACGCAGGATCATCCAGCACATCACCAAAGAATCCATCCTCCCGCCGCAGCGCAAGCACAGATGTGAGGAGGGTTTTCACACGCCCGATCAGCCTTTCCCTCTGCTCGGTATACTCCATCGGCAGCAGATCAATCACGCGTGCCATACCAGCCGCAGCCCATCCATTGCCCACACCCCATGCATCGCGGCGGACAAAGACGCCGGCAGCGTCATCCCATCTGTGCGCAAGCAAGCCCTTTTCAGGCAGCAATAGCGCCTTCCAGTATCCATCCAGCTGGCGAAGCGCCTCATCATATTCGCCGGCGCGGGCAAGAAACGGCGGCAGCATATACATCGAATCCACCCAGAATTCCTGCCCGTCGCTGAAGTGATAGACAACGCCCTCCGCGTTTCGCGGCGCAAGCTCCATCGCCCAGCGCAGAAGGCGCTCCTT
Source organism: Clostridia bacterium (assembly GCA_017936375.1). Lineage (GTDB taxonomy): Bacteria > Bacillota > Clostridia > Christensenellales > Aristaeellaceae > Ventricola. Next base: position 5,025 of record JAGBFR010000069.1, read on the forward strand.
AGCCGCAATGAGCACAGGGTCACCCATCTGTTCGCAGGCTGCAATCAGCGCCTCGCCGACGGCGCACGGATCGGTCGATGCAGTCGAGCCGCCGATATATGCGCATCGGCCGTCATCCTTCTGCCGGTTTGCCGCCTCGAGAGCCATCAGCAGCGCCGTATGCGCATCGCCCGCCTCAAGAAACGCCTGCGCTGCAACGCCCTGCTCCCAGTTGTAGCGCTGCATGGCCAGCAGCGCATGCTTCACGCGATCGATTCTCTCCATCCGATTTCCTCCCCGTCGGCACGGCCGCCGCGCTTCTATGCCACTCATTATACCGTACATGCCTGCGATGAACAAGCGTGAATCATCCTCGCGCCTCTGCCCACAGGCAAAAAAACAGGTGACGAACGCGCAGCAGTATGATATGATGATTCTATAGCCCCAAACACAGCGTCGTGCAGACTACATGCTCTGCATCATGGCGAAAGGAGCACATCATGAGATACTTTGAACAGGACGGCAGCAGCCTCATCTGGCGCAACAAAGGTGAAACCCTCGTCATCACCCCATGGGGAAATAGCAGCCTTCGCGTGCGCTCTGTGCTGATGGGCGAGGTTGCGGATACGCGCTATGCGCTGCTCGAGCCCGAGCAGGCTGAAACTGAAATCCTCATCGAGGATACGCATGCCTCCATCCGCTGCGGCAATCTCACCGCGGACGTCGTCATGGACGGCTGGCACCGCTACGCGCAGATCACCTTCCTCAATCAGCGCGGCGACGTGCTCCTGCGGGAAACGCCGCCCGCCAATGCCCTCGCGCTCAAATCCCGCAAATTCGAGCCCCATCTGGGCGGGGATTTCGCGCTGACCGCCACCTTTGAGGGGCAGGACGGCGAACATATCTACGGCATGGGCCAATATCAGGAGGAAACCCTCGACTGGAAGTGCTCTACCCTTGAGCTGGCGCACCGCAATTCTCAGGCCAGCGTCCCATTCTATATCTCCAGCCGGGGCTACGGCTTCCTCTGGCACAATCCGGCCATCGGCAGCGTCTCCTTCGGCAAGAACCGCACCACCTGGCACGCCGAATCCACCAAGCAGCTGGACTACTGGATCACCTGCGGCGATACCCCCGCGCAGATCAGCCTCGCCTATGCGAAGGCCACAGGCTTTGTCCCTGAGATGCCGGAATACGGCCTCGGCTTCTGGCAATGCAAGCTGCGCTACTGGAATCAGGAGCAGCTGCTCGAGGTCGCCCGCGAATACAAACGCCGCGGCCTGAAGATCGATGTGATCGTCTGCGACTTCTTCCACTGGCCGCGCATGGGCGACTATCGGTTTGACCCCGAGTTCTTCCCCGACCCTGCCGCCATGGTCAGGGAGCTGAAGGAGATGGGCATTGAGCTGATGGTCAGCGTGTGGCCGCAGGTCGCTCTGACCAGCGAAAACTACGAGGAGATGCTCCAACAGGGCCTGCTTGTCCGCGCCGAATACGGCGAGCAGATCGGCATGCGCTTTGTGGAAGACAGCATGTTCTTTGACGCAACCAATCCGCGCGCGAGGGACTATGTCTGGACGAAATGCCGCAAGAACTACTACGATCACGGCATCCGCATCTTCTGGCTGGACGAGGCAGAGCCGGAATATGGCACCTATGAATTCAAGAATTACCGCTACCATCTGGGCAGCAATCAGCAGATCGGAAACATCTATCCGCAGCATTATGCCCGCACATTCTACGACGGCATGATCGCCGCCGGACAGGAAAACCCGGTCAACCTCCTCCGCTGCGCGTGGGCGGGCAGCCAGCGCTATGGCGCGCTCGTCTGGTCGGGCGACATCATGTGTCAGTGGGCGGATTTCCGCCGCCAGATCTGCGCCGGCCTGAACATGGGCTGCGCGGGCATCCCGTGGTGGACGACGGACATCGGCGGCTTCCACGGCGGATGGACGGAGCATAAGGATTTCCGCGAGCTGCTCATCCGCTGGTTCCAGTGGGGCTGCTATTGCCCCGTCATGCGCCTGCACGGCGACCGCCAGCCCTCTCAGCCCGTGCACCGCAGGGACGGCACGCCCGTGCTCAACTCCGGCTATGACAACGAGGTCTGGAGCTTCGGCGAGACGGCCTACCCCATCCTCGTCAAATACATGGAGCGCCGCGAGAGCCTGAGGCCCTACGTGCGCGGTCTTATGCACGAGGCGCATACCTGCGGCACGCCGCTCATGCGCGCCATGTTCTATGAATTCCCGCAGGATCCCGCCTGCGCCGACCTCAAGGATCAGTACATGTTCGGCCCGGATTATCTGATCGCGCCCGTCCTTGAGCCCAGCGCGCGCAGCCGCAGCGTCTATCTCCCCGAGGGAATGTGGACGGATGTGGACACCAGCGCGCAATATGCCGGCGGTCAGAGAGTCACCGTCGACGCGCCGCTTGAGCGCATCCCCGTGTTTATCCGCGGCAAGTAAGAACCGCTGCAATATACAGCAGAAGATCGCCAGCTTATGGGCGATCTTCTTTTCTTTATCGTCATAAAGGCAAAAGAAAAACCGGCATCCGAAGATACCGGTTTGGTGCACCATCAGGGGCTCGAACCCGGGACACCCTGATTAAGAGTCAGGTGACCATCAACCGGCGCTCTAATGTAGACTAACCGTATACCCTTCGGAGCTCCTGCGCGGCGTCATCTGCCCGGCAGTGGCTGTACACCTTCATGGTGATGCTGATGGAGCTATGCCCCATCAGGTACTGAACCACGCGCAGGTTGACGCCATCCAGGACCAGATGACTGCCGTATGTGTGACGCAGATCGTGGAGGCGATACGCCTCCTGCAGGTGCAGCGCGCTGCGCTGCATGCGCGCCCATCGGCGCGTGATCGCCTCCGGCGCCAGATCGACGACCCACGCAGTCGGCGCCAATTTGTATTCCGCTTTGAGCAGCACCAGCAGCTCCGGCGCGATGGGTATATCCCTGACGCCTGCTGCTGACTTCGGCGTCTTGGTGATGACGTCGCCGCGGACGCGGCAGCGCTGACGCCGCACGCGCAGCGTGCGCGCAGTCAGATCGACGTCACCCCATTGCAGCC
>JAGBFR010000070.1 GCA_017936375.1 Clostridia bacterium
AGAAAGGTTCTGTCCTATCCCTAGAACATCCTCTCCCTCTGGTTTTCGTCAAGCGCAGCCTTTTCTCTACAACACAACTTCATAACAACGTCGTCGCGAATTCCCCAATTCGCTCTTTTGTTATGCCGTTCTGTTTTCATCTTTTAGTTTATCATGCTTTCTCATTTTACGCAATTTCCTATAAAGAATAAAAAAAGAACCAGTACCGAAGTACTGGCCTTAACATGGAGCGGTAGACGAGATTCGGACTCGCGACATCCACCTTGGCAAGGTGGCACTCTACCACTGAGCTACTACCGCATCGCTCACTTGCAAGGGCTATTATATCCCAGCATGTTGAATTTGTCAATCCCCTTTTTACAAAAAAGAGAAATTCCGTGCGGACACTCCGCACGGAACCCAACTTACATTTCTCTTCTTCCCTCGATCGCCTTGGCCAGCGTGACCTCATCCGTATACTCCAGATCGCCGCCAACGGGCAGGCCGTGCGCAATGCGCGTGACCAGAATGCCCATAGGCTTGAGCAGGCGCGCGATATACGCCGCAGTCGCCTCGCCCTCAATGTCCGGATTGGTCGCGAGAATCACCTCGCTGATCTCCTCGCTTCCCACGCGCGCAAGCAGTTCGCGGATGCGGATATCCTCCGGCCCAATGCCCTCCATCGGAGAGATCGTGCCGTGAAGCACATGATAGGTGCCCCGGAAATCACGCATGCGCTCCATCGCCGCAACGTCGCGCGGATCGCGCACCACGCAGAGCACGCCGTTGTGTCGGCGCTCGTCCGAGCAGACCGGGCAGGGATCCTCTACGGTATAATTGCCGCAGACGGAGCAGTACTTGACCGCCTTTCTCCCCTGCCAGATGGCAGCCGCCAGCTCGTGCACCTGATCCTCCGGAAGGGAGACGATGTGGTACGCCAGCCGCTGCGCGGACTTCGCGCCGATGCCCGGCAGGCGGGAGAGCTGCTGCGCCATTCTGGCGATCGGCTCAATCTGCCCTGCCATGATCAGAACATGCCGCCCATGCCGGCCGCGCCGCCGATCCTGGACATCTCACGCTCGCGGGTCTCCTCGCCCTTCTTGAGCGCATCGTTGACCGCTGCCATGACCATGTCCTGCAGCATCTCGACGTCGTCCGGATCCACCGCGTCGGGCTGGATCGTCAGCGCGAGCAGCTGGCGCTTGCCGCTGACCTTGCAGGACACCGCGCCGCCGCCGGCCGTGCCCTCGTACTCGCGCGCGTCAAGATCTTCCTGCATCTGCAGCATCTGCTGCTGCATCTTCTGCGCCTGGCGCATGAGCTGCTGCATATTTCCGCCCGGGATGCCCGGGAAACCGCCTCTAGCCATAATCGTATCCTCCTGAAATCGATATTGAGATATTTCCTTACGATTATACACCATCCCGGCGGAAATGAAAAGCAGAAAATCACAAAAGGATCCCGAAGCGTCTGCCCCGGGATCCCATGGCCTTCTTTGCCCTGCAGCCTTTACTTGCCGCTCATGGAGCGCTCCGCCTGCTCGACGAGGCGCTTGACCATATAGCCGCCGATGTAGCCCGCCTGGCGGGACGGCAGATCGCCGTTATAGCCCTGCTTGAGGTTGATGCCCAGCTCGGAGGCGATCTCATACTTCATCTGGTTCAGAGCGCCCTTGGCCTCCGGCACGACGGCGCGGTTGCCGCGGGAATTGCTCTGCTGCTGACCGCCGGCGTTCTGCTGGATATTCGGCATGGTCTGCTGGTTGTTCACATTCTGCTGCGCGCCGAAGCCCGCGCCCTGCTGCTGATTCTGATACATCGTCAGATCCCCTTTCAGGTTTGCCATGGCGTGACGTCATGGCGGATGATGTCATGGCCTTTCTGATCGCTCGGGCATGCCTGTGCCCTTCCGTCGTATCGCTCAGCTCAGTAGCCCTGACCGGCCATCTGCTGCTCGGCCTGCTCCACAAGGCGCTTGACCATGTAGCCGCCCACATAGCCGGCCTCGCGGGACGTCAGGTCGCCGTTGTAGCCCTGCTTGAGGTTGACGCCCAGCTCACGCGCGATCTCATATTTCATATTGTTGAGCGCGTCACGGGCCTGCGGCACATTGATCTGATTGCCGTTCTGATTGCTCGCCATATCTCTCACCTCCATTCGGCTTGAGACTATTGTGGCGCGGCGCCCCTCGCGGTATTCTGACAGTTTTCGTCTGCCTTTCCATGGAAATGACATGAAAATCTGCGCAGCTCAGGGCAGAGGAATCCTCCGGCAGGGCAGCGACTGACCTGCGATATACAGGCGCACATGCTCCGCGCCCAGCAGATCGCAAAGCAGCGCAGCATGCTCCAGATCCTGCGGCGACGGCTCCCCCGTGTCAAACGGATGGCCGCTCAGCAGCCACGCGCTCCGCGCCCCCCTATGCAGCGGAAGGCTGATCCCGCCATATGCCGTATCAAACAGGCGCACGTCCATGCAGTTCCCATCTTCCCCAAAGAGCACAAGCGCGCTCAGCGCATATTCCACCCCGCATAGAAACGCCCTCGCCAGCCTGTCCGGCGCGGCGTTATCCTCAGTCCTGATCCCATCCAGCCTGATCATCCTCTGTATCCTTCTCTCTTTCGTCCGGTCTGATACGTCCATCATACCGTTCCCGAGCCGTCGGCTCAACACACTGCCGGCAGTACTTTGCGCATAGAAAAAGACCGGAGCACTCCGGTCTTTGTCTTTCGCCTTACAGGCAGCAGCACAGCGGATAGAACATGAAATGCCCGCCGCCGCAGCAATTGCAGCACAGATACATCGCAAGGAACGAGCAGCAGGGATTGTTGATCGTCGTCGTCTGGCGGCCATACTGGCTGCCGCGCTGGTTATACGCCGCGCCGCCGGACTGCAGATTGCTCAGCAGCTGCTGGTAGAGCATATTCCCCGGCTCCATGGAGACCGCCTGACGGGCGTACTCCATCGCCTGCGCGTTGTTGTGCAGACCGCTCTGGGCGAGCGCATTGAGATAATACCAGCGGGCGTTGCGCTTCTCCGGCGCGACGCTGCCCAGCGCGTTGAGCGCCTCGGCGTAGTGGCCGGTGTCGATATAGTTCTTCGCCGCGCGCATCTCGATGACGGTATCCTGCTCCTGCTGGTAATAGCCGCCGTAGCCCTGCTGGCCATAGCCCTGACGGTTGCCGTAGCCATAGCCGCCGAAGAAGGCGTCAAACGGATCCTGATACTGATAGCCGCCATAGCCCTGCTGCGCGCTCTGCTGGCCGCCGTTATAGCCGCTGCCCGGGCGCGCGCCGCCGCCCTGCCGCCTGTGCATAATCTCCTCATAGGCCTGCTGGACTTCCATAAAGCGCTTTTCCGCCTGCGCGGCGTCCGGCTTGCCGACATTCGCATCCGGATGATATTTTTTGCAGAGAGCGCGGTACGCCTTCTTCACCTCGTCGTCCGAGGCGGTCGGCGATACGCCCAATACCTGATACGGATCCGTCATTGCTCTTGCTTCGCCTTTCTTCTTTGTTCGCTCGCCCGCTCAAAGCGCTGCCAGATGCCCGAGTAGAGGATGTTGCGCATGATCTCCGCATCCTCCAGCAGCGGCAGCCTCTCAAAGGCGAGCGCCGCGCGGGCCATCATATCCCCCAGCATCGCGCGGCAGTCCTCCTCAAAGGAATCGCTGCCGCTTCGGCCGATCAGCGGATTGTAGCTCTTCTTTTTGATATCGCGCTCGACATCCTCATAGCTGTCGCACAGATAGATGAACTTGCCCAGATAGAATCCAAGCTCCCGCAGGTCGCGCTCATAGACGTCCTGCTTCATCACCAGCAGCTCCGCCATCAGTTCGCCCGTCAGGTTCGCCGCCGCGTCGAGGTTGTCTTCATTCTTCCGCTCCACCTCGTGGAGCCTGTTCATATAGTCCCTGACCGCCTGCCTCTGCCGGGGCAGCGCCTCGCCCGCGCGCTTCGCCGCGCGGCGCAGCAGCGCGCTCTCCGCCAGCCGGTCGATGCGCCGCTCGTCGTCCCATCCGTCCCGCAGGTCATAATAGGAGATCAGGGCGCTCACGTCCGCGCAGTAGTCAACAACCTCGCTGCCCAGCATCAGCCGCTTGCCCACGGGATGCAGCGCGCAGCGGTGCATCTCGCTGCGCGTCTCCGGCTCATACAGCGAGGTCAGCAGCATCGCGGCGAAGGTCATTTCAAAGCTCAGCGCCAGGCGGCAAACGCTGCCGCAGCGCTTTCCGATGGCGCGGCACAGCCCGCAGTAAAACCCGCGATAGCGGTCAAACTCGCGGAACTTCATCTCGTCCTTGCGGACCATCATCACGCCGAGCATGCCTGCGCCTCCTTCACCCTTTTTGATTCTTCATGGATTATAGCACAGCGCGGCATGCGCCGCCAAGGTCAAGCGGCTGAAATGTCGCAAAGCGCGCCCAAGATGGCGCAATATCGTCACTTCCTGCGCAGGGGTAGCGTCGCAAAATACACGAGCGCCGCGACCAGCACCACTGCCGCGCCGGCGGAGGTATTGAGGAAATACGAGAGGACGAGGCCCGCCACGCCGCAGACCATGGAGATGAGCACCGACAGCCTGAGATACGACGCCGCGCTGCGCGCCACATTGCGCGAGGCGGCCGCCGGGAGGATCAGCAGCGAGTTGATCAGCATCACGCCCACCCAGCGGATGGAGATCATCACGGCGACGGCCACCAGCACGGTAAAGGCATACTCCGTCAGCTTCGCGCGCACGCCGCGGCTCTGCGCCAGCGGCGCGTTGACGCTGGTGATCATCAGCGGATTGAACAGCAGCGCCCAGATGACGCCCGTCACAATCAGCGCAAGGAGCAGCGCCAGAAGATCGCCCTGCGTCACGGAGAGCACGTCGCCCACCAGCAGACTGGAATACCTGGCAAACGCGCCGCCGCGCGAGAGGATCACCAGACCCAGCGCGATGGACGTGGAGGAAAAGACGCTGATGATCGTGTCCGCGCTCATTTTGGAATTGTGCTTGACAAATGTGATCAGGATCGCCCAGATCACGCCAAAGAGCAGCATCGCCGCCATCTGGCTCTCCCAGCCGAGCACCACGCCGATGGCGATGCCCGTGAGCGCGCTGTGACCCAGCGCATCGGAGAAGAACGCCATCTTATTATCCACCGCCATCGTGCCCAGCATGCCAAAGAGCGGCGTGATGAGCAGCATCGCCAGCAGCGCATTCTTCATAAAGGAATAATGGAGCCACTCAAACGGGAGCAGCGCATCCATCACGGCATAGATCGCATTCATGCGCGCCCTCCTTTCGCAAAAAACACCTGCTCAAACTCCGGCGAGTCAAAGACGACCTCCGGCGAGCCCTGCTTGATGACCGTGCCCTGCATCAGCACCACGCGGTCGGCATAGCGCTCCACGACGCCCAGATCATGCGAGACGAGCAGAATCGCCATGTGATTCTTGCGCTTGAGCTCGTCCACCGTCTGGTAGAAGGACTCAAGGCCGTTCTGGTCCACGCCGGAGACCGGCTCGTCAAGGATCAGAAGATCCGGCTGCGGGGTCAGCGCCAGCGCCAGCAGCACGCGCTGCAATTCTCCGCCGGAGAGCGCGCCCAGCGGCCTGTCCGCCAGCGTCTCGCAGTGCGTGCGCGTGAGCGCGGTCATGACCTTCTCCCTCATCTTCCGGCTGACGCCGAAGTACACCGCGCGGCGGGAGAGCGACGCGGCGAGGAAATCCATGACCGTCACCGGGGAGGAGCGGTCAAACTCCAGCTGCTGGGGCACATAGCCCGTGCGCAAATCCGCCGCAGGCCTGCCGTCGCTGGTCAGATGGCGGATGGTGCCCTTATGTTCCACCTGCCCGAGCAGCGCGCGCAGGAGGGTCGTCTTGCCCGCGCCGTTGGTGCCGATGAGCGCCGTCAGTTCGCCGCAGTGGATGTGCAGGCTGACGTCCTTGAGCAGCGTTTGCCTGCCAAAGGCGACGCTCAGCTTGTCCACCTCGATGCGGCAGAGCCTGCAGGCCGCCATCTCATCCCTCGCGCCGGGATGCGGGCAGTGCTTGTGTACCTGTGTCATATGATGAATTCCTCCAAAGAATGGCAAAAGCGGTTAGTTTTCATCCTGCGCGGCAAAGGCCTCGGCGAAGGTCAGGGCATTCTGCCGCATCGCGCGCTCATAGCTGTCCGCCGCGCCGTCGCCCGAGACCACAGGATCAAGGGTATAGACGCCCGCGCCGGTCTCCCGCGCGATGGTCTGCGCCGTGCGCGCCGGGTACTGCGGCTCCACAAAGAGCGCGCCGATGCCCAATTCAAACACGAGATCACAGGTCTCCACGACCTCTCTCGTGCTCGGGTCCTGTCCGGCCTCATGCTCGATAAAGCCCGCAATATGCAGGCCGTACGCCTCGGCAAAATAGGCAAACGCCTCGTGGAAGGTGATGATCTCCCGGCCCGCATAGGGCGCGAGCAGCGCGGCAATCTCCCCGTCGAGCGCGGCGAGCTTCTGCGCATAGGCCTGCGCGTTCGCCGCATAGGCCTGCGCGTTCGCCGGGTCGGCGGCGGCGAGACCGTCCGCGATGTTCTTTACCTGAACGGCAGCCAGCTGCGGATCGAGCCAGACATGCGCATTGAGCGCCCCGTGCCCATGATCATGCGCATGATCGTGCGCATGCCCCTCGTCTTCATGCTCCTCGTCCCCGTCTTCCGCATGGTCATGATCGCTGCAGAGCATTTCAATCCCCGCGCCGGCCTCGATCACCGGCAGGTCCTCACGCAGGGTGATGACCTTCTCCATGAACTGCTCCATCCCGCCGCCGTTGATCACCAGCGCCTGCGCGCCCTCGAGGGTGACCATGTCGCGCGTCTGCAGCTGATAATCATGCAGGCAGCCCACGTTCTGATCCGCCATGTTGACCACACGCACGCCCTCCACGCCCTGCGTCACATTGAGCGTGAGCACATACATGGGGTAAAAGCTGGTCACGACGGTAAATTCGCCATCCTCCTGCGCCGTGCAGCCGCCGGCCAGAAGGGCCGTCAGCATCAGCGCAAGCACGAGCGAAATGATCTTTTTCATTCTGTCTATCCGTTCCTTTCGCGGTCTATGCCGCCAGCAGGCTCAAATGGGCATAAAACAACAAATTCATCATTCGATTCAGGACCCCGGATTTCCTGCCTGTCATGAAAATATCGCATGGAGAACCCCTGTAAATCCTGTCATTTTCCGCCGTTCGGAGAGGCTCAGGCAGCCCGGCGCATTTGTAATTTCGCCCGCTTTGTGGTATCATATGAATATCTATGTCGATTCATCCAATCCGCCGTCTTCACGTTCACAGGGTCGGCGGATCACCGCAACTGCAAGGAGAATTCCATGGCAAATCATGAGACTTTCGTCATCGTCGACGGCAACAGCCTGATGCACCGCGCCTTCCACGCGCTACCCGCGCTGACCAATGACGACGGCGTGTATACCAATGCCGTCTTCGGCTTCCTCTCCATGCTGCTCAAGGTCTTTGCCGATGAGCGTCCGGACTATGCCGCCGTCGCCTTTGACCTGCACGGCCCGACCTTCCGCCATGCCGATTACAGCGAGTACAAGGCCGGGCGCAAGCCCACCGCGCCGGAGCTGCGCCCGCAGTTTGACCTTGTGCGCGAGTGTCTGAGCGCCATGGGCGTGCGCCAGCTGACCTGCCCCTCCTTCGAGGCGGACGATATCCTCGGCACGATGGCCCGCCGCTGCGAGGAGGCCGGCGTGCACGCGCTGCTGGTGACGGGCGACCGCGACTCCATGCAGCTGGTGAGCGAGACGAGCAATGTCCTTTACACCAAGCGCGGCGTGAGCGAGGTCGTGCGCTATACGCCGGAAAAGGTGCTCGAGGACTTCGGCGTCACCCCGGCGCAGATCCCCGATCTCAAGGGCCTGATGGGCGACGCGAGCGACAACATCCCCGGCGTGCCCGGCATCGGCGAAAAGACTGCCGTCAAGCTCCTTTCTGCCTACGGCACGATTGAAAACGCCTTTGATCACGCAGAGACCGACCTCAAAGGCAAGCAGCGCGAAAAGATGATCGACGGCCGTCTCTCCGGCCTGATGAGCAAGAAAATCGCCACGATCACGCGCCATGTCCCGCTGGACGACGTTTCCCTGGACGACTGCCGTCTCGGCGACCTCTCCGGCGGTCTGGAGATCTTTGAGCGCCTGCAGCTCAAGACCCTCATCCCCCGCCTCACGCTGCTGAGCATGCCCGCAAGTGCGCAGGATGCTCCCGCCCTCCCCGCCGTAAGCTGGCAGGAAGCGCGCACGCTGGAGACGCCGGAGGACGTTTCCGCCTTCCTCGCCCTGCTCGGCAGCGAGGAGCGCGCCGCGCTGATGATGCACGATACCGGCGTGTCCCTCGCCTGCGAATCCGGCCTGCGCGCCGTCCTCCCCTTTGCGCAGGGGCTGCTGGGCGGCGGCATGGACCCCGTGCAGGCGATGACTGCGCTTACGCCGCTGCTCGCCGGCAGCCGCAGGCTCATCCTCTTTGCCGCCAAGCGGCTGATGACCCAGCTGTACGACTGGGGGCTTGCGCTGAGCGCGCCGTTTGACGACGTGCAGCTGATGGCCTATCTCCTTGCCCCGCAGAGCGGCAAGTACGAAGCGCCGGAGGACGCAAAGGCGCTCTATGAGGCGTACCTTGCCGACAGCGCCGCGCTTGAGCAGCAGGAAATGACCGCGCTCTACCGCGATATCGAGCTGCCGCTGCTCTACACCCTCTATGACATGGAGCGCATCGGCTTCCTCGTGGATACGGCGGAGCTCGAGCGCCTTGGCGCGCAGTACAGCGCGCAGATCGCCGCGCTGCGCGAGGAGATCTATGCCCTCTGCGGCTGCGAGCCCTTCAATATCAACAGCACCCAGCAGCTGGGCGATGTGCTCTTTGGCAAGCTGGGCCTGCCCGCGCGCAAGAAGACCCAGCGCGGCTACTCCACCGACGCGGAGACGCTCGCCGAGCTCGCCCCGCTTCATCCCGTGATCGACAAGATCCTCGCCTACCGTCAGGTCGCCAAGCTGAGCAGCACCTATATCGACGGCCTGCTCAAGCTGACCGGGCGCGACGGGCGCATCCACTCCTGGTTTGACCAGACCATCGCGGCGACGGGCCGCATCTCCTCCAGCGAGCCGAATCTGCAGAACATCCCCGTGCGCACCGCCATGGGCCGCGAAATCCGCCGCGCATTCATCGCGCGCCCGGGCTATGTGCTCGTGGACGCCGACTACTCGCAGATCGAGCTTCGCCTGCTCGCCCATCTCTCCGGCGATGAGGCGATGTGCGACGCCTTCACCCGTGGGCAGGACATCCACGCCCGCACGGCGGCGGAGGTCTACGGCGTGCCGATCGACGAGGTGACGGGCGAAATGCGCTCAAGCGCCAAGGCGGTCAACTTCGGCATCGTCTACGGCATCAGCGACTTCGGCCTCGCCTCCAACCTGCATATCTCCCGCAAGGAGGCCGGCGAATTCATCGACCGTTATTTTGCCCGCTATCCTGCCGTGCGCAGCTTCATGGACGCCTGCGTTGCGCAGGGCAAAGCCGAGGGCTATTCCGTCACCATGTATGGCAGGCGCCGCCCGCTGCCGGAGCTCACCTCTCCCAATTACAACCGCCGCCAGTTCGGCGAGCGCGCCGCAATGAACACGCCCGTACAGGGCGCGGCGGCGGATATCATCAAAATCGCCATGAACAGCGTGCGCAAGCAGCTGAGCCAAGAGGGGCTTGAAGCCCGGCTCATCCTGCAGGTACACGACGAACTGATCGTCGAGGCCCCGGAGCATGAGCAGGAGCGCGTCTGCGCGCTGCTGCGCGAGTGCATGGAGCAGGCCGCCAGCCTGCGTGTACCGCTCGTCGCGGACGTCCACGCCGGCCGCTCCTGGTACGACACCAAATAACGGCGAAAGGCCGCGCCATGCAGGCTTTCCCGCCCCTGCTTCGTCTTACATGCAAAGGAGATCATCCATGAAAATCGGACTGACCGGCTCCATCGCCTGCGGCAAGAGCACCGTGAGCGCCTATCTGCAAAAGCTCGGCCACGACGTCGTCGACGCCGACGCCATCTCCCGCTCGCTGACCGCTCCGGGCGGTCTGGCCCTGCCTGCTATCCGCGCCGCATTTGGCGACGAGGTGTTTGACGGCGACGAGCTCGACCGCCGCGCGCTGGGCCGCGTGGTCTTTTCCGATCCCAAGGCGCGGCTGAAGCTCAACGCCCTCCTGCATCCGATGATCATCTCCAAGGTCGCCTGCGAGCTCGACGCGCTGGACGCGCCGGATAAGCTCGTCTTCGGCGATATCCCGCTGCTCTACGAATGCGGCATGGAATCGCTCTTTGACCGCATATGGGTAGTCAGCGCCTCGGATGAGACGCAGCTCTCAAGGCTGATGACCCGCGACAATCTGACCGAGGAGGAGGCGCTCAGCCGCATCCGTTCTCAGATGCCCGCCGCAGAAAAGGCGCGCCGGGCAGACGCCGTCATCAGCACCGACGGTCCCATTCCGCATACACAGCAGCAGGTCAGAGCCCTTCTGGCCCGCCCTGACCAAAGGAGACAGGCATGAACACACCCTCACCCACCCCGCAGCGACGGCGCCGCCGGGCGGATATCCCCGCCGGGCAGACGCCCCTGCAGACGCCGCCCGATCCCAGGCGCGCGCCTCCCCGGAGAAAGCCGCCGATCGAAGAGGATCCCCGCGAGGAGGTCTTTCACCTGAGCCCTTCGCGCGAGCGGGCGAACACGGGCAAGGCCGCCGCGCGCAGAGCCGCAGCCCGGCAGCAGCAGATGCAGACCATCGTCCGCGCGGTGCTCATTGCGCTCTGCCTGCTCGTCTTCTTCACCTGTGCGTTCGCGATCACAAAGGATTATCTCGCCCGGCAGGAGGAGCGCCGCAGGCTCGAGGCCGAGGCTGCCGAGCGGGCGCAGCATCCTCTGCGCTATGCCGATCAGATCCTCTATTATGCCGGCATACAGGAGCTGGATCCCGCGCTCGTCTGCGCTGTGATCCTGTGCGAGTCGAGCTTTGACCCGATGGCGGAAAGCCGCCTCGGCGCGCGCGGCCTGATGCAGCTGATGGAGGATACTGCCGGCTGGGTCGCCCATAAGCTCGATGAGGACGACGCCTCCTATTCCTTCGACCTGCTCTACGACGCGGAGACCAACATCCGCTACGGCACATGGTATCTCGGCTATCTCTCCCGCCGGTTTGACGGGGACGCCACGAAGATCGTCTGCGCCTACCACGCAGGGCAGGGCAACGTGGACAGCTGGCTGAAAAACCCCGCCTACAGCAGCGACGGCGTGACGCTTGACGTCATCCCCACCGAGGACACCGCCGCCTATGCCGCCCGCGTGCTCCGCGCGCGCGACGTCTATGTCAAATACTACTTCCCCGGGCCGACGCCCGAGCCCGCCGCAGAATCCTGACGGAGACCGCCTCCGCCATGCGGCAATCAAAGGAGAAATGATCCATGCGAAAGTCTCTCTTCCGTCCGCTCCTGCTGCTCATCCTGTTTGCCGCGCTGGCTATTGCGCTGCCCGCCGCCGCAGAGGATCTCAGCGCGCTCTCCTGCGCCATCGTCGCGACGAACGGCCTTGAACTGCGCCCGCTGGAGCTCAACCAGCGCGACCCCGTCAGCGTTCTTGATCTCGTCTATGAAGGGCTCTTCACCATGGACGACAACTACGCCCCTCAGCCGGAGCTGGCCTATTCCTACAACTTCTCCAACGAGGGCCGCAAGCTGATCGTCGAACTGCGTCAGGACGTCAAATTCCACAACGGCAATCCCATGACCTCAAGGGACGTCGTGGCGACGCTTGACTACATGTACGAGATGGCCGGCTTTGACGACGATCTCAATTCCGAGGTGGAGCTCACCGACCGCGGGCTGTATTACTCCACGTTCTACTCCATCCGTTCGTGGGAGGCGACGGACGATTACACCATCGTCTTCACCATGCGCCGCGCGAGCTACGGCTCGCTCTATTCCCTCTCCTTCCCCATCCTGCCCGCCTCCGAGGTGCGCGACGCCATGCCCAGCGGCACCGGCCCATACAAGTATGACGGCTATGAGGCCGGCGGCTCCATCTGGCTGCGGGCAAACGAGAGCTGGTGGCAGCGCACGCCGTCCGTCAAGATGATCCGCGCGCAGATCTATTCCAAGCCGGATCAGGCGCTCAATGCCTTTGACGCGATGGATGTGGACGTCGCCATGACCCGCTCGATCAATGCCTCCCGCTATTCCGGCTCGCTGAACTCCTTCTCCCTGAGCGCGCGCACGCGGCAGCTCGAGGTGCTGCTCATCAACCGCGCCTACTCCATCTTCAAGAGCGACGACAAGGGCGACAACCTCGTCCGCGAGGCGATCTCCTACGCCATCAACCGCAGCGAGCTGATCTCCTCCACCTATCAGGGCATGGCCTCCGTCGCCTACACGCCCGTGCCGATGGGCACATGGCTCTCCAACGAGTCGACCATCGTGGACCGGTATGATCCGCTGATGGCCGCCGCGCTGCTGGACCAGGCCGGATGGAAGCTGGCTGACGACGGCAAGCGCTACAAGAACCGCGAGGCGATGAAGGATCTGCGCATCCTCGTCTACGACGAGCCCGGCTCCACCGTGCGCACCAACGCCGCCAACAAGATCGCCGAGCAGCTCAAGGCTGTCGGCATCCCCTGCTACGTGACGACATGGACGCGCGAGGAGGTCTTGAGCAAGCTCAAGGTCGCCGACTATTCCCTCGCGCTGTGCGCATTCAATTTTGACGTGAACCCCGACCCGGGCTTCACCCTCACCTCGACAGCCAGCTGCAACTACACCCGCTACCGCTCCGACAACATGAACGACCTGCTCACGCAGCTGCGCAAGTCCTACACCGCCACGGACTATCAGAATGTGATGAAGCTGATTCAGGATCAGTTTGAGGAGGATCTGCCCTACATCTGCCTCTACTGGCGCTCCGGCGCGCTCCTCTCCCGCAGCGCCTTCACCAATGCGCGCGATATCCGCGAATTGGAGATGCTGCGCGGCGTGGAATCCTACGGCGTGAAGTAACACATCGCCACCCCAACACAGTAAAAAGCCACGCATCAGCCATATGGCCGGTGTGTGGCTTTTATCTATTCGCTGATCACATTGCGCGCTGCTGGCGCAGCTTCATCCGCCTCCAGCTGACATATCCGTATACATCTCCGGCGAGGAACGCCGCAAAGCAAACGACGACCGATATATACCGGCTCTCCTCCATGCTCGCCAGTATCCAGAGGAGAATGAGCACAACGTCATTGGCCGCATAGGCCGCGGCAAAGTACGGACTGCGCCTGAAGGTCAGATATACGGCGATGAAGCTCGTTGTAACATGCACGCTGTTTGTCATGCTCTTTTCCTCCTTAAAGACAAAAGCATCCGCGCACACATCTTCTAAGACCTAACGATGTGTGAACGGATGCTCAAAGCATCTGCTACCCGGTGGCAGCAAGCCATATACACTTATGCAGGAAGGATTATAGCACATTCCGCCTCCGGGCGCAAGACCCGGCGCAGCATACCCGCGCTTATCTGGACGCCTCCATCCACTTCCCTCGGGCGAGGCGGATAAGGAAGAGAATGCCGCCGACGGTCAGATCCGCCGCCATGGCGATCCACACGCCGACAAGGCCGATTCTGGGCGCGAGGAGCGCGGCGATCGGCAGGCGAACGCCCCACATGCTCACGAAATTAAAGATGCTCGGTACCAGCGTATCGCCCGCGCCGCGGAACACGCCGGCGCACACGATCGACGCGGCGAACATGGGCTCGGCAAAGGCCTCGATGCGCAGCACACGCGCGCCCAATTCCACAACGGCCGGATCCGGACTCATGATCCCGATCATCACCGGCGCAAGGACATACATCAGCGCGCCGCTTACGGTCATCACCGCAATGCCCAGCGACGCCGTCAGCGCGCCGAGGCGCTTGGTCAGATCCTTTCTTCCCGCGCCGATGCTCTGGCCAATCAGCGTCGCCGCAGCGGCCGCAATGCCATAGCCCGGCATGTAGCACAGGCTCTCCGCCGTCACGCCGAAGGAGTTTGCCGCGATCGCCACCGTGCCAAGCGGCGCGACGATGCGCGTGGCCATCACCTGCGCGCCGCTCATGATGATGCGCTCCGCGCCGATGGGCAGCGCAATGCGCAGCCCGCGCCGCAGATGCGCCCGCTCAAAGGTCAGACGCTCGCCCCTTCGCAGGCGCAGCATCGGCGAGCGCAGCATCAGGAAATAGAGCATCAGCAGCGCCGTCACCGCCTGCGCCAGCGCCGTGCCCAGCGCCGCGCCGGCCACGCCCATGCCCGCGCCGGGGATGCGCAGGCCGAGGATCGTCGTCTCCTCAAAGATGAACAGCATGTTGAACACGACGTCAAGCAGGCACATGAGCACATGCAGCACGCTCGGTACGCGCATATTGCCGCTCGCCTGCAGCATGCCGCCGGCGAGGTTATTGAGCTGGACAAACGGGAGGCTCAGCGCATAGATCAGAAAATACGCCGTCGCGCCCGCACAGATGGAGGCGTCGCCGCCCAGCCATCCCGGCAGGATGCCGCTGATGGACGCGCCCGCCGCTGCAATCAGCAGCGCAAAGCCCACCGCATAGACGAAGGCCTGACGCATGATGCTGCGCGCCGTCTTCTCCTCCCCCGCGCCGATGCGCTGAGCGACCTGCACGGTGAAGCCCGTGACCGCCGCATTGCACATGCCGTTAAAGAGCCATGTGCTCGAGGCCATCAGTCCGATGGACGCAGAGGCCGACGCGCCGAGGCTGCCGACCATCGACGCATCGATGTACTGCATCACAATATGTGAGAGCTGCGCCATGATCGCCGGAACGCTCAGCTGCGCGACAAGGCGGATCTGATCGCCGGTGGTCAGCGTGTCGCCCGCGCGGAGCCCTTCAAGTAAATCTCTCTTCATCTTCCAAGTATCCATTCTATATGATGCCGCCGCCCAGGGACGGCAGGCCGCATGCAAAAGCGCATACGCGTATAATAATTCTCCCTCTTCCCCCCTTTTCCTGCCGTCCAACCGCCGCCTGAACACAGAAAAGGGACACAGCCGATAGGCTGTGCCCCCTTCTTTATGCGATTATGCCCGCACTGCCATGAGCCGGATTACTGAGCGTCAGCAGTAGCAGCCTGCGCAGCGGTACGACCGGAGACGTAGATCTCGATGATCGCGTTGCCGCCGAGGCGGTTGCCGCCGTGGAAGCCGCCGGTGACCTCGCCAGCCGCGTACAGACCCGGGATCACATTGCCCTCGGTGTCCAGCACGTGACGGTCGATGTCAACCTTCAGGCCGCCCATGGTGTGGTGGGTGGACGGAGCCATGATGCGCACGCGCAGCTCCACGCCGTCGAGGGTGTAGCTGTCCACATCGTACTTGCCGTCGACCAGATTCGCGGTGCCGATCAGGCGGCTCGCGCCGGTCTTCTCGACGTCCGGATACTCGCCGTCGGTCATGTAGGCCATGTCATACGCCTTGATGGTCTCGATGACGGTGTTCGCATCGCAGGCGAAGCCCAGCTGAGCGAAGAGCTCGGCGAACTCGTCCACCGTGCGGACATACTGACGCCACTCGACGTCATGATTCTGCATGCTGCGGTCAGCATTCAGATACGCGTACGGGAAGACGCGCTCATCGGCGTTGGCGATCTCCATGAACACGCCCTGCACGCCATTGACTTCGATGCCGTTGCGGAACTCATTCAGGGACAGAACGTCGCGCTCGGAGGTCTCGTTGACAAAGCGCTTGCCCGTGGTCGGGTTGATGTAGATGCAGTACGCGCCGGAGCCGAAGGCGAGGTCGCCGTCGTCGATCCAGCTGATCGGCATCATCTGGGTGTAGCCCATGCCGGTGGTGGCAGCGCCGATGGCCTGAGCCATCACGATGCCGTCGCCCTGCAGGGAGGAGCGGTTGGTGGTTTCGATGCTCGGAACGAGGTGCGCGTCATCCCAGTAGATGTCGTTGGCCACGCACATCTCGATGTTGGCAGCATAGCCGCCGGTGGCGATGATGACGCCCTTGGTGGCGTTGGCGGTCACCTGAGTGCCGTCGAACATCTCAGCCTTCACGCCGGTCACGCGGCCGTCGGTCACAACAAGCTCGGTGGCGGTGGTGCGGGTCATGATCTTGTTCTGCGCAGCAGTCGCGCTGGTCTCGAGCAGGGTGCGGCGCGGAGCGGCGAAGTAGACGCCCCAGTTGCCGGTCTCGTTCACACCGTCGCCGTCAGCGTCGAAGTTCGCGCCAACCTGCAGGTTCTCACGATACCAGAGCGCGCCGATGAGGGTCAGCTGCTTGCCGGAATCGAACACGGAGCCCTGAGCCTCCAGCCACTCCTTGAGGCCCTGGCCGCCCTCGATGAACTGCTTGACCAGGTCGATGTCGCCGTAGATCCACTCGGAGCCGTCAGCGCTCTGACGCAGGCCGCCGTAGTAGGTCTGGAAGATGTGCAGGTTGACGGTGGAGAACAGGGTCACGTCGACCTCCGGCACGCCGGCGGCCATCTGCGCATCGGCCCACTCGAGGTACGGCGCGATCTCCGCCTTCAGCGCCTGCAGGACCGGCAGATACTCGGCGTGCACGCCGGCATGCTTCAGGTCCTTGATGTCGCCCGCGATATACTCGTGATCAGCGAAGTATTCCGCGTTAAACGGCTCCTCGTTCCACTCCATGATGTCGCGCAGGGTCTCGATGTTGCCCTTCGCGGTGTTCTTGACCTTGTCAAAGGTCTCGCCGGTGAATTCATACACGCCGGTGGTGGCGTCCGGATTCTCCGGATCCCAGACGAGGTACGGCATGACGCTCTGATACTGACCGCCGGAAACCAGCGTGTTGCCGCCGATCTCAGCGTTCTTCTCGATGACCAGAACGGTGTTGCCATCCTGCGCAGCCTGAGCCGCAGCAGCCATGCCCGCGCCGCCCGCGCCGACGATGACGATGTCGTAGGTCTCCTCGATCGGAGCCTGGGCGACAACCTCGAGGGTCGCGGTCGTAAAGGCGTTCATGTTGGTGCAGGCAGCCTGCTCAGCAGCAGCGTTGACCGCATCGCGGATCGCCTTGCTGGTGAAGGTCGCGCCGCCGATGGCGTCCACGCCGGTGCCGTTGGCCTCGATGATCTGCGGGATCATGAGGTCATAGGCGACGGTACCGACATGCGCGGTCTCGCTGGAGGCGGCGACCTCAATGCCGGTCACGGCGGTCTCGCTGAAGGTCACGTTCAGCTCGACATTGCCCACATAACCCTTCGCAGAGGCGGTGTAGGTGCCGGCGGTGAAGGCCAGCTCAGCCTCGGGAGCAGCCTCGCCGGAAGCGGCAGCCAGCGCAGCGGCCAGCGCATTCTTCACAGCGGTGCTGGTGACGGTCGCGCCGGCGACGACCTCAACGGCCTCCGCGTCGGACACGCCGACCAGAGAGGTCTTGTAGCCCTCAACGGCAGCGCCGCCGATGGCCGGGGTCTCCGCGTCAGCGGTGATCTCAACAGCGGTAACAGCCGCGTCGTCAACGGTCACCTTCACGGTGACCAGACCGCCGAAGCCCTGCGCAGTGCCTTCATACTCGCCCGCGGTCAGCGCGAAAGCGCCGGTGCAGGACAGCATGAGAGCCAGAGCCAGGATGACAGAAAGAATCTTCTTCATGGTTCTTCCTCCTTGCAATATTTGGATTGACACGAAACTGTCAATCCATATGGAATGATTATACATTCGACAGTCCCTTTTGAAGCAAGATGTTTTTTTGCAGCATTTCCTGCAGTTTACTCAATCACGATGCAGGCGGCGAAGTAGTAAACCAGCTCACCCTCCGCGCAGTCGACAAAGAGCGTGACGCCGTAGGATCCCTTCGGCGTGAAGCGATGCTCCCTCGCGTAGGCGTCCAGCGCAGCAAAGATGCAGGACGGCTGCGCATAGAGCTCCGCGCCGCAGCGCACGACCGTCCGCAGCGCCAGCCCGCCCTGAACCCGTCGGATCAGCCGCCCGTCCGCCTCGATGCCAAAGTCCATCGCCCGCGCTGCCGGGATGATGTAGCCCAGATGGCCCGCATCCTTCCCCGCCTCACGGTACACGCCGATGCCCACAGCAGGCATCGCCTCAAGAAGGCGCTGCGCCACGCATTGCTGTTCCTTGTCCTCGGGGACAATGGATCCGCTCTCCGTACAGAGCATGAGCATATCTTCTGCGTGGAAGAAATCCACCTTTCCTGTGGCCCGCACGCCCTCCCGTCCGGCTCTGATCAGGCGGTCGATGTCTCCTGCGAGCTTTGTGTACTGCTCCGCAAGGCGCATCGCTTCCTCGCGCTTCTCCTCCATGCGGGTGAGCACCTGCTCCGCGCCCATGCCGTACGGCCCGAACTGCTCCGCAATCTCCTTGAGGGTCACGCCCATGGCGCGATACTTCTTCGCGCTGACAAGGCGGTAGACGTCCGCCTCCTCATAATACCTTCGGCCGGATTCCACCTTGGGCGTGTCGATCACGCCCTCCTTCTCATAGTAGTGCAGTGCGCTGGTCGTCATGCCGAGCAGCCGGGACACGTCGCCGATCGAATGGCGCATGGGAATCGCCTCCTTAAATCAAAAGCCGCTTTCGGTTATTTTCTGAATCTGCATGTATTCCCCATCGAAACCTGCATCAGATTTCAATCGTTTGTCATATTCATGATTATTTTAGCACGATTTGTTTTCCAACTTCAAGCAGATTCCCCCGCATTTGAGCATTTTCTATTGCGGTCAGATGTGCTATAATATCGGGAGTTTCACTGCATATGCTTGGAGGATCAACATGGATCGCTTTGATATCGTCGTCGTCGGCGCCGGTCATGCCGGATGCGAGGCCGCGCTCGCCTGCGCGCGCATGGGCCGCAGCACGCTGCTGCTCACGCTCAATCTGGACGCCATCGCGCTCATGCCCTGCAACCCGGCCATCGGCGGCACGGGCAAGGGGCATCTCGTTCGCGAGGTGGATGCGCTGGGCGGCGAGATGGGCCGCGCCATCGACGATACCTTCATCCAGTCCCGCATGCTCAACACGGGCAAGGGGCCGGCCGTTCACTCCCTGCGCGCGCAGGCGGACAAGAAGGCCTATCAGCGCAGGATGATGAAGGCGCTCTTTGCTGAACAGAATCTGGAGGTCCGACAGGGCGAATGCGGCAGGATCCTCACGGAGAATGGCGCCGTTACCGGCGTGACCACGACCACCGGCGCGCAGATCGCCTGCTCCTCTGTCGTCGTCTGCTCCGGCGTTTACATGGACAGCCGCATCATCATCGGCGAATGCAATTGGATGGGCGGGCCGCAGGGTCTGCTCGCCTCCTCCCATCTGGCCGGCGCGCTGCGCGGGCTGGGCATCTCCCTTCGCCGCTTCAAGACGGGTACCCCGCCGCGCATCGACGAAGCCTCCATCGACTTTGACGAGATGGAAGCCCAGCCCGGGGACGAAACGATTACGCCGTTCTCTTTCATGACGGACAGCGCCAAGCTGACCAACCGCGCCCAATGCTACCTCACCTACACCAATGAGGAGACGCACGACATCATCCGCCGCAACATCCACCGCGCGCCGATGTATGCGGGCACGATTCACGGCACGGGCGCGCGCTACTGCCCCTCCATCGAGGACAAGATCATGCGCTTCGCGGACAAGGACCGCCATCAGCTCT
Source organism: Clostridia bacterium (assembly GCA_017936375.1). GTDB lineage: Bacteria > Bacillota > Clostridia > Christensenellales > Aristaeellaceae > Ventricola. The sequence continues at coordinate 19,667 of JAGBFR010000070.1, forward strand.
TCCTTGAGCCGGAGGGACTGGATACCAACGAATGGTACGTGCAGGGCCTGTCCACCTCGCTGCCCGAAGATGTGCAGATCGAGATGCTGCATACCATCCCCGGCCTGCGCCGGGCGCGCGTGCTGCGCCTTGCCTATGCGATCGAATACGAATGCATCGACCCGCTGCAGCTGCGCCACGACCTCTCCCTCCGCGGGATCGACGGCCTGTACTTCGCCGGCCAGATCAACGGCACCAGCGGCTATGAAGAGGCCGCCGGTCAGGGACTTGTCGCCGGCGTCAACGCTGCGCGCCATGTCGTCGGCCTGCCCGGCATCACGCTCGGGCGCGATCAGGCGTATATCGGCGTGCTGATTGACGACCTCGTCACCAAGGGCACCAACGAGCCCTACCGCATGATGACCAGCCGCTGCGAATATCGTCTGCTGCTGCGGCAGGACAATGCCGATCTGCGGCTCACAGAAATCGGCCATGCCGCAGGCCTTGCCTCGGATGAGCGTCTCGCGCGCATGCAGGAAAAGCGCGACCGCACACATGACGCCATCGCCCAGCTCAAGAAGATCTGGATCAGCAAGACGGCGGAACGCGACGCATGGCTCGCCGCGCATGGGCAGAGCGAGGCTGCGGGCAGCGTCTGCGCAGCGGATCTGCTGCGCCGCCCGGGCATCAGCTACGCTGATATCCTTCCGCTGGATGCGCGCATTCCCGCCCTCCCAGACGACGTGCGCGAGCAGGTGGAGATCAGCCTGCGCTATGAGGGATATCTTGACAAGGAGCGCAAGCAGGTCGAGGCCTTCCGCCGTGCGGAGGACACGCTGCTGCCGCAGGGCTTTGATTACATGACGCTCGACGGTCTGCGCATCGAAGCCCGGCAGAAGCTCACCGCCCATCAGCCGCGCTCCCTCGGCGAGGCCGGGCGCATCTCCGGCGTCTCCCCCGGGGACGTCACCGTGCTGATGGTGTGGCTGGAGAAGCTGCGGCGGGAGCAGATGCAAACGCGCTCCTGAGCGCAGCCTTCCACATCGTACTGGTTTGATCCTCAACCCATAACCTCATCCGTCTTGCCTATGGCAATCCACCTTCCCCTCCCAGGGGAAGGCTTTATTTTACCATACAAAACGCCCCCTCCCGGGATCTCTCCCGAGAGGGGACGCGTTGATGTGTTTGGCAACCTCAGAAGTCACCCTGCAGCCAATCCGTATGGATTAGTTGCCGGCCATCTTCTTGTAGGTCTCGAGGCGGCGCTTCGCGTCTTCCTCGTTGATGCGGTAGGCTTCCTCAGCCTTGGCCGGGAACAGCTTCGCCAGGGAGGCGTAGCGGACCTCGCCCTTGATGAAGTCCTGATAGGACTCGGTCGGATCCTTGCTGTCGACGGTCAGCGGGTTCTTGCCCTGCTCGGCCAGCATCGGGTTGTAGCGGTACAGCGGCCAGTAGCCACAGGCAACGGCGCGCTTGATTTCCATCTGAGCATGCGCCATGTTGATGCCGTGGTTGATACACGGAGCGTAGGCGATGATCAGGGACGGGCCTGGATACGCCTCAGCCTCGGTCATGGCCTTGAGCAGCTGCGCCGGGTTCGCGCTCATGGCGACGGTCGCAACGTACACATAGCCGTAAGACATGGCCATCATGCCCAGATCCTTCTTGCGGGTCTTCTTGCCGGAGGCAGCGAACTTCGCAATGGAGCCGGTCGGGGTGGACTTGGAGGCCTGACCGCCGGTGTTGGAGTACACCTCGGTATCCAGAACGAGGACGTTCACGTCTTCGCCCTGAGCCAGGACGTGGTCGACGCCGCCGTAGCCGATGTCATAAGCCCAGCCGTCGCCGCCGAAGATCCACTGGCTCTTCTTGACCATCATGTCCTTCATGGAAGCGATCTGCTTGCAGAGCTCGCAGTCACAATCCTTGACAGCCTCGTACAGAGCAGCGGAGGTCGCCTTGGACTTCTCGCCGTCCATCATGGTCTCCAGCCAGGCCTCGCAGACGGCCTTCTTAGCCTCGTCCTTGCCAGCCAGCTCGGTGACGAGCTCAGCCAGCTTGGCGCGGCGCTGGGTGGTCGCCAGGTTCATGCCAAAGCCGAACTCAGCGTTGTCCTCGAACAGGGAGTTCGCCCAAGCCGGGCCATGACCCTTATCGTTGGTGGTGTACGGGACGGTCGGGGCGGAGCCGCCGTAGATGGAGGAGCAGCCCGTCGCGTTGGCAACGATCATGCGATCACCGAACAGCTGGGTAACCAGCTTGACATACGGGGTCTCGCCGCAGCCGGCGCAGGCGCCAGAGAACTCAAACAGCGGCTTGAGGAACTGGCTCTCCTTGACGTTGGCCTTGTTGAGGATGGTCTCGTCGACCTCGGGGATGGTCTGAGCGTACTCCCAGTTAGCCTCCTCGCCCATCTGAGAGGCGAGCGGCTTCATGGTCAGGCACTTGCCCAGGCAGACATCCACGCAGTTGCCGCAGCCGGTACAATCCAGCGGAGACACCTGAATGCGATACTGCTTGCCGGCAAACTGCTTGCCCAGCGCCTTCTTGGTGACGAAGGTCTCCGGAGCGACGCCCTCGTCCACGATGTACGGACGGATGGCGGCGTGCGGGCAGACCAGAGAACACATGTTGCACTGCACGCACTTGGTGACGTCCCACTCCGGAACGTTCACGGCGATGCCGCGCTTCTCGAACTTGGTGGTGCCGGTCGGGCAGGTGCCGTCAGCCTCGATGGCGGAGACGGGCAGCTTGTCGCCCTCCTGGGCGAGAACCGGCTTGATGAAGGACTCGTAGTACGCGCCGCCGTCGATCTTGACAGCCTCGGCGCCGGTGGTCGCGGTGGCCCACTCGGCCGGGACCTTGACCTCGCGCAGGCCGGAGATGGCGATGTCGATCGCATCCCAGTTCTTCTGGACGATCGCGTCGCCCTTCTTGCCGTAGGTCTTCTTGGCATACGCCTTCATGTACTCGTCAGCCTGCTCGTACGGGATGACGTCGGCCAGCTTGAAGAACGCGGCCTGCATGATGGTGTTGATGCGGTTGCCCATGCCAACCTGAGCGGCCAGCTTGA
>JAGBFR010000071.1 GCA_017936375.1 Clostridia bacterium
CACCATGCGCTACATCAAGCCGAAGATCCGCACGGTGTGCCTTGGCATGGCTGCGTCCATGGGCGCGTTCCTGCTGATGGCGGGCGAGCCGGGCATGCGCCTTGCGCTGCCCAACAGCGAGGTCATGATTCACCAGCCCAGTGGCGGCGCGAGCGGTCAGGCGACCGACGTGCAGCTGCACGCGCAGTGGCTGCTGCGCACCAAGAACAAGATGAATGCCCTGATGAGCGAGATGACGAAGCAGCCGCTCGAGCGCATCCAGAAGGATGTGGAGCGCGACTACTTCATGACCGCCGAGGAGGCGCTCGCCTACGGCATCATCGACGAGATCTATCAGCCGCGCAAGAAGTAATTAAGTCCATTCATGTGCATCCTTTCTCCCTCCTGTACCGGGAGGGAGAAATTGATGACACGGAAAACGGGAAAGACTGTTTAATCTGAGGTGCCAAATGCCGAGAGATAAGGACGAAACCAGGCAGCCGCGCGTGGCGCGCTGCTCCTTCTGCGACAAGACGCAGGATCAGGTTCGCCGCATCATTGCGGGCAACGGCGTGTATATCTGCGACGAGTGCATCGCGCTGTGCCAGGAGATCATCGCAGATGATCTGGGCGCCGCGCCCGTGCAGGAGCCGCTGAGCCTGCCCAAGCCCATGGAAATCAAGGCGGTGCTTGACGAGTACGTCGTCGGCCAGGAGAAGGCCAAGCGCGCGCTCGCCGTGTCCGTCTACAATCATTACAAGAGGATCAATGCGCCCAAGAAGCGCGGCGAGGTGGAGCTGCAGAAGTCGAACATCGTCATGGTGGGCCCGACCGGCTGCGGCAAGACCTTCCTCGCCCAGTCTCTGGCGAAGATCCTCAAGGTGCCCTTCGCCATCGCGGACGCGACCAGCCTCACCGAGGCGGGCTACGTCGGCGAGGACGTGGAGAACATCCTCCTGCGCCTGATTCAGAATGCCGATTACGACATTCAGGCGGCGCAGCGCGGCATCATCTACATCGATGAGATCGACAAGATCGCCCGCAAGAGCGAGAATCCGTCGATCACCCGCGACGTCTCTGGCGAGGGTGTGCAGCAGGCGCTGCTCAAGATCATTGAGGGCACTGTTGCCAGCGTGCCGCCGCAGGGCGGGCGCAAGCACCCGCATCAGGAATTCATCCAGATCGACACCACGAACATCCTCTTCATCGTCGGCGGCGCATTCGACGGGATCGACAAGATCATTGAGAAGCGCTCCGGCGCGGGCACGCTGGGCTTCGGCGCGGAGGTCAAGAGCCGCGAGAAGCGCAACATCGGTCAGGTGCTGGCCGATATCCGCCCGGAGGATCTGCTCAAGTTCGGTCTGATTCCGGAGTTCGTCGGCCGTCTGCCGATCATCGTCACCCTCGATAACCTCGACGAAGAGGCGCTCGTGCGCATCCTGACCGAGCCGCGCAACGCGCTGGTGAAGCAGTATAAGAAGCTCGTTGAGCTCGACGGCGTGGACCTCGAGTTTGACGATGCGGCGCTGCGCGCCATCGCGGCCAAGGCCATCGCCCGCAAGAGCGGCGCGCGCGGCCTGCGCGCGATCATCGAGGACGCGCTGATGGGCACGATGTTTGAGCTGCCCAGCCGCAATGACGTCGAGCGCGTCGTCGTGACGGAGGAGACGATCACCGAGCGGAAGGACCCGACCATCGTGCCGGGCGAGCCCAAGCGCAAGCCGGCCTCCGGCAAGGCGCGCCGTGAAAGCGGCGAGGGCGCGTCCAGAAGGCCGTCCGTTTCCTGACGATACAGCCCGCGGGGAGCAATCTCCGCGGGTTTTCTTTCTGCTGTGCCCGTTGGCTGCTGGCTGCTTTTGGTCAGCGGGGCCGTGTTGCAAAACGGGGTGCATTCGGGTATAATGAAAAGCGTCGGCCCGGACGCAGAAAATCGGGCCGGGTAAAGGAGGAATCAACCATTGGCCAAGCCTAAGAAGAAGCGCACGCAGCCGGTCAGCCTGCCGATGCTGCCGCTGCGGGGACTGATGGTCTTCCCGTATATGGTGCTGCATTTTGACGTGGGCCGCAAGAAGTCCGTCGCCGCGCTGGAGCAGGCGATGCTCGGCGACCAGCGGATCTTCCTCGTCGCCCAGCGCGACATGGAGATCGACGATCCGGACGTCGATGACATTTACCACGTGGGCACCATTGCGGTGATCAAGCAGGTGCTCAAGCTCCCGGGCGACAACATCCGCGTCCTCGTGGAGGGCAAGAACCGCGCGATCCTGCGCGCTGTGACGCAGGAGGAGCCGTACTTCATCGGCGCGCTCGATGAGATCATCCCGCAGGGGACGGTCGTCTCCATCGAGACGGACGCGCTGCTGCGCACGGCGCATACCTGCTTTGAGGAATACTGCAAGATGAGCGGCCGCGTGTCGATGGAGACGATGCAGTCGGTCATGGAGATCGAGGACCCGGGTCAGCTGTCCGACGTGATCGCGGCGAACGTGCTCACCAAGGTGGAGGACCGCCAGGAGGTGCTCGAGGAGTTTGACGATGTGACGAGGCTGGAGAATGTCTGCGCGATCCTTGTGCGCGAGACGGAGCTGGCTGGCGTTGAAAAGAAGGTTCAGGCGCGCGTCCGCCGTCAGATCGAGCAGAACCAGAAGGATTACTACCTGCGCGAGCAGATCAAGGCGATCCAGACGGAGCTGGGCGATAAGGACGCCACGGATGTGGAGGAGCTGCGCGAGCGGCTGGATAAGACGCCGATGAACGACGAGGCGAGGGAGAAGACCGAGCGCGAGCTTGAGCGCCTCTCCCGCATGGCCCCCGGCAGCCCGGAGATCGGCGTCAGCCGGACGTACATCGAGTGGATGCTCGACCTCCCGTGGGGCAAGAACACCCCGGACAACCTCGACCTCAAGCGCGCCCGCCGCGTGCTGGCGGAGGATCACTACGGCCTTGAAGAGGTCAAGGAGCGCGTGATCGAGTATCTGGCCGTCTGCCGGATCAAGAACAACATGCGCGGCCCTGTGCTCTGCTTTGTCGGCCCGCCGGGCGTGGGCAAGACGTCCATCGCCAAGTCGATCGCCCGCGCGCTGGGCAGGAAGTTCGTGCAGATGTCGCTGGGCGGCGTGCGCGACGAGGCGGAGATCCGCGGCCACAGGCGCACCTATATCGGCGCGATCCCGGGCCGGATCATCTCCTCCATCAAGCAGGCGGGGATGCTCAACCCGGTGTTCCTCTTTGACGAGATCGACAAGATGGCGTCCGACGTGCGCGGCGATCCGGCAAGTGCGATGCTCGAGGTGCTCGACAGCGCGCAGAACAACGCCTTCCGCGATCACTATCTGGAGTGCCCGTTCGACCTCTCCGGCGTGATGTTCATCACCACGGCGAACTCGGTCGATACCATCCCGCGCCCGCTGCTTGACCGCATGGAGGTCATCGAGGTCAGCGGCTACACGGAGGAGGAGAAGCTCAACATCGCCAAGCGCCACCTGCTCCCGGGCCAGATCAAGGAACATGGCCTCGCGCCGAAGAGCGTGCGCATGACGGAAAAAGTGATGCGCAGCCTGATTCAGGGCTACACCCGCGAGGCGGGCGTGCGCCGGCTGGAGCGGACGATCGGCAAGGTCGTGCGCAAGAGCGCGGTCATGATGATCGATGAGGAACTGGAGACCGTGAGCGTGACGCAGGAGCGGCTGGAAAAGTTCCTCGGCGCGCCGCGCTATCATTATGAAAAGGCCGGCAAGAAGCCGGAGGTCGGCGTGGTCAACGGCCTTGCGTATACCGTCGTGGGCGGCGATACGCTGCAGATTGAGACGACGATCATGCCGGGCACCGGCCAGCTGGAATTGACGGGCAGCCTCGGCGACGTCATGAAGGAGAGCGCCCGCGCGGCGAAGTCCTATGTCCGCGCGCATGCGCTGGAGCTGGGCGTCGCGCCGGACTTCTATAAGACGCAGGACATCCACATCCACGTGCCGGAGGGCGCCGTGCCCAAGGACGGCCCGAGCGCGGGCGTGACGATGACGACGGCGCTGGTTTCCGCGCTGACGGGCATCGCCGTCAGGCAGAACGTGGCGATGACGGGCGAAATCACGCTGCGCGGCCGCGTGCTGCCCATCGGCGGGCTGAAGGAGAAGCTCCTCGCCGCGCACAGGGCGGGCATCGACACCGTGCTCATTCCCAAGGAGAATGTCAAGGACCTGGAGGAAGTGCCGCAGAACGTGCTGGAGGCCATCACCATCATCCCCGCCGCAGAGATCGGAACCGTGCTGCGCACGGCGCTGTGCGAGACGCCGGGGCCGAAGGCGCAGACTGCCGCACCCGCCATGCAGCCCCTGACGCAGGGCGCTGCCAGCGGCGCAGGGCTGCAGGCCTGAGCGCCATCAAGCAAAGGAGAAAACCATGATTGTCAAACGCGCAGACTTTATCACCTCGATGAAGGACTATGGCGAGTTCGCCACAAAGGGCTGTCCGGAGGTGGCCTTCGCGGGCAAGAGCAACGTGGGCAAGTCCTCGATGATCAACAAGATCACCAACAGGACCAAGCTGGCGCGCACCAGCGCCACGCCGGGCAAGACGAGGCTCATCAACGTCTATCAGATCAACGAGGAGGTCAACTTCATCGATCTGCCGGGCTATGGCTTTGCCAAGGTCAGCAAGACGGAGAAGATGTCCTGGGGCAAGATGATGCAGGATTACTTCGCGACGACGGAGGACCTGTGCCATGTGTTCCATCTGGTCGACATCCGCCATGAGCCGACGCAGGAAGACAAGGAGATGAACCTCTTCCTGCGCCAGTCCGGCATCCCGTTCACGGTCATCGCGACCAAGGCGGACAAGATCAGCCGCGGCGCGAGGCTCAAGCATCTCGCGCCGATCTGCCGCGCGCTGTTCGTGCAGCCGTGGCAGGTGATCCCCTTCTCTGCGGAGGATGGGACGGGCCGCGAGGAGATCCTCGCCAAGATCGAGGAAACCTGCTATACCGTCGAGGAGCAGGAGGACGAGGCGCCGCAGGCGTGACCTTCTATCGGATCATATGAAAATCCCCGGAGAGCAGCGATGCTTTCCGGGGATTCTTTTTCATATGCGGCGGCTGCGCGGGATCAGCCCAGGCGCGTCGTCTTTTCCTTCTGCAGATCCGGGGGCTTGGGCCGCTTCTTCCTGTGCCGGCGGATGAAACGGGCGAGCATCATCAGCAGGAGCAGCAGCGCACCGGGCGGGATGAGCAGGTCCCATGTGAAGCGGGGGAATGGATTCTCGTCCGCCATCGTGTACGCCTCGATCTGCTCAAGGGTCAGCGGCGCGTTTTCGCGCGCGGCGATGGAGCGCGTGGCGACGAGCTCGTATTCTGCGGTTTCGCCGGATTCGGCATAGAAGGTCAGCCTGCCGATGACCTCGCCCACCTCGATGGGTGCGCGGAATTCCTTGACCCAGTTGATCGTGGAGATCTGGCTGAAGTTTTCGCGCAGCAGATCGATCTTGGCCTTGTTGCCGATGATGGTCATGTTCCTGCTCTCATCCACGGCGCGGATGCCGAGGGTGAGCTCGCCGTGGTTCGCGTCGTGGGGATCAAAGCCGGAGATCTCGATGACGCGCGGCTCCTCGGCGTAGAGGGATTCGGGGCTGATCGATTCGATCTGGGTGAAGCCGTACTCGAAGAGGCGGCGGGTATCCAGCCAGCGGCGCGTATCGCCGGAATACATGACCACGGCGATCAGGTCGATGCCGCCGCGGCGGGCATAGCCGACGAAGCAGTAGCCGGCGGGGACGGTGTAGCCCGTCTTGCCGCCGATACAGGAGCGGAAGTAATAGTCGCTTTCGGGATTGAGGATGGGCGTGTTGCCCACGACGGTGCGGCGCGGATGGCCGCCTGCGCTGCCCTCGCCGCTGGTCGCATCCATCTCATAGGAGGTGCGGCCGATGATGTCCATGAATCGCTCGTCCTGCATGGCGGCGCGGGCGATGATCGCCATATCGCGCGCGGTGGTGTAGTGCGTCTGCTCGTGCAGGCCGGAGGGGTTGGAGAAGTTGGTGTAAGGGGAGCAGCCGAGCATCTGCGCGGTCTGATTCATCAGGGAGGCAAAGCCGGAGATCGTGCCGCCGAGGTATTCGGCGATGGCGTTGGCAGCCTCGTTGCCGGAGCGGACCAGCATCGCGGCGATCAGGTCGTCCATGGGCACCTGCTCGCCGACGTTGAGCGGGATCTTCTGATAGCCGCGGGGGACGAGGTCGACCGCGTTCTGGGAGACGGTGACGATGTCGTTTTCAAGATCGGCCATCTGCAGGGCGATGTAGCCGGTGAGGATCTTCGTTGTCGAGGCGGGGTACATGATTTCATCCGCGTTTTTTTCGAAGATGACCTCGCCCGTGCTGGCCTCCACCAAAATGGCGCTGAGGGCATAGATCATGTCCTCGTCGAGGAACTCAGGGTGCTCGTCGTCATAGGGGATGGCGTCCGGCGGGAGCGTCGGGGCGACGAATCGCTCCTCCTCTTCCTCCTCGGCCATAGCCCGCGGCGAAAGCACCGGACAGGCTATCATAAAAAACGCTGCGCACAGCAGCGCGAACAGTCGCTGGGGCAAGGGATTCCCTCCATCATCTAGAGCGGTTGATCGGAACACATCATGGGATATGCGGATCTTCATAGCTATACAGCATTACTATACCACTTTTTCTTTCAATTGTACAGAGCGCATGCATCCGGCAGCGGGAGAAGCGAAAAAATGCAGAGAATACTGCCTGAAAATGTTAAGAAGCGAAATAAAAATGTGTCAGAACTCTTGATTTTTGTTGGTAGTATGCGTTACAATAGGTCTATAGTTGTTCAGTGTCGGTCTTTGTGCCCATGGGCGGCATGGGGCGCGGCACACATGAAGATGATACCACAGTAAACGAGGATGAAGCGCGCATGCCGAAGAAGATTTTGCTGGTTGACGACGAGCCACTGATTCTCAAGGGATTGAAATATAGTCTGGAGCAGGATGGTTATGTGACGGAGTCCGCGATGGACGGAGAGGAAGCGCTCTCCAAGTTCTTCGCCGGCAGTTACGATCTGATCCTGCTTGATGTGATGCTTCCGGGCGTCGACGGCATCGAGGTGTGCCAGAGGATCCGTGAGCGCTCCAATGTGCCGATCATCATGCTGACGGCCAAGGGCGAGGACATGGATAAGATTCTGGGCCTTGAATACGGCGCGGACGACTACATGACCAAGCCGTTCAACATTCTGGAGGTCAAGGCGCGCATCAAGTCCATCTTCCGCCGCAGCCAGCCCGCTGTGAGCGCCGTGGAGGAGAAGCGCATTGTCCGCGTGCATGATCTGGTGGTCAACTGCCAGAGCCGCACGGTGACGCTGGGCGGCGAGTCCATCCGCCTGACGGCGAAGGAGTTTGACCTGCTCCAGCTGCTCATTACCCATCGCGGCAAGGTCTACAGCCGCGAGGCGCTGCTGGAGACCGTATGGAAGTATGACTACATGGGCGATATGCGCACGGTCGACGTGCACATCCGCCGTCTTCGCGAAAAAATTGAACGGGACAATTCCGGCCCTGAATTCATTCTGACCAAATGGGGAGTGGGTTACTATTTTACGGACAAGGATTAACCCGTTTTACTCCGTCCGAGGAAAAATACTGATCGCTTTCCTGCTGGTGATCGGCGTGTCATTCTATGTGGTGGCCGCCTCGACCGTCCGGCTGGTCAGCGATTCTCTTTTTGAGGACACTGTCCGCAGGCAGACGACCGGCGTCTCGGAGATGGCGGTCATGCTCGGCGAACAGATGCAGGGGGAGACGGCTGATACGTTCTATCCAAAGCTCCTGCAGGCGGCCCGCTCCGGCGGCGGCCGCCTTTTGGTTGTGGATCGGGACGGAAAGGTGATGTTTGACACCTTCGACGAGCGCTGCGGCACGCGCCTTGCGCTGCAGGAGGTGCACAGCGTGCTCGGCGGGAAGGATGCGGATTACGGCTTCCACCTGCAGGATGGGGACGGCGCGCAGCAGGCGCCCTCCGTGCTGGACGCGGTCACCAAGCGGGACGTCCAGAAGATCTGGGTGGGCTGCTTTGTCTCCGCCATGGACGGCAGCCTGACGGGAGAGGGCGGCGCGCTGGTGCTGATCGCCTCCGTGCAGGACACGGTGGATTCGCTGATCTTCATCCGCGACAGGATGCTGCTCGTCTTTGCGGCGGCGCTGATTGCCGTGCTGCTGCTGGCGAGCCTGATCTCGCGCATCATCACCAAGCCTGTGGCGGAGCTGAGCGCGGGCATCGAGCGCATGACCAAGGGCGACTATCAGCATCGCGTGCATGTCCCCGGAAAGAGCGAGATGGCGCAGCTGGCCAGCGCATTCAATCAGATGAGCGAGCAGGTGCGCAACCTCGAGGAGGCACGCAATCAGTTTGTCTCCAACGCCTCGCATGAGCTCAAGACTCCGCTGGCGACGATCAAGATCCTCGTGGAATCGATGATGTATGAGGATGAGATGGACCCCGGCTTGAGGCGGGAATTCCTCGGGGATATCGACAAGGAGATCGACAGGCTCTCCTCCGTCGTGGGCGATCTGCTGACGCTGGTGCATATCGACAGCCATAAGCTCAAGCTCCGGCGCGAGCGCATGATCTTTGCCGATACCGTGCGGGAGACGTCTGCGCGCCTGACGCCGCTGGCGAAGAAGCGCGGGCAGGAGATCACCACGCAGATCACGGACGAATGCGAGATGTTCGCCGACCCGGGCAAGCTGGCGCAGGTCTGCTACAACATCATTGAAAACGGTATCAAGTACACGCCCGACGGCGGAAAGATCCACGTCCGCCTGCGCAGGGTGGGCCGCGACGCCGTGCTGGAGATTTCGGATACCGGCGTGGGCATCCCACCGGAGGATCTGCCGCATGTGTTCGACCGCTTCTATCGGGTGGACAAGGCGCGTTCGCGCGATACGGGCGGCACGGGCCTTGGCCTGTCCATCGTGCAGCAGATTGTCAGGCTGCATGCGGGCTCGGTGACGGTGCAGTCCGAGCGGGGCAGGGGCACGACGTTCATCGTGCAGCTGCCGGTGAAGTGACGGATGAAAGCGATGGGGGAATCGGATGAAGAAGGCTGTCGTATGCCTGCTGCTTGCGCTGACGCTGAGCGTGCTGTGCCAGAGGCAGGTGATCGATGCGCTGATGACCGCCGCGCGCGGCGTGATCAGCCAATACATGCCCGCGCAGGAGCAGCCTGCGCCGGATGCGCCGACCTACGCGCAGCAGCTGGGCGATTCGGCGGCGCATGACACGCTGCCTGCGACGCTGTATTACCGCTTTGCGGGGACGCGCCTGCTGGGCGCGGAGCAGATCCTGCTGGATATCCGCAGGGAGGAGACGGTGGCGCGCAGCATTGTCGACGCGCTGATTGAAGGACCGAGTGCGTCGCATGCCCGGCTGACGGGCCTCTTCCCGCAGGGCACACGCGTGATCTCCGTGACGGGCGAGGGCAGCACGGCCTTTGTCACGCTCAGCCGGGGATTCCTCGGCCGACCGGACGGCGCGCCCGCCGACTGGGAGGATATCGAATACTGGCAGGAGGAGGCGACGCTGCGCCGGTATCTGGCGATGCAGTCGATCGTCCTTTCGCTCACGGAGGAGGGCCGCTATCAGCGCGTGCAGCTCTATGTGGCGGATAATGACGACGAAATCCCCGAGCGGCTGGAGCTGTACTGGTTTGACAGGACGCAGGAGGATCTCTCCGTCGTGCTGGGCGCCTGTGCGCGCGATGCGCAGGCGATGCTCACCCCGGAGCGCACGCTGGATATGGCGCTCGCCGCGTGGCAGGAGCGCGACTGGGAGACGCTCTATCTCTTCCTTGCGGCGCAGGAGGATGAGCAGCTGCCGTCCTACAGCGTCTTTGAGGCGGAGATGAAGGAGCGGGATATCTCCCTGCTCGAGTACGCGATCTCCGGCGGGACGGTCGGCATGGACGGGCGGAGCGCCACGCTGGTGCTGGATGCGGCGCTGCGCTCTGTCGACGGAGGCGACGCGCAGATTGTGCGCGAATCGGTCCTCCTCACGCGCGTGACGGACAACTGGACGATCTCGCCGAAGACGCTGGAGGACCTGATGATCCGCGACTGACGAGCAGAATGACGGAATAAGAAAGAAAGGAGCGGCCGGTATGGGCAAAAAGAGCGGTCAAATCAGAAAACGGGCGATGCTGGCCGGGCTTCTTGCGGCAACGCTGCTGCTTGGCGGCTGCATGGCGCAGATTGAGGAGCGGCCGATGGCGGACGTCTCCGCGACGCCGGTGGACAGCGGCGTGCAGGCCCCTGCGGAGGATGCGTATGCCGCGTCGGAGCGGACGGTCACGCTGTATTTTCTCACGGAGGACGGCACGGCGCTGCGGCCTGTTGTGCGCCGCATGGAGGCACCGGGCAGCATGAGCCGCGCGGAGGCGGCCTTCTGCGCGCTGATGGAGGGGCCGGAGGCGGATGAACACGCCTTCTGGCCGGAAATGGGAAATCTGAACGCCGTGCGGGCGATCGAGATCTCCGGCGATGTGGCGACGGTCGATCTGCCTGCGCGCGTGCGCGAGCTGCCGCAGGAGAGAATCTTTGCCGTGCGTCAGGCGATTGCCAACACGCTGACAGAATTTACGGAAATCTCCTATGTGAACGTGCTCATCGGCGGGCGGGAGGAGGGCCTTGACCTCGGCGCGCAGCTGCCGGTCGGCACGCTTACCCGGATGGGCGATATGGATATGGGCGCGGCCTATACGCGCCTTGATGAGCAGCGCCAGAGCGAGCAGGGCGTCACCCGGCTGACGACGCTGTATTTCCCGACGGAGGACGGAAGATTCGTGCTGCCCGAGGTGCGCACGGTCTCTTATGGAGCGGTATCGCCGATTGAATACCTCTATCAGCTTCTTGCCGAGATGGGCAAGGAATCAAAGCGCGCATCCGGCGTGCCTGCGCCGATGCGGTATATCACCGAGATGCCGGAGATCGTGCGCACGCAGGACGGGGCATACCGCGCCATTGAGATCCGGTTCGATGTGTCGCTCGACGAGGCGCTGGCGGAGGCGGGGCTGACCCGGGGCATCTACATGGCCATGCTGACGGACACGCTGATGGGCTTTGTCCCGGGCGTGGAGGGCCTGCAGGTGAGCATCGGCGGCGAACTGCTGACAGGCCTTGCGGCGGAGCACACGCCGGACGGAACAGAGCTCCCCTTTGCGCACAGGCTGGCGACGCGGGAGGACTTTGCGGCCTATGCCGGCGCGCCGGTGACGCTCTATACGCAGGCGGACGGCGCGGGCGGCCTCGTGCGCACGGCGTATATCCTCGCGCAGGCGCGGCAGAATGACCTTCGTGCGCGGCTTGAGGCGCTGATGAGCTTTGACGAGGACGGGGAAAGATACGCGCTGCCCTCCGGTCTGACGGCGGCGGATGTGCTCGCCGTGCGCGCGCAGGATGATGAGATTGCGGTCAATCTTTCCGAACATTTTGCATCGCGGCTGCGCACGCTCTCCCCGCGTGAGGAGCGCACGGCGATCTACGCCATGGTCAACACGCTGACGGAGGATATGCATGCGCAGCGGGTGCGCTTCTTCTTTGAGGGGGAGCAGATTGAGATGCTCTCCGGCGAATTGGAGATGCGCGGCGCCTTCCTGCGCAATCCCGGAATGGTGGTGGAATGAGCATGGATCAGTGGGCGTTTTTTGACGAAATCAAGGCGGGCACGGTCCGCAATGTCTATCTGTTTCACGGGCCGGAGGCGTTCATTCGCCGCAGCGCGATGGCTGCGCTGGAAAAGAAGATCCTGATGCCCGGATTGGAGGGCATGAACAAGACGGTGCTCGCCGCGCCGACGGCGCAGCAGGTGATCGAGAGCTGCGAGACGCTGCCGATGATGAGCGATTACAGGCTGATCGTCGTGACGGACTGCGCGCTGCTCACCTCCGGCAAGGCGAAGGACGAGGCGCAGGAGAGCGCGCTGCTGTGCGATTATCTGCCGCGCGTGCCTGAGAGCACCTGCCTGGTCTTTGACGCAGGCGCATCCATCGATAAGCGGAAAAAGCTGGCGCAGGCGCTGGTGAAGATGCCCGGCGCTGTCTCCTTTGACGCGCTGGATGACATGCATCTCTATAAATGGATGAATCAGCAGCTTCGCCCGCTCTCGCGCAGCATGAGCCGCGAGGCCTGCGAGATGCTGGCCTTCACCAGCGGGCGGGATCTGACGATGCTCTCCGGCGAGCTGGCGAAGCTGGCGGCCTATACGCAGGGCAGGCAGGAGATCCTGCCGGAGGACATTGAAGCTGTCGCCACGCATACGGCGGAGTGCACGATCTTCTCCATGGTCGACGCGCTGAGCGCGGGGAATGCGCAGGAGGCGTTCTCCCTGCTGGGCGTGCTGTTATCCGGCGGCGAGGCGCGCATCGGCATCCTCGCCATGATCACGCGCCATTACAGGCAGATGATGCACCTGTGCGCCATGCGCGAGGAGCGGGCGCAGCCGGGGCAGATCGCCAAGGCGCTGGGCGTTCCGCCCTTTGCGGTGACGCGCCTGATGAAGCAGGCGGGCCGGCGTACCTTTGAGCAGATGAAGCGGTGCGTTGACCTTTGCGTGCAGGCGGATTATGACATCAAGCGGGGCGCGATGCGCGAGGAGGCGGCGCTGGAGCGGCTGATGCTCCTGCTGCTGCGCGGCTGACCCGCCCGGGCGCTGCCCGTCCCCTTTTTTCAAAATGGCACAAAGAATCCCTCCCGGCATAGGATGTGCTGGGAGGGATTATATTGATGAAAGGAAAGTCTGCTTTTTCCGGTCTGCCGGATGGCGTGATCCTGCGCCCTGCGCTCACGCCGCTGGAGGCCTCTGTGCTGCCTGCGAGGGAGAGGCCGGGGCGTGCGGCGCTGCGCCATATCCGTATGGAGCAGGCGCGCATCCTCTGCGCACAGTGCGGTCAGCGGCAGAAGATCTGGGTCAGATAGACGTAGCCGTTTTCATCCGCCGCCACGCCGACGCCGGCCTTCGTGTAGCCGGCGCTCAGGATATTGCGCCGATGGCCGGGCGAGGAGATGAGCGCGGCCTGCGCCTTGTCGACGTCGCGGTGATGGGCGATATTCTCCGCAGCGCCGGCGTGCGGATAGCCAAATTGCGTCAGCATCTCGCTGACGGAGCCGTATGTCGGAGACTCATGCGCGAAATACTGATTGTCGCGCATATCCTCGGATTTGATGCGCGCGATGCGGCAAAGCTCCGGATCGAGCGTGAGCGGGCTGAGATTATAGCGGATGCGGTCAGAATTCAGAAGATTTCCGGCCTTCTGCTCTTGCACTGACAGGAAAGCTGTTGTATAATGACCGACGAACGCGGGCGCGCCCGCTCGGGCGGAGCCTGTATGCGGCGCTGCGGCGAAAAGAAGCAGCGCGCAGAGCGTGCATACAGATTGCTTTCGTATGGATGCGTGTTTCTTTTTCATGGGTACCTCCTGTGGGGATCCGAAGAATCATGCAGGCATGCAGAAAGTGTATCGCATCTGTACCGGGGAATCAATCAAACTGGCAGCTGGCTGCCATGGAAATATACGTCGATCAGGAGGATGGCCAATGGGCTTTATCAAGTGTCCGAGATGTGAACTCAATTACATCCAGGAGGAGGAGCAGTACTGCTCCGTCTGCAAGCGTGAAATGAAGGGCGAGGCGCACGAGGATCTCTTCGAGCTTTGCTCGATCTGCAACGAGAATCCGGTCATGCCGGGCAAGGACGTCTGCCCGATGTGCTACAAGGAGATGAACCAGCAGCAGGGGCTGCGTGACGATTCCTCCGACGACGCCGAGACGCCGGATGTGAGCATCGATATGGAAGACGTCGCCGAGATGCAGGAAATTGAGCTGGATACCCTGCCGGAGGATATGCCGGCGGAGATCGGCGAGCAGATCTCCCTTGAAGAGGAAAAGAGCAAGGAAGATTACGACGACGAGGAAGAAGAGGAAATCTGAGCGCGCGCGTGCCCCATTCCGCGCACCGCTGCGGGATAATGAGGTGAAGGCGTGAGCGTTTTTGCGATCGGGGATCTGCATCTGCCGGGCGGCGACATGAAGCCGATGGATGTCTTCGGCCCTCATTGGGAGAATCACTTCGAGCGCATCAGCGAGGACTGGCGCGCGCGGGTGAGCGAAGAGGACATCGTGCTCATCCCGGGGGATATCTCCTGGGCGATGCAGCTTGGCGACGCGCTGGAGGATCTGCGGCGAATCGCGCTCCTTCCCGGGCGCAAGCTCATCCTGCGCGGCAACCACGATTACTGGTGGTCCTCCCTGACGCAGCTGCGCTGTGCGCTGCCCGAGGGGATGCACGCCGTGCAGAACGACGCGTGGGACGGCGGCGAGTATGTCTTCTGCGGCACGCGCGGCTGGATGATCCCGCCGGCGGGCGGCGCAGGCGCGCAGGATGAGAAGATCTACAAGCGCGAGGTGCTGCGGCTGAAGATGTCGCTGGAGAGCGCGGCAAAGATCGCGCAGGGCAGAAAGATCATCGCCATGATGCACTATCCGCCGCTCCTGCCGGAGAATGCGCGCACGGGAACCGGCTTTACGCAGCTGCTGAGCGAATTCGGCGTGGCCCGCTGCGTATACGGCCATTTGCATGGGCTAAGCGTACAGCGCGGCTATACGGGCCTGTACGAAGGGGTGCGCTATGATCTGGTCTCATGCGATGCGCTGGGCTTTGCGCTGCGCGATGTGACGCCGGAGGCGTAAGGCGGCGGACCGGAATCGGATATTCACAGAATCAAACATACAGCGATACAGGGCGGCCTGCGGATGCGGGTCGTCCTTTTTTGCTGCCCGGTATACCGCCCAAGCGGTGTGCGCCGGCCCTGAAAACAGAGAGATACACGCCCGGAAGGCGCTTTTCGCGTCTTCTGCGGGCGTGTGTTTCTTTTTGTTACGCATTTGTTACGCCCTGAAAATCGATTTAGCAAAAACTTCATTGTGAAGTGCTTGAAAAGTGGAGGGAAATGGTGTAAAGTAATTGGGCAGAGGTGTAAAGTGGAGAGTAAAAGGGAAGGAGGGGCGCCGCGTATGGGTCAGTTTGCGTTTTCCGGTTCGTTTGACCATTCGCTCGACGGCAAGGGCCGTGTGATTATCCCCTCTTCTTACCGTGATTCTCTCGGCGAGAATTTTACGATCACCATCAACCCGAATAAGACGGCGGTGGCAATCTATCCCAAGGAAATGTGGGATCTGCAGCTGGAGCGCCTCTCTCATATCAACCCGATGGACAAGATCGGCCTGAAATACGAGCGCTATCTGATGAGCGTCTCCTTCTCCGGCAACAGCATGGATGCGCAGGGCCGCGTGCTGATTCCGGCGAAGCTGCGCGCCAAGCTCGGCCTCACGCGCGATATCGTCTTTGTCGGTCTGAACAATTACATCGAGATCTGGGACGCGGAGACCTATGCGCAGATGGAAGCGCAGACGGAGGACGAGTTCGAGGATATCGCCGATTATGTGTACAAGACCTATCCGGTCTGATGAGGATCGCCCGGCGGCGGGATGGAAGCGCCGGGCGGCATAAGCGCCGCAAAGAGGCGGCAAAAACAGTTCTTGAGAGCAGGGTGGGTGAATACACTGATGGCAGGCGCGGCAATCAGGCAGAAGAACCGCAGCACATTTACCGCGGCGGGCTACAGGGACAGCGTGCGCATGAAGGAAAAGCGCGAGCTGTATATTGCCAAATATCCGGCGGGCTCCAAGCAGGAGGAGCTGCGCGACTTCAACCGTGCAGGATACAGCCAGGCGAGGCCGTGGCATGAGTCTCCCAGGCCGGTGTTTGAATTTGAGGCGGAGAGCGGCGCAGCTGCTGTCAGCGCGCCTGTTGAGCGCCGCTACAAGCGCCAGCCGCGTGAAAACTGGATGGACTGGCTGGCCGAGGAGGCCAGAAGGGACACGAAGGACGTCATCATCTGCGTCGTGCTGTGCGCGATGCTGGTGCTGATGGCGGCGCTTTGGGGCCAGAGGCTGGCGCAGAGCCGCTCCCTGCAGCTGGATATCCAGAAGTATGAGAACGGCACGACCGCGCTGGAGGCAAACAATGAAGTCCTCCGGGGTCAGCTGAGCCAGGCCAAGGCGGAGGACAGAATCCGCAATCTGGCGCAGAACGAGCTGGGCATGCTCCGCCCGGAGCGCGCGCAGACGAAGGAAATCTATATCCCGGCGGCCGACATGGCCAGAAAAACAACGGTACAGGAAAACGAAGAGCCCAAGTTCGAAGCGCTTGACTTCATGCTCGGGCTGCTTGATGTGTTCGGTTTCGAGGAGTGAGAGGGCTTGCGGTCAACGGGAGCCACCGTACGAAAGCGGCTGGTCCTGTTGATGGGCGGATTCTTCCTCCTTTTTCTTTGCGTTTTTGCGCGCCTTGTCCGCCTCCAGGTTGTGGAGGCGCAGGCGCTGACGCAGCGGGGCGTGCGCCAATGGACGCGCAGCGGAATCGTCGCGGCGAGACGCGGCGATATTGTGGACACAAACGGAAAGCTTCTGGCGCAGTCGGTGACCAGCTTTACGCTCAGCGCAAGGGCGCGCGATGTGGCGCAGCCGGAGGCGCTGGCGCAGATTCTTGAAAGCGAGCTGGGCGTCGACGCGCAGGCGACGATCAAAAAACTCAAGAATACGAACGCCGCGCAGGTGACGCTTGCGCGCCAGGTAGCCCGCGAGGATGCGGACAGGCTGCGCGCGCTGATGCAGCGGGAGGAATACGCCGGCAGGCTCAAGGGGCTTGTATTTGACGAGGACGTCAGCCGGTGGTATCCTATGGGGAGCTGCCTTGCGCAGGTGCTTGGCCTGTGCAACATCGACGGCGTCGGCCAGAGCGGACTTGAACTGAGGTATGAGGACGTCCTCGCCGGAAAGCCGGGCCGGATCGTCGCGGAGGTGGACGCCGCCGCACGCACGCTGCCCGACGGCGTAACGCAGTATGTGCCCGCGCAGGAGGGGCATACGCTCCGGCTGACGATCGACAGAGAGGTACAGGCGGCTGTGGAGCGCGCCGTGCGCGAATGCGCGCAGGTGAATGAGGCGCAGGCTGTTCAGGCGCTGGTCATGGATGTGGACACCGGCGCTGTGCTGGCGATGGCGATGTATCCGACCTATGATCCTGCGGACCCGCCGCGGGAGGATATTGATCTGCTCAATTCGCTCATGCGCGTGACGGCGCTCAGCGATGTATACGAACCGGGCTCGACGTTCAAAATGCTGACAGCGGCAGCCGCGATTGACAGCGGCGTGACGTCCCCGGCGGACGGCTTTTACTGCTCGGGAAAGATCACGGTCAGCGGCAGCACGGTGCGCTGCTGGGGCGCGCCCCATGGCGCGCAGACGATGGCGAAGGCGCTGTGCAATTCCTGCAACCCTGTCTTCACCCAGCTGGCGCTGCGCCTTGGCAGCGAGCGGCTGTATCAGTATCTGCATGCCTTCGGCCTTGGGGAGCGGACGGGTATCGATCTGCAGGGCGAGGCTTCGGGCATACTGATCAGCCAAAAGAATGTGAAGGACGTCGATCTGGCGCGCATCGGTTTTGGCCAGAGCGTGGCGGTCACACCGATTCAGATGATCACGGCGGCCTGCGCGGTGGTCAACGGCGGCAGGCTCATGCGCCCGTATCTGGTGGAGGCGATCGAGGACGTGGAGGGGAACCTCCTTGAGGTCTTCAGCCCGAAGGTGGCGGCCAATCCCATCTCCGCAGAGACGAGCGCGACGATGCGGGCGCTGCTGGGCGCGGTCGTCGCCGAGGGCGGCGGAAAGAACGCACAGGTGGAAGGCTGGTCCGTCGGCGGAAAGACGGGAACGGCCCAGATCTATAAGAACGGAAGAATCGAGGCCAATCTGCACATCGGTTCCTTTGTCGGCTTTGCCCCTGTGGAGGAGCCGGAGGTCGCCGTGCTGGTGATCGTGGACGAGGCGCAGGTGAAGCCCGATTACGGCGGAACGACGGCGGCGCCCTTTGCCGCGCAGATCCTTGGCGAAATCCTGCCGATGCTCGGCGTCGATAAGACGGACGAGGCGGCGCGGGTGCAGGTATCCATGCCGGATGTGACGGGCATGAACGTGACCGACGCGCGCGCCATCCTGCGGGAGGCCGGGCTCGACTGCGTGACCGACGGCCTGCAGCAGACGGTGACCGGCCAGCTGCCGCCGGCGGGAACAAAGGTGACGGAGGGATTCTGCGCGATGCTCTATGTGACGGGCAGCCGCGCGCCGAAGGCCGTCGAATATACGCAGGTGCCCGACGTCATCGGGATGCCGGCGAGGGAGAGCGCGCAGGCGCTCCGGGAGAGCGGGCTTGAAATGGAAGCCCGCGGACATGGAATTGCCATCAAACAGAGCCCCGCAGCGGGCAGATACACAGCGGCAGGCGATACGGTGACCGTGACATTCGAGGTCCCGTAGGCGCGGAGCGATCCGCGCGCATGCTGCGCTAGCAATTGGAGGAATCATGATGAATCTTGCTGTACTGACGGTAGGCATGCCTGAATTGATTGAGATCACCTCTGCGCCGGATACGCAGATCGATATGCTGACCGCGGATTCCCGCACGAAGTGTAAAAACGGTCTGTTTTTCTGCATCCGCGGCGGCACGGTGGACGCGCATAACTTTGCGCCGCAGGCCGTTGCCAACGGCTGCTGTGCGCTGGTTGTCGAGCGCAGGCTCGATATTGACGTCCCGCAGGTGGTTGTCACCGACGTGCGCGCCGCGATGACCCGCATCGCCAGCGCGTTCAACGGGCATCCTGAGCGCAGGCTGCGCCTGATCGGCGTGACGGGCACGAAGGGCAAGACCACCACGACCTTCCTGCTCAAGTCCATCATCGAGGCGGCGGGCATGAGCTGCGGCGTCATCGGCACGACGGGCTGCATCGCCGGTACGACGAAGCTGCCCAGCCATCTGACCACGCCGGATCCGATCGAGATGTTCGAGATCCTGCGCATCATGGCGGATGCGGGCGTGCAGGTGGTGTGCATGGAGGTTTCCGCCCATGCGCTGTATCTGCGCAAGCTGGTCGGCGTCGTCTTTGAGGCGGCGGCGTATACCAATCTCTCGCAGGATCATCTCGACTTCTTTGGCACGATGGAGAAGTACTTCGCCGCCAAGCAGCTGCTCTTCACCAGCGGCATGGCGTATAATGCGACGGTCAACGTCGACGAGGAGACGGGCGACGAGGTCTGCGAGCGGCTTTCCTGCCCGCTCCTGACCTATGGCATCAGCGGCTCCGCCGATCTCTTCGCGCGCGATATCGAAATCACGGAGAGCGGCGTATCCTTTACGCTGAACCTGCGCAACCTGCATCGGGAGCGCATCCATCTGCTGCTGACGGGCATGTTCAACGTGTACAACGCCATGGCGGCTGCGGCCTGTGCGCTGATCCTCGGCGTATCGATGGAGGATATCCGTAAGGGCCTTGAGGCGGTCGTGTCCGTCCCGGGCCGCGTGGAGATGCTCGGCACGCAGACGCCCTACCGCATGATTCTGGACTATTCCCACTCGCCGGACGCGCTGCAGAATATCCTGCGCACGGTCCGCGAATTCTGCCGTGGGCGGCTGATTCTGGTCTTTGGCTGCGGCGGCGACCGCGACAAGGGCAAGCGCCCGATGATGGGCGAGATTGCCGGCAGGCTGGCGGATTACTCCATCCTCACCAGCGATAACCCGCGCAGTGAGGATCCGATGGTCATCCTGCGCGCTATTGAAGAGGGCATCGCCCCCACGGGCGCAAAGTATGAGGTCATCGAGAACCGCCGCGACGCGATCCGTCAGGCGATGGAGATGGCCGTCGGCGGGGACATCATCGTCCTTGCGGGCAAGGGCCACGAGACCTATCAGGAGATCAACGGCGTCAAGCATCCCTTTGACGAGAAGGCGATCGTTGCCGAGCTGCTTGAAGAGATGAAGACGGACGACGGCAGGCGCGCCTGAACGCGCCAAAGTGCGATTGAAATGACGAATCGGATGATTCAGGATTCGGAGGATTGACATGCAAAGGATGATGATGACTGCGATTCTGGCCTACGTCATCGGCGTTGTGCTGGGAAAGCTGCTGCTGCCGATGCTTACAAGGCTCAAGCTTGGCCAGAATATCTATGAGCTGGCGCCCGAGGCGCACAAGAAGAAGCAGGGCACGCCGATCATGGGCGGCCTGATCTTCGCCGGCGCATGTCTGATTGCCACGCTCCTGATGCACGGACGCGGCGTGCCGCTGCGCGAGAATATGGCGCTGGCCATGCTGCTGATGGCGGCGGGCAATATGCTCATCGGCTTTGCGGATGATATGACCAAGATCCGCGGCGGCAAGAACGCCGGCCTCACGCCCAAGCAGAAGATGTTCTTCCAGGCGATTCTGGCGCTGGCGTTCTCGCTCTACTGCTATTTCCATCCGCTGGTGGGCTCTGCGATCAAGATCCCGTTCCTGCGGGCGGAGCTTGATCTGGGGCTGCTCTATATCCCGGCGATGATGTTCGTCATCGTCGGCACGACCAACAGCGCGAATCTGCTGGACGGCCTGGACGGCCTGTGCACCAGCGTCTCCATCATGGACTTCCTGACGCTGGCGATCCTCGCCGGCGCGGCGGGCCTTGGCGGCGATCTGGGCGTGTGCTGCGCGGGCATGTGCGGCGGCCTGATGGGCTACTGGTTCTATAATGTTCACCCGGCGAAGGTTTTCATGGGCGATACCGGCTCCATGTTTATCGGCGGCGCGGTCGTCGCCGCGGCGATGCTGCTGCGCCAGCCGCTGATCCTCGTGCTCATCGCCTTCTGGATGCTCATGAGCAGCCTGTCGGTGATGATCCAGGTGACCTACTTCAAGAAGACCGGCGGCAAGCGCATCTTCAAGATGTCGCCGATCCACCATCACTTTGAACTGTGCGGCATGAGCGAATTCCGCATTGTGGCCATGTATATGACGACCACGGCGATCCTCTGCCTGATTACCCTGATGGGCGTGCTGTGAGCGCGCCCGACGACGGAGGCGATACGATGGACGTAGCGAACAGGCGCGTGCTGGTCTGCGGCATGGCGCGCAGCGGCATCGCCGCGGCGAAGCTGCTGCGGGAGATGGGCGCGCAGGTGACCATCAGCGATCTCAAGAAAGAAGAAGACTTCGGCGGCGCATTGGATGACCTGCGCCGCCTTGGCTGCCGTTTTGGCCTTGGTCAGCCGCCGGAAGTGTATTTTGACGATACGGATCTGCTGGTCATGAGCCCGGGCATTGCCTATGCCAAGCCCTTTATTCAGGAGGCGCTTGCGCGCGGCATCGAGGTCGTGGGCGAACTGGAGCTGGGCGCGCGGCTGACGCGCGGCGATCTGGTCGCCATCACCGGCACCAACGGCAAGACGACGACCACCACGCTGGTGGGCGAGATCTTCCGCGCGGCGGGCAGGACGACGCATGTCGTTGGCAATATCGGCTACCCGATCACGGCCTCCGCAGGCGTATCGACGCCGCAGGACATGACCGTGGCGGAGGTGAGCTCGTATCAGTGCGAGTCCATCAGCCGCTTCCATCCGTGCGTGGGCGCGGTGCTCAATATCACGGAGGATCACCTCGCGCGCCACGGCACGATGCAGGTGTATATCGACATGAAGCGCCGCATCTTTGCCAATCAGACGGCGGAGGATGCAGCGGTCTTTAACTGGGACGATCCGACCTGCCGGGAGATGGCGAAGGGGCTCGCCGCGCGCGTGCTCTGGTTCTCCCGGAAGGAAATGGTGGAGCAGGGCGCGTGCGTCAGGGACGGCGTGATCGTCCTGCGGATGGACGGGGAGGAGCGCGAGGTCTGCCGGACGGACGAGGTGCGCATCCCCGGCCCGCACAATCTGGAAAACGCGCTGGCGGCTGTGGCGATCACGGGCGCGGCGGGCGCTGCGCCTGCTGTGATGCGCGAGGTGCTGCGCACATTCGGCGGCGTGGAGCACAGGATTGAGACCGTGCGCGTATTGGACGGCGTGACCTACATCAACGACTCCAAGGGCACCAATGTCGACTCTACGCTCAAGGCGATCGACACCATGACCCGACCGACGGTGCTCATCCTCGGCGGCAGCGACAAGAAGACGTCCTTCGCCCCGCTGGCGGAGCGCATTGCGAAAGCGCCGATGATCCGCCACTGCGTGCTCATCGGCGATACGGCGGAGCAGATCCGCGCGGCGCTGGAGGCGGCGGGCTATACGGACTATACGATGACGGGCTATGACTTCGACCTGTGCCTTGCCGCGTGCAGGGAGAGGGCGGAGGCGGGCGGCTGCGTGCTGCTCTCGCCGGCCTGCGCGAGCTTTGATATGTTCGTGGATTATGAGCACAGGGGCCGTGTCTTCAAGGAGAAGGTCATGGCCATGGCGTAACGCGCCGGATACCATATACGCAAGATACATACGGGCGGCTTCCCGCGCTGCGAAGGATGACAAAACGGCGTGAGGGGGAATGCTGCTGTGCAGAGACGACTGCCCGTAAGGCGGAGCTGCGACAAGCGCGTGATTGTGATCATGATCCTTTTGCTGGTCATGGGCACGATCACGCTCTATTGCGCGACTTATTACCAGAGGACGGCGCAGGGCGATCCGCTGTCGGCTGTGAAGAAGCAGCTGCTCGGCGTGGCGCTGGGCGCTGCAGCCTGCTTTGTCCTCTCGCGCGTGCCCTACAGGGTGTACAGGCGGCCGCGGGTGATGCTTGCGCTGCTTGCCGCAAGCGCGCTGCTTCTGATCCTTGTGATCATTCCGGGGATCGGCGTGAGCATCAACGGCTCGCGGCGGTGGCTGAACCTCTTTGGCCTGAGCATGCAGCCGTCGGAGTTTGCCAAGTATGCGATGGTCATCTTCATGGCCGGGGCGCTTGACAGGCGGGCGGAGCATCTGGGCAGCCTGTTTGGCGGGGTGGTTCCGCTGCTGGTCGTGCCGGGGGTCATGTTCCTTTTGATTCTGGAGCAGCCCAATCTCTCGACCGGGGGCAGCATCCTGATCTGCGCGCTGGCGATGCTCTTCTGCGCGGGCCTCAAAAAGCGGCACATGGCGCTGCTGACGGCCGGCGGGCTGGCGCTGGGCGGCTTCTATGCCTGGAGCGCGCCGTATCGGCGGGCTCGGCTTCTGTCCTTCCGCGATCCCTTTGCGAAGATGAGCGACGAGGGCTATCAGCTCTCCCAGTCGCTGATCGCGCTGGGGTCGGGCGGGCTCTTTGGTATGGGCATGGGGCAGGGAAAGCAGAAATTCGCCTACCTGCCGTATCCGGAATCAGACTTTATCTTTGCCATCGTGGGCGAGGATTTCGGGCTGGCGGGCTGCACGCTGGTGATCATCCTGTTTGCGGCGTTTGTGTATGAGGGGCTGCGCATCAGCCTCTCGTGCGCGGATCGATACGGCTGCCTGCTGGGCGCGGGCATCACGACGATGATCGGCATGCAGGCGTTCATCAACATGGGCGTGGTCACGGGCATGCTGCCCACGACGGGCCTGCCGCTGCCCTTTTTCAGCGCGGGCGGCACGTCGGTGACGATGATCATGGCGGCGGTCGGCGTGCTGCTGAATATCTCCCGCACGGCGGGCTACGCGATTGTAACGGAGCAGAAGGAGCGGAGGAAGACGCAATGAAGCGAAAGAAACGGAATAAGGCGGCGGCCCGAACGATGACGATGGCCGTCGTTGTGGTCGCCGCGCTCGTTTTGCTGACGGTATTCCTATGCAGTCAGGTGCTGGTGATCCGCGGCATTCTGGTCGTGGGCAACAGGGCGCTGCTGGCGGAGGAGGTCATCACCCAGAGCGGCGTGGAGGTCGGCGATCACATGCTCGGCCGCGAGGTCGCCGCGATGGAGGAGAACCTGGAAAAGAACCGGTACATCATCTATAACGGCAAGGACTTTGACTACAACGGCAACCTGACCATCCGCATCACCGAGCGCATGGGCAGGGCGGTGATCAACGGATTCGGCATCTACTATGTGACGGATGAGGACGGCGTGGTGCTCGAGTGCACGGGCAAGAGCTATCCGCTCAATGTCGCCGGGCCCGAGGTCACGGGTTTCAAATTCGTGAACAATGCGCGTTTTGTCAACGGCGCGGTCATCCCGATCCGCGACGCCGTGAAGCTGGAAAAGATGCAGGCCATCCTGGAGGCGCTGGACAGGACGAACATGCTGGCCCGCGTCTCCGAGGTGAATGTGGAGCTCTTTGACAACCTCTACGTCATGACGACGGAGGGAACAAAGATCGAGCTGGGCAGCGACGAATTGCTTGTGCAGAAGCTGCTCATCGCGCGCGAGGTCATCGGCGAGCTTGGGGCGACATGGAACATGACGGGCACGAAGATCGACGTATCCAACGGCAGGGATGCGCACTGCATCCCGCCGGTGCTGCCCACGCCCACGCCGGAGCCGACGGCGACGCCAACCATCTCTCCCGAGCCCACGCCGAGATGAGCGCAGCAGCGGAATGAAAGATGGATAACACGCGAGAGTTCATGACGAAAACGACGAAAAAAAGACTGAAAATGCCAAGAATTTCTCTCAGGTGGGTTGAAAGAACGGACATAATCGGTTAAAATAAAATCGTATAATCATAGCAAATATAGTGAATTCATCCGCCCTTTTGGGCGGATATACATGCGGGCAGACAGGAGCTTGAGATCGTATGATGAAAAAAGCAACGGCGGTTGTGGACTTTGGAACGTCCAAAGTGCTGGTTTTGCTTGCAGAAGAGAGCGCATATCAAAAGGTGACGATCACTTCTGCGGGAATGGCGCAGTACGACGGATTTATGAACGGCGAATGGAACGCGCCCGGCGGGGTGACGGATGCCATCGCCAGCGCGCTTGAGGCAGCCGAGAACAAGGTGGGCGCCCATATCAAGGACGTCTATGTCGGCGTGCCGGGCGAGTTTGTCCGGGTGTACGTGATTGAGACGAGCGTCGCGCTGCAGGGCGCGGACCCGAAGGTGACCAGCGCGGACGTTGAAAAGCTCCAGCGCCAGGCCACCGAGATGCTCGAGCGCCCGACCGGCGTGATCATCCACCGCTCTCCCGCCTGGTTCAAGGTGGACGGCGGGCAGAAGACGCTGGAGCCCGTGGATCTCAAGGGCTCCACGCTTGAGGGCATGATCGGCTTTGTGCTGGCGGATCAGTTCTTCATCAACGACGTCACCGAGCGCCTCAAGGAGCTGGGCGTCGAGGTGCGCGGCTTCTTCTCCACGTCCGTGGGCGAGGCCATGCAGATGATCCCCTTCGAGGAGCGCGATCACACGGCGATCCTCGTGGATGTAGGCTACCTGTCCACCGAGGTGATGGCGGTCGAGGGCGACGCACTCATCTGGCAGAAGGTGCTGCCCGTCGGCGGCGCGCATATCACGCTGGATCTGGCCTACGGCCTTGAGCGCCCGTTCGACATGTGCGAGAAGATCAAGCGCGCCTACACCTTCAACGCGCCCAAGAATACGCAGATCGAGGTTCAGGGGGAGAATGGTCAGATGGAGACCTTCTCCGGCGAGCAGGTCAGCATGATGATCGACGCGCGCGTGGACGAGCTGCTGGAGATGGTGGACGACGCGATCAAGAAGAGCGGCATCCGCCTTGGCAACTGGTCCAACGTCTACTTTACCGGCGGCGGCCTGATGCCGATGAACGGCGCGAGGGTCTACGCGGCGGGCAAGCTGGCGCGCAATGTGCGCGAGGCGGCGACCAAGACGGTCAAGCTCAAGCCGGCACAGATCTACGCCAGCGGCAGCGGCCTGCTGGAGCTGGTGTACAACACCATTGAGCAGGAAGAACAGGACGAGAGTCTGTTTGAGCGCATCAAGCGCATGTTCCGCAGGTAAGGCACGGCCTTGCGCGGGCAGATACAATGTGATTTCACGGATTTGATTCAGAGCGAAACAAAAGGGGGATTTTCCTGTGTTTGAAATTGAAATGGACGATCGTCCGGCAGCATCCATTAAGGTCGTAGGCTGCGGCGGCGGCGGCGGAAACGCGCTCAACCGCATGGTCGACTGCGGCGTGACCGGCGTCGACTTCATCGCGGTCAACACCGACGTGCAGGCGCTGCGCACGAGCAAGGCTTCCACCATGATCCAGATCGGCGAGAAGCTGACCAAGGGTCTGGGCGCCGGCGCGACGCCGGAGATCGGCAAGAAGGCCGCCGAGGAGAGCCGCGAGGAGATCGCGGGCGCGCTCAAGGGCGCGGATCTGGTGTTCGTCACCGCCGGTATGGGCGGCGGCACCGGCACGGGCGCTGCGCCCGTCGTGGCGGAGATCGCGCGCGACATGGGAATCCTGACCATCGCCGTTGTGACCAAGCCGTTCGCCTTCGAGGGCAAGACCCGCATGCGCAAGGCGGAGACCGGCATTGACGAGCTCAAGCAGCGCGTGGACACGCTGGTCGTGATCCCGAACGAGCGCCTGCTGCAGGTCTGCCCGAAGGGCACCTCCTTCAAGGGCGCGTTCAATTTTGCGGACGACGTCCTGCGTCAGGGCATTCAGGGCATTTCCGATCTGATCTCCCAGACCGGCATCATCAATCTGGACTTCGCCGACGTCAAGGCGGTCATGGAGTCCGGCGGCATGGCGCATCTGGGCATCGGCGTGGGCAAGGGCGAGAAGGCCATGGCGGACGCCGCGCAGAATGCCATCTCCTCCCCGATGCTGGAGACGAGCATCGACGGCGCGCGCGCTGTGCTCATCAACGTCACCTGCAATTCCGAGTGCGGCATCTCCGACATCAACGACGCTGTCGAGATGATCTCCGCCGCTGCGGACAGCGAGGCCAACATCATCTTCGGCGCGAGCTTTGACGACACGCTGGAGGATGAGGTCCGCATCACCGTCATCGCCACCGGCTTTGAGAAGGTTCCCTTCCCGCCGCGCGCGAGCACGGCTGAGCGCCCGGCTTCCCTGCCGTCCCAGGCGGCGTATGTGCCGCAGAGCTTCGGCGCGCCGGCCTATCAGCCGCAGCAGCGCCCCTATACCCGCTATGACGCCTCCTACACCCCGGTGAGCGGCGCGTATGCCCCGGCTGCGCCTGCCGCGCCGATGGGCGAGCCGGAGGTTCCGGCGTTTGTCAACGAGGGCGCCGCGGCGAACAGGGTTTCCCCGTTTGCGGCCATGCCCGAGATGCCGGCCAATGCCATGCCGATGGCCAATGCGCCCGTGCAGCCCGAGCAGGAGCAGCCGCGTGAGGAGCCGCGTCCGCGCTCCTTCATGGACGGCATCCCGGCCTACATGCGCAGGAAGTAATCCATAGAATGACATAAACAGGGACCGGCACAGCGCCGGCCCCTGTTTTATGCTTTAAGCCTTATGGGATAAGAAAAGACCCGCCGGAAAGCGGGTCTTGACTTATGCGGTGAATCGTCTGACGCGGCAGACGGCAGCCTCCTCCGTCGTCGGAGGAATAAAGCGTGTTTTGTTTTGCCGCCTTCCTGCGGCATATATATCCTATCCTGGTCTGTCCTTTCCTTACCTGGGTTTACCGTCTGGCAACCGTCTGGCAACCATGCTTTTTCTTCCTGTTTTTCTTCACGAAGAGGGGATATGCGCGCCGCTCGTCCATCACAGGAATTCGAGCGAGGCGCGGACCTTGCGGAAGACGTACTCATAATAGGAGTACCACGCGCGCGGGGTGGTGATGCGCACCTGATAGAGCGCCTTGCCCTCGGCGACGACGATGATGCGGCCGTTCATGACATAATTCTTGACGCCGTCGTTGTACTCGGCCTTGTAGTAGCAGTAGTAGCCGTTGGAATCGCCGATGGACGCCGGGGCAATGTTGCCCGCAGTGAAGGAGGTGAAGGTCTGCTCCAGCTCGGTGAGGGCGGACTCAAGGTGGGACTTGGCGTCCGTCGCCGTCTGCGTGAGGCCCATGTTGATCTTTTCGACGGTCAGGCGGGTCTGGTAGCCGTCCTTTTCCATCATTTCGCTCTTGGGCTCGACGAACTGAACGGTGGTCTCCAGGTTCGTATTCGGGTTGAGCAGCCAGGTGTAGGGCACGTAGAAGGAGACGCCCATGGCCTCGTTGACATACTCGTCGTAGACGTAATTCGGCGTGGGCGCGGGGGTGGGCGTCGGCTTGTCGATGGGATCGACGGCCACAGGGGTAGCAGCCGGATCATCCAGCGTCAGGGTGCTAAAATCGAGAACGGGCTGCCCGGCCTCGCTGGCGAGCGCGGCGGAGAAGACCGTCAGCATCAGCAGAAAGAAAAGAAGAAACCGCTTCATATTCAGTATGACCTCCGATCCGGAATAGATGGCGATAAGCGGGCGTGTATAACCACACGCATGTTCCCAATATGATAGTGTCAGTATAACAGGTCGCCATGAAAAAGTCAACGCCGCAGGGGGATTGAAAGACTGGCAGGGGTGCCGTATAATAGAATAAATGGTCAATCCTGAAAGGATTGGCGCGCGGCGGCAGCCTGGAAAATCGGGCGTATGCCCCTGCGGCAAATAATCAGGATGCGGAGGTACGGCTGATGATCAGAACGGTTGTACTGGATGGATATACGACGAGCCCGGAGGATCCCGCCTTCGGCATATACGCCGCGCTGGAGGGCGCAAGGATTTACCCGCGCACCGCGCCGGAGGAGGTTATCAGCCGGATCGGCGACGCGCAGGCCGTGCTGACCAACAAGGTCGTCATCACGCGCGAGGTGATGCAGGCCTGCCCGCAGATGCGCTATATCGGCGTGCTGGCTACGGGCTACAACGTCGTGGACATTGAGGCGGCGAGGGAGCTGGGCGTCACGGTGACGAATGTTCCGGCGTATTCCACGCAGGCTGTCGTGCAGCATGCGATGGCGCTGCTGCTGCAGAGCATGAGCCGCGTCGCGGAATATGACGTGCAGGTCAAGGCGGGGCGATGGGCGCAGAGCAGCGACTTCTGCTTCTTTGCCGCGCCGATGGAGGAGCTGGCCGGGAAGACGATCGGCCTGGTAGGCTACGGCAATATCGGCCGCGCCATGGCAAAGGCGGCGCTGGGGCTCGATATGCGCGTGCTGGTGCACACGGGGCATCCGCCGGCAGAGGGCGCGCCGGGCGTCGAGTTTGTGGACTTTGACAGCCTGCTTGAGCGCAGCGATGTCGTTTCGCTCCACTGCCCGCTGACGGAGAAGACGCGCGGGCTGATCGGCGCATCTTCGATTGAGAAGATGAAGGCCGGCGTGCGCGTGATCAACACGGCGCGCGGCCCGATCGTGGACTCCGCTGCGATGGCGGATGCGCTGCGGGCGGGCAGGGTCGCCTGCTACATGGCGGACGTCCTTGAGACGGAGCCGCCGCGTGCGGAGGATCCGCTGCTTACAGCGCCGAATACGATCATCACGCCGCACGTCGCATGGGCGCCCCGCCAGACGAGGGAGCGCCTTGTGGGCGTTGCGATTGACAATCTGAAGGAATGGACAGAGGGGAGGCCTCGTAATGTCATTTGTTAAGGGAGAGATTCTGGGCGTGGCGTTCGATCTGGACGGCACGCTGCTGGATACGGAGACGCTGTATAAGCGCTTCTGGACGGAGGCGGCGGTGCGGATGGGTTATCCCATGCGCGAGGAGCATGCGCTTATGATCCGCGCGACGGCGGCGCCTGTGGCGGAGGCGATCCTCAAGGAGCATGTCCATCCGGACTTTGACTTCTACGGCGTGCGCGAGCTGCGCCGGGTGATCATGGAGGAGTATGTCGACGAGCACGGCGTGGAGCCGAAGGCGGGCATGACCGAGCTGCTGGAATCGCTCAGGGCGAGGGGCATCCGCATGGTCGTCGCCACGGCGACACAGCCGGACAGGGCGCGCAAATACCTCGACATGGTCGGCGCAAGCCACTATTTTGACGACATCATCTGCGCAAACATGGTGCCGCACGGCAAGCCCGCGCCGGATATCTACCTGCTGGCGGCGGAGCGCATGGGCCTGAGGCCGGATCAGGTGCTGGCCGTGGAGGATGCGCCCAGCGGCATCCGCTCCGCGCACGCGGCGGGCATGCACCGGGTGCTCATTCCCGATCAGGATCAGCCGAGCGACGAGCTGCGCGCGCTGTGCGATGCGGTCGTGCCTACGCTTGCGGATCTGATTGACATGATCTGATGGGCGTGAGCTGACAGGGGATAAAGAACCTGCCAAAAAGAATCAGTTGATTTATTCTCAGGATTTGGTATAATTTAGATAGAAGAATTCATCTCAACGCAGATACAGGCAGGAGGGATCCGGATGGATAACCATGTGATTACGATTGCCCGCAGTTACGGCAGCGGCGGAAGAAAGATGGGCAAGCTTCTGGCGAAGGAGCTTGGCTATGAGTATTACGATCGTGAGATTCTGCGCATTGCGTCGGATGAGAGCGGCATCAACGAGGAGCTCTTCGGCCAGGTGGACGAGGTCAAGCGCCCGTCGATCTTCCGCATTGCCCGCGAGATGTATACCGGCGAGGTCATCCCGCCGGACAGCGACGATTTTATTTCCAATGAGAATCTCTTCCGCTATCAGGCGAAGATCATCCGCGAGCTGGCCTCCACGCGCAACTGCGTGATCGTCGGCCGCTGCGCGAACTTCATCCTGCGCGGGCGCGAGAATGTCATCAACGTGTTCGTCACCGCGCCGGTGGTGGACTGCGTCCGCCGCGTGATGGAGATTGACGGCCTCAATCTTGAGGAAGCGGAGAAGAAGATCAAGCGCATCGACAAGCGCCGCGCGGATTACTTCAAGTACTTCACCGGCCGTCAGTGGCATGACGCCGCGCTGTATGATCTTTGCCTCAATACCGGCCACATGAGCGAGCAGAAGTGCGTCGACGTTGTGCGCGCGTATATGGACGCGCGATTCAGCGAGGACGAGGACTGAGCAGGCATGCCGGGCGCAAGCCCGGCTTTTTCTTTGTATGGAAGAATCCGCCCGTCGGGCGAAGAAGGAGACAACATGGCGAAGCTATATTTCAGATACGGCGCGATGGGCTCGAGCAAGACGGCCAACGCCGTCATGGTGCAGTACAATTACCGCGAGCGCGGGCAGGAGGTGCTCATGCTCAAGCCGAAGCTGGAGAATCGCGACGGCGCGACGGTCGTGCGCTCCCGCTGCGGGCTGGAGACGGAGTGCCGCTACGTGGAGGATCTGCCGCAGATCGATCTGTCCGGCTATCGCTGCGTGATCGTGGACGAGGCGCACTTCCTCACAGCGCAGCAGGTGCGCGCGCTTGTGGATATCGTGGACGACTATGATATCCCGGTCATCTGCTACGGCCTGCGTACGGATTTCAGGGGCGAGCTCTTTGAGGGCAGCCGCGAGCTGCTGTGCTGGGCGGATACGATTGAGGAGATCAAGACCATCTGCTGGTGCGGCAGGAAGGCGACCTTCAACGCGCGCATTCACGACGGCAAGGTTGTGCGCGAGGGCGCGCAGATTCTGCTGGGCGGCAACTCGACCTACATCAGCCTGTGCAGAAAGCACTGGAAGAGCGGCGAGCTGGGCGGCCTGCAAAACCTCAACGAAGAAGAATAAAAAGAGAAATAGAAAAGGACTGTCAGGATAAACCGGACATTCTGAAACTCCCTGATACTTGCGGCCGAAGGTTTCCAAAGGGCGACCGGAAAGCCCTTTGGCGGGGCGATGGGGCAGAGCCCCATGCCTTGAAGCCGATCAGGAAGATATTGGAATGACGGGTTGATTCTGACAGTCCGTTTATTCTTTATGGAAAGGAAATCAGCCGATCTCGGCGAGGGCGGTCTCGATATTGGCGAGCACCTTCTCGCTCAGCAGGACGAAGGCCTGCTTTGTGCGGCCGGCAGAGACGGCGGGGCAGTGCACATTGGGCAGGGAGAAGAAATCCTCGCTGACCGCGCCGGCAGCCGCCTTCGTGTCGCAGAAGAAGTAATTGCCCGGGCGGCGGACCCACGCCTCCATCTCGGCGGCGTCAAAGCCCGGTCCGATGGAGGTGTTGAAGAGGACCTTGCCGTCGCCCAGCGCCTCGAACTGCTCCTTCTGCAGCAGGAGCACATTCTTGTTGAGGCAGCAGAAGACAACCTCGCTCTCGGAGAGGAGCTCGCTCAGCGGCTTATAGGCATAGCCGGCGGCCTCGGCGTCGGCCTTCGGCGCGCGGGCGTAGTAGCTGATCTTCGCGCCGAGGAAGGAGAGCGCGTCGGCGATCATCCTGCCGGAGACGCCGAGGCCCACCACGCCGACCTTCAGGCCGTAGATCTCGACCGGCTCGTCGCGCAGCATCGGCATGCCGAAGCCGTGGAGCAGGCCGGTGAGCTCATGGAGCACATACTCCACGACGCCGCGGTCGCCGTAATCGCGGATGCCGAGCACGCGGATACCGCGCTCGCGCGCGCAGGCGATATCGACGTTGGCGCTCTCCTCGGAGTAGAGGCTGCAGCACATGCCGATATACTTCACATTCGGGCAGCGCTCGATGACCCAGCGGTTGATGCGGGAGGTATAGCTGAGCAGCACCGCGTCCGCATCGCCGATGCGGCGCAGGATCTCCTCATCGTTGGCGGGGATATCCGGGTACATGACGATTTCCTTTGCGTAGTCCTTCAGCTTCGCCTCGGCAGAGGGGACGAGGCTGACGGGCTCGATGGCAACGAGCTTATTGAACATGGCAGGCCTTCCTTTCTGGGTAAATGACATGACCGGGAGTGATCAGAAGAAGCAGACCGGGGAGGCGAGGTTGCGCAGCAGCGCGACGACGCTCCAGCCGGCGATGGCGCTGGTGCGGGAGTAGATGTCGACCACGGCCTTCACGCCGTCGATCTCCGCGGTGATCTTGTGATCGTCGCCCTGCCAGTTGGGCACGGAGTGCATGATGACACCGGTGACGTCCGGGCCGGTGGTGGCCAGGGAGGTGGCGACGGCGACATTCACGCGGCGGGGGAAGGTGGCGATGGCCTCCTTGGCGTTGCCGGTGAAGACGGTCTTCTGCTCGGTGAGCAGCGCGTCCTCCCAGACCGGGGTGGGCATGAAGCCCTTGCAGCCGGTGTGGGTCTCGATGCCGGAGGTCTCGGGCAGGCCCTGCGCCATGGCCATGAGGGAGACGGTCTGCAGGACGTCGAAGCCGCCGATCGCGCCGGAGGCGAGATGGATCTTCGCACCGCCCTTGACGGCAGCGGCCTTGGCCTGCTCGTAGAGCGCGCCGTCGGCGAACGCGCCGATGGAGACGAGGACGAGGTTGATGCCGCTCTCCAGGATCTTGACCGCATTCTCGCGGACGCACTCGACGGAGGCGGTTTCTACAATATAATCCGGCTTCATGGCGATCAGGGCGTCCACATCCGCGCAGCAGGCGCAGTCCGCCTTGGCGGAGGCCTTCACCGCGTCCTCCATGAGGCAGCTGTTCACGCCGACGAGCTCATAGTCCTCGAGCAGGCCCTTGCAGTATGCGTCGATGACGATGTTGCCCAGAAAGCCGCAGCCGACGACGCCGAAAGTTTTTTTCATGATGGTATGCTCCTTTTCCGTATGTCTTCTTAATAATGGGAAAACGCTATCATTTTGATTATAGCATGAGAAAATGAAAAAAGGAAGCGCCCAAAGGGCGATGCGGCGGCGCTTTGTCTGCATAGAATAATCGGCGTGATCGAAAATGAATGCGCAAAAGCATTTGCATTTTCGGCGGAATGTGGTTATAGTAGATAGGACATGCAAAAGCGGGCGGCTGCATGGCCGCCCGGAAGAAGAGAACGGATAAAGAACGAAATACAAACGGAAGAAAAGAGGCGAAATCCAATCATGCAGATGCTGACGAAGGGGCTCACCCTGAACCGGGAGGACACGCGGCGCGTTATGACGATCGTGCTGCCGGCGCTCTTTGAGCTGGTGCTCTCTCAGCTCTTTACGATGGTGGATACCATCATGCTCGGTCAGAGCGACATTTCCGCCGTGGCAATCGCGGCGGTCGGCCTGACCAATAATCCGCTGAATCTGACGCGCAGCATCCTCATTGCGCTCAACGTCGGCACGACGGCCGGCGTGGCCTGGGCGGTCGGCGCGAAGGAGGAGCGCAGCGCGCAGCAGATCGCGCGCAATGCGCTGATGCTCTGCGGCGTCGTCGGCCTTGCGGCGACGGCCATCGTCTACGGCTTTGCCGGGCCGATCGTCCGCTTCATGGGCGCGGGCGCGGATACGTTTGAGTATGCGCGGAATTATCTGCGGGTGGTCGCGCTGGGCCTGATCCCCCAGTCGCTGACCTTTGCCATCACGGCGTCGCTGCGCGGCGTGGGTCTGACGCGCCTGCCGATGATCTATAACCTCGCGGCGAATTTCCTCAATGTGATCGGCAACTATGCCTTCATCTACGGCAGGCTCGGCATGCCGAAGCTTGGCGTATTCGGCGCGGGTCTTTCGACGATGCTCTCCCAGTGCGTGGGCTGCGTGCTGGCGCTGCTGGTGATCTTCCGCTCGCATACGGTCGTGCAGCTCAGCCTGCGCGGCGGATGGCGGATGAGCCGCAAGTGGATCTCGCGCATTCTGAGCGTGGGCACCACCAGCATGCTCGAGCAGCTGCTCATGCAGATCGGCTTCGTCATCTTCGCGCGTCAGGTCTCGGGCCTTGGCACGGCGGTGTTCGCCGCGCATCAGATCGGCCTGAGCATCAACGGCCTGACGTGGATGCCGGGACAGGCATTCGGCGTCGCCGCGACGACGCTGGTCGGTCAGAGCCTCGGCGCGGGGGAGAAGGCAAAGGCGAAGGACTATATCCGCATGATCCACAGGATGAGCATGTGCGTGGCGGTGATTCTGATCGTCTTCTTCCTGACCTGCTCGCAGTACATCGTTCTGCTCTATACGAATGATCCGCAGGTCGCCGCCCTGTCTGCGGGCGTGCTCAAGCTCATCGCCCTGGGCATGCCGGGCATCTGCACGCAGCTGCCCATCGCGGCAGGCCTGCGCGGCGCGCGCGATACGAAATTCCCGCTCTATGCGTCCATTGCGGGCATCTGGATCTTCCGCGTGGTTCTCGCCGGGCCGTTCATCTATGACTTCGGCTGGGGCCTGACCGGCGCATGGATGACCATCGTGCTGGACCAGACGACGCGCGCGGCTGTCGTCTACGCGCGATTCAAGACCGGGCGCTGGCTGCACATCGGAGAAAAGCGGGAAAACCGTCAGAATTCCTGAAAAAAACAGGAAAAAGGTATTGACAAGAATATTGGATTTAGGTTAAAATACCAGTTGCGTATGTTCGTCCTGTTAGCCCCGGGAGTTCGTGCGCGCGTTCTTGCGGAGCGTCTGACCAGCGCGAAGCATCATCTGTGGATATCGTAGATATCACCATAGGAGGAATTCACGTGAAAACGTTTATGGCAAATGCCCAGACCGTCGAGCACAAGTGGTATGTTGTTGACGCCGACGGCATGACGCTCGGCCGCCTGGCCAGCCAGGTTGCTGCGATTCTGCGCGGCAAGAACAAGCCCACCTTCACCCCGCACTGCGACACCGGTGATCATGTGATCATCATCAACGCGGCGAAGGTTGTCCTGACCGGCAAGAAGCTCGATCAGAAGGTGTACTATCATCACTCCGGCTACGCCGGCGGCCTCAAGGAGACCAAGTACAGCAAGCTCATGGCTGAGAAGCCGGAGTTCGCTGTGAAGCATGCCGTTCTCGGCATGATGCCCAAGGGCCCGCTCGGCCGTCAGATGGCGCGCAAGCTGCGCGTTTATGCCGGCGCTGAGCATGAGCATGAGGCGCAGAAGCCGGAAGTGCTCGAGCTCGTGAAGTGATAGCAGGAAGGAGTGTTTGACACATGGCACAGGTTCAGTATCAGGCGGTTGGCCGCCGTAAGAAGGCCATTGCTCGTGTTCGCCTCATTCCGGGCGAAGGCAAGATTGTGATCAACGGCCGCGAGATCGACAACTACTTCGGTCTTGAGACCCTGAAGATGACTGTTCGTCAGCCCCTCGCGCTGACTGCTCTGGAAGGCCGCTATGACGTTCTGGTGAACGTGTACGGCGGCGGCCTCGCCGGCCAGGCCGGCGCCATCC
The DNA here is from genome assembly GCA_017936375.1 of Clostridia bacterium. Classification (GTDB taxonomy): domain Bacteria; phylum Bacillota; class Clostridia; order Christensenellales; family Aristaeellaceae; genus Ventricola. The sequence goes on from JAGBFR010000071.1 coordinate 35,938, forward strand.
GCCACGGCATCTCCCGTGCGCTGGTGAAGGCTGATCCGGAGCTCCGCCCGGCGATCAAGAAGGCTGGCTTCCTCACGCGCGATCCGCGTATGAAGGAACGTAAGAAGTACGGCCTCAAGGCCGCCCGCCGCGCGCCGCAGTTCTCCAAGCGCTAATCTGCTTAACGAGTCGAGGAGGCGTAAAACTATGGCGATCCTTAATGGCTTTGTCACGGTGCTCCTTGTGATCACCGCGCTGATTCTCATTGTCACCGTCCTGCTCCAGCCCGGCGAACAGAGTGGCCTGGGTGCGATTGCTGGCGGCGCCGAGACTTTCTTCGGAAAGAACAAGGCTCAGACGATGGAAGGCAAGCTGGCTCTGGCGACGAAGGTCTCCGCGGGTGTGTTCATCATCTGCGCGCTGATCGTTGCGGTGCTTGGCTAAATAATCAAATGAGAGAGGCTGAAGCGTAGGCTTTGGCCTCTTTTTTGCGCCGTGGGAAACGGCGCGAATGGCGCGTGCCGATGGATGCGCGCAGACGAGGGCATGATGTGCGATGCAAAGGGGCATCCTGCTGCCTGAGTGTATTCGGATAGAGAGGAATGGACGATGAAGAGGGACGCAAGGAAAGGCCGCTCTGCGCAGGGGCATGGAAAGCGGCGCGGTGATGTGCGCACGGGCGCCAAAGGGGAATATAAAAAGAAGAGCGTGCCCGCCGTATACAGCCGGAAGCTGTCTATCGACGAGCTGCTTGCCCCGGCGCATCAGCAGCCGATGAAGTCGGATCAGCTGATCGAGATGGTCGTGCGGGGCATGCACAAGGGTGAAATCCGCCTTGAAGATCAGGAGAAGAACGCCTATGCCTGCCGAAAGGAGCGCGCGATGGGCGCGCTTCACGGCGACCGCGTGCTTGCAGAGCGCATCGGGCGCGAGACAGCTGTCGTGCGTCGGGTGATTGAGCGGGCGCATCAGACGATGGTGGGCGTGCTCTTTATGAATAAGCACGGCGTCTTCCTTGAGCCGATGGAGCGCCATCTCCCCACGTCCATCGAGGTGGACGGCCCGCTGTATGGGGCGAAGGAGGGCGACGTCGTCCGCGCGGAGGTCGTCCGCTGGGAGCATGAGGGCGGCCTGCTCTGCCGCGTCGGCGGGGTGATCGGCAGCTTTGACAAGGCGAGCACGGCGCTGGATGCGCTGGTGGTCAGCGCGCACCTGCGCAGCGAATTCCCGAAGGAGGCGCTTGACGAGGCGGCTGCGCTGCGCCCTGCGCCGCACGGCATGGACGGCGGGCGCGAGGATCTGCGCGGGCTGTTGTCCTTTACCATCGACGGGCGGGACGCCAAGGACTTTGACGACGCGGTGAGCCTGGAGGAAATGGAGAACGGGCATCTTCTCCTCGGCGTGCACATCGCGGACGTTGGTCACTATGTGCCGCAGGGAAGCGCGCTGGATAAGGAGGCATACCTGCGCGGGACGAGCGTCTATCTGCCCGGCCGCGTGCTGCCGATGCTGCCGGAGGCGCTGTCCAATGGCGTGTGCTCCCTGCGTCCGGGCGAGGATAAGTTCACGATGAGTGCGCTGATCGAGCTGACGCGCGAGGGCGAGATTGTCGCGCACCGCGTCGTGCGCAGCCTTACCCGATCCGATGCGAGGCTGGTCTATGACGACGTCAACGCGTTCTTTGCCGGAGACGCTGTGCAGGCGCAGCGCCTTGAGGAGATGCATCCTCAGCTGGGATGCGCGCTCCAAAAGATGCGCGCGCTGGCTTCAGCGATCCGCAGGCGCAGGCAAGCACAGGGCTGCATCGATTTTGAGACGGCGGAGCCGAAGTTTATTCTGGATGATGCGGGCGAACCGGTGGAGATTGTCACGCGCGAGCGCGGCGAGGCGGAGCTGCTGATCGAGGACTTCATGCTCACGGCGAATGAATGCGTGGCGCGGATGGCCAGAGAGAAGGGCCTTCCGCTGCTTTACCGCGTGCATGAGAAGCCCGACCCGGAGAAGCTGCGCATCTTCCGCGATTTTCTCGCCGCCATCGGCGTGGACGTGCGCGTGCTGGGGCATGGCGCGAAGCCGGGCGAGATCCGGGCGATTCTGGAGGAGACGAAGGAAAGGCCGGAGGCGATGGTCATCTCCGCGCTGGCGCTGCGCAGCATGCAGAAGGCGCGCTATGACGCGCAGCCGCTGGGGCATTTTGGCCTGGCGATGTCGGATTACTGCCATTTCACCTCGCCGATCCGCCGCTATCCCGATCTGGTGGTCAGCCGCGCGCTGACGGCTATGCTGACCGGCGGGCGGGTACCGCTCAAGGGCGATGCGCTGGCGGATGCGGCGATCCGCAGTTCCGACTGCGAACGTGCGGCGGCTGAAGCGGAGCGCATGGCGGACAAGCTGATGATGGCGCGGTATATGGCCTCGCATGTCGGCGAAAGCTATGAGGGTACGGTCAGCGGCGTGAGCGAATGGGGCGTGTACGTCAGCCTGCCCAATGGGGCGGAGGGCTTCATGCATGTGCGCACGCTTGAGGACTGGTTTGAGTATGACGAGCGGAGGATGACGCTGCGCGGCGAACGCACGGGCGCGGTCTTCTCTCTCGGGCAGGCGCTGACTGTGCGTGTGGCAGATGTGGAATTGACCGCAGGATTAATCGATCTTGAATTGACCGGACCGCTGCGCGGACCGAACGCGAAACGAGAGAAATCCGAGCGCAAGAAGGAACGGGAGCGCATGCGCGGCTTCTCAAGATAGGGGAATTACACCGTTTTAAGCATGGCAGAACGGGCAAAATTGGGCAAAGATGAAAATATTTCTTCATACACGCTTGTTTCTGCGGGGATGACCTGCTATACTTGAATGGTTAGGTTGTAATACTGCAGAGCATGAACAGGAGCGATCCATATGGCTTACAAATCGAGGGTATCCGACGCGGTTGTGCGCAGGCTGCCCATGTACTATCGTCACCTGAGGGATCTTGAAAAGGCTGGCGTCGTGCGCATTTCCTCCCAGGAGCTGGGCGAGAGGATGAATCTGACTGCGTCTCAGATCCGTCAGGACATCAACTGCTTCGGCGGCTTTGGCCAGCAGGGATACGGCTATCACGTCTCCAACCTCAAGGAGAGAATCGGCGAGATCCTCGGCCTGAATCATGAGTACCATGTGATCATCGTCGGCGCGGGCAATATCGGCCGTGCTGTGGCGAATTACGCGGGCTTTGAGCGCGAGGGCTTCCATATTCAGGCGATGTTTGACGTCTCCCCGTCGCTGGTGGGCGTCGACGTCCATGGCACGCTGGTGCAGCCGATGGACAAGCTGGAGGGCTGGATGCAGGCGCATCAGGTGGATATCGCCGTGCTGTCCGTCCCGGCGTCCTATGCGCAGGACACGGCCGACGCCCTTGTGCGCGGCGGCGTGCGCGCAATCTGGAATTTTGCGCCGGTCGACCTGGTGCTGCCGGATGGCGTGGCGGTCAACAATGTGCATCTGTCCGACAGCCTGCACATTCTGTCCTACCGCATGAATGAGAAGGAGCTCTTTGAGACGCTGGACGCCAACAGGCGCTCCTGATCCAAACGGAGTATCGACAGGACTGGTATCTTCAAAGGAGAGGAACATGGCTTTCAATCGCCGCAGAGGCAGGCGTGCAAAAGAAGAAAGAAGGCTTTTTCCGGTCTGGACGCTGCTGGTGATCGCGGGCTGCGCAGCCCTGTGGATCTATGGCGCAAAACTTTATCAGGAACGGATGGCGGCATATGAGATGTATGCCGCCATCAGTAAAGTTGCAGCACAGACGGAGTATTACCCCGGCGTGACGGTGGACGGCGTGGATCTTGGCGGAATGAGCCGCGAGGAGGCCGCGTCGCTCTTTGCCGGGCGGCAGCAGGAGACGGCGCAGGCCTTCTCTCTGGTCGTCGCCTCCGGGGAGAAGCGGTGGAGGATCACCTCAAACGAGGTGCCCGTGACCTTCAATGTGCAGACGGTGCTCGAGCGCGCCTATGCCGTGGGCAGGACGGGCACGCTCGAGGAGCGCTATTATCAGATCGAACAGGCGCGCACGCAGGGCGCGGCCTTCACCACGGGCTATGAATATGACCGCACGGCTGTGCGCGCGCTGGTGGATATCATCGGCGAGAGCCTTGATGTGGAGGCGACGGACGCGACGCTGGACGCCTTTGATGTGAATGCGAGAACCTTCACCTTCACCGAGGCGAAGCCGGGCTATCGGATCGACCGGGACAAGCTGGAGCGAGATATCCTTGACGCGCTGGATGCGCGCGCATATGACAGCGTGGTCATCGTGCGCGGCGAGGCGGTCGAGGCACAGATCACGCGCGGGCAGCTGGAGGGGCTCTTTGGCAGAATCTCTTCCTTTACCACGGATACGACCCGCGACAATGACCGCAATACCAACATCGCTCTCTCGGCGGGCGCGCTCAACGGGCGCATGGTCAAGCCGGGGGAGTCGATGTCCTTCAACAGCTGCACGGGGCAGCGCACGGGCGAGAAGGGATATCGCGAGGCCGGCGCGATTGCCGGCGGCGTGCTGGTGGATGACACCGGCGGCGGCGTCTGCCAGACGTCCTCGACGCTCTTTAACGCCGTCGTTCGGGCGGATCTGGAGATCGTGGAGCGCTCGGCCCACAGCTGGCCCTCTACCTACGTCAACAAGGGTGAGGATGCGACCGTCAACTGGCCGTCGCTGGACTTTGTTTTCCGCAATAACGGGGATTTCCCGGTATTCATCGTCGCGTGGTATGAAAACCGGAAGGTGACGGTCGAGGTCTATGGCCAGATGCTGGAAAACGGCATGACGATCGATCTGGAATCGGAGACGGTGCGGACGATCAAGCCCTCCAACGACATCAAGTACACGCTGGATGAGTCCCTCCCTGTCGGCACGACAAAGAAGGGCCGCGCGAAGAAGAACGGATACGTGGTGGATACCTACAAGGTCTACAAGGGCAGCGACGGCACTGTGCTGCGCAGGGAAAAGCTTTGGACGACCAATTATCCGGTCTATCAGGACGAGATCCTCTTCAACGACGGATCCGGCGGGGCGGAGTAAAGGGCGCGCCGCTGCGGCGCATAAACAGAATACAAAGCAATCTACAGGAAGGCTTGACGAGATATGAGAAAAGGCGATGCGCGCCGGGGCGAGCTGCTGGCCACAGCGGAGCGCCTGTTTTACACCAAGGGATACGAGAAGACGTCCGTGCAGGACATCCTCAACGAGATGAATTTCTCCAAGGGCGGCTTCTATCATCATTTTGACAGCAAGCTCTCCGTGCTGGAGGCGATCTGCCAGCAGCGCGCGCAGGAGAGCTGCGAGCGCGCCGCGCAGGCCGTGGCGGGCGGGGAGCACAGCGCGGTGGAGCGGCTCAACATGCTGCTGCACAGCACGCCGCTCTGGGGCGGCGACAATCAGAATTTCGTGTCGCTCCTCATCCGCGTCGCCTACCGAGAGGATGGCGCGCTGATGCGCGAGAAGATGAAGACCAGCCAGCTGGAGGGCATGAAGCCCGTGCTGGAGGGGATCCTCGAGCAGGGATTGGCGAGCGGAGAATTCTATGTGACCGACGCGGAGGCGCAGGCGGAGATGCTCATGCGCCTGTACATGCAGTTCACGGACGAGATTGCCTTCCTCCTGGCGCAGGAGGAGAGCGAGGAGCGGCTGACGGACGCCATGCTGCGCAAGCTGGCGGTCTACCGCGCGGCGATCGAGCGGACGCTGATCGCGCCGTTTGGCTCGATTGTGCTCTTTGAGGCGAAGGAGCTGCAGCTGCTGGGGCAGGCCATCCTGCGCGAGCGCGTGCGCGCCCGGGCGGATGCGATGCTTGGGAATGGATAAATAAACACAGATTGGCAGAAAAGCAATTTTCTGCCTTCTTTTGCTTTTGTTGATCGGTGGATCGATCTGACATGGGCAATACATTGGCAGAGGAAGAATTCTTGGGAGGCTCCGAGGTGGACAGTATGATGATCCGAAGCATTATCTGCGATGATGAGTTATCGGCTTGCGGTGTTTTGAAAGAACATATTGAACGGTATGAGGAAGAGAAGGGTGTGCGCTTTGACGTGTACGTCTGCCATGACAGCGCAGAGCTTCTCGCGCGACTTGATGAACAGGGGGCCGATCTGCTCTTCCTGGATATCGAAATGCCGGGCATGAACGGCATGGAGGCGGCGCGCAGAATCCGCAGAACAAACAAGGATGTTTCTATCATTTTTGTTACCAATCTGATTCAGTATGCTCTTCAGGGATATGAGGTGCAGGCGTATCGATTCCTGCAGAAGCCTGTGCTCTATCCGCAGTTTTCTGCAGCGCTGGAGGGGATTGTGGCCCGGCTGTCCCGTATGGCGGCGGACGAGATTGTGGTCAAAAACAAGGAGGGGTATGTCCGTATCCGGGCGCACAGGATAGATTACATCGAAACCTGGCAGGGGCATGTGAGGATTCATACGAAGGATGGGGAGATTGAGTGCTGCCAGAGCATGGCCTCGCTTGAAAAGGCATTGAGCGGCAGCGCATTCTTCCGATGCCATACCGCCTATCTGATCAACATGGAGCAGGTGGAGCGGCTGATGGCGAATGAACTGACGCTTTCCTGCGGCGAGTGTATTCCCGTCAGCAAACACAGACGCAAACAGCTGGCTCGGGCGATGACGGAATACTGGGGAGGCATGCTGCTGTGAATGTGGAAGGGTTTGGCCTGTGGACGTTTGCAAGGGCGGCCTTGCGTGCGGTTCTGCTGATCGCGTTCGTTTGGCCGATGATCGATAGAAAGCGTCGCTTTGCACGCATCCTTGCGGGAGCGGCGACGGTGATTCTGTTTGCGATGGTGCGCGCTCATCCATTCTTCAGCGGGAGTACGGCGATGGCGTTTTTCCTGCGTCAGGTGATGCAGACTGTTGGGGTGTGCCTTGCGCTTCTGCTGATGTCCACGGGGCAGAAGCTGTTCAGTGTGTATGTGGCATGCGTATTCTCTTTTGCAACAGGGATCTGGAAGAGTATCGTGAGCCCGTATTACTGGCAGGAGGAGGCCTATTCGCTGTTCAGCCTGATCCACACTGGCGTGCTTTCGGCGCTTGAGAGCACATGTGGCGAGTTTCTGCTGCATGCCGGGATTCTGCTGCTGATTCGCTCGTTCTTCCGAATGCAGCCGGATCGGCATATGCAGGGCAGTCAGGCGGCGTTGGTGCTGTTTCCGATTCTGATGAACTGGTCGGTTTTCGGCATATTTGATAGTCTGATCTATAATCAGGCGCTGCTGCCGGTGCAGACGCGCAGTGCGGTGATTGTCGTTCTTATTCTTCTGCAGGCTTCCGCGCTCTTTATAATTGCGATGGCGGAGCAGTACTTCTTTACTGTCCGGCGTCGTGAAGAGGCGGAGGTCGAAAGACACCTGCTTTCGGATGCCTGTGTGCGCATGGAGGCGCTGCGCCAGAGTGATGAGGCGCTTCGTGTTTTGCGCCACGATATGCAGAATCACCTGTCGACGCTCATGACCATGAATCAGACGGGCGAGGATGCAGCGGGCTATATTGATGCGCTGATTGCGGAGATTGCGGGCAGTGCCCAGACGTTTGACAGTGGGAATTCCACGGTTGACTGCGTATTGGCTCAGAAAAACGACGTCTGCCGCAGGGCGGGAATCCGGCTGGAGGCTTATGTGCGTTTTAAAGACATGGAGTTTTTGAAGCCGACGGAAGCCTGCGTGCTGTTTGCCAATTGCCTGGATAACTGCATCGAGGCTGTCGCGTCTCTGCCGGAAGAGGAGCGGCGTATTGTCGTCAGCTGCGCCGGGATTGGCGGATGTATGGTCGCCAAATTCAGCAATCCCTGTAAAGGGGTGAGGGAATGTGAGAATGGTTTGCCCAAGACAACAAAAGCGGACGGAAGCGGCCATGGATATGGCCTTAAGAGCGTTGAGATGATCCTGCGCAGACACGCAGGCACGCTGCTTGTCGGGCAGAGGGATGGCGTATTCACGGTAACATGGATGATTCCGATGAAAGAGATGGACTGATGCAGAAAAACTGGGTGGAAAACGCTTCTGCAGGGATGAAAATGTCCAGTTTTGGCCGCAAAATGACCAGTTATCAAATAGCGTAGGATATTACAGCATCTTCCTGTATAATCAAATCGGCAGTTATGCCCGAAAATATTGATATGGAGGAATGTTGTATGAAGAAGTTTGCTGCTCTGCTTCTGGCTCTCGTGCTGTGCATGAGCGCCCTTGGCGCGATGGCTGACACCTATGCCGGCGAAGCAACCGGCTTTGGCGGCGCAATCAAGCTCGAAGCTGAAGTGACGGACGGCACGATCGTGGCCATCAATGTGCTTGAGGCCAACGAGACCGAGACCATTGGCGGCATGGCGCTGAACCTGCTGCCGGAGATGGTTGTCTCCGCTCAGTCCACCAACATCGACGGCGTCTCTGGCGCGACCGTGACCAGCGGTGCGTTCTTTGAGGCTGTCAATGCGGCGTTGACCGCTGCTGGCCTTGATCCGGCGGCGCTCGTTCCGGTTGAGAAGTCCGGCGAGGCTGTCGAGACCGAAGAACTGAACTGTGATGTGGTTGTCGTTGGCGCGGGCGGCGCCGGTATGGCCGCTGCGCTCAAGATGAACGATCAGGGATACAACGTGATCGTGCTGGAGAAGCAGGCCTTTGTCGGCGGCGCTACGGCGATGTCCGGCGGCAGCGCGCTGGCTTCCGGCTCCAAGTATCAGGCTCTGTCCGGCGTTGAAGACAGCGCTGAGGCGTGCTTCGCTTACCTGATGGAGTACGGCGATTATGAGAATGACGGTACCCCGGCGTGGATGCTCGCCAGCAAGTCCGGCTATGCGGTCGACTGGCTCAGCGACAGCATGGGCATTCCGTTTGCGGAGAAGATGACCGGCCGCGCGCGCAGCGCGGAGGGCGGCGGCTCCGGCCTGGCGCAGAATCTCTACAACAAGACGCAGGAGAAGAACATCCCGGTGATGCTCAACACCCGCGCGTATAAGCTGACCGATACCGAAGGCCGCGTGGACGGCGTGCTCGCCCGCGATGTGCTGACCGGCAAGGAATATGTTGTCAATGCCAAGGCTGTGCTGCTGGCGACCGGCGGCTATTGCTACGCGCCCGAGCTCCTGGGCGAGGAATTCCAGAGCCCGGCGTATGTTCTCTCCGGCTCCAAGGCCAACACCGCTGACGGCCTGTACATGGCGCAGGAATACGGCGCTGTGCTGCAGAACATGGATCATGTGACCATGTCCGGTGCGGGCATCAACCGCGGCGATAAGGGTCAGCATACCCGCCGCGCCACGTCCACCGTGTACTCCAAGTATGGCGCGATCCTCGTCAATCAGGACGGCCAGCGTATCTGCAACGAGGCTGACCCGAGCAAGGATATGGTTCCGGCGATGCGCAAGCAGAGGAACTCCTACATCCTGATGGATCAGGCGACGTTCGATGTTTATGCCGAGGCCTGTGTTTCCGGCGGCTACTTCAAGCAGGAGCAGCTGGATCAGTGGCTGGCTGAGAACGGCACCGGCGTTACCGTCTTCGCGCATGGCGAGACCCTTGAAGAGGTCGCTGCTGCGGTGAATGTTGACGCCGCCGGCCTGGCTGCGACGGTTGAGCGCTACAACGGCTTTGTCGCTGCGGGCGAGGATACCGACTTTGGTCATCCGGTCAGCCTGCCGATCGGCGAGGGTCCGTACTATCTGGTTGAGCAGGTCCTGCGATTCAGCACCACCATGGGCGGCCTGACCATCGACAATAACCTTCAGGTTGTTGACAGCATGAACAAGCCGATCGACGGTCTGTTCGCTGCGGGCGAAGTGATTGGCGGCGTCTACGGCGCGCACTTCCCGTCTTCCTGCGGCGTGGGCTGGGCGATGACCAGCGGCGTGCTTGCCGGCGAATTCATCAGCGCGTATCTCGCTGAGTAAGCAGGCAGCATAGGATGTAATAGGAAATCTTGTCGTCTGAACGCATGAGCAACAAAGAAGCGGAGCAGCTTAGCTGCTCCGCTTTTTGTATGAAGAAAACCACTCGCTAGGCGAGTGGTTCAAAAGAAGCCTTCTGGCGATGATGTAGATGGAAAAACTCCTTTTGTTGTATAATCAAAATGCGGTCTGGCAACTGCAAAGGAAACAACAAAAGGAGGACA
>JAGBFR010000072.1 GCA_017936375.1 Clostridia bacterium
ACCCACCCTCCCACATTCTCCTGCGTCCTTCCGGACTGGGTTCCCCTATTTTTCGTCCACCCCCAGCCTCCCTCTTGAGGCACCGAAGCCTGCCGCCGCCGGTGGCGGAAACAGGCAGGCGGAGCGTGGGGAATCGCAAGGAGCGCTTGCGCGACTATGCGAGTTCCCCGGAATGGGGGACCAGCCGAAGGGCAGACGGAAGGAGTGCAGCCGAGCTTTGCCGATATACCGATGGGGTTACGACTTTGTCGTGCCCACCCGCCCGCCCAAGCTGCTTCCGCGCCTTAGCGCCGCTGGGTTTCGATTGGTGCTTTGCCAACAAAACAACCTTCTCCTATGGGGAAGGTGTCGCCAGCGGAGCTGGTGACGGATGAGGTCCCGCGCCGCAGCGCGACGCTTCCCCGCTCCCGCCGCAATAAAAAACCTCTGCGTATGCAGAGGTTTCTTCATATTACAGATTCTCTCCGTTGCTCTCCATCACGCTCTTGTACCAGTAGAAGGAATCCTTCACCGTGCGCTCAAGCGTATTGTAGTCGACGTAGATCAGGCCGAAGCGCTCGCTGTAGCCGAATGCCCACTCAAAGTTGTCCATCAGCGACCATGCGAAGTAGCCAACACCGTCCACGCCCTCGTCGATGGCGCGCTTGTACTCGAGCAGGTAGCGGTGCATGTAGTCCTGCCTGTTCGGGTCGTGCACCTTGCCGTCCAGCGAGATCGCGTCGTGGCAGCTCATGCCGTTCTCGGTGATGATGAAGGGCAGCTTGTAGCGCTCGTAGAGGAACTTCGGGCCCCAGTAGAGCGCGTCGGGCTTGACAAACCACTGGATGCCGGTCTTCGCATGTCCGCGCACCGGGGTCACCTCGGCGTAGCCGTCGGCGTTGTCCGCGGCCTCGACGGTGCGGCTGTGGTAGATGTTCTGCGCGTAGAAGTCAAGCGGCTGGAAGATGGTCTCCATGTCGTCCTCCCAGCCCTTGGGCAGGTACTGGCCCAGCTTGGCCAGGCCGTCCGCCGGGTAGTGGCCCAGCACGACGGGATCGCTCCACCACGTCACGTTGAAGGCCCAGCGTGCCGGATCGTCGCTGATGTCGAAGTACGCCTTCTTCGCCGCGGCGATATCCTCGGGGCTGTTGGTCTTCGGGGAGCGCGGGTCGGCGCAGGGGGCATAGCCCACGCGGCAGCCCGGGGCGAATTCGCGCAGCTTCTTCACCGCGAGGCCGTGCGCCTTGAGCACGTGATGGCTCATCGGTACGGTGGCGGAGAGGGGCATGAAGTAGCCCGGCGCGTGCTGGCCGCAGCAGTAGCCAAGGCCGATGAAGCACTGCGGCTCGTTGAAGGTGATGAAGTCCTTCACGCGGTCGCCGAAGCGCTTGGCGATCAGTTCGGCGTATTCCTCAAACCAGTACGGGCTTTTCGGATTCTCCCAGCCGCCCAGCTTCTGCAGCTCGGCGGGGTAGTCCCAGTGGAAGAGGGTCATGAACGGGCGGATGCCCGCGGCGACCAGCTCGTCGATCAGCGCATTGTAGAAGGCGACGCCGGCCTCGTTGACCTCGCCCACGCCGTTGGGGAAGAGGCGCGGCCAGCAGACGGAGAAGCGGTAGTTCTTCACGCCCATCTCCTTCATGATCGCGACGTCTTCCTTAAAGCGGTGGTAGTGGTCGCAGGCGATATCGCCGTTGTGATTCTGGAAGACCTTGCCCGGCTCATGGGAGTAATTGTCCCAGATGGACAGACCCTTGCCGTCCTCGAAGGCGCCGCCCTCGATCTGGAAGGACGCGGTCGCCGCGCCCCAGATGAAATCCTTCTTGAAGCCCATGTGGTTGCTCCTCCTGTGTCGGATGTATTTGGTTATTCGGAATCGGATGCAGCGACGCGCTGCGTGCTTATCTGCAGTCACCTGCCGGCTTTCGGCCTCGTGCGCAAAAGCTGTCGGGAATGAAAGTTCATTCGGAATCGGATGCGGCAACTTGCCGCATGCTGTCGCCCCGGATGAGACGGCAAGGGACGGGAATCACGCCCGGCTTCACGTCGCCCGGATGCTCGATGAGCCGGACGAGCTGCCTTGCGGCCTCCTGGCCGATGGTCGTCGTGTCCTGCCAGACGGTGGTGAGCCTTGGCTTGCACAGCTGGATGAGCGGCACGCCGTCGTAGCCCGCGATGGAGATGTCCTCCGGCACATGCAGCCCGAAGGCTTGCGCGGCCTCCAGACCGCCCAGCGCGGCGTAGTCGTCGGTCATCATGATGCACGTGGGACGCGGGTCGAGCGCGAGCAGGCGCATCGTCGCCTCGCGCGCGGCGGCGGGGTGGTGGTACTTGCCCTCGACGATGTAGCTGTCGGGCAGCGTGAGCCCGGCCTCGGCCAGCGTCCTGCGGGCGACGTCCAGACGGATGCGGGTGACGCTCGTCTCCTCGCCGCGGACGAAAGCGATGCGCCTGTGCCCGAGGCTGATGGCATGGCGCACCAGCGCGGCGACGCCCGCCTCATTTTCGGATTGTACGCAGACGCGCCCGGGGAAGGCGTCGTCCACCGTGACCACGGGCAGGTCGCTCTCAATCAGCTCGCGCACCTCCGGGTCGTCAAAGGCCGTACACACGATGCACACGCCGTCCACATTGCGGTAGCGGCAGTGCTCCAGAAAGGTCATCTTCGAGTGGCCCATGCTGTTGGTGATGAAGGTGATGTCATAGCCGCGGCGCTCTGCCTCGTCGCGGAATGCGTCGAGGATCGGCGCGAAATAGCTGTGGGTGAAGCCGCTGCCGCTCTGGTCCCTGTAGAGCACGCCGATGTTGAATGTGCGCCCGATCTTCAGGCTCCTTGCGATGGCGTTGGCGCGGTAGCCGAGCTTCTGTGCGGCGGCATGCACCTGCTCCTTGGTCTCCTCGCTCACATCGGGATAGCCGTTGAGCGCCTTGCTCACCGTCGATACCGACAGCCCGCAGTAGGCCGAGAGCTCCTTGATCGTCACTGCCATTGTCCGCACCGCCTTTCTCACGGGGATTGCCGCCCGGCGGATCGCTCCCGCGCGGGCTAAATCGTTTTAGTTTATTATAAAGGCGGATGGCGCGGATTGCAAGCATTTCGTGCAAAGGGACGTGTATACGCGCGGATTTTTGCAGCGGATATGTCAAATGCCCTTATTTCGTCCCGCCGTAGGTGCCGCTCAGGTCGGCGACGACGGCGTTTTCGGGGCTTTCCTTGCGGCGGGAGACGGCGATGCGCTTTTTCAGCTCCTCGTAATAGAGGTCCTCGTCGATGGGCAGCGCGACCTCTTTGCCGAGGAAGGCGGAGAGGTGCATGGCGTTGGAGAGCATCAGCCCGCGGATGCCCTCGCGTCCGTCGGCGATCATCGGCTCCCCGCGCAGGATGGCGCCGCCCCATGCGTTGACCACGCCGCTGTGCTGCTCGTTGAGCCCGTCCGTCTCGGGGAAGGACTCAGTCGTCGGCATGCTGGCGAAGGGCTGCTTGTTCGTCGCGCTCCATTCCGGCTCGGATACGCTGTACTCCGTCAGGTGCAGGCGGTTGTGCTCGACGACGAGCTTCGCCCTGTCCATCTGGATCTCAAAGCGGTTGGAGCCGTGCGCGTCGCCCGTCGTGGTGACGAAGACGCCCGTCGCGCCGTTCTCGTATTCGACATAGGTGGTCACGTCGTCCTCGACCTCGATGTCGTGCCACTGGCCAAAGCGCATGTGGGACTGCACCTTCACCGGCATTCCGCAGATCCACTGCCACAGGTCGAGCTGGTGCGGACACTGGTTGAGCAGCACGCCGCCGCCCTCGCCGGCCCATGTGGCGCGCCACGCGCCGGAGTCGTAGTAGACCTGCGGGCGGTACCAGTCGGTGATGATCCAGTTCGTCCGGCGGATGCGGCCGTACTTGCCGCTGCGCACCAGCTCGCGCATCTTGCGGTAGACGCAGTTCGTCCTCTGGTTGAACATCAGGCCGAAGACGACCTCCGGGTGCCTGTCAGCCTCCTCGTTCATCTCGCGCACCTGCCTGGTGTAGACGCCCGCCGGCTTTTCCACCATCACGTGGATGGAGCGCTTCATGCATTCGATGGCCAGCGCCGGGTGGTCGTAGTGCGGCGTGGCGATGATGCAGGCGTCGATGAGCCCGCTGTCGAGCATCGCCTCCGCCGTGTCAAAGAAGGCGACGTCCGCGCCCAGGCGCTCCGCAGCCCATGCCTTTCTCGTGGGGTTGACGTCCGCGACGGCGGTCAGCACAAAGTCCGGGCATTCCCCGTCGACGACGCGGCTGGCGTGCCCGCTGCCCATGTTGCCCACGCCGATGACGCCAAGGCGGATCTTTTTTATGTAAATCTGAAAAGCATCGGCCTCGTTCGCAAAGGAAAGAGATTTGCGGTACTTGGTCGGTGATGCCGCCGGCAGCATGCCGGTTTTGTTTTCCATATTCATGCCCTCCTCGTCTTACAGCAGCGCGCGCAGCGCATGGCAAGCCGCGTCGAAGGCGGCGCCGCTGCTCGGGTAGCTGTAGGGGTCGATGGCCGTTGCCTCGCCCGCCCGCTCAAGATCCTTGAGCCCGGCGAAGACGGTCAGGTGCGGCTCGATGGTCATGTGCCGCCCGCCGCGGGCGATGAAGTCGCGCACAATCTCCAGCACATGGCCGATGCCCTTGCCCGCCGGCACGACATGACCGTCCGCGAGGGCGTCCTTGATGTGCAGATAGCGGGTGCGGTCGGCCAGCAGCGCCCACGCCTGCAGCGTGTCCTGCCCGCACTGGATGTAGTTCGCCGGGTCAAAGACGTTGCCAAGCGCAGGGAAGAGGTCGAGCAGCTCTCGGCAGCGCACGGCCATGTCGCCGTAGATGCCCTTCTCGTTCTCATGGCAGAGGGTCACGCCCGTACCCTCGGCGGCCTGCAGCATCGCGCCGACCTGGTCGATCACCTTCTGCCGCCACGGGGCCGCGTCGCCGCCGGGCATGTAGAAGGAGAACATGCGCAGGTTCTTCGCCCCGAGGACGTCCGCCAGCTCCAGCACATGGCGCAGCTTGTCCATGTGCGCGGCGAAGTCACCGTCCACGATGCCGATCTTGCCGATCGGGGAGCCCATGCTGAAGACCGTCAGCCCCGCGTCGTCCATCATCCGGCGCACCTCGCGCGCCTTGTCCATGGTGATATCGGCGATGTTCGTGCCGTCCACGCCGCGGATCTCAAGGCCGCTGAGCCCGTTGCGGCGCATGGCCTCGATCTGATCGCTGACCTTCGAGGCGGCCTCGTCGGCAAATGCGTAAATGAAAGGTGTGCTCATGATTCGCCCTCCTTGTGTCCGGGATCTGCCCCGGCGCTCTCTGATTGTATGATAGTACAGTTTCCTCGCGGATGCAATGATAATGCGGCCCGGAACCGGCGAAATTCTTTCATCTGCGCGCAGGAAGGACGGATGAGAGAGAAAACCTGCCCGAAATTGCGTTTGGGGCAGAAATTCTCTTGCTTTTTTGGCGCATTTGCGGTAAGATGTGGTTACAGGAATTTTTTTTACCCGCGACCTAAAACGTTTTCGCCCAAACCTGAATGCTTCATCGGGAGGTTTATCATGCAGTACGGTTATTTTGACGACGCGGCCCGTGAGTATGTCATCACCAGGCCGGATACCCCGTCCCCGTGGATCAACTATCTGGGCAGCGAGGCCTTCTTCACCCTCATGTCCAACACCAGCGGCGGCTACAGCTTCTATAAGGATGCGCGCATGCTGCGCATCACCCGCTACCGCTATAACAATGTGCCGCTCGACGCCGGCGGACAGTATTTCTATGTCAAGGACGGCGATACCGTCTTCACCCCGGGCTGGATGCCGGTGAAGACCCCGCTGGATTTCTATGAGTGCCGCCACGGCCTGGGCTACACCCGCATCTGCGGCGTGAAGAATGGCCTCGCCGCCGTGCAGACGAGCATGGTCCCGCGCGGAGAGAACGCGCTGGTGACCAAGGTCGAGCTCACCAACAACACCGACTGCCCGAAGGATGTTTCCCTCTTCAGCTTCGTGGAGTTCTGCCTGTGGAATGCGCAGGACGACTCCACCAACTTCCAGCGCAACTTCTCCACCGGCGAGGTTGAGATCGAGGGCAGCGCCATCTACCACAAGACCGAGTACCGCGAGCGCCGCAATCACTACGCCGTCTACGCCGTGAATGCGCCGATCGACGGCTACGATACCGACCGCGAGACCTTCCTCGGCGCGTACAACGGCTTTGATGCGCCGGCCGCCGTCTTTGAGGGCGAGAGCCGCAATTCCGTCGCCTCCGGCTGGGCTCCGATCGGCAGCCACTGCCTCAAGGGCACGCTGCAGCCGGGCGAGCGCGTGTGCTTCGTCTATGTGCTGGGCTACTGCGAGAACCCGGAGGAGGAGAAGTTCATCGCCCCGGGCGTCATCAATAAGGCCCCGGCGTATGCGCTGCTGGAGAAGTTCGATTCCGAGGCGAAGTTCGACGCCGCCTTCGCCGAGCTGGCGGAGTACTGGGCGGGCCTGCTGTCCATCTATCAGGTGGATTCGGGCGAGAAGCGCCTTGACCGCATGGTCGGCCTGTGGAATCAGTACCAGTGCATGGTCACCTTCAACATGTCCCGCTCCGCGTCCTACTACGAGTCCGGCATCGGCCGCGGCATGGGCTTCCGCGATTCCACGCAGGATCTGCTCGGCTTCGTCCATCTGATCCCGGAGCGCGCCCGCGAGCGCATCCTCGATATCGCCGCCACCCAGTTCCCGGACGGCAGCGCCTATCATCAGTATCAGCCGCTGACCAAGCGCGGCAACTTTGACATCGGCTCCGGCTTCAACGACGATCCGCTCTGGCTGATCTTCGGCGTTGCGGCCTATATCAAGGAGACGGGCGACCTGTCGATCCTCTCCGAGAGCGTGCCGTTTGACAATGACGAGTCCCTCGCGCAGCCGCTCATGGAGCACCTGCGCCGCTCCTTCCGCTATACGGTCGAGCATCTGGGCCCGCACGGCCTGCCGCTCATCGGCCGCGCCGACTGGAACGACTGCCTCAACCTCAACTGCTTCTCCAAGACCCCGGGCGAGAGCTTCCAGACCACCGCGAACTTCGAGTCCGGCGTCGCCGAGTCCCTGTTCATCGCGGGCATGTTCGTGGGCGTGTGCCCGGATTACGAGATCCTCTGCCGCCTCTACGGCTGGAATGAGGAGGCCGATCAGGTCGCGGGCCTCAAGGCCGCGATGGAGAAGGCCGTCCTCGAGCACGGCTGGGACGGCGAGTGGTTCCTGCGCGCGTATGATGCCTTCGGCAACAAGATCGGCTCCAACGAGTGCGACGAGGGCAAGATCTTCATCGAGCCGCAGGGCTTCCTCGTCATGGCCGGCGTCGGCGTCGAGGAGGGCTACGCGCAGAAGGCGCTTGATTCCGTGCGCGAGCATCTGCTCAGCGAGCATGGCGTCGCCATCCTGACCCCGCCGTATACCCGCTATCACATCGAGCTGGGCGAGATCAGCTCCTACCCGCCGGGATACAAGGAGAACGGCGGCATCTTCTGCCACAATAACCCGTGGATCGCGCTGGCGGAGACCACCCTCGGCCACGGCGGCCGCGCCTATGACGTCTACACCCGCACCTGCCCGGCGTACATCACCGATCAGAAGCTGCACCATACCGAGCCGTATGTCTACAGCCAGATGGTCGCCGGCCCGTACGCGCCGCGCTTTGGTCAGGCGAAGAACTCCTGGCTGACCGGCACCGCCGCGTGGACCTTCTACACCGCCTCCCAGGGCATCCTCGGCATCAAGCCGGACTACGACGGCCTGAAGGTCGATCCCTGCCTGCCGGAGTGCCTGAACGACGTGAAGATCGTCCGCAAGTTCCGCGGCAGCACGTACAACATCCACATCGTCAACAAGTCCGGCGACGAGAAGGGCGCTGTCACCCTCACGATGGACGGCGCGCCGGTCGCGGGCTGCGTGCTCCCGGCGGACGCCGAGGCCGCTGTGCACGAGGTCGAGTGCGTGATCGCCTAATCCTGCGTTCCCAAATAGCTTCTTCATACAGAAATCCCCGCTCTCCCTTATGGGAGGGCGGGGGTTTGCATGTCTTACCGGATAAAATTCGTCCACTTCCGCTTGGCCTCGCGCTCCGGCGGGAGGATTCCCTGCTCGGCGGCGAGGGCGAAGGACTTGAGCATCCACGCCATGTTCCGTCCGAGCATGCGCATGATCTGCAGGCCCTCTTCGTCCTGCGCGACCTGCTCGGGCGTGCTGCCGTGCACCATCGGCCAGTACTGGCTGGGGACGAGCGGCATGCCGGAGATGATGAAGTATTTGTTGAGCTGGTCGAGGGTGGCGGTGGTGCCGGCCCTTCGCGCGCTGCAGACGGCCGCGCCGGGCTTGCCGCGCATGGAGGCGCTGCCCGCGTAGAACATCCTGTCCAGCATCGCCGTCACCGCGCCGCCGGCGGAGGCGTAGTGCACCGGGGAGCCGACGATCAGGCCGTCGCATTCCTGCATCTTTTCAAGCGCCGCATTGACCGGATCGCCGCCAAAGACGCAGCGCCCGGTCTTCTGGCGGATGCAGGTGCCGCAGCCCGTGCAGCCGCGGATGGGCTCAAGCCCGACGTGCATGATCTCGCTCTCAATGCCCTCGGCGGCCAGCGTGTCGGCGATCTCCTTGAGGGCGGTGTAGGTGCAGCCGTGCTCATGCGGGCTGCCGTTGATGAGCAGAACCTTCATATTATATATCTCCTTCCGTGTGGCGCTTGATTGATATGCCTTCCTGTGCCCCTATTATATGCCGCCGGGGCGGGGGACTGCAAGGGATTTGCGCAAATCGGCCGCATATGGCGATTACAATGCGTACGGAGAATGTCGAAACGGGCAACTTTTGGTGAAAATCCGGAAATTGCTTGAAGCGTATCCCCAAATCCTGTATAATATCAATGCAATAATCCGTATTACGGAGGAGGAAATCATTATGGGCGCTACGCTTCTGATCATGGCCGCGGGCATGGGTTCCCGCTATGGCGGCAATAAGCAGGTGGACGGTCTCGGCCCGAACGGCGAGATCCTGATGGAGTATTCGATCTTTGACGCGATCCGCGCCGGCTTTGACCATGTGGTCTTCGTTATCAAGCCGGGCATGCAGGAGCTGATCGCCGGCATCTGCGGCGACCGCATCGCCAAGAAGGTCAAGGTGGACTACGTCTTCCAGGACTTCTCCAGCATTCCTTCCTTCTATCATATCCCCGAGGAGCGCACCAAGCCGTTCGGCACCTGCCACGCGGTGCTGGTCGCCAAGGACGTCATCAAGCAGCCCTTCTGCGTGCTCAACGCCGACGATTACTACGGCGTCTCCGCGTTCAAGACCGCTTATGACAAGCTGCAGACCATGAAGGCCGAGGGTGAGGCTGCGATGGTCGGCTATATGCTCAAGAATACCGTCTCCAAGAACGGCACCGTCTCCCGCGGCGTCTGCCAGAAGGACGAGAACGGCAACCTCACGCAGGTTGTGGAGACCCTCAAGATCAAGCTCTGCGAGAACGGCGAGATCCGCGACATCGACGCCGGCGAGCCGGGCACGCTGCTCGATCCGGAAGGCCCGGTCAGCATGAACTTTTGGGGCTTCAGCCCGTGGATGTTCGGCAAGCTGGAGGCGTATTTCCATAACTTCCTCAAGGGCCTCGCTCCCGATGCGATCAAGGCCGAGTGCCTGCTGCCCGTCTTCGTGGATGATCTCATGCACAAGGGCGAGCTCTCCGTCGAGGTGCTGACCACCGACGCGCAGTGGTTCGGCGTCACCTATCAGGAGGATAAGCCCAATGTTCAGGCTTCCCTGAAGGCGCTGCACGACACCGGCGTGTATCCGGCTTCCCTCCACGAGTAATCTTCGGCGCATCATCACCCATGCGGCGGCCTCACAGGGTCTTCGCATGGGTGTTTGCCGTTATGGGAAATGTCCGGCGCGGCTGATTCGTCATATAGGGGAGAGGGGCCGCTTCTCCCGCCATCAATCTGTACTGGAAGTGAGATAAAACCATGAAGCTCAAGCTCTCCGATGTGGATCTGCGCGATCAGGTCAAGGTGCGCAAGGCCGCGATGTTCTCCATTGCCATCAATCTGCTGGAGATCGTTGCCGGTCTGGCCATGCTTGTGCTCGTGCACCGCATGCTCAGCCAGGGCGTGGAGGAAAGCATCGCCCGCATGACGACGATCCTCTGCGTGACCATCGTGGGCTGGGGCGCGGTGACGGATATCGGCGCCTCGATCACCAGCCTGCGCCTCGTGCGCAAGCAGCATGAGCTGGAGGCGGCCTATGCCCAATTGGAGAGCCTCAACCGCGACATGCGCGCCCAGCGTCATGACTTCATGAACCACATCCAGGTCGTATACAGCCTCATCGAGATGAACGAGCCCGGCGAGGCGATGACCTACATGGACAATGTCTACGGCGACATGCAGCGCGTGAGTCGCATGCTGCGCACGGCCTGCCCGGCGGTCAATGCGCTCATTCAGGCGAAGACGGCGGAGGCGGAGCAGCGCGGCGCGGAGCTGCGGCTCTCCATCGCCGCCAAGTGGGACGACGAATTGATGCCCGCGTGGGAGATCTGCCGCGTGCTGGCCAATCTCATCGACAACGCGCTGGACGCCGCCTGCTCCGTGGAGCATCCCGAGGGGGAGAAGCCCTCGGTCGAGCTCGTCCTCGGCGAGGATCTGCGCACGTGGTTCTTCTCCGTGCGCAATAACGGCCCCGAGATTCCGGAGAAGGCGCGCGAGCATATCTTCGAGCCGGGCTTCACGACGAAGCGGACGGGGCAGGGCATGGGTCTGTACATCGTCTCGCAGACGGTCGCGGAGATGGGCGGGCGCATCACGCTGGAGACGCACGACGGCGATACCGTCTTCTCCGGCTTTGTCCCGAGGAAGCGGCTCAAGCTGGAGGCGGGGGAGTGATTATGCCCCCATCCCAGAAAAAGGATGACACAAAAGTGAACTGTTTGTTCAAATATAGTTGACAAATTAACAGAATTGTAATAGAATGAGCCTATGATAACGTGGTATGGCTGGACACGTATGCCCGTGCGGCTCTGTTTGCCATCCCTGCGTATTCACATCAACATCGGTAAATCTGTCCGCCGCGGTTCGGGGCGGGCATGAAAGAGGGGAATCATCATCATGAAAAAATCGGTCGTCAAGCGCATCGCGATGCTCGCTTTGCTCTGCGCGCTGGTGACGGTCCTTGCCTGCTCCACCGCGCTGGCGGCGAGCTACAGCAAGGTCTATGGCCAGACGCAGGACAGGGTGCGCGTCCGCGAATCCGCGTCCACGAACGCAGCCATCATCGATAACATCGTGAAGGATGCGTGCGTCTACGTGCTCTCCAGCAAGGAGAGCGGCAGCAACACGTTCATTCAGGTGCGCTATCGCGCGGCTGACGGCGACGTGGAGACGGGCTGGATCTGCCAGAGCAGCGGCGGCACCACCTACGTCAAGATCCTCAGCGCCACCCAGGCGGAGGATATCTTCTCCATCAAGGGCGGCAATCTGCCCGCCAAGAAGGTCGGCACCTTCACCGACGCTCAGCGCAAGGCGAGCCAGAGCGATTCGGACAACACCTATCTCAAGCAGAATTCCACCGGCGAGACGGTGAAGGACGTCCAGACCAAGCTCAAGGCGCTGGGCTACTACACCGGCAGCATCACCGGCAATGTCGGCCCGAAGACCGAGGCCGCGATCAAGAAGTTCCAGAAGGAATTTGACCTCACCGCCGACGGCATCGCCGGCCCGCAGACGCTGGCCAAGATCGACGCGGTCTATGCCTCCAAGGGCGATAAGGGCTCTTCCTCTTCCTCTTCGTCTTCTTCCGGCTCCGGCCTGAAGCTCAACTCCACCGGCTCCGACGTCCGCAATCTCCAGCAGGATCTGACCACCCTCGGCTTCTATTGGGCGGATATCACCGGCAGCTTCGGCTCCAAGACGGAGGCCGCGGTCAAGCTCTTCCAGAAGAAAAACGGCCTGACCGTCGACGGCGTCGCGGGCAAGAAGACCCTGCAGGCCATCGCTGCGGCGGTGTCCAAGGCGGGCGGCAGCGCCTCCTCCGGCAGCTCTTCCGGCTCCACCAGCTCCGGCACGGCGCTCAAGCTGAACAGCCAGGGCTCCAAGGTTTCCCAGCTGCAGACCGACCTCAAGCAGCTCGGCTTCTATTATGCGGATATCACCGGCAACTTCGGCACCAAGACCGAGGCGGCCGTCAAGGCCTTCCAGAAGGCGAAGGATCTGACCCAGGACGGCGTCGCAGGCCCGAGCACCCTCGCCGCGATTGAGAAGGCGGTTGCCGCTGCGGGCGGCAGCAACAGCAGCAGCTCCTCTTCCAGCGCCTCCGGCCTCAAGCTTGGCTCCACCGGCTCCAAGGTCAAGGCCCTGCAGCAGGATCTGACCACGCTGGGCTACTACTATGGCGACATCACCGGCCACTACGGCAATCTGACGCAGCAGGCCGTCAAGAAATTCCAGAAGGCGAAGGGCATGACGCAGGACGGCGTCGCCGGCTCCACCACGATCAAGGCGATCGAGAGCGCGCTCAAGAGCTCCGGCTCCACCTCCGCGTCCAGCAGCGCGTCTTCCTCCGCGTCCGGCAGCAGCCTGCGCGAGGGCGACAGCGGCAAGGCCGTCACCGAGCTGCAGACCATGCTCAAGCAGCTCAAGTACTACTACGGCGACATCACCGGCAGCTTTGGCAGCCTGACCCGCAAGGCGGTCCGCGCCTTCCAGGATGCCGAGGGCCTGAGCGTGGACGGCGTCGCGGGCATCGAGACCATCAACCGCCTGCGCAAGCTGACCGGCGGCTCCACGAATGAGAGCAGCAGCTCCGGCGCGACGGTGAAGACTGAGAATTCCTACGGCCGCATCACCAAGGATAACGTCTACCTGCGCTCCTCCTATTCCACCACCTCCGCCGCGAAGGCGAGCCTGGACGAGGGCACCCTCGTGCGCATCACCAAGAGCTATGTCTCCGGCGGCGTGCGCTGGTATTACATTACCGTCGTTGAGGACGATTACACCTATAAGGGCTATGTCCGCTCCGACATGATGACCACCATCACCGAATCCGAGTATAATCAGGCGGGCGGCAACTCCAACAACAGCGCCAGCGGCGATGACGAGACGATCGGCATGATCCGCGTCACCGGCAGCAACGTGGCCCTGCGCTATCAGCCGAGCACCAGCGCCTCCCGCGTGGATACCGCGGATGTGGGCGACGTCTTCTACTATGTCGACACGACCAGCGGCTGGTTCAAGACCAAGAGCGGCTACTGGATCAGCAGCTCCTATGCCAAGGTCATGAGCGACGAGGAGATCAATAACTACCTCGGCACCACCGAGAGCGGCACCTATCGCTATGACGATACCGGCTCCACCGTCGCGTGGATCCAGCAGGCGCTCAAGGATCTGGGCTATTACAGCGCGACGGTCAGCGGCCACTTCGGCGGCAAGACCGAACAGGCGGTCAAGGACTTCCAGGACGATCATAACCTGACGGTCGACGGCGTTGTCGGCCCGACGACGCTCGCGCGCCTGCGCAGCGCTGTCTCCGGCAACAGCAACACCAACGTCACCATCGGCGAGACGGTCTATGATCTCGACTGGTTCAATGCGAAGAACAACGGCGTGTTCACCAAGATCGGCCTCGTGCGCGGCAAGCAGGCGAAGCTGACCGACCTGCGCACCGGCAGCTCCTTCAATATCTACATCCAGTCCACCGGCAACCATGCCGACGTGGAGCCGCTGACCGCGGCGGATACCTCCACCATGTGCGACATCTACGGCGTGGCCACGCCCAGCGGCATTGACTGGCGCGCCCGTCCGATGCTGCTCACCGTGGGCAATTACCAGATCGTCTGCTCCATCTACGGCGAGGCGCACGGCTCTGAGACCATCGAGAATAACAACTACGACGGTCAGTTCTGTCTGCACTTCACGGGTTCCAGGACGCACAACAGCAACGAGACGCTCCAGCGCCATAAGGACGCGATCGCCGAGGCGAAGTCCATTATGAAGAACCAGAAGAAGAACGTCTCCACCCTTTCCAGCCTGTAAGCTTCGCTTCGGGCACTGACATCACCATCCCCATCCCCTCTTTGGCGGCGGCAGTCCGGGTGACCGGGCTGCCGCTGCTGCTTTTTGGGTAAAAGAGCCATCAAATTTTACCTGAACTTTACATGATGTTCTTGACGGCTTTACAGCATATTGATAAGATGATTACAGGCTGAAAATTGCGCCAAATTTTACGACAGATCAGGAAAAGGATGAAAAGCTATGGATATCTTTGGCATTCTTGATATGGTATGCGGCCTTGCGCTGTTCCTCTATGGCATGGACGTCATGGGCAAGGGCCTCTCGCGCATGTCCGGCGGCAAGCTGGAGGGCATCCTGGAGCGTCTGACCGACAATAAGATCAAGGCCGTTCTGCTCGGTGCGCTCGTCACGGCGGTCATCCAGTCCTCCTCCGCGACGACGGTCATGGTCGTCGGCTTCGTCAACTCGGGCATCATGCGCCTGACGCAGGCCGTCGGTATCATCATGGGCGCCAATATCGGTACCACGGTCACCAGCTGGCTGCTCTCCCTGACGGGTCTTGAGGGCTCCAATGTTTTCGTCCAGCTGCTCAAGCCGTCTTCCTTCACGCCCATCATGGCGATCATCGGCGTGGCCTTCATCATGTTCTCCAAGAATGAGAAGAAGCATCACGCCGGCTCCATCCTCGTGGGCTTCACGGTGCTCATGTGCGGCATGGACATGATGAGCGCGGCGGTCAAGCCGCTGGCGAATGTGCCGGAATTCACCAACATCCTGCTCATGTTCACCAATCCGATTCTGGGCATGATCGCGGGTCTCGTGCTGACGGCGGTCATCCAGTCCTCCTCCGCCTCTGTCGGTATCCTGCAGGCGCTCTGCGTGACGGGCGCTGTCAAGTTCAGCGCGGCGCTGCCCATCATCATGGGCCAGAATATCGGCACCTGCGTCACCGCGCTCCTCTCCGCCATCGGCGCGAGCAAGAATGCCAAGCGCACCGCGCTGGTGCATCTGTACTTTAACCTCATCGGCACGATCATCTTCATGGTCGTCTTCTATGCGGTTCATGCGGTCTTCCCGTTTGCTTTCATGGATACGGCGGCGGATGCGGCGGGCATTGCCGTCATTCACACCACCTTCAACGTCGTGGCGACCTGCGTGCTGCTGCCCTTCTCCGCTGTGCTGGAGAAGCTGGCGATCCTCACCGTCCGCGACGACAAGCAGGCCGAGCCGATGGACGACTTCCGCCTGCTGGACGAGCGTTTCCTCGCGACCCCGGCTTTCGCCGTGGAGCAGTGCCGCGTTGTGGCCAACCGCATGGCTGAACTGACCCGCGACGCCATCTATGATGCGATCGACCTGCTGGACGGCGGCGAATACACCGCCGAGAAGGCGGAGCGCATCGAGGCGCTTGAGACCAAGATCGACCACTACGAGGACAATCTGGGCAGCTACATGGTCAAGCTCTCCCGCGCGAAGCTCTCCCGCGAGGACGGCCACACCGTCTCCAACCTGCTGCACTCCATCAGCGATTTCGAGCGCATCTCCGACCACGCGGTCAACCTCATGGAGTCCGCGCGTGAGATGCACGAGAAGAATATGTCCTTCTCTCCGATGGCTGCGCAGGAGCTGCATGTCTTCGCCGAGGCTGTGCGTGACATCGTCAATCGCTCTGTTGACGCCTTCCTCAATGGCGATGTTGCCCTCGCCAAGACCGTCGAGCCGCTGGAGGCCTGCATCGACGACCTGAATGTCAGCGTCAAGGGCCGCCACATCGATCGCCTGACCGCCGGCAAGTGTACCATCGAGCAGGGCTTCGTTCTGACCGATATTTCCACCAACTTCGAGCGTGTCTCCGACCACTGCTCCAACATCGCCGTCTATCAGATCCAGCTGCCCAAGGACGAGCTGGATGCGCACGAGTATCTGCTGGATCTCAAGCGCAAGGACAGCGAGGCCTTCGACCGCGCCGAGCAGGAGTATCAGGAGAAGTACCGCCTGCCGCAGGCGTAATTGGCCTGCCGCCGGGTAACGGGAGGAAAAACGATGATTTATATCGTCGAGGACGACCAGAATATTCAGGAGATCGAGCTCTTTGCGCTCAAGAACAGCGGCTATCAGGCGCTGGGCTTTGGCACAGCGCAGGAGTTTGACGCCGCGCTGGCGCGGCAGCTGCCGGAGCTCATCCTGCTGGATATCATGCTGCCCGACGAGGACGGCCTTTCGATCCTTGCGCGCCTGCGCAGCCGCCCGGAGACCCGGCGCATTCCCGTCATCGTGGTCACCGCCAAGACGACGGAGCTGGATAAGGTCAAGGGGCTTGACGCCGGCGCGGATGATTACCTCACCAAGCCCTTCGGCGTGATGGAGATGATCGCCCGGGTGAAGGCGCTGCTGCGCCGCTCCGGCGGCGGGCAGGAGGGGCAGCTCTCCTGCGGCTGCGTGACGCTGGACCCGGAGCGCCGCTCCGCGCTGGCTGCGGGCGTGCCGGTTGAATTGACGTATAAGGAGTTTGAGCTTCTGCGCCTGCTGATGAAGAACAGGGGCATCGTGGTTTCCCGCGAGGTCATCATGGAGCGCGTCTGGGATTCGGACTTTGAGGGCGAGTCGAGGACGATCGACGTCCATGTCCGCGCCCTGAGGCAGAAGCTCGGGGACTGTGGTTCCATCATCAAGACCGTCCGCAACGTGGGCTATATGGCGGACGATTCCGCCGGCTGATGCGGCTGACTGAATCTGAATAAAAGGCTGCGCCCCCGGCGCTCCCATTTTCGGGGGCCGGGGGCGTTTTGTTTCGGCATTGGATTGATCGGCCGGGAAGGAGGGCGCATGAAGAAAAAGATCATGGCGTATTTTGCGCCGCTGATGATTGCGGCGATCATGGTGACCGTCGTGCTGATGGCGGCGCTGTCCTACGGCATGTTTGAAAACAGGGTCTTCGACGATCTGCGCGCCTATGCGCATCTCGCCTCGCGGATGCTTGATGAAAACGGCCTGCCGGACGCCGCGGTCACGGGCAGCGGCCTGCGTGTGACGGTCATCACCCCGCAGGGCAGCGTCCTCTATGACAGCGTTGCCGACAGCAGCCGGATGGAGAGCCATGCCGCCCGCCCGGAGGTGGAGGCGGCGCTGCGCGTGGGCGAGGGCCGCGCGTCGCGCGTCTCTGAGACGGCGGCGGAGAATACCTTTTATTATGCGCTTCGCCTGCCAAGCGGGAGCGTGCTGCGTGTGGCGCAGGTGGCCTCGGGCATTCTGGCGCTCTATATGCGCGCCGTGCCGCTGGTGCTTGTGGCGATGACGATCATGATCGTGCTGTGCCTGGGCATGGCCAGCGCGCTGACAAGCCGCCTGCTCGCGCCGATTGACAGGATGAGCGAGCGCCTGGCTGAGGAGGATGCGCCGGCCTGTTATCCGGAGCTTGAGCCCTTTATCAATACCATCCGCAGCCAGCATGAGGAGATCCTGCGCAGCGCGGATATGCGCGTGGAATTCACCGCGAACGTCTCCCATGAGCTCAAGACGCCGCTGACCTCGATCTCCGGCTATGCGGAATTGATCGAGAGCGGTATGGCGCAGGGGGATCAGGCGCGCTCCTTTGCCGGGCAGATCCGCAAGAGCGCCAATCGGCTTCTCGCCCTCATCAATGACATCATCCGCCTCTCGCAGATGGATACCACGGAGCTGGAGCCGAATCTGGAGATGGTCAATCTCGGCCAGATTGTGCAGAGCGCCGCCGACACCCTGCGCGAGAGCGCCCAGCGCATGCAGGTGGATCTGCTGCTGGACGTGCGTCCCGTGCTGATCCATGCGGACAGGCGGATGATGGAGGAGCTGGTCTATAACCTCTGCGACAACGCGATCCGCTATAATGTGCATGGCGGCAGTGTGCGCGTGGGCGTGCATCAGCTTCGTGACCGGGTCATTCTGCGCGTGCAGGATACCGGCATCGGCATCTCGAAAGAGAATCAGGAGCATATCTTTGAGCGCTTTTATCGCGTGGATAAGAGCCGATCCAAGGCGACCGGCGGCACGGGACTCGGCCTCGCGATCGTCAAGCACATCGCCGCCAAGCACGGCGCGGAGATTGGCGTTCAGAGTGAGCTTGGCGTGGGCACGACGATCACGGTGACCTTTGACAGGCGCGTGGTCTGATGCGCGGGGGATCGTGAACATATAATAGGAAGGAATACGTCTGTATGATTACGTTTGAGCAGATCAGGGACAATGCGGAGATCCGCGCCTATATTGAAAAGGGCAATGCCAACCTAGGCGTGCTCGGCTTTACGGAGCATTCCCTCGGCCACGCGGGCAAGGCGGCGGCGACGGCGGGGAATATCCTGCTGCAGCTGGGCCATCCCGCCCGTGAGGCGGAGCTGGCGCGCATTGCGGGCTATATGCACGATCTGGGCAACTGCATCAATCGCGCCGACCATGCGCACACCGGCGCGCTGATGGCGATGAGCATCCTGAGCAGGCTTGGCATGGAGCCGGCGGAGGCTGCGGTCGTCATGGCGGCGATCGGCAATCATGACGAGAAGACGGGCACGGCGGTGGATGCGGTGTCCGCCGCGCTGATTCTCGCGGATAAGAGCGACGTGCGCCGCAGCCGCGTTCGTGGGCGGGACAGGAGCCGGTTTGATATCCATGACCGCGTCAACTTTGCCGCGAAGGGCTCGCAACTGGAGGTGGACGCCGTCGCCAGGGAGATTACGCTCAACATCGAGCTGGATGACGAGATCTGCTCCGTGCTGGATTATTTTGAGATCTTTCTGGAGCGCATGCTCATGTGCCGCCGCGCAGCGGAGCGGCTGGGGTGTACCTTCCGCCTGACGGCCAACGGCAGCAAGGTGCTTTGATCACATATTTGCGGGGCGTTTTTCGCCCTGTTTTTTCTTCAAAAAAGTTTTAAAAAAGTGTAAAATAAGTGTTGACAAACAGGACTGACTCGTGTATAATTCATCAAGTCGTCACGAGCGAGGCACACCAAAAGTGCTGATGCGGACGGCATGATCCTTGAAAACGATACAGAATCAAGAAGAACGCGAAGATGCGATTTTCACGAGTC
>JAGBFR010000073.1 GCA_017936375.1 Clostridia bacterium
AGAAGGACGACATTCATCTGGAACTGAACAACGGTTATCTGACCATCTCCACGGAGAAATCTTTGGAGAAGACCAACGAGAACAAGAAGGGCAAGATGCTCCGTCAGGAGCGCTATTCGGGCGTGATGCAGCGCAGCTTCTTTGTGGGCGAGCACATGACAGAGGAGGACATCAAGGCTTCGTATGAAAGCGGTGTCCTGCATATCATCTTCCCGAAGAAGGAGGCGCCGACGGTCCCCGAAAAGAAGAACATTCTGATTGAGGGCTAACATCCAGCACCCCGGCGGGTTAACCGACGGGGTGTTTCTGTAAGCAAAACAGAACCGGCCATGGCGCTCTGTGCTTCATGGCCTTTGTCATATCCATCAGATTCTCCTTGCCCACGCCGGATTTCTTCATCATTTCGGACTTGAGGTGCGTGTAGATATTGACACCCCCTCCACCGGGAGGTATAATACCCACAAAATCCTGAAAGGAGCGCACGGCAATGACCATCTTCACCGCCAATATGATGAATATGAAGTCCGGCATGGAGTATGAATTCCGCCCGGTCTGCTTTGCCGTACGCTTCAGCAGCCTGACCCGATAAAGGGAAGGGAAAGAGACGATACACGACAGTGCAGGCCGGCGGATCACACCGGGGCCTGCACTGTTTTTGTTTAAGGAGGGAAGCGCATGAATACACCCTTTGACGTCACCGGCGTGACCATCCGCACGCCGCGCCTGATCCTGCGCCCGTTCAGGGAGGGGGATCTGGAGGACTTTTACGCCTATGCCCGCGTGGACGGCGTGGGGCAGATGGCAGGCTGGACGCCGCACCGCAGCATGGAGGAATCGCGTGAGATTCTCGCCATGTTCATGCGTGAGAAGAAGACCTTCGCGCTGGAATATGAGGGGAAGGTCGTGGGCTCCCTGGGCGTCGAGCACTACAACGAGGGGCATTACCCGGAGCTGGCCGGGCTGAAGGGCCGGGAGATCGGCTACGTCCTCTCGAAGGATTACTGGGGCAGAGGCCTGATGACGGAGGCCGTGCGCGCGGTGATCGGCTATCTCTTTGATGAGATCGGGCTGGATTTCATCATGGTCGGTCATTTCGATCACAACAGCCGCTCGCGTCGGGTGATCGAGAAGTGCGGCTTCCAGTATGTCAAAACCACGGACTTTGAGACGCACTTCGGCACGGTCGAAAAGTCCCTGGACTATATTCTATATCATCCGGAAAGGAGCGATCATCATGCTGACGCATAAGGGCACGCAGCAGCTGGAGACGCGCAGGCTCATCCTGCGCAGGGTAAGGAGAGAGGACGCGCAGGCGATGTATGACAACTGGGCGTCGGAGGAGCAAGTGACGAAGTACCTCACATGGCCGACCTATCCGTCGGTCGAACCGGCGCACTTCATCACGGATCTGTGGGCAAAGTCGTATGAGAAGGAAGACTTCTACCAGTGGATGATCGTCCCGAAGGAGCTGGGGCAGCCCATCGGCACGATCAGCGTGGTCAGGCATGACGACGAGATCGCCAGCGCGGAGATCGGCTACTGCATCGGCAGCCGCTGGTGGGGGCAGGGGCTCATGCCCGAGGCGCTGCAGGCGGTGATCGATTATCTCTTCACCGAGGTTGGCATGAACCGCATCGAGGCGCGGCATGACGCGAATAACCCGAAATCCGGGCGTGTGATGGCAAAGTGCGGCATGACCTGCGAGGGCACGCACCGGCAGGCGGGCAGGAATAATCAGGGCGTGTGCGACGATGTGTACTACGCCATCCTGCGCAGTGACTGGGAGTCGGGAAAATAACCGGGGCAAAAAACGAGAGACGGACAGAATCGACCAAAAAAGAATCTGCATTCTATCCTTGCAATCCGTGAAGGGCCGTGTATAATACAGTACTGATGTTGTTATTTTGCACGGCGGGCTCTCGGCTCTGACGGAGGAAACATGAAAACAGGTTCCGGTTTGAATATGACCGCAGGCAGCCCGACGCGGCTGCTGATCCTCTTTGCCATACCGATGCTGATCGGCAATCTCTTTCAGCAGGCGTACAGCCTGGCGGATTCTGTGATTGTGGGGCAGGTGCTGGGCTGCGCTACGCGGCATGGAGAAAGAAGACGGCGGCTGCCGCACATGAATCATGAACAGGGTTCCTGCTGTCTGGCGGGAACCCTGTTTTGTCTGATGAATTCAGAAAAATGCGGCAGGAGGAGAGCGTTGACATGGGAAATTGAAGGATATATAATCAAAGTATATGATCATCGGCATTGTCAGGTGAAGACGGTGCGGATGACAGGAAGGCAGGGGATGTCCTATGGCAGAAAAGCGCGTACCGGACAAGGCGGAGCGCACGGTGAAAAAGTATGCCGCATTCATCTCCTACCGGCATCTATCGCCGGATAAGGAGATCGCTCAGGCGCTGCATACCATGCTCGAGCACAATCAGGTGCGGCCGAACAGGCACGCGCCCAGAAACATCCGCCCGGTCTTCCTTGATACGGGCGAGCTGCCGATCCTTGAGGATCTGGACGCGGGCATTCTGGAGGCGCTGGAAAATTCCGAGTGCCTGTATGTGATCTGCTCGCCGAATCTGCCGCTGTCCAAGTACTGCATGCGGGAGATTGACTACTTCAAGAAGATCCACGGCGGCAGCACGCGGCGCATCTACACGCTGCTGGTCGCGGGCGAGCCGGGGGAATCCTTCCCGCCGAGCCTGCGCAGCCAGACGAAGCTCGTCAAGGGCGAGGACGGCGTGGAGCGCGCGGAGACGGTGGAGTGCGAGCCGCTCTTTGCCGATGTGCGCGCGCCGTCCCTCCGCGAGTCGATCAGAAAGCTCCGCAGGACGGAGTATCTGCGCCTTGCGGCGGCCTACTACGGCTGCAGCTATGACGAGCTCTACAAGCGCCGCCTGCGCTGGATGATCCGCGTCGGCGCGATGGCTGCGGCCGGCATGCTGGCTGTGGCCGGCGGCTTCAGGCTCTATGCGCATGTGCGCAATCTGCAGTATGACGCGGCGAAGGCGGCGACCTACGCCTCCTACGCGCAGGAGGCTGCGCAGGAGGGGGACGAGCTGCTGGCGCTCACCCTCTGCGAGGAGGGGTGGGAGGCCGCGCGCTCCAGCGGATCGCAGCAGTACATGACCGCCCTGCGGAGCGCTGCGCTGCAGCATGATTACAAGCAGCGGGCGCTGCCCGTCTCCCCGGTGACGCAGGTAAAATACACCGGAGAGATGTCGGAGGTCTTCTACATCAGCGAGGACGGCTCCAAGGCCATCACCGACTCGGACAATATCTTCCAGATCAGCGACACGAAGACGGGCGAGGTGCTGCTGCGCCGGCCGACGGACTCTGTCGCTCTGGATGCAGAGAATATCAGCCACTACGTGACCGTGGAGGCTGTGCAGGATGCGGACGGGGTCTTCCATGACACGATGACCCTGCGCCTGCTGGCGGACAACAGCATCGTGGGCAGCTTCCCCTTCCGGCTGACGCAGACGAGGACGCCGAAGTACAAGCTCCTTGATCTCACGCGCGATCACAGCGTGATGGCGCTGTCGGACAGCAACGAAATCGTGGCCTATATGGACGCCGAGGGGCGGCAGCTGACGCAGGCGGAGGCCGAGGCGCGGATGCAGGATGCGCCTGTGCCGCAGGCGGAGGACGCGCCCTTCTACGTCGCCGCAGGAAAGCGGAAGAAGCCGCCGGCAGTCAAAAACAGCGCGGGCGAAACGATGCTTGAGCTGCAGACGGGCGCGGTCACGGCCTTCTCGCCGGACTATGCGCACTTTGCTGTCATCACGGACGGCGTGCTGCAGGTCTATGAGACGGAGGGGTTCGCCCGGATCGCGGAATGTGCGGTTGGCGGGGACATGATCCAGAAGATGCACCTGCTGCGGGATTCGTGCTACGCCCTGTGCGTCTACAGGACGCAGGATTGGTGGTGGCGTACGGAGATTATCGACTGGCGCACGGGCGAGATTGCCGCGCAGATGGGCGGCGACGCGGTGGCCAGCGCCACGGACAACGCCTTCTACAGCATGGACGACGGCGTGATGACGCGCTACATTTACAATGACATGGAGGAGGGCGCGGTGCGGCGCATCCTCGCGCAGCGCGGGGATCTCTGCCTCGCGGCGGGCGAGGGCGAGACCGTGCTGGCGGATACGAGCGGGGAGCGCATTCTCGCGCGGATTCCCTGTTCTGATCCCAAGCATTATGCTGCGGCGCAGGATCTCTCCCGCCTGCTGCTTGAAACGGAGGATGGCCTCGCCTGCTATGATGCGAAGGGGCAGCGCCTCTTTGCGGCCGCCGACGCGGAGGGGATCTTCGCCCTCTCGGCGGACGGCAGCCTCGCCGCGTGGCTGGATGCGCAGGGCGGCGTGCAGGTCGTCTCTGCCGCGGATGGAGCGGCGCGCTATGCCGTCCCCGCCGAGGCGATTGAGCGGGCGGGCTGGCTGAATGCGCTGGCTGTCGGGCCGGACGGGCTCTGCGCCGCGGGCAGCGACGGCGCGCTCTGGCTGCCCGAGGGCGGCAAAGAGGCTGTGTGGCTGGGCGAGTACGACGGTGCGACGCTCTATGAGGACGGCATGCTGATCCTTGAGAGCGGCATGGCGTATGTGATGGACTTTGCCGTCTACGACGTCAAGAAGCAGGCGATGGTCTGCCGCCCGCAGGAGAATACGGGCGAGTGGGCGTATTCGCCGAAGACGGGCTTCCTCGCCCGCCGGACAGAGACGAGCGGCAGCCATCCCGCGCTGGAGATGGAGGTCATGAGGATCGCGGATGGAAAGGCGCAGAGCCTTGGCCGCCTTGCGCTGGAGGATCTCTATCTGACCTCGTTCTATATGGACTCCGCCGGGGAATACCTGAGCGTGACGGCGGGGGATGTGACCTCGGTCTACAGGCTGCGCGATCTGTCGCTGCAGCTGCGCACGGCGGATGCGCCGGTGTATTATGAAGACGGGCGCTTCTGGTCCGGCGTGCTGCACGGGGCGAAGACATACTGCGCGCCGATGCTCGAGGGCGACGCGCTGCACGAGGCTGCCCTCTCCGCCATCACGGGCACGGCGGGTCAGCGGACGCTCTCCCTTGAGGAGCGGGCGCGCTTCTCCTTTGAGGAATAAGCCGGCGGGGCCGGAATCTGATTCAAATGATCGTACGGAAAGGATGAACCTGCGATGAAGAAATGGTTTGCTGTGGTGCTTGCGGCGCTGCTTGTCTGCGCGGCCTCCCTGTGTTCGGCGGAGAACATCACCCTCCCGCTGGTGGAGCGGCTTGGCCCTGCTGTCAAGGCAGATACCATCACCTCCCAGGAGGAGGGACGCGTTGTGGTCGTCTATGAGCCGGCGGACGAAAGCTCGCTTGACGAATTCCTGATGATGGCGCCGATGTGCGGCGTCTATCCGATGGAAATGGAGCTGGATCCGTCCTCGACGCTTGAGGCGTATTTCCTCATCGGGCCGGGCACGGCGCTCGACGGCTATATCATCTACGCGCCGGAGGATCAGCAGCTGTGCATCGATTTTGCGCTGCCGGCGGGGGATATTTACATCCTCAATGAAAGCAGCGCCGAGGCGCTTCGCTACATGTACGATTATGATATGAAGCTCCCCGCCGATGCGACCGGCAATGTCGCGCCGCAGTTCTACGCGGTGATGAATCGTCAGCCGTTCTATGATGGCGTGATGGGCGATGCGGCCTTTGCCTTCGACGGCGCAAGCTGCTGGACGGAATGGTACGACGAGGTTGAGCCGGGCAAGATGGGCGAATATGCGACGATCATGGGCCTGTTCGGCTTTTCTGCGGAAGTCGATCTGTATGACATGAACGAGTATGGCGCGATCAGCACCGTGCTGCTCCGCTTTGACAATGGCGATGCGCAGGTGCTCGTGCTCTACAACACGGCGGAGAAGACCGCGACGGTCTATTATGAGCCGGGCGTGACGTATCATCTGCTCGACGGCGGCGATCTGAACGACATCCTGCCGCAGTGAGGCTGAAAGGAGCTGTGCTCATGAGCATGAAGAAGCTGTTTGCCCTTCTGCTGGCGCTTTCGCTGCTGCTGTGCGGCGCGGCTGCAGCGGAGGAATCGTATTTTGACGTCCCGGACATGCTGCGCTATCAGGGCGGCATCGTTACGCGGGGCAGCCTGCGCAAGACGGCGGCGCTCTCCGGCGGGCAGCTGGATCTGGCCTATGCGATGACCAACGCGCCGTATGTCCGCCTCGGCGAGGAAACCGTCTGGGAGGTCGTCCTCTCCGGCGGCGAGGCGCCGTATACCTGCATGGCGCTGCTGGCCTATCAGGCGGATCTGACGATGGATCAGTTCGCGGACCCGTGGAGCACGCAGGCGTATTTTGAGGTGACGAAGTCCCCGTTCGGCTACACCTTTGACAAGGCGGGCCGATACTTCTGGGAGTTCCGCATCACCGACGCGGCGGGCCAGTACCTGACCTTCCAGACGCGCATCTTTGAGACCTACACCGAGGCGGACGAGACGGACAGTACGACCTCCGCCGGCAAGGTGAACAGCGTCGTGTCTTCCCTCATCACGGCGGGGATGAGCGACTATCAGCGCGCGCGCGTTTTGCACGACTGGCTCATTCACAATGCGAACTACGATTACACCTATTCCAATTATGACGCGGGCGGCGTGCTGCTGCGCGGCACGGGCGTGTGCGACAGCTATGCCCGCGCGTATCAGATGCTCCTCGCCGCCGCAGGCGTTGAGAGCATGATCGTCAGCGGCACGGCGGGCAGCAATGCCGATCTGGCGGACTGGGGCGCGCATGCGTGGAATCTCGTTAGGCTCGGCGGCAAGTGGTATCATGTCGACTGCACATGGGACGACCCGGGCGAGGGCGGCTACGAGCGGCACACATACTTCTGCCTGAGCGACGAGGCGATCGCCAAGGATCATAACTGGAACCGCAGCGGCGTCATCATCAGCGGCGACGGCATGTCCGTGCCGGAGGCGGAGGGCGGCGAGCTGGAGACCGGCGAGGAAACCGGCGATTACGACTTCACGTTCGCGACGACGGAGGAGTTTGCCGCCGGGTTTGACGCGCTGATCGCCGCGGGCGAATACCGCGAGCGCACCGTCGGTCTGTATACCGGCAATGCCTCCGCGCAGAGCGTCTATGACGCGCTGTATGCGTGGATCGGCGAGCGTGGACGCGAGCTTGGTAATCAGGGGCTGCTCACCTCCTACGGCGTGGGCTGCAAGGGCGATCTCTTCAGCGCGGTCATCACCTGGAAGGCGGCGGACGACTACGTCCGCATCGACGAAGAGGAGATCATCCTCTCCGAGGGCGGGGCGCAGACCGTCGTTCCGGCGGAGTATTATCCGGCGGCCAATGCCTTTACATGGACGAGCAGCGCGCCGAAGGTCGCGTCCGTCTCCGCCTCCTATAACACGGAGGACGGCCTGACGGCAGTCGTCACCGCCCTTGCCGCCGGCACGGCGAAGATCACTGTCGCCTCCGAGGACGGGCTTTCCGACAGCTTTGACGTCATCGTCCTGCCGGCGCATGCGCCGGACTTCGGCCTTGCTCTCAGCGAGGAGGACGGCGGCATCGCCCTGACGTGGAAGTATATCCCGGGCGTGACGGAATACCGCGTGATGCGCGTCTTTGAGGGCAAGGAAACCTGCCTCGCTGTCACGGGCAGCAATGCCGTGATCCTCTCCGCCGCGCAGCTGCCCTCCGATGTGGTGCAGGAGATCTATGTGCTCGGCCTGCGCGTCGTCGCCGGCAGCGAGGCGGCGCGATACGCGAGCGAGAGCGTGGAGTACGGCACGTATTACGATCCGGCGACCTGCACGCATGGGCAGGTGGACGCCATTCCGGGCTATGCGGCGACCTGCACGAAGCCGGGCCTGACGGAAGGCAGCCGCTGCGCGCTGTGCAAGAGCATGCTGACCGAGCAGACGGCGATCCCGGCGCTCGGCCATACTGAGGCGATTGACGCGGCTGTCGCCGCGACCTGCACGGCGACGGGCCTGACGGAGGGCAGGCATTGCTCCGTCTGCAAGGAGGTGCTGCTTGCGCAGGCCGTCGTCCCGATGATTGACCATACGGAGCAGGTCACGCCTGCGGTCCCGCCGACCTGCACGGAGCCGGGCCTGTCCGCCGGCGCTGTCTGCGGCGTCTGCGGCAAGGTGCTGCGCGAGCAGGAGGAGATTCCGGCGACGGGCCATACCGAGGTGATGGACCCCGAGGTCCCGGCGACGCACGTGACCCACGGCCTGAGCGAGGGCAGCCACTGCGGCGTCTGCGGCGTGGTGCTGACCGAGCAGGAGGAGACGCCGCTGGCCGTCGTCGAGGATGTGCTCACCCTGCCCGCGCTGCTCAAGAGCGTGGAGGAGGAGGCCTTCCTGCACGGCATGTTTGAGTGCGTGATCATCCCCGAAGGCTGCGAGTCCATCGGCGCGCGCGCCTTTGCGGCCAATGAGATGCTGCGCTTTGTGGAGATCCCGGCGTCTGTGACGCAGATCGATGCGACGGCCTTTGAGGGCAGCGCTGCGGCGATCCTCGTCGCCCCGGCGGGGAGCTATGCGGCGGTCTTTGCCGAGGCGAATGACATGCTCTGCATCCCCCGATAACGAAGAAAACAGAATATGAAGCCGGAGGCCTTCGGGTCTCCGGTTTTTGTTTGCCATCCCATACGCTTTGTGGTAAACTGTATTTGTATAAGTTTGCTTTTCCACTGAATGATGAACGGAGTGGTCACATGATGAAGAGGATCCTTGCGGCGCTTATGCTCCTTCTGCTCCTTTGCGCGCCCGCTGCGCTTGGCGAGGAGGCGAATTTCTATGTCGTCCATTACGATGCGAATGGAGTGGACGTCTCCGTCCCAGGTGATGTCGTGAAAAAGCCGGGCGAGGACGTCTGGATCGACTCGATCACCTTTGCTCCCTTTGGCAGGAACTGCCTCGGCTGGAGCACTGACCCGGATGCGTCGGAGCCGGAGTATGTCCGTGAGGACTACTACACGAAGGATGAGAATGTGACGCTCTATGCCGTTTGGGCGGAGCCGTGGGATCTGGGCGAGATCGCTGATGGCAGGACGTGGTCCTATGAGAAGACCTATGAGTTCGGCGACATGTGGTTTACCTTTACCGTTCCGGAGGACGGCTGGTACTGCCTGGAGACGACTACGGACTTCAAGACGGTATCCTGGGGCAGCGGCGAGGGCATCTTCAGGAGCGAGTATCAGCAGATGGGCGGCGCGTATCATGCGGACGGGGATTTCTGGTTCTCCGCGGAGCTTGAGGCGGGCGTGACGTACTATCTGGGCATTGAGGCGAACTACAACGACCTTGGCCTGATGGCGCATAAGGTTGAGAATCTTGTGACCTACAGCGCCAACGGTGAAGATGCCGAGGTTCCTGACACGATCGCGAAGCTGCCTGGGCAGACGGTTGAGATTGAGAAGCTGCCTGCGTTGAGCAATGTCTTCGGCAAAATCTGCCTCGGCTGGAGCACCGATCCTGACGCCGTCACCGCGCAGTACACCGGAGGAGAGACCTACACGGAGGACGCGCCGCTGACGCTTTATGCCGTCTGGGCAGATGCTTATGACATGGGCGAGCTTGACGACGGGAAGACCTGGGAATTCGAGAATCCCTATCGTTACTGCTATCTGTATATGACCTTTACCGTCCCGGAGGACGGCTGGTACTTCCTGGAATCGACCAACGAATTTAAGGGAAGCTCATGGAACAGCGGAGAGGGTGTCTACAAGAGCCGCTATAATCAGATTGGCAGCTCGGAACTTAGGGGTAGGGATATTGCAATCACCGCCGAGCTGGAAGCGGGCGTGACGTATTATCTCTATCTGCGCACGAATGAAAACGACCTGACCCTGCGCGCGCGGGAGATTGAGGCGATCGTCTCCTATGATATGAACGGCAAGAAAATCAGCGCGCCCAAGCCGCAGGCCAAGCTGGCGGGCGAGCCGCTTGAGATTGCCGGCGATACGCCAAGTCTGTTCCCCTATACCCATCTGGGCTGGAGCACGGACCCGGCGGCGACGGAGGCAGAGTATGTCCGCGGCGATACCTACACCGGCAGCGAGGATATCACGCTCTATGCCGTCTGGGAGAATGTCCGTGATCTGGGTGAGATCACCGGCAGGGAGACATGGACGCGGGATCATATCTACGACTACTGCACAATGTATATGACCTTCACCGTCTCGGAGAGCGGCACATACCTCTTTGAGACGGAGGGGGATTTCAATACCCATACGAGCGGCAGCAGCAACTGCATCTCCACCAATGAATATAACAGCATCAGCAGCTATGACTGGGTGGATCATGATGTGCGGATTGTCGCCGATCTGGAGGCGGGGGTGACGTATTATCTGAGCCTGCGCGCCAATTACAACGATCTCATCCTCCATTGCATTCCGCAGTATGAGGACAAGCCTTTTGAGGCGGATGTGATTCTGCCGCGCAGCCTGAGCGCCGTGCCGGAGGAGGCCTTCGCCGGCAGTTCGGTGGAGAGCGTCATGCTCGGCGAGGGTACGCTGACGGTCGCCTCCCGCGCGTTTGCGGACTGCGCGGAGCTGACCAAAATCATCGTTCCCTCGGCGGAGACGATCCTTGCAGAGGACTGCCTCGACGGCGTGACGCAGGAAGTTGTC
Organism: Clostridia bacterium; assembly: GCA_017936375.1. GTDB lineage: Bacteria > Bacillota > Clostridia > Christensenellales > Aristaeellaceae > Ventricola. The sequence goes on from JAGBFR010000073.1 coordinate 10,639, forward strand.
ATCGTCGCCCCGGAGGACAGCGCGGCCTATGACTTTGCCAAGGCGCAGGGGCTTGATTTCCGCAGACTGGATCCGTAATGGGAAATGACCGTTAAGGGCTGCCGGCTCGTTTCGGCAGCCTGTTTTGCATCTCTGTGGCAGGATGAGCAAAATAGGATTTGACGCGGGGCGGTATGTGGGATACAATAAACAGATAGGACTGACCGCTGCGGCGGAGAGAGAGGGGGAAGCGCCATGCGCATCCGGGCTGTGCTCTGGGATCTTGACGGGACGCTGCTTGATACGCTCGACGATCTGGCGGCGAGCACGAATGCGGCGCTTGCCGCCTGCGGCCTGCCGCCGCGCACGCGCGAGGAGGTCCGCGCCTTTGTGGGCAACGGCGTGAGGAAGCTCATCGAGCGCGCCGTGGGCGATGCGCAGCACCCGCAGGTGCAGCAGGCGTACGACGCGTTCGTCGCGCATTATGCCGCGCACAGCCGTGACGCGACGCGTCCCTATGACGGCATCCCGCAGCTGCTCGCCGCGCTGAAAGAGCGGGGCGTTTTGCAGGGCGTCGTCTCCAATAAGATTGATTTTGCCGTGCGCGAGTTGTGCGGCGTGTATTTCCCCGGGATGATGGAGGTCGCCGTGGGCGACGATCCCTCCCGCAGGAGAAAGCCTGCGCCGGATTCCGTCCTCGAGGCGATGCGCCGGCTGGGCGTTACGCCGGAGGAGACGGTCTATGTCGGCGATTCCGATGTGGATGTGATCACGGCGGCGAATGCGGGCGTCTGCTGCGTCGCGGCGGCGTGGGGATTCCGGGATGAAGAATGCCTTACTGCGGCGGGCGCGGCGCATATCGCCCATACCCCGCAGGAGCTTGACGACATACTGACTGCGCTGTGAGGACGGAGAAGATGGCAAAGGCTTTTGACTGGAAGTTCGACGCGATCCTGCTGCTCGGCCTCGAGCTGGATGAAAACGACTGCCCCACGCCGGAACTGGGCGCGCGCATGTATCACGCCGTGGAGGCGTGGTGCCGCTACGGCGGGCCGACGCTGGTCGCCTGCGGCGGCAGGCTGCCGGGGCATAAGGCCTCCGAGGCGCAGGTCATGGAGGCGCTGCTCGTGCGCGCGGGCGTGTCGCCCGCGTGCATCATCCGCGAGGATCAATCGCAGGATACGATGGAGAATATCCGCAACGCAGCCAGGCTCCTCGGCGGGGCGAAGGGCAAGCGCGTGCTCGTGGTGACGAGCGATTACCACATCCGCCGCGCGATGCTCACGGCGAGGCGCGTGGGCTTCAAGGCGTCCGGCCTCGGCGTGCCGCTGGAGCATGACGACACATGGAAGCTTGCCGCGCGCAAGGAGCTGGCCTATACGGTCGATCTGCTCATGGGCTGGCAGGACGAGGGGCGCAGCCGCCCCGCATGGACGAGGGCGCTCTTTGACCGCGTCTTCGGCGGATGACGGGCTGCCTGCTGAAAGAAGAAAAGAATCCGGCCTCAGGGCCGTGCATACAGGAGAAATGGACAATTGCTGAATTTGCTTTGTGAGCGCGAGGCGCAGACGAGGCGGCTGGGCCGCGCGATCGGGATGTGCCTTCGCGAGGGCGACGTGGTGCTGCTGGAGGGCGAGATGGGCGCGGGCAAGAGCGTCCTCACCCGCGCGGCGGCGCGCGGCATGGGCATAGACGGCCCCGTGCCCAGCCCGACCTTTACCATCCTCAACATCCATGAGGGCGAGAGGATGAAGCTGTACCACTTTGACCTCTACCGCCTCGAGGGCGCGGATGCGCTCTACGAGATGGGGCTTGAGGAGTATATCCCCGCGCGGGACGGCGCGTCGCTGATCGAATGGCCGCAGATGGCCGAGGAAGCGATGCCGCAGGATGCGCTGCATATCACCATGCGCTATGCGCAGGACGGGCTTGCGCGCGAGGCGGAGCTCATGCCGATGGGCGCGTTTGACGCGGCGCGCGTCGATGAGATCGTCGCCGTGATGAACAATCTGCCGATGGATACCGAGGAGGAGACGCTGTGAATATCCTGATGATCGATACGTCCGGGCCGGCCTGCGGCGCGGCACTGATGAAGGACGGCCGCATTGTCGGCGATCTGCAGCTCAACTGCGGGATGACGCACAGCCAGCGCGTGATGCCGCTGGTGGATGCGCTGCTCTCCATGAGCGGCACGGCGATGGAGGAGATCGACGTCTTCGGCGCGGTCGTTGGCCCCGGCTCGTTCACCGGCGTGCGCATTGGCGTATCGACGGCCAAGGCGCTGGCGCATGCGGCGGGCAAGCCCTGCATCGGCGTGGACGCACTGGAGGCGCTGGCAGCGAACATCGAGGCGTTTGACGGCGTGATCTGCCCGATTCTCGACGCGCGCGCGATGCAGGTCTACGGCGCGATGTTTGAAGCGGGGAATCCGCCCGTGCGCCTGATGGAGGACGAGCCGATGAAGCTGGCCGATTTCCTTGATGATGTTGAAAAGACGGGCAGGCGTGCGCTCTTCCTCGGCGACGGCGCGCCGGTCTTTGAGCAGGCGATCCGCGCAAGGCTGGGGGAGAAGGCGGCCTTTGCCGCCCCGCAGAATCATTTCGTGCGCGCGGGCAGCGCCTGCGCCGCAGCGGCTGCGCGCATCGCGCAGCAGGGCGAGGATGCGCTGTGCGATTATGTAAATCTGCTGCCGCTGTACCTGCGCGCCCCGCAGGCGGAGCGCGAGCGCGCGGCGAAAGAAGCTGCAAAGGCCGCGCAGGAGCAGAAGGAGGCGCAGCATGGCTGAGCCGTTCATCCGGGCGATCCGCGAGGAGGACGTCCCGCAGATTCATGAGATCGAGACGCTGTGCTTCGCCATGCCGTGGAGCGAGGAGTCGATCCTCCACGACGTGAAGGAGAACGTCGTCGCCCGCTGGCTGGTGCTAGACGACGGCGCGGGCCGCGTGCTGGCGTATGCGGGCATGTGGTTTGTGCTCGATGAGGCGCATATCTGCAATGTCGCCGTGCATCCGGACGCCCGGCGCATGGGCTACGGCAGGCGGATCCTCGAGGCGCTCATCGCGCTGGCGAAGGAGAATTCCATGTCGATGATGACGCTGGAGGTGCGCAGGAGCAATACCCCCGCGCAGAATCTCTACCACGCCTGCGGCTTCCTCGATGTGGGCTACCGCAAGCGCTACTATGAGGACAATAAAGAGGATGCGCTGATCATGTTCCTCGAGTTTTCCTACGACGAAGAGGGCGCGGAGTGACGAACGCGGCGCGTATGAGCCGGAGAAGGCTGTGTTTCTTCGCTCAAAGCTGCATAGAATAAGGGGACAAACGGCCACAATCGCCGTTGCCCCCTTTTCTTTTTGGCAGAAATGGAGTACAATAGTAAAATCGAAACTTGGGTCTTTCTGCTCTTGAGGCGGTGTGTTGCGCCGGAGCATGAGCAATTGGGCACGGGATCCCGGATAGGAGCGAAGTCATGCAGCTTGAAATCGGCAAGGCAAAGGTTGAGGTGACCCTCAGCGGCAAAGCCGGACGCGGCGTCCTGCTGCTGCACGGCTGGGGCTGCTCTGCGGAGATGATGCGCTCCGTGCGCGATGCGCTGGACGGCGCGGCGCGCGTGGCGGCGATCGACTTCCCCGGGCATGGCCGGGAGGGCAAGGCGCTCCCGCCGCCGGAGCCGTGGGGCGTGCCGGAATACATGGAGATGACCGCGGAGGTGATCCGCCGGCTGGATCTCGCGCCGTGCGACATCGTGGCGCATTCCTTCGGCGCGCGCGTGGCGATTCTGCTGGCGTCCACGTATCCTGAGCTTGTCGGGCGGATGATTCTCACCGGCGCGGCGGGCATCAGGAAGCCCGCAAGCGGAAAGGCCAGCGCGATGACGACGCTCTACAAGGGGCTTCGCGGCGTGGTGAATGCGGCGGAAAAGACGCATCTCTTCGGCAGCCTACCGCAGAAGGGGCGCGAGGCGCTCATCCAGCGCTTCGGCTCACCGGATTACCGCGCGCTCACGCCGGAAATGCGCCAGACGTTCAACAAGGTCATTGCGCTGGATCTGAGCGACAGGCTTCCCCTCGTCAAGGCGCCGACGCTCCTGTACTGGGGCGCGGAGGATACCGAGACCCCGCTTTGGATGGGGCAGAAGATGGAGGAGCAGATCCCCGACGCGGGCCTTGTCGTCGAGGCGGGCGCGGGTCACTTCGCGTATCTTGAGCAGAGCGCCCGGTTTTTGAGGATTGTACACAGCTTCCTGCTGGAGGGTAGATAAATGGGATTCATCATCGGATTGCTGGAGACGGCTGCGGTCGTCTGCTGCTGTATCGCCGTGGGCTGGCGGCTGCTGCATTATTTCCAGCTGGAGAGCTATCAGCTCCCCGGCTATTACAGGAGCCTCCGCCGCAATGCGCAGAAGGTGCTGCCGCCGTGTCTGGCGCTTGCCGCGCTGGGCGTGGTGCTGACGGTGCTGGGCGCGCCCGCGCCGGTGCGCATCATTGCGGTAGCCGCGTTTGCCTCCGTGCTCGAGCGCCGCGCGAGGAAGGAAAAGGCGAAGAAGCCCTTCGTCGTCACCGAGCGCATCAAGCGCCTGATCGCCATGCATGCGGCGACGACCTTCGTCGTGGCGCTCCTCGCGGGCGCTATGTCGACGGTGCTGCTGTATCTGCTGCCCGCGTTTGAGGCGCTGCTCATCTTGCTGGCCGCCGTCTGCGCGCAGCCGATCGAGACGCACATCAACAATCAGTTCTTAAACGACGCCAAGCGCAGGCTGAATGATCTGCCGGAGCTCATCAAGATCGGCATTACCGGCAGCTACGGCAAGACGAGCACCAAATTCCTCCTGCGCGACATCCTGTCCGTCAAATACCGCGTGCTGGCCACGCCCTCGAGCTTCAATACGCCGATGGGCGTCACCCGCGTCATCCGCGAGCAGCTGATGCCCACGCATCAGGTCTTCATCGCCGAGATGGGCGCGCGGCATGTGGGCGATATCAAGGAGCTGGTCGACCTCGTCCATCCGACGATGGGCCTGATCACCTCCGTCGGTCCGCAGCATCTGGATACCTTCGGCACGATCGAGCGGATCAAGAACACGAAATACGAGCTGGCGGAGGGCCTGCCGCAGGACGGCGTGGCGATCTTCGCCCGGGACGGCGCGATCTGCGAGGAGCTGTATGCGCGCTGCCCGCTTGAGCAAAAATACATGCCCGGCGATCTGATGACGGCGACCGATATTCAGGCCGGCCCGTGGGGCACGCGCTTCACGCTGACGGATAAGGAGACCGGCGAGAGCCGCGTCTGCCAGACGAGGCTGCTGGGCGAGCATTCGATCTCCAACCTGCTGCTCTGCTGCACGGCGGCGAGGAAGCTGGGCATGACGCTTGAGGAGATCGCGCGCGGCGTGGCGCTGTGCCAGCCGGTGGAGCACAGGCTCCAGCTGCTCGGCGGGGACGGCGGCATCACCGTCATCGACGACGCGTTCAATTCCAATCCTGTCGGCGCGCGCGCTGCGCTGCGCGTGCTGGAGAATTTCCCCGGCCGCAGGATCATCATCACCCCCGGTATGGTTGAGCTGGGCGGCGAAGAGGATGCATTCAACCGCAGCTTCGGCGAGCAGATGGCAAAGAGCGTGGATGTGGCGATTCTTGTCGGCCGCAGGCACACGCAGCCCATCGTCGACGGCCTGACGGAGGCTGGCTTCCCGCAGGAGAATATCCATGTCGTGGGCAGCCTTGAAGAGAGCACGGCCGTGCTGCATGCCATGATGAAAACCGGCGACGTTGTGCTGTATGAGAACGATCTGCCGGATAATTACAGCGAGTGAGGAGAGGTCAGATTATGAGCAAAATGAACATTGCGGTTCTCTTTGGTTCCCGCAGCTGCGAGCACGATGTGTCCATCGTCTCCGCGCTGCAGCTGATTGAGGCGGCGAAGGCGGCGGGCTATACCGTCACGCCGGTCTATATCTCCAGAGAAGGCCTGTGGTACACGGGCGACGCGCTGTGCCAGATTGAGAATCTCCGTGAATTCAACCCGATGGCCAAGGGCATTACCCGCGTCAATCTTGACGTGAGCGCGAATGCCGGCGACCTGTGGGCGTGGCCGCCGCAGCGCGCGGGCATCTTTGCCAAGGTGCCGGCCCCGGTGGCGCATATCGACGTCGCGATCCCCGTCTTCCACGGCATGAACGGCGAGGACGGCACCATCCAGGGCCTGCTGGAGATGGCGAATATCCCGTATGCCTCCTCCGGCGTGCTGGGCTCCGCCGTGGGCATGGATAAGATCGCGCTCAAGCAGATCCTGCGCGGCGCGGGCTTCCCTGTGCTCGACTATGTCTGGCTGACCCGCGATCAGCTGGGCGAGGGCAGCGAGGCGATCATCGAAAAGATCGAGAAGAAGCTCAAGTACCCGGTCTTCGTCAAGCCCGCGTGCCTGGGTTCCTCCATCGGCGTCTCCCGCGCGAATAACCGCGAGGAGCTCGAGCAGGCGATGGCGCTCGCGGCGAGCTATGACCGCCGCATCCTCGTGGAGGCCGGCGTCATCCATCCCGTTGAGATCAACTGCGCCGCGCTGGGCTACGGCGAATCTGTGCGCGCCTCCGTGTGCGAGATGCCCGTGCCGACATCCGACGGCAGCTTCCTCACCTTCTGGGAGAAGTACCTGCGCAATGCCGGCGTGAAGGGCGAGGCCAGCCGCGGCATGAAGAGCCTCTCCCGCGTGATTCCGGCGAAGATCGGCGACGCGCTGACCGAGCGCATCCAGAAGATGACCTGCGAGATCTTCAGGCTGCTGGACTGCCGCGGCACCGTGCGCGTGGACTACATCCTCGATGAGAACGACATGCTCTACGTCAACGAGCCCAACACCATCCCGGGCTCCCTCGCCTTCTATCTGTGGAAGGAGTGCGGCGTGAGCTTTGCCGATCTGGTGGATCAGATGGTCGAGGACGCGCTGCTAGCGCATGCGGATAAGAATAAGAATGTTTACGCGTTTGACTCCACGATCCTGCAGAAGGTGACCTCCGGCGCAAAGGGCGCCAAGCGCTGAAATCCGAAAATGGGGCGTCTGGGGCTTCAAAAAACAGTGCTGCTGCATTTTGAAAATGTAAACACTCCTATTTCTGATGCCCCAGAAGCCCCAGAACGGATGCTTTATATCTGAACGAAAGAAAGCCCTCTCCGGGCGGAGAGGGCTTTTGAAAGCTCATCAGAAGCCAAGCGCTTCGTCAACGAGCAGAACGACCATCCTGTGGGCGGACACCGCGTGCTCGAGGCTGACGACGGCGCAGCACATCGGGTTTTTGCACTGGGCGGCGCTGCATTCGCCCTTGGCGCAGGGGGTATCGAGGTTCAGGCGGCGGGCGTTCGCCGGGCAGGCGACCTGCTTGATGCGGCGGATGGCCTGCTGATAGCCGCCCTCGACGATCTTGTTGCGGCCGATGATGAAATAGACGGTCTTCGGGCCGTAGCAGGTCGCGGCGACGCGGTTGCCTGTGCCGTCGATATTGACGATCAGGCCGTCAGCGGTGAGCGCATTGGCGGAGCAGACGTAGAGCGGGGCGCTCATTGCCTCGCGCAGTGTGTCATGGCGCTCCGCGTGCGGCACATCCCAGTGCCAGATCACGGGGTGGCCTGCGGCGATGAGCTGTTCCTTGAGGCCCATCTGACGGGCGGTCATGCAGCCGCCGATGGCGACGGTTTCGCCTGCGGGCATGTCCTCAAGGAGGAAGGCGGCAGCCTCTGCTGCCTCCTTAAAACAGTGTGTCTGGAAACCGCGCGCCTCGAGCGCACGGGCGACGTGATTGAGATCGGTCATGCGGATCGCTCCTTCTGTATGGCTGATGAGTGTTCCTGTCGGATGTCCCCGGCGCGCCTGTGCGCTGGGAGGATATCCGTATTATACCAGTATTTGCCCGAAAGGGAAAGGGGCGCCGGTAAAACCGGCAGCAAGCGAAGGAAGAGGGGGGACGCACATGCTTGACGAATGGATCGAGCGGCAGGTGGATCGAGCCTGTATCGCCGTGCCGAAATACCTGCGTCCCCGGCTGATCCGCATGTCGGATTCGGGCCTTGGCTGGCGGATCTGCCTGTACTGCATCAGCATGTACAATGCGCTCAAGCGCATGCTCTCCCACATCAAGGACGAGGAGAATGCGGAGTCCTTCGCCAAGGAGACGCTGGCCAAAGGCGGCGATCAGATTGACGAGCTGGGCCGTTTCCTGCGGCGTCTGGGCGGCGTGCTTGAACGGATGGAGGCGAGGAGCCGCAGAACGCTCTTTGCCGGCCTGCTTTTTCTTGCGCTGCTCTGTGCGCTGGGCGTGCTGGCTACGGGCAGCGCGCTGCTTGCCGGCTGTGCGGCTGCGCTGATGTTTTTCTTTCTGGGCGAGAGCATGGAGGCGGGGTATCGCCCCGTGAGCCGGTATGTGCGCCAGCGGTATCTGGCGGCCATCCTGCTGCGGGCGGGCGGCTACGGCACGCTGACGCTGGGTTTGTTCCGGCTGTATGCATCCGGCGGCCTGCCGACGAACATCGTCCTGCAGAGCGCGATGATCGTCATGCTCTTTGTGCATATGGTGATGTTCCTTGGCTTTGCGGCCTTCGTGCGGGCGCAGCAGCCGATGCTGCGCGTGCTCACGGGCCTGCTGGGCGTGCTGCCGGCGCTTGCCGCCGCTGCGGCGCTGTCCGTTGCGGCTTCGCTGATCGGCGTTTCGCCGCTGGCGGCCATCTATGGCTTTATGATTGCGGGGGGCGTGATGCTCCTCTTCCTGACCGAGCAGCTGTACATGATCGACAGGATCGGCCTTGTGCCCATCCCGCTGAACGGACTGATCACCTGCGCGCTGTCCCTGCTGGGGCATGCGCTGCTGATTGCGGCGGCATGGCTGATGGACCTGATGTAACCTGACCATTCCCGGCGCTGTGCCGGTTACCTGATTGACCCGAAACGGAGGATACTACTTTGAGCGACAAACGCATGGACATGATCCGCAACTTCTGCATCATCGCCCATATCGACCATGGCAAGTCCACGCTCGCCGACCGCCTGCTGGAGAAGACGGGCGTGTATGAGAAGCGCGAGATGGTCGATCAGATTCTTGACTCGATGGAGCTGGAGCGCGAGCGCGGCATCACCATCAAGAGCAAGGCGGTCAACATGACCTATAAGGCCGAGGATGGCCAGACCTATACCTATAACCTGATCGATACCCCCGGTCACGTCGACTTTACCTACGAGGTCTCCCGCGCGCTGGCGGCGTGCGAGGGCGCGATTCTGGTCGTCGATGCGACGCAGGGCGTGGAGGCGCAGACGCTGGCGAACGTGTACATGGCGCTGGAGGCGAATCTGGAGATCGTTCCCGTGATCAACAAGATCGACCTGCCCAGCGCGCGCCCGGATGAGGTGAAGGCGGAGATCGAGGAGATCATCGGCCTGGACGCCTCCGAGGTGCCGCTCATCAGCGCAAAGACGGGCCTGAACATCGAAGAGGTGCTCGAGGCTGTCGCGAAGATGATGCCCGCGCCGACCGGCGAGGAAGAGGCGCCGCTGCAGGCGCTGATCTTCGACTCCTTCTATGACAATTATCGCGGCGCGATCTGCTATGTGCGCATCGTCTCCGGCAGCGTGCGCCCCGGCATGCGCATCCGCATGATGAACACCGGCGCGTGCTTTGACGTGGTTGAGGTCGGCGTGCGCAGCCCGGGCTATGTGCCGATGAAGGAGCTGCGCGCAGGCGACGTCGGCTACATCGCCGCCTCCATCAAGGATCTGCACGACACCCGCGTGGGCGATACGATCACCGACGACGCCAATCCCGCGAGCGAGTCCCTGCCGGGCTACCGTCAGGTGAACCCGATGGTCTACTGCGGCATCTATCCGGCGGACGGCGCGGATTATGAGAGCCTCAAGGATGCGCTGGAAAAGCTGCAGCTCAACGACGCGTCCCTGACCTATGAGCCGGAGACCTCTCAGGCGCTGGGCTATGGCTTCCGCTGCGGATTCCTCGGCCTTCTGCATATGGAGATCATCTCCGAGCGCCTTGAGCGCGAGTTTGACCTCGACCTGATCACCACTGCGCCGAGCGTCATCTACAAGGTCTTCGGCACCGACGGCTCGATGATCGAGGTCGACAACCCGTCCAACCTGCCTGCCGTCTCCGACATCGAACACATGGAGGAGCCGATCGTCAAGACGGCGATCCATACCCCGCAGGAGTATGTCGGCGCGCTGATGGAGGTCTGCCAGAATAAGCGCGGCGTGTTCAAGGACATGGTCTACGAGGGAAGCCGCGTCTGCCTGCACTATCAGATGCCGCTCTCTGAGATCATCTACGATTTCTTCGATCAGATCAAGAGCCGCAGCCGCGGCTACGCCAGCTACGACTATGAGCTCGACGGCTATGCCGAGAGCGATCTGGTGAAGCTGGATATGCTGCTCAACGGCGAGATGTGTGACGCGCTGTCCATGATCGTCCATCGCGAGCGCGCGTATGCCCGCGGCCGCTCCATCGCTGAAAAGCTCAAGGACGTCATTCCGCGTCAGCAGTTTGAGATCCCGATTCAGGCGGCGATCGGCGGCAAGGTCATCGCCCGCGAGACAGTCAAGGCCATGCGCAAGGACGTTCTGGCCAAGTGCTACGGCGGCGACATCACCAGAAAGAAGAAGCTGCTTGAAAAGCAGAAGGAAGGCAAGAAGCGCATGAGGCAGCTGGGCAGCGTCGAGGTGCCAAGCGAGGCGTTCATGGCGGTTCTGAAGATGGATGAATAAGAATCGAGAATATACATGATGATAGCTTTGAAGGGCGCCGTTCTTGTGCTCTCTCTGCTGGGTTATGGAATGACCTGTAAGAGGTGCAGGGTGCCCGTTCCGTTCTGCTTTCCGGTCGCAGTGTCGGGCGTGACTGTGGCGCTGTATCTGATGGGATTTACCGGAGCGCTTGATCTGGCGGCGTATGGAGTTTTGCTGGTCGGCCTGATCCTGTTGCTCTGCACAGCCGGGAAGGGAAGCCTCAGCAGCTTCTTTTCTCAGCAGGCGGTTTGGTTTATCCTGCTGTCCGTGGTGTGGCTGTTTGTGATTACGCGCGGTGTGACGCTGTCCCATGCGGATGACGGGTCGCACTGGTATCGCGTGAATAAAGCGATTTTCTACGAGAAAGCTTATCCCACCACGCCGGATATTACCTATTACGATTATGTGCCGGGTGTTCAGATCTGGAATTCATTTGTTCAGAGGTTTATTGGTTTTTCCATTCCGAATTGCCTGTTTGCACAGGGGCTTCTCAATATTTTCTTCGTTGGTTCTCTGTTCGCGGGAATCGACCGCCTCTCCGGCGTGAAGGAACGCGTGGCGGCAGCTGCAGTGATATGCGCGGGTGCCGTTGCGCTGTGCTGCATGACCGTGGGCACCTATACGCTGACAGTCGATATGCAGCTGGGCTGCATTGCCATGGCGGCGCTGATCTGGGTTCTGCATCAAGGCAATGAATCGCAGGCTCAGCTGCCGGCCGCCCTGATGCTCAGTATGCTGGCGCTTACGAAGCGGAGCGGACTGTTCTTTGCGCTAGCGGTGGCGGTATGGGCTGCCCGTCGTTATCGCTGGCGGGGCAGAAAGCTGATCGCGCATCTGCTTTTCTGGCTGGGAATTCCGGTGCTGCTCTATCTGATGTACACCCTGCGAACAGGGATGGTATACGGCGGCGGGGCGGATAGCTTGCAGGGTGTATCGATCGAACGCTATTCTGATCTGCTGATGCAGAAAGATGCAGATGTGCTGGGTTCGATCACGAAGGTTTTCCTGTATGCTTTGTTCATTGAAGGGGACAAGTCCATGCTGCCGCTGACGGTGTATTCCGTCTTTGCGGCGATGTATGCACTGTACTGGCAGCTCAAGAGAAAGAGATGTGCTGCGCAGGCAGCGGAAATCAGGCAGGGGCTGTTGGGTACCCTGGCGCTGCTGCTTATTTACATTATCACGCTGTATGTGACGTATCTGCTGTCAATGACAAATGACGAGGCGCTGCGTATGAGCAGCTTCTCCCGGTATTACGGTACGGCTGTGCTGATCGTGTCGGGCGTGTCGCTGTATCTGATGACCTCTCAGATCGCGGCGGCATCGCGAGCCGGTGCTGTGAAGGGTCTGGCGGCTTATCTGATGCTGTGCGTGTTCTGCGTGTGCATGCCGGGCGCCTATTCGAAGTCGTATATCTTTGGCAGGGATTCCTACAGACCGCCGCAGCGCTATCACTGCGGACTGTGGGAAAAGATGGAGTACTACATTCCTCAGCAGAATGAGTATTCGGAAGACAGGTATCTGGTATTCTGGGAGCCAAGCGAGCTGTATGGCATCAAGCGCAATGAAAAGCGGGTAAAAAATGCCATTATCAGTTGGGTCAGATCAACGAATGTCGATCTGATGACAGCGAAACATGTGAACCGCAATCTTGATCAGCAGACGCTGGAAGCAATGCGTTCGTACGACTATGTTGTGTTCATGACAAAAATGACAAAGCGTAAAAAGTACCTGGAGCCCTATCTTCCGATTGATGATTACACGGTTGGAACTCGGGAAATCATCATTGAGTAAGGGCTGGACAGCATATGGAAAGTGTATTGGGCATGAATCATACTGTTTCTGTTTACATCCACATCCCGCTGTGCATCAAAAAGTGCGCCTACTGCGACTTTGCCTCCTATCCGGGGCGGCTGCCGCAGCAGGATGCGTATATCGACGCCGTCTGCCGCGAGATCCGCGCGCAGGCGGCGTTCTTTGGGCGCAGGCGGGTCGCGACGGTGTTCCTTGGCGGCGGCACGCCGACGCTCCTCACCGCGGAGCAGCTGAGCAGGATCATGGATGCGCTGCGCGAATGCTTTGACCTTTTGCCGGATGCGGAGATCACCATGGAGGGCAACCCCGGCACGCTCTCGCCGGACCGGCTTGCGGCGTACCGCGCTTCGGGCGTCAATCGCCTGTCGCTGGGCGTGCAGAGCATGGACGACGGTCTGCTTGCTGCCATCGGGCGCATCCACACGGCGGAGCAGGCAGAGGAGGCCGTGCGCATGGCGCGCGGGGCGGGGTTTGACAATCTGAACCTCGACCTGATGTATGGCCTGCCGGGGCAGACCCCGGCTCAGTGGGAAAGCACGCTGCGCGCGGCGATCGCCCTTGGACCGGAGCACCTGAGCTGCTACAGCCTGATCCTCGAGGAGGGGACGCTGCTGCACAGGCAGGTGGAGGAGGGTTCCTGCGCGCCGCTGCCGGACGAGGACGCGCTGGACGAGATGGACGCGATCACCGCGCGCCTGACCGCGCAGGCGGGCTATGCGCAGTATGAGGTATCCAACTACGCCAGACCCGGGCGGGAATGCCGCCACAACATCGTCTACTGGGAATGCCTGCCGTATCTGGGCGTGGGCTGCGCGGCGCACGGCGATATGGACGGGCGGCGATATGAGCACACAGTCGACTTTGCGCAATATCTGGAAGACTGCGATGACGCCGCATGCCTCAACAGCGCCGAGGGCAACAATACGCTGGAGGAGCGGATGTTTGAGCGGGCGATGATGGGCCTGCGCATGGTGCGCGGCATGGATGCGGCGCGCTTTGAGCGGGACTTTGGCCGGCGCGCGCAGGATGTCTGGCCGAGGACGATGGAAAAGATGACGCGCATGGGTCTGATCGATCCGCAAACGGCGGATGATGCGGGCGTATATAATGAAAGAATCCGCCTGACGCCGCGCGGCATGCAGGTGATGAACGGCGTGCTGGTGGAGATGATGGAGGAGCAGGAAAAGGGCGGCTGATGCGCGTCTGCTGCTCCAAAACCGCATCCTGACGGCTGAAACCTGCGCTGGGGCGCTGAAGTGTCACAGGGCGCGTCTGTGCGCTTTTGCGAAGGGCAGGAAAAGTCAAAAAACATGCGCAAACCCTGTTGACAAAAATCTGCAGTCGTGGTATCTTTATCACGCTGATTAGCACTCAAACGAGACGAGTGCTAACAACAGACCGGATCGGCGAAGGGAGGGTGCGATATGGATCTCGTCGATCGCAAGTACAGGATTCTGCAGGCGATCATCGATGACTACATCCTGACCGCACTGCCCGTCGGATCCAGAACGATTTCACGCAAATACGAGCAGAAGCTCTCCTCGGCGACCATTCGCAATGAGATGAGCGATCTTGAGGAGCTTGGCTATCTCGATTCGCCGCATACCTCCGCCGGGCGCGTCCCGTCCAACAAGGCGTACCGCCTGTATGTGGATCAGATGCTGCGGCCCATGCCGCTGAGCGTGGAGGAGACGGCGTTCATCAACAGCTGCTTTGAGCGAAGGACGCATCAGGTGGCGGACCTCTCCACGAGGATCGCCCGGGCGCTCTCGAGCATGACGCACTACACCACGGCGGTCATGACCAGATCCCCGCGCAGCGAGCAGGTGCTCAGCCATCTGCAGCTGGTGCCGGTGGCGGACCGCAGGATTCTGCTGGTGCTGGTCACGCGCGGCGGCGCCGTCCGCCAGAGCGTATTGGACGTCCCGCGCAGCATCGCGCCGGATGAGCTCTACGCCGTTTCAAGGATCCTGAGCGCGAGGCTGGAGGGCACGCCGCTCTCCGCACTGCCGGGCAGGCTCGTCGAGCTCAGCGGAGGCGCGGATATGGGTATGGCGGGCATCCTGCAGGCGATGACCGAGCAGCAGCCGGAGGAGGCGCAGAGCGACGTCTCCGCGCTGGTGATCGGCGGGCGCTCGAATCTGCTCAGCTTCCCGGAATACTCCGACGTCGACAAGGCGAAGGCGCTGCTCTCCGTGCTGGAGACGCGCGAGAAGGTCGTCTCACTCCTCTCCAACAACGGAGAGATGGAGATCTCCGTCCGCATCGGCCCGGAGACGGGCATGGAAGAGACGAGGGACTGCTCCATCGTCACCGCGAGCTACAGGCTCAGCGACGGCCGGGTCAATACGATCGGCCTGATCGGCCCGACGCGCATGCAGTACGGCAAGGTGCTTTCCGTGCTGGGGCAGGTCGGCAGATCGCTGAGCGAGCTGCTTGACGAAAACGACAGGCTGGAGCAGAAGAGATAATCATGAAAAGAAGAAAGAATAAGGACGCAGCTGACAAGACGCTCCGTGAGCGGATCGCCGAGGCGGCTGACGGCATCAAAGAGAGGGCAAGGAACATGAACAGCGAAGAGATCATCAAAGAGACCGAGGCGCAGGAGCCGCAGCCCGAGGCTGAGGCGGTCGACGTCAAGGCGCTTGAAGAGGAGCTTGCAAAGACGAAGGCACAGTGCGACGAGTATCTGGACCTTGCCCAGCGCAAGCAGGCGGAATTCGCCAACTACCGCCGCCGCACCGAGGGCGTGCGCAAGGAGGCCTTCGACGACGGCCGCAGGGACGCCGTGGGCAGCCTGCTTCCGATCATCGACAACATCGAGCGCGCGCTTGCCGCCGCCGGCGAGGAGGAGTCCCCGCTCAAGAGCGGCGTGGAGATGGTCCTGCGCCAGACGCGCGACGCGCTGACGAAGATGGGCGTCGAGGAGATTGACCCGATGGGTCAGCCCTTTGACGCGGAGCTGCACAACGCTGTCATGCAGGGCAGCGAGGATGAGGGCGAGCCGGGCACGGTGTGCCTCGTCCTGCAGAAGGGCTATAAGCTTGGCGAGCGCGTTATCCGCCACGCGATGGTGAAGGTCGTCGCGGGCTGATCAATGAGGTTCCCCGCCGAAGCGGGTGCTTCCAATATAGTAAACAACTTTCAACACCAACAGTGAATGGATTTGGAGGAAAACATAATGAGCAAGATTATCGGTATTGACCTTGGTACCACCAACAGCTGCGTCGCCGTCATGGAAGGCGGCGAGCCGGTCGTCATCCCCAACGCTGAGGGCGCGCGCACCACGCCGTCCGTCGTCGCCTTCACCAAGAGCGGCGAGCGCCTTGTCGGCCAGGTGGCCAAGCGTCAGGCTGTCACCAACCCGGACCGCACCATCATCTCCATCAAGCGCGACATGGGCACCGACCGCCGCATTGAGCTCGACGGCAAGTCCTATACGCCGCAGGATATCTCCGCGATGGTCCTGATGAAGCTGAAGGCGGACGCCGAGGCCTACCTGGGCGAGACCGTCACCCAGGCGGTCATCACCGTCCCGGCCTACTTCTCCGACAGCCAGCGCCAGGCGACCAAGGACGCCGGCCGCATCGCGGGCCTTGAGGTGCTGCGCATCATCAACGAGCCGACCGCCGCTTCCCTGGCGTACGGCCTTGATAAGGAAGACTCCCACAAGATCCTCGTCTACGACCTGGGCGGCGGCACGTTCGACGTGTCCCTGCTGGAGATCGGCGACGGCGTCTTCGAGGTTATGGCGACCAACGGCGACACCAAGCTGGGCGGCGACGACTTCGACGAGCGCATCATCAACTACCTGGCTGCCGAGTTCAAGAAGGAGAACGGCATCGACCTGAAGGCCGACCGCATGGCGCTCCAGCGCCTCAAGGAGGCCGCTGAGAAGGCGAAGATCGAGCTCTCCGGCGTGATGAGCACCAACATCAACCTGCCGTTCATCACCGCGGACGCCACCGGCCCCAAGCATCTTGACATCACCATGACCCGCGCGAAGTTCGACGAGCTGACCCGCGATCTGGTTGACCGCACCATCGCTCCGATGCAGAATGCGCTGCGCGACGCCGGCATGACCGCCAGCGAAGTCGACCGCGTGATCCTCGTCGGCGGTTCCACCCGCATCCCGGCCGTTCAGGAGGCCGTGCGCAAGGTGACCGGCAAGGAGCCCTACCGCAACATCAACCCGGACGAGTGCGTTGCCGTCGGCGCGGCCATTCAGGGCGGCGTTCTGGGCGGCGAGGTCAAGGACGTCCTGCTGCTGGACGTCACCCCGCTCTCCCTGGGTATTGAGACCATGGGCGGCGTCTTCACCCGCCTGATCGACCGCAACACCACCATCCCGACCACCAAGAGCCAGATCTTCTCCACCGCGGCGGACGGCCAGACCTCCGTTGAGGTGCACGTCCTGCAGGGCGAGCGCGAGATGGCTGCCGGCAACAAGACCCTCGGCCGCTTCACGCTCTCCGGCATCGCTCCGGCCCCGCGCGGCGTGCCGCAGATCGAGGTCACCTTCAACATCGACCGCAACGGCATCGTGAACGTCTCCGCCAAGGATATGGGCACCGGCAACGAGCAGAAGGTCACCATCACCTCTTCCACCAACCTCTCCGAGGAGGAGATCAACCAGCGCGTCAAGGAGGCGGAGCAGTACGCCGCCGAGGACAAGAAGCGCAAGGAAGAGGTCGAGACCCTCAACCACGCCGACAGCATGATCTTTGAGATCGAGAAGCAGCTGCGTGAGCTGGGCGACAAGCTCTCCGCCGAGGACAAGGCGCTGGTGGAAAGCGAGCTGGCCGAGTTCAAGAAGGTCCGCGAGACCAACAACGCCGAGCAGATCAAGACCGCGATGGAAGCCTTCACCCAGAAGGTGTACAGCGTCTTCGGCAAGATCTATCAGCAGCAGCAGGCGCAGGATCCGAATGCGCAGGCCGGCGGCTATCAGCAGGCGCAGGACGCGACCAATGACGGCGCGGCCGACGCGGACTACGACATCCACTAAGCGGGCTGTGCCCGCACCCGGTTCCGAATGAACCTGACGTAGGGCCATCTCCTGCGCACGAGGCCGATGGAGTCGCTGCGTTCGCGCAGAGGGCGCTCCGCAGCGGCAGCATAAGGGGAACCGGGAGATAAAAGGCAATCATCAAGCGCACAGCCGCCGTCCGTTAGGGCGGCGGCATCGCGCGGTTTACAGTTCGTTTTCAGAATAGGCGGTGACTGCTGTGGCAGATAAAAGAGACTACTACGAGGTGCTCGGCGTAGGCAAGAGCGCCTCGGATGACGAGATCAAAAAAGCATACCGCAAGGCAGCCAAGGCGAGCCACCCGGACCTGCATCCCGACGATAAGGAGGCGGAGGCGCGCTTTAAGGAGATCAACGAGGCCTATGAGGTCCTCTCCGATCCCCAGAAGCGCGCGCGCTACGACCAGTTCGGCCATGAGGACCCGACCATGGGCGGCGGCGCAGGCTATGGCGGCTTCGGCGGCTTTGAGGATATCTTCGATATGTTCACCGGCGGCGGCTTCGGCGGCTTTGGCGGGCGCAGTACGCGCAGCCAGAATGCGCCCCAGCGCGGCAGCGACCTTCAGTACAACCTGACGCTCACCTTCGAGGAGGCGGCTTTTGGCTGCAAGAAGGAATTCAAATTCCAGCGCAGCGCGACCTGCGACTGCTGCAACGGCTCCGGCGCGAAGCCGGGCACCCAGCCGCAGACCTGCCCGACCTGCCACGGCAGCGGCCAGCAGACGGTCGTCATGAATTCCCCGCTGGGGCGCATGCAGACCGTCCGCACCTGCCAGACCTGCGGCGGCAAGGGCAAGACGATCAAGGACCGCTGCACCAAGTGCTCCGGCAGCGGCTTCATGCGCGTGACGCGCACGGTCAATATGAACGTGCCGGCGGGCGTGGACGACGGGCAGAATTTCAAGACCATCCCGGGCGAGGGCGAACCGGGCCGCAACGGCGGACCGGCGGGCGATCTGTACATCACCTGCACCGTGCGTCCGCACAAGATCTTCAAGCGCGACCGCTACGATATGTACTGCGACGTGCCCGTCTCCTTCACGCAGGCGGCGCTGGGCGGGGATATCGACGTGCCGACGCTCGAGGGCACGATGAAGTACAACATCCCGGCGGGCACGCAGGAGGGCACGTCCTTCCGCATCCGCGGTCAGGGCATCCAGCAGCTGCGCGGCACGGGCAGGGGCGATCTGTACTTCACCGTTCACGTCGAGGTGCCCAAGCATTTGGGCGAGCGGCAGAAGGATCTGCTGCGCCAGTTCGAGGATTCGCTCAACGGGCGCGAGTATGAGCGCCGCAAGAGCTTCGGCGATCAGGTGAAGAGCTATATCAAGGAAAACGCCGAGCGCTTCAAAGAGAAATTCGACAAGAAATAAAGGGTTTTCCCGGCCTGAGTAAGAATTATTTCTTATTCAGGCTTTTTTGTGGGCTGCTTTCTGATGGGCAGAAAGCGAATAACCTTGCTTGCCTGCTGTAAGCAGATTGGATCCGAAGGTTTCCAAAGGGCGATCGGAAAGCCCTTTGGCGGGGCGATGGGGCAGAGCCCCATATCCTCGAAGCGTATTCGAATTGAGAGACATAAGCTTGGACAGCTATTAAAGGAGATACTGTATGGATTGGATGGAAATCGTGGTGCACACCACAACGATGGGCGCGGATATCGTCTCCGAGGTGCTGATGAACGTCGGCGCTGTCGGCACGATGATTGAGGACCGCTATGACGTCACCTCCAGCAAGAAGGAAGACGGCATGTGGGATATGATCGACGAGGAGGTTCTCGCCAAGATGAGCGAGGACGTGCTGGTCAAGGCGTACTTCAAGGACGACATGAGCGCGCAGGAGACGCTGCTGCTGGTGAGCGAGAAGCTGCGCGAGGTCGGCAGGATCGACATGGGCTTTGACATCGGCAGCCTCGAGGTGGAAAATAAGAACGTGCAGGAGCAGGACTGGGCGGAGAACTGGAAGAAGTATTACAAGCCCTTCCGCGCCGGCGAGCATCTTGTGATCAAGCCGAGCTGGGAAGCTTACGAGGAGAAGGAGGGCGACCTCATCCTCGAGCTCGACCCGGGCATGGCCTTTGGCACCGGCACGCACGAGACGACCTATATGTGCATGGAGCAGCTGGAGAAGTACGTGAGGCCCGGCTGCAAGGCGATCGACGTCGGCTGCGGCAGCGGCATTCTGGGCCTCGCCGCGGCGAAGCTGGGCGCCAGCGATGTGCTGGCGATCGACCTTGACGAGCTGGCGGTGAAGGTCGCCAAGGAGAACACCGAGAAGAACGGCCTCGCCGACCGCGTGCGCGTGGTGCACGGCGATCTGCTGGAGAAGGCGGACGAGCAGGCCGACGTGATCGTCGCCAACATCATTGCGGACGTCATCTGCTTCCTGTGCGGCCCGGCGAAGAAGCACCTGCTGCCGGGCGGCGTGTTCATCTGCTCGGGCATCATCCGTGAGCGCGAGGATGACGTGCAGGCTGCGCTGGCTGCGGCGGGCTATACTGTCTGCAACCGCCTTGCCAAGGGCTCCTGGGTGTGCCTTGCGGCGAAGGCTGCACAGTGATGGACTGAAGAAATCGTGCATCGATTCTTTTGTTTGATGACCGAAGGTTTCCAAAGGGCGAGCGGAAAGCCCTTTGGCGGGGAATGGGGCGGAGCTCCGTATTCTGAAACGATTGGAGAAAAGTATGCATCGGTTTTTTGCGGATGAGACGGGCATTTCTGGCGGGCTTGCCCGGCTGAATGAAGAGGATTCGCGCCATGCGCTGCGCGTCCTGCGCCTTGAATGCGGGGATGAGATCGAGCTGGTCTGCGCGCCTGAAAGATATCTGGCGCGCATCGAGTCCACAGAGGCGGACGGCGTGCGCGTGCGCATCGTCGAGCCGCTGCGCAGCACGGAGGCGCGCGCAAGGGTGACGCTCTATCAGGGTCTGCCCAAGGCGGACAAGATGGAGCTGATTGCGCAGAAGTGCACCGAGCTGGGCGTTGCCGCCGTGCAGCCCGTGGCGATGGAGCGCTGCGTGGTCAAGCTGGAGGGCAAGGATGCGGCCAAAAAGGCAGAGCGCTGGCAGAAGATCGCCCGCGAGGCGGTCAAGCAGTGCGCGCGCGTGGACGTGCCCGAGGTGCGCGAGGCGAGGAAGCTGAGCGCGCTGGAACGCGAGCTGCAGGAGCTCGATCTGCTGATCGTCCCGTGGGAGGATGCGCGCGACGGCAGCGTGCGCGCATGCGTGGAGCCCTTTGCGGGCAGGGATGCGCGCATCGGCGTCGTCATCGGCCCGGAGGGCGGCATCTCTGAAAAAGAGGCGCAGTGGCTGCGCGATCAGGCCGGGGGACGGCTTGTGACCCTCGGGCCGCGCATCCTGCGCACGGAGACCGCGGCGCTTGCGGCGGTCACGATGGTCATGGCATTTCTTGGCGAAATGGAATGATCTCTTCGGAACTGATCCAACACGGAGCATCTTTCGGGCGGCAAGGCTTGAAAGATGCTCCGCTTTCTTTTATAATGGATATCATCAAACGGATGTATGACCGAAAGATAAATGATGAAAGAAAGTAGGAATGCAGCATGCGTTTTCGTAAAAGTGTAAAGGTCGCCAAGGGCGTCAAGCTCAATCTCTCCAAGACCGGCGCCAGCTTCACCCTCGGCAGCGGCAAGGGCATCTCCCTGAACGTGGGCAACAAGGGCGCGTATCTCAACTGGAGCATCCCGGGCACGGGCGTGTATGACCGCGTGCGTCTGGATACGCTGCTCAAGGACAAGCTGGGCGGCCTTTTCGGCTTTGGCAAGAAGGACGAGGAGCCGGAGGTGCAGGCCGAGGCCATCCCGGAGAAGGCGGCCAAGGCAGCCCCGGCAAAGAAGGCGGCGAAGAAGCAGCCGGCCGGCCCGAGCGAAGAGCAGCTTGACGCGCTCGCGCAGGAGGTTGCGCTGATCAATATCCATCAGCAGGCCATCGACGTCGCGGAGCGTGCAGAGGGTCTGCTTGTCGCCGGCGCGGCGGAGCAGGACATCGAGGACTGGCTCGGGGAGAGCGAGGCGCCCATCGCCTTCGCCATCGACACCGAGGTGCTCCCGGACAAGGGCGTGGTTATGATCGACCTCGATCTGCCGGAGATCGAGGATATGCCGCAGAACAAGCTCACCGAGCTGGCGGACGGCACCATCAAGATCAAGAAGAAGACCCAGAAGGAGCTGCGCGAGGACTACAGGACCTGCGTGTTCGGCCTGGGCGAGTATGTTGCCAGCCATGTGTTTGCGGTCGTCCCGGCGGCGGAGCGCATCGTCGTCTCCGCCTATACGCAGCGCAGGGATGAGAACACCGGCGACAACAACGACGAATTCATCTACTCCCTGATCTTTGAGCGCAGCAGCTTTGCGCCCGATTATCAGGAGCGCGATCCCTATGATTTCTGCGGCGACCTGAAGGGCCGTTTCTACGTCCTTGCCAGCGGCCTGATGAAGAAGATCGCGCCGTATGAGCCGGAGGAGATCTGATCGCTCCGCTTGTGAATTGCTGATAAAGGAGAAACGGAACATTTCCATGATAAAGGGCATGACGGCAGCCTTCCACACGCTGGGCTGCAAGGTCAATCAATACGATACACAGGCCATGCGCGAGCGCTTTGAGGAGGCCGGCTGCAGGACGGTCGGCTTTGACGAGCGCGCGGATATCTACGTGGTCAATACCTGCACGGTGACGGGCACGGGCGACAAGAAGAGCATGCAGACCATCCGCCGCTGCCACAGGAAGAATCCTGACGCAGCGATCGTGGTCACGGGCTGCCTCGCCCAGCGCGCGGCGGACGAGCTCAGGCTGCCGGGCGTGCGGCTGGTGCTGGGCACGCAGCGGCGCGGCGAGGTGGTGGAGCTGCTTGAACAAGCGCTCTCGCAGGACTGCGCGCTCGTCGCCGTGGAATCGCTGCGCAAGGCCCCGTTTGAAAAGCTGATGGTGCACGCGCATGAGGGGCATACCCGCGCGACGATGAAGATCCAGGAGGGCTGCGACCGCTGGTGCACATACTGCATCATCCCGTCCGTGCGCGGGCCGATCCGCTCGCGCGATATCGACGATATCCGCGCGGAGGCGCAGAGCCTCGCTGCGGCGGGCTTTAAGGAGGTCGTCCTCACCGGCATCCACCTGACCAGCTATGGCCGCGATCTGGGCGGCGAGGCGACGCTGCTGGACGCCATCCGCGCCGTGCATGAGGTGGAGGGCGTCGCGCGCATCCGCCTCGGCTCGCTGGAGCCGGTGATCGTCACGCCGGCGTTTGTCGAGGGAATCGCGCAGATGCCCAAGGTCTGCCATCAATTCCATCTGGCGCTGCAGTCGGGCAGCGACACGGTGCTCGCGCGCATGCGCAGGCGCTATACCAGCGGGGAATTTCTCGCCGCATGCACGCTGCTGCGCGAGGCGTTTGAGGACTGCGCGCTGACGACGGATGCGATGACGGGCTTCCCCGGGGAGACGGAGCAGGAGTTTTTGGAGACCTGCGAGACCAGCCGGAAGGCGGGCTTTGCGAGGATGCACGTCTTCCCGTATTCCGAGCGCGAGGGCACGAAAGCGGCTGTCATGGAGGGCGCTGTTCCGCGGCATATCCGCGAGGAGCGCGCCAGGCGGCTTATCGCTCTTGGCCGGGAGATGGAGCATGCTGCGCTTGCCGCCCGCGTCGGGAAGACCGACGAGGTGCTCATCGAGGAGATCGACGGACAGGGGCGCGGCACGGGCTACACCGGCGGGTATATGCATGTATGCGTACCCGGCGCGCAGGTGGACGAGATCGTCCGCGTGCGCATCACCGGCGTAGAGGGCGACGCGCTGCTGGGCGAGCGCGAATAAACTGACCCAAATAGAGAGAATTTGAGCATTGGAGGCTATACATATGGATAATTGTCTTTTCTGCAGGATTGCTGCGGGCGAGATCCCGAGCACGAAGGTCTATGAGGACGAGCAGGTGCTGGCCTTCCGCGATATCGCGCCGCAGGCCCCGACGCATGTGCTGGTCATCCCCAAGAAGCACGTCTCTGGCTGGTATGCCGCCAAGGACGAGGACGATGCGCTGCTCGCGCACCTGATGCGCACCGCCGCCGCCGTGGCGAAGATGGAGGGCGTTGTGGAGAGCGGCTTCCGCGTCGTCTCCAACTGCGGCCCGGACGCCCAGCAGACCGTCCCGCACCTGCACCTGCATGTGCTCGGCGGTAAGGAAATGGGCGGGAAGATGGGCTGATTTCCCGATAGGTCCGCGTGCCGTGCGTTTTTTCGCGCAGAATGCGTTTAGGGCACACAAATCATAGAAAACTTTTGAAGAAAATCGAAATTTGAGTTGACGAATAGAGATTGTTGCGCTATAATTAAGCGTACGGTACTCCATTGACGGCTTGTTTGACGCAATGGATCGTCGAATGATTGAGCCGAGGGGAGGGATACTAGATGTCTGAGATCCGTGTTCGTGAGAATGAATCCCTGGAAAGTGCTCTGAGGAGATTCAAGAGGCAGTGCGCGCGCTCCGGCGTTATCGCGGAGGTTCGTAAGCGTGAGCATTACGAGAAGCCCAGCGTGAAGCGTAAGAAGAAGGCTGAGGCCGCTCGCAAGCGCAAGTACTGATTCGCTGAACATCGCCCCATCGCAAGATGGGGCTTTTTTCATACAGCAGAGACATTCGCTAACATACAACAGGAAGACGCCGGACAGACCGGCTGAGCCGTTACCGGAGGGATTTTGCCTTGAAATACGCTTTTCTGCTCTATCCGCATCAGAATATCCGCTATCGCCAGTCGCTTCTGACGCTCGCGCGGGAGGAGCTGTCCATGACGCTTGCCGCCCTCGGACGCGGCTGCGAGGTCAGGGACTGCATGATGGGCGGCGCGGTGTTCCTCACCTTTGACGCGCCGAAGCTGACGGACAGGGATATCCGCATGCTCAGCCAGCTGGCCAGCTGCTATGTGATGTTCACCATGGAGGACGGGCAGATGGTGCCCGTCGAGTCCGCGCATCCGCAGTATATCGGCGAGGATCTGCCGGCGCTGCTCAAGTACAAGGGCAAGACGAACGAGATGTTCACCGACACCATGCTGACCATGGCGCTGGCGGCGAGCGACTTCATGCCCGTGCATGACAGCCAGCTCATCGTCTGTGACCCGATGGCCGGGCGCGGCACGACGGCGATGCTCGCCCTGCGCCGCGGCTACCACGGCGTAGGCATTGAGATCGCCAAGCCGGAGGTCAAGGAGGCGTGCGACTATGTGACGCGCTACCTCGAATTCCACCGCATCAAGCACAAGAAGAGCGAGAGCTCCCTGACCGTGCGCGGCAAGCTCGGCGGGCGGGAGACGAAATTCGTCTTCTCCGACACGCCGGAGCACTTTAAGGACGGCGACACCCGCACGCTGCGCCTGATTCATGGCGATACGCGCGACGCCGCCGCGCTGCTGCGCAGCCAGAGCGTGCACCTGATGGTGACGGACATCCCCTACGGCGTGCAGAAGGGCACGGCGGGCAAGCAGGACTCCATCGGCGGCACGCTGGCGGCGGCGCTGCCCGCATGGCATGAGGTCTTAAAGCCCGGCGGCACGCTGGCGCTGAGCTTCAATACCTATGTGACCAAGCGTGCTGCGCTGGAGAAGCTGGCCGAGGCGGCGGGCTTTGAGATCGTGCGCACGGCGAATCTTGAGCACTGGGTGGAGCAGGCGATCAACCGCGACGTGCTCATCGCGAAGAAAACGGCCCCCGAGGCCTGAATACACATCAGCTCTTTTCAAAGACGCAAATAATTTGGATGCCATGTGCATATGCTGATAGCGAAGCACATTCATGGCCCGGGCCATGCAGCATCATATTTGCCCTTTGGGAGGAGCTGAAGTATTTGGAGTCTGTTCACACATCCGTTTCCTATGCGCACATGACGGTCCTGCAGCTGCGCGAATTGGCGAAGGAAAAGAGAATCCGTCTGCCCTACGGGGTCAATAAGGCGCAGATTGTCGAGCTGCTCAGCCGGCAGGACGAGCCGGAGCAGCCTGCCTTGACGGCCTGCGCAGAGGATGAGGAGATCGGGCTGTACAAGCCCAAGCCGCTCGGTTATTATGACGAGGAATACGGGACGAGCAATCCCGTCGTGCCACGCATGCTCAAGGCGGGGCTGCTGGCCCCGGGGCAGGGCATACTGGAAATGCAGGCGGGCGGCTACGGCTTCCTGCGGGCGAAGAACGGCTCGCCCGGGCCGGAGGATATCTATGTCTCCATCGCGCAGATCCGCCGCTTTGGTCTGCGCTGCGGCGATCATGTCGTGGGCAAAACGCGCCCCAAGCGCGCAGGAGACCGCTACAACGCGCTCATGTACATCGAGCGTATCAACGGCGATCCGCCGGAGAAGGCGCGCCAGAGGCGGCCTTTTGACACGCTGACGCCCATCCACCCCAACCGGCGGCTGACGCTGGAAAACAGGGAGGGCGGCAGCGACCCGTCCATGCGTCTGCTTGACTTCATTGCGCCCATCGGCCTTGGGCAGCGCGCGCTGATCGTCGCCCCGCCGAAGGCGGGCAAGACCGTCCTCCTTAAGAAGATCGCGCAGGCGATTGAGCGCAATCACCCGGATATCGAGCTGATGGCGCTGCTCATCGACGAGCGGCCGGAGGAGGTCACCGACATCCGCCGCAGCATCGGCGCGCAGGTATTCGACTCGACCTTTGACGCGCCGCAGGAGAATCACATCCGCGTGGCGGACATGGTCTTTGAGCGCGCGCAGCGGCTGGTGGAGCAGGGCAGGGACGTCGTCGTGCTCATGGACAGCCTCACCCGCCTTGCCCGCGCCTGCAACGCCATGGCCCCCGGCGGGCGCGCGATGAGCGGCGGCCTCGCCCCGGGCGTGCTGGCCCGGCCCAAGCGCTTCTTCGGCGCGGCGCGCAACATCGAGGAGGGCGGCAGCCTGACGATCATCGCCACCGTGCTCGTGGAGACGGGCAGCCGGATGGACGACGTCATCTTTGAGGAATTCAAGGGGACGGGCAATGCAGAGATCCGGCTGGACAGGGCGCTGAGCGAGGCGCGCATCTTCCCGGCGGTCGATCTGACCCGATCGGGCACACGGCACGAGGAGCTGCTGCTCACCGGGGAGGAGTGCGAGGGCGTCGCCGCCGTGCGCAGGATCCTTTCTCAGGGCCATACGAGGGAGGCCACGCAGCAGCTGCTGAGCATGCTGGAAAAGACAGAGAGGAACAAAGATTTTTTCAGAAAATTGCAGGAATGGCTTGCAATTTGGGAAAAAGAAGGGTATACTATACGAAGTCTCCGCTCAAGCGTATGAGAAGGTTTTCTTGTGTGCCTTTCATGCGATAGTATTGCGGAAAAAGAGGTGAAAATCATGAAGGAAGGCATCCACCCGAAGTATCAGAAGGTGAAGGTTACCTGCGTTTGCGGCAACACCTTCGAGACCGGTTCCACCAAGAAGGAGCTGCGCGTTGAAATCTGCTCCAAGTGCCACCCGTTCTACACCGGCAAGCAGAAGCTCGTTGACGCCGGCGGCCGTGTCGATCGTTTCAAGAAGCGTTACGGCATGTAATCAAAGACATAAAGAGAGACGGTTTTGCGCCGTCTCTTTTTTATTTCGTCTGCGCGCAGCGTGCAGGCCGCGCCTCCGCCTTGTGCCAGGGGGGTGGTCTGTGATATAATACAGTTATCTATGCAGCAGCGGCGGCGTGACCGCCGGGGGAACGAAGGAGGAAGACCGGATGGCGTTTTGTTCGTTTGACGAGAATGCGGCGCTGTTTGACGCCACGCCTGTGGAGAATATGTTTATCGCTGAATACATGCTCCGCGCGCCGGGGGATTTCGTCAAGGTTTACCTCTATGGCCTGATGCATTGCTACCACCCCTCCAAGCGCATGAGCCTCGCCGCGATGGCCAGGGACATGGACATGACGGAGGAGGAGGTCGAGCGCGCCTTCCGCTATTGGGAGAGGGACGGGCTTGTCCGCCGCGTGGGCGATAATCCCGTGGCTTACGCTTATGCCAATTTGAAGCAGCTGACGCTCACGCGGGCACAGGAGCCCTCGCAGCAGTTGTATGATAGAGCATTTGCGGAAGCAATAGAAACAACTCTTTCCAATCAAGAGTTGAGCCCGTCGGACTATAATACGATTTATGATTGGGTAGATATTCTTGAATTGCCCAAGGAAATCGTGATTATGCTTCTGCAAAAAGAAAAAGAAGAAAGCTCAAATGGTCGAGTAAGCTTGAAATATGCGGATAATAGAGCGCATGAGTGGGCGAGAGACGGGATTCGAACTGAAGAACAAGTCAACAGATTCATTATTCAAGGAAAAAAACGTGAGCAGGAACTGAGGCGATTGCTTAAGCGTTTAGGGCTGCGCCGTAATCCCAGTGAAGATGATAAGGCGCTTTATAATAAATGGATCGATGACTGGGGATTCACTGAGGATACAATACAGGCAGCTTGCAAAGAAACGACGAAGGGTGCACCGACAATGGCGTATCTGGATGGAATCTTGCTCAGACAGCATCAGCTTGGACGAAATGGAAATGATAATCTGACGCAGAAGCTAAAGCAAGAAGCTGATGAGAGTAGCTTCGCTAAAAAGCTTTTGCATGGACTTGGTGTTGTTGGCCATGTTGCTTCTGATGATGACCTTGATATGATCATGAATTGGCGGCAATCTGGTTTTGATGATGAAATGATTGAACTAGCTGTGAAGTCTGTTCATAAGAATCGTGATAACGGTACGCTTGAGGATGTTGGTGTACGGCTGCAGAGGTGGAAAGATGCTGGCTTCCATACTGCAGAAGCCGTAAAGGCTGAGAATGATAGAATAAAGAGACTAAACGAGATACTTCGTCAGGTTTATGAAGTGGCGGGTCTGGAAAAGCGGGCTGGTTTAGCTGATCGAAAACTCTTGTGCAAGTTCATGAGTGAGTATAACATGAATGTAGAGATTGTGTTGCTTGCTGCTGAGTATGCATGTGGAAGTAATGAACCGATGAAGGTGATCAACCGGATATTGGAGAGCTGGCATGGGGCGGGCATCCGCACCGTGGAGGCCGCGCGCGCGGAGCATGAGAGCCATGTGCGCGCGCCGCAGGGCGGCAGGACGCAGGCCCCCGCGCAGCGCGGGCAGGACGTCATGCGCCGCTATACGCCCGAGGAGCGCCGCAAGACATACAGCGCTGCCGTGATCGACTTTGACGAGGAGGAAAGCTGATGCTCAGCCGTGAGAATGTGATGCGTGAGGCGCTGTCCGAGCTGGAGGCGCAGCGCGCCCGAAACGTCATGACCGAAAAGGCCCGCCGCGAGGAGGCGGCGGAAAAAAGCGCCGCCGTCGCGGACCTGCTCGAGCAGCGACGCAGGCTCTTTACCAGCGGCATGCGCAGTGCCTTTTCCTCGCCGGGGAAGGCGAAGGACATCTCCGCCTCCATGCAGAGCGGCGTGGCGCAGATCAACGCGCAGCTGCGCGCGGCGCTGAAGGCCTGCGGCCTGCCGGAGGACTATCTGCAGCCGGTGTACCGCTGCGCCGAATGCCGCGATACGGGCTATGTCGGCGAGCCGGTGCATGAGCCCTGCGCGTGCCTCAAGCGTGCGGTGATGAACAGGCTCTACCAGAGCGAGGGACTGCAGGGCCTCGAGCGGGAGAATTTTTCTGCCTTTGATGAGGCGATCTTCCCGGACGAGGCGATCGAGGGAAAGAAGAACACGCAGCGCAGCTTCATCCGCAGATGCCGCGAGTACTGCGAGCAGTATGCCGACGGATTTGATCCCGCCGAGGGAAAGGGGCTGCTCTTCTGCGGCCGCTCGGGCCTTGGCAAGACCTTCCTGATGAACTGCGTCGCCCAACGCGTGCTTGAGCGCGGATACTCCGTGGTCGTGATCTCCGCGTACAAGCTGATTGAGGCCATGCGCCGCTATCAGTTCGGCGAGGAGGGGCTTGAGCAGGTGCAGGATATGCTCTCCTGCGATCTGCTGTGCATCGACGACCTGGGCAGCGAGCCGATGCTGCGCGGGGTGACGGTTTCCTCGCTCTATCACATCGTCAACGAGCGCAGGAACGCCAATAAGGCCATCGTCGTGACGACCAACTGCGACGCCGATGACCTGTATGAGAAGTATGACGACCGCATTGCCGCGCGCCTGACCGACCCGAGCCGGATGAAGGTCATTCCCTTTATCGGCGTGGACGTCCGCCGCTTTGCGCGCGGATAAAGGCGGGATTACAGGAAATCGCGGATCTCGTCGATCAGCTGCTTTTCCAGCTGGATGAGCTTTTTGGCGACGTCCTTGGCGGATTCATCCGCCGCCTCATATTCGTTGAGGTATTTGTTCAGGGATTTGACGCCCATGCCGCAGCCGTCGGTCATCAGGCTGGCGATGGTCGCGTCGCTGGGGCTGACAGTGATCTCCATCTTCGTCTTGACCATGGACATGCCGCGGGCGAAGGCGTTTGGCGCCTTGCCGTCCTCGCCGAAACGGGTGAGCGCCTGCTCGATTTCGCTTTGCAGGCGTTCATGGCGCTCACGGCTGCGATTGAGCCGGGCGCGCAGATCCTCGCTCTTCACATAGGGCAGCACGTCGTCGATGGACGCGACGCCCATCCTGACGCCGGCGTCGCACTCGCGCAGCAGGCGCAGGGTATCTTGCTCGATCATGATTCTTCCTCTCCTTTCGGTTGTGCGCATAGCCTGCCCGGGAGAGAGGAAAAACATTCGGAGGCGCACGATGCTGTATCTGGATTCCATCACCTTCCCGGATGACGACCGCGAGGCGGGCTACTGCATGGCTGAAAAGCGGACGTGCTACACGTCGTTTTATCCCTTCCGCATCCTCACGCGCCACCGGCTGGAGCGGCTGGATTTTGAGCCGGTGACCATCCTCTACGGCGGCAACGGCTCCGGCAAGTCGACCGCGCTCAACGTCATTGCCCAAAAGCTGAGCCTCTCGCGCGAGTCTGCGTTCAACATGACGTCCTTCTATCAGGACTATGTGGACATGTGCGATTGCGAGCTGCGCAGGCCAATCCCGAAGGAGAGCTGCATCATCACCAGCGACGACGTCTTTGATCACATGCTCGGCATCCGCGACCTGAACGAGGGCATCGACAGCCGGCGTGGGGAGATGTTTGAGGAATACTTTCAAGCGAAGCGCTCGGGCTTTCAGCTGCGGTCGATGGCGGATTATGAGGAGCTGCGGCGCGTCAACCGCGCGAGGAAGCACACGCAGAGCCGCTATATCCGCGAGGAGCTGGGCATGAACGTGCGCACCTACTCCAACGGCGAGAGCGCTTACCGCTACTTCACCAACAAGATCGGGGAGGACGCGCTCTACCTGCTCGACGAGCCGGAAAACAGCCTTTCACCCGCGCGGCAGATGGAGTTGGCGCAGTTCATTGAGGACAGCGCGCGCTTCATGGGCTGTCAGTTTGTGATTTCGACGCATTCGCCCTTCCTGCTTGCGCTCAAGGGCGCGAAGATCTATGACCTTGACTGCGACCCGGTCGACGTCCGGCGGTGGACGGAGCTTGAAAACGTGCAGGCGTATTACGCATTTTTCAAGAAGCATGCGGACGCGCTTGAACGGGTGAACAGAGATTGATTTCAGAAAAGAAAGAGGAGCTGCTCTGATCAAAGAGCAGCTCCTTTTGTGCTTTACGGCGTCTGCGTCTGCCTTGCGCGGACTGCGTTTTCATAGGAGGATGTGCCGATTCTGACGGCGGCAAAGAGCGCCATGAGGATCAGCGCGGCGGCGATCAGCCGCTTTGGCACACGGATGCGCATGGGCGGGCCTCCTGTGGGATTACAGCAGACCGGCGGCCTGCAGCTGGTTGTAGAGATTCGCCGTGGCGCCCTGCAGGGCGGAGTAGTCGATGGGGTACATCGACAGCAGCGTCTGCACCGCGCTGATGGCGGTGTTGATCTGGCGCCTCGTGTCGTTGGAGATGTACGGGTTGGAGCCGACGAGCTGATAGGCGGTCAGCGTCAGGCTGTATGCCTCGGAGACGAGCGCCTCCAGATCGGAGGTCTGCTGGGAGGCGGTGTAGGCGTCGTGCAGCTGGCAGACGTGACGGTTGACGTCCGCGGTGTTGGTCAGCGTGGCAAACTCGCCGAGGTAATCGCGGATGGTATTGTCATAGCTGCCGATGTAGTTGTAGAGCGGATGGCCCTTGGGGATCAGGACGATGCCGCGCTCCTCGACGGCCTCATACGGGCAGTACTCCGTGGCCAGCATGCCGGAGTCGATGCAGACGGAGACCTGCTTGTGCATGCTGCAGTAGGCCGTGGGCACGCTGCCCTCATACCAGTAGTCCGTGATGGTCTTGTAGCCGCTGACGTCGTTGTAGCAGGCGTCTGTGGCGAGCTGGCCGCTCACGCCGCAGGTCGTCACGCGGACAAGGCCATAGTCCGCCGGCGTGCCGTCGATGATCTCACGGGAGTCAAGGTTTTTCGCCCGGTGGATCTTCTCCATAAAGGACTGCCACAGCGGCGCGGCGGAATTGCCGCCCGTCGCCTTGGAGGTCAGCGCCTTGTAGTTGTCATGGCCGATCCACACAGAACCGGAGTACCAGCCCGTCATGCCGGCGAAGAAGACGCCCTTGCTGTCCGAGTTGGTGCCGGTCTTGCCGGCGACGACCTGAGAAGAGATCTTGGCCTTCGTGCCGGTGCCGCTCTGCACGGCGGCCTTGAGCATATCCGTGACCAGATACGCCGTGGAGGGCTTGAAGACCTGATGGCGGTCCTGCTGCTGGTGCATATCCACAACGACGTTGCCGTTCGAATCGAGGATCCTGTAGAAGGAGAGCGGCTGCTGGTAGACGCCCTTGTTGGCGATGGTGCCGAAGGCGACGGCCATCTGCACCGGCGTGATGCCGGAGGAGCCGAGCGCCAGGCCGAAGGGATCGGCGTTGATGTTCTTGTCGTCGATGCCCATCAGCCGCAGATACTGCGCCGAGCGGGAAACGCCGACATAGGTCATCAGAATCTGCGCGGTGGAGGTGTTGTGCGAGTTGGTGAGCGCATTGCGGAAGCTCTGCGGCCCGCGGTAGCTGCCGCCGCCATAGTTCTGCGGCCAGGAGTCTCTGCCCGATGCGTCCTTCCAGCCGGAGATCGGTACGGGCATGTTGTAGGCGATGGACGCGGGCGACGCGCCCAGATCGATGGCGGGAGCATAGACCGACAGCGGTTTGATCGACGAGCCGACGGGCATCGTCATATCGCAGGCGCGGTTGAGCGTCTTGCGGGTGGTCGGCTTGTAGCGCCCGCCGACGATCGCCTTGAGCTCGCCCGTGCGGTAATCATAGACACAGGCGGCGGCCTGCGGCTGCTCGATCTCGGTGTAGGTGCCGTCCGCGTTGCGCGCCTGATAAACCTTGTCGGAAGGATCGCGCAGGCGGGGATAATCATCCCACGAGGCGAGCGTATCCTCCACGATGGTCTGAATCTCCGTGTCCAGACACAGATAGACGCTGTAGCCGCCGGTGCGCAGCTCGTTCTCCATCGCATAGCGGTTGGCGGAGGTATCCTCAAGATTGCGCAGCTCAAGGAAGGTGTCGACCACGTCGCTGATCGCGTATTCGACGTAGTGCGGATAGGCGTACATGTCGCTGGAGGCGGGGGACGTCTCCAGCACGTAGGCGGTGGAGGGATCGAGCGCCGCTTCATACTCCTGAGTGGTGATCAGGCCGTTTTCGCGCATCTGGCGCAGGACGTAGTTGGTGCGGTTGTTGGTGATGTCCGCCGTCTTGCTGCCCTCGGTATTGCGGGTATAGAAGTTGCGGCGGGGGTTGTAGTAGTTGGGGCTTCGGGTCATGCCGGCGAGCATGGCGCACTCGCGCAGGGTGAGCTCGTTCAGTTCTTTGCCGAAGTACCCGTAGGCTGCGACCTTCACGCCGTAATAGCTGCCGCCGAGGAAGATCGTGTTGAGATAGCTCTCCAGAATCTGGTCCTTGGTGTAGCGGGTCTCCAGCTCCATGGCCAGATAGGCCTCCTGCAGCTTGCGCTTGTAGGAGTATTCATCGGAGAGCATGGTGTTCTTGATGAGCTGCTGGGTGATCGTGGAGCCGCCCTGCGAGGTGCCTGCGGTGAAATTGGACACCAGCGCGCCGACGATGCGCTTGACGTCCACGCCGTTGTGCTGGTAAAAGCGCGCGTCCTCCACGGCGATGAACGCATTGCGCAGCATCACGGGAATCTCCGAGATAGAGACCATGATGCGGTCCTCGGTGCCCTTGTAGTCGGTGATCAGGTTGCCGTCGCTGTCATAGATGAAGGACGTCTTGTCCTGTGCATTGAGCGCGGCAAGGTCGAGCGTCGGCGCGGTGTCGACATAGGCTTTCGCAATGCCGATGAGCGCGCCGCCGACAGCAAGGCAGGCGCACAGCGCGAGGATGAGCGACAGGCGCACGGTGGATACCGCGACGCTCAGCGCGAAATTGCGCGGCTTCGTCCGTGGGGTGAAGATCGAGTGCGGGCGCTGGGGCGCTGCGCGCTTCTTTTTTTTCTTGCGCGGCGTGGTGACCGGCGCGGGCATGCGCGAGGTGTGCTGCGCAGGCGCCGGCTCTGCCTCTCGTACGCGGGGGATATTCAGCTGCGTCTGCTCTGTGGCGGGGGTTTCTGCTTCCGTCACAAAGAGCTGATCCTGCCCGTCAATCGCCTGCTCCATCGCGTCGGAAAGCTCCTCGGCAGGGGAGAGCGGCGTGTTTTTCTTTGGCATATGTTTCCCGTTTGCGCCTTTCTTTGGCACGGGCTTGCGGCTGCTGCCGCCGGAATGTGTTGACATGGCATGTCTCCTTACCCGGGGGATCAGGGAAGCGTGATGCGCTGCCGCAAGGCAGAAGCGCATACATATCATCATTATATCATAGATTGGACGCTTTCGCACAATAAATGCGAAAATGCCGCCTGCGCAGGCTGTTTTCTGCGCGGCGTACATATATAAGACGGCGGGAGGGATTCGATGACTGCGGCTCAGATCAGAAAAATTTCCTCAAGAATCAGGCGAAGGCGCTTGTTTCGCCGGGTACTGCTGCTGGCGCTTGCGGCGCTGCTCTTGCTCCTTCTGGCGGACAGGAATGTAAAGCCCCTTGTCTTTTCTCTTGCGGAGGCGCGTTCTGCCGCGCTGGCCTCCAAGGTCCTCAATGGCGCGATGGCAGATGCACTGGGAGACGGCGTGGGGTATGACGAATTGATGCATGTGCGCGTGGATGAGCACGGGCAGGTGGCGCTGCTCTCGGCCAATACCGCACGGATGAACGCGCTGGCCGGACGTGCCGGTGCGGCGGCGCTTACCCGGCTTGAGCAGATGTCCAGCGAGAAGGTCGGCGTGCCGCTTGGCGCGGCGCTCGGACTGTCGCTCTTTGCCGGACGCGGGCCGAGGATTCCTGTGTCTATTGTGCCGGTCGGCTCGATTATGACCAATTTTGAGACGGAGTTCGAGGCCTGCGGCATCAACCAGACGCGACACAAGGTGTATCTCGAGCTCACGGCAAGCATTCGCATTGTTATCCCAACCGGGGCAAAGACCACGCAGGTGCAGGCCAACATGCTGGTTGCTGAGTCGATCATTGTTGGCGGCGTGCCGGACGGCTTTGTCGGCTATGAATTGACGGACGAGGAGATGAATCTGGTTCCGTGAGCCCGCTGCATGGATTCGCTGAAAAGATGAGCCTGCTGCGGTGGAACACGAATGATGTCATATCCGGCTGGCGCCTGCGTATATATGTAAAGAAGACAACCGGAATTTGAGAATATATCTTCACATATCCTGTCTGATGTGATAAGATATATCCAAAGTGGATAAATATCCTTGAATAACGGGAGGGAAAACATGGATACGGTTCGGGTGGTGGTTGCAGATGACAATCAGCAGCTGCGCGATATGATTGCGGAGTATCTGCAGGCGCAGGAGGGGATGGACGTGGTCGGCACTGCCGGCGATGGGACTGAGGCGGTTCGCCTTGTGCAGGAGGAAGAGCCGGATGTGCTCATCTGCGATATGATTATGCCTCATATGGATGGCTATGGCGTGCTTGAGCACCTTACCAAACTTCATCTGAATAAACGGCCGAGTGTGATTGCCCTCACAGCCCTTGGGCGTGATGACTTTATTGCCCGGGCGATCAATCTTGGCGCGCATTACTACATGGTGAAACCCTTTGACTTTATGACACTGGCGCAGCGAGTCTTTGAAGCGGTAGGGGAGAATGAGCGCGCGCAGGAGATGCTTACACATCTTCAGCCGGCGCGCGAACATGGCTCGGAAGACAATCCCGAGGCGCGCATCGCCAATCTCTTTCTGACCGTCGGAATTCCCGCGCACATCAAGGGCTATCAGTACCTGCGCGAGGCGGTAAAGATGGTGCTGGAGGAGCCGGAGCTGCTTGGCAGGATCACCAAGGAGCTGTATCCGGGCATTGCGCACAGGTTCGGGACGACCAGCAGTAAGGTAGAAAGGGCCATAAGGCATGCCATTGAGGTGGCATGGAATCGGGGACGGATTGAGGCGCTCGACGAGGCCTTCGGCAAGAACGTGTGCAGCCTGGATGACAAGCCGACCAATGGGGAGTTTATCGCGCTGGTGTCGGACAGATTGAGGATCAAGGAATCTGCGTAATAACTGGAATAAAGGGCTGTTTTTCAAGGAAAGGAGAATGAAAAAATCTAATAAAAGCTATAAAATGTCGAAAATGGCGATGAATAATTAAATGTAAAAGAATACCAACATCGGCCCGTAAATTGCTTATCTCTCCATAACGTCGCATTTATAGGCTTCTTTAATGAAAGGTGTTGGTTTGTAACATGTTGTTCACACAAATGATTCCTGTGTTTTCGGAGTACTGCCGAAGCAAACAACTGCGGCCTCAGACAATCAGATCGTACGAGCAAACGCTGTACCTCTTTGCTGCATGGGTGAAGGAAGCAGAGGGGATTGTGCATGCGGATGAGGTCAAAGACTATATGATCAGGCGGTTTGTTCTGGATCTTCAGACCAGAGGAAAGTATACATTCTGTGCTGACAAGAAACGGAGCAAAAGCAATTGTCCTGAGAATCGGGGAGACTACAGCAAAAAAATCAGCAATATTACGATCAATAACTATCTTCGCAACGTCAATGTCTTCTATCTCTGGCTGGAGGAGATGGAGTATCTTGAAAAGAATCCAATGAAGAAGATCCGGCATCTGCCTCAAGAGAGGCCGCCCAAGGAATACTTGAGCGACGAAGAAGTAAAGCGTTTGTTCAAATGCTTGGATAAAGAGCTGTTTTGCGAATACAGAGATATGATCGTAATGATGATTATGCTCGACAGCGGCACAAGAATAGGGGAAACGCTTTCTATTGAAGGAGATCAGATTAACCTTCTGGAAAGAACGATCCATCTTCCCGCTGAGAAGACAAAGGGCAGGAAATCACGGGAAGTATTCTTCTCTTATAAGACGGAGAAGGAATTTCGAAAATGGTTGCAATACAAGGAACGTCGCTGTAAGTCTCCATATGCCTTCCCTGTAAAGAGCAGCGGGCGTATGATGACTGTTTCTCAGTACGAGACAAATTTCAGAAAGTATGTGGACAGGGCGGGCATAACAAAGCGGGTTTCGCCGCATACGCTCAGAAATAATTTTGCCAAACGCTGTTTACTGTCAGGAATGGATATCTATACGCTGAGCCGCCTCCTTGGTCACTCAAGCGTCAAAGTAACAGAAAGAGCGTATCTGGACATTCAGGATGTAGAACTGAAAGGTAAGTATCTGGAGCATAGCCCGATCAGTAATATTTTCTATAGATAAATAAATAAGGGGAAGCTCGAGGGCTTCTCCTTATTTTCGTCTACAGAACAAACAATCAAGGCGTAATGAACTTTGAGTCTTCTTTGAGTCATCTTTGACACATCTGCGAAACGAGATTGACGTATCTTCTCAACATCTTTGGATCAACTTTTGAAGGTATGCGCAGGGAAGGTGTGTTTACAACACATATCAGGCTGAAGAAAAAGGAAAGATTATAAAAACATGTACCATTAAAGTGACTGGATAAAGGAGGCACTGTTGTATACTGTGATCACAACGAAGGGAACAAAACCTTCAAACAAAAAACGACAGGGGCAAGACCCCGGAAAGAAAGAGGAAAGCATTATGGCTAACATCCAGATCAATCACAAGAACAACACCATCGAGATGACCAAGAAGTTCTACAACGAGTCCTGCAAGTATGGTACCGACGAGTACAAGACGCTTCAGGAAGTCCGCCGCGATTATCCGGGTTATACGCCTGTTGTTGCGAAGAACAAGAAGAGTGGCGAGGACATGCGGGATGTTTTCAATGGCCTGAACTTCGAATATATGGAACTCTACATTACCAAGCACGATGATAAAGATAATAGCATTATGGCAGAGTTCAAGATGATGCGCGCTGAAGATGATGCATCTAAGGCAGTTGGTGCAAAGTCAGAATCTTATCTGGTGATTCGTGATTGGTTCCTTGATAAGTACCCGGCAGTTCGTGAATTCCATGAGAAGCGCGGTAAGATTGTTGAGGATCTTCGCAAGAAGAAGGAAGAAGCTAAAAAGGCGAAGCTGGAGGCTGCGAAGAAGGCCCGCCGTGATAAGATGCTGGCCCTGATTGCGTAACTGAGTGAGAGATTGAATGGGAGGATATGAATTATGAAGAATACGCTTAAGCTGAA
This sequence comes from Clostridia bacterium, assembly GCA_017936375.1. Taxonomy (GTDB): domain Bacteria; phylum Bacillota; class Clostridia; order Christensenellales; family Aristaeellaceae; genus Ventricola. The sequence continues at coordinate 48,895 of JAGBFR010000073.1, forward strand.
TCATGAGAACCGCACCATTGTGATGGACCGCACGTTTGCCAAGCGCTCTGAGAACACCCGCAGTGAAGAATATGCGCATCTCCAGCAGGTTCGTCAGGACTACCCGACCTATACGGTTATTAGGCGTCAGATTAGGACGAATCCGAAGAAGGAAAGCTACAAGGGTTTGACCTATGAATACATGGAAGATTACATTTTGACCCATGGCAGCGCGGAAGATATTCGAAAGAATCTGGCAGAATATGAAGAACTGCTCCTGTTGTCTGAATGTCATAGCAGATCTCGACGCTATCCGGCCATTAAGCGCTGGTTCTTGGAGATGTATCCGGAGGTTGTTACCTACGGTTCTGTTGAAGAGAGGCCGAAGATTCTTCAGATTGGAGAAAAGAGAGCATCGTGAAACGAGTAATAAACTTACCATCACATATCCCAAGGCGAAGACAAAAGTCTTTCGCCTTTTTGTATGAAGAAAACCACTCGCTAGGCGAGTGGTTCAAAAGAAGCCTTCTGGCGATGATGTAGATGGAAAAACTCCTTTTGTTGTATAATCAAAATGCGGTCTGGCAACTGCAAAGGAAACAACAAAAGGAGGACA
>JAGBFR010000074.1 GCA_017936375.1 Clostridia bacterium
ACGTCCTCAGCAAACGCCATGCCGGTCAGAGACAGGGCCATAACCAGCGCCAGAAGCAGGGTGATGAGTTTCTTCATGAACAGTATCCTCCTTGCAATTGATAGGACAATCTCATCGGTTTTTTCCTCCCGAGAGATTTTTTCTGTTATCAGTTTACCTGATATATGAGAGTTTGTAAATAATTTTTCTCCAATTTGAACAAATTTTATACAATTTAACAAGCAACCAGACCATCCCGTCCATGTTTTCAGCCGAATTATTTGTGCTATATTTCGAGCATTCATTTTCCGGTATCCTTCTCTGCACGGACGGAGTGCATAGAGCGCACCGGCCAGAGGGCCAGTGTGTCTTGATTTATTATCCATCTAAATAAACCACAATCCCGTCTTACCTCTCACCGCAGCTCGCATCTTCATCAGTACCTTCCAATCCACTTCACCGCTTCCACAATCCTCTCCACATTCTTCAGCGGCACGCTGTTGGGGATGGAATAACCCGGCGAAAAGAATGCTCAATGTCGAAACCAAACCAGAAAATGCCCCGGATCCATCACCCCTCCGCACGCCGCAGCTTACATCTTCCATATTATTATAATCCATTTTTCCGCGCAATTCAAGTTGATACCAAACACAGAAGCCTTTCCATGCTCAGCTGCACAAAGCACAAGCCATCCGCAAACGATACCTCCTGCTTCTCCGCCCGCCGGGAACATCCCGTCTGGTATTTTTCCAAAAACTGCTGTATAATCAATCTCAGCATTCCGCCGCAGTCACAGCGAGCAGCAATCGGAGGTTACCATGTCCTTTCTCTATTTTCTTGAAGGGCTCCGCACCCCCTTCCTCGATACCCTTTTCTCCCTCATCACGCACCTTGGCGAAGAGACGCTGCTGATCGTCATCGGCATCCTCATCTACTGGTGCATCAGCAAGCGCGAAGGCCTGTATCTGCTGGCCGTCGGCCTGACGGGCACGGTCATCAATCAGTTCCTCAAGCTCTTTGTCCGTATCCCGCGCCCGTGGGTGCTCGACGAGAACTTCACCATCGTGGAAAGCGCACGCGCGGAAGCGACAGGCTACTCCTTCCCCAGCGGGCATACGCAGAGCGCCGTCGGCGTCTTCGGCTGCATCGCCAGATGGAATTCCCCGCTCGTCCTGCGCATTGTCTGCGTGGCGCTTGCGGCGCTGACCGCCTTCTCCCGCATGTATCTGGGCGTGCATACCCCGCTGGACGTCGGCGTGTCGGTGCTCATCGCCGCCGCGCTGGTCTTCCTCTTCTATCCGCTCGTGCATAAGGTCACGCAGCGCGATGAGACAATGCGCGCGCTCTTTGTCGTGATGATCGCGCTCTCGGCTGCCTATCTGCTCTTTGCCGAGACCTTCCCCTTCCCTGCGGATATCGATGCGGACAGCTATCTGCACGGCGTCAAGAACGCCTACAAGATGCTCGGCTGCATCTCCGGCCTCTTCCTCGCCTTTGAGCTGGAGCGCCGCTATATCCATTTTGAGGAAAAGGCCGCGCTGCCCGTGCAGGCGCTCAAGCTTGCGCTCGGCCTCGTGCTGGTCTTCGCCATCAAGGAAGGAACGAAGCCGGTGCTGCGCGCGCTGTTCGCCGGCCATCACATCGCCGAAGCCGTGCGCTATTTCTTCATCACGGTCTTCGCCGGCTGCGTATGGCCACTCTCCTTCCGCCGCCTGAATGCGATCGTCGGCAAGTAAAAACCAAACGCGCAAAAGGATGACTCCCAACCCGGAGCCATCCTTTTGTATATAAGTCCGCTTCTCCTGTCTCTGCTGTCTTTCATTTTGCAATCGGGTAGCAGAGCTTGACCGTCCCGCACGGAGACGACCAGTTATCCAGCGTCCACTCTTCCAGCCACTGGTGATTGCCTGCCGTCGCTTTGCTCTCCTTGCGCCATCGTTCCATGCGCATCCAGCCCTCTGCGATATGCTCCTGCTCCGCATATGCCGTCATGTACCGGCCGCCGGGGAATGCTTCCATCTCCGGCAGCGCTTCCTCAAAGGAATCCGGCAGCGCAATCATCACCGCGCAGAAAAACGGCGGCGTCCGGCTGAAGCCCTTGTCATACCGGAATACCCGGCAGGCCTTCGGATCCAGTCCGTGCGCTTTGGCGAAGGCCAGCGCCCGCGCCCAGCTCTGCTTCGCATTTCCTAAGGCGTCCGCCCCCTCCGTCCTGAAAACCACCGCCCGGCAGGCAGGGATTTCTTCCTCCTTCCCGATCACGGCTGGCAGCTTGGGCGCATCCTGAATGGAGATGTACAGATCGACGCCGCCGATATGATCGTCAAACGCATTGAACCCAAAATGCTCCTCCAGATACTGGCCGCCGCCCCAGATATACCGGCTCTCGTGCAGCCATGTGCTGAAGCGCTTCCATGCGTTGATGATCTCTCCGCCGATCTCCCCCTGCGCATCGCGCCGCACGGAGGTCACGGCGTATTTTCCGCCCGAAAGAACCCGTCGTTTCACGCCGTCATATGTCCCTCGCTCAAAGCCCTCCGGCACATCCTCCAGCATCTCATACAGCGCATCCGGAATCGTCACGCAGACCTCATATCCATATGTCTCATCCGATCCGGGCTCGGACGGGTCGGGATTGTTGTAGCCAAAGACGCGGTATCCCTGTCCCCGGAAGAAGACGTCGTGCTCATTCGCCCATTGCCTGAGCACATCAAACGCATGGCTCTCCGGATCCTCTCCGTAGTAGGTAAAGCACGCCGCCTTCATCGGCTCAAGACTCCGGATGACCTTGATATCCGGGTATTTCTGCGCCAGTTCCCGCTCCTCTTCAAATTGTGCGTCCATCAGATTCACCCTTTCAAACTTTGTCCCTTTCAATTCAGGAGAAGGGAACCTCACCTTTGAGGGAACCACGCCGAAGCGGCGCTTGAATGCGCGGGAAAAGCTGTCCGCAGAGGTATAGCCGTATTTCATCGCCGCGCCGATCACCGTCTGCCCTCCGCGGGACAGCTCCTCGCTGGCCTTCGTCAGGCGCCTCATGCGGATGTATTCGCCGACGCCGTATCCCACAATGGACAGAAACATCCTGTGGTAGCCGGATACGCTCATATATGCCTCGCGCGCACACCGCTCGATGGTGATGTCCTCCGTCAGGTTTTCCTCGATAAAGTCGATGGATCGCTGGATCCTCTCGTAGTAGTTCATCTTCTCCACTCCCGTCTGCCTGCAGGTCTGCCCGTATTATACAGCTTCCTGCGCGGACCCGCCCGACTTTTTCTCTAAAGCTGAGCAAACGGTCATTCTCCTGCTCATGGCAAGAACGATGAGTTTATACCGATCCCGAGAGCATCACTCCCTCTGCCGCAGCGCTGTCTTCTTCATATTTAATAAGAAAAAAGGAACTCCCGCTTTATCGAAAGTCCCTCATTTCGCTCACTTATGCCGTGAAGCCCGCGATGCCGAACGCGCCGGGGCCGCTGTGCGCGGCGATGACGCAGCCGGTCTTCACCCAGCAGATCTCCTTAAAGCCCTTGCTGCGGAGGATCTGCTCGACGTCGCGCATGACCTGCGCGTCCAGCCCTTCGCCATAGATCGGGTAGATCACGCTGCGGTCAAGCTGCTGCTCGTCGGGGAATTTTTCCGCCAGCTGGCGCACGACACGGTCCATCGCGCCGCGATACTTTTTCGTGGACATCAGCTTGCCGTCGAGGATCTCAATGAGCGGATGCAGGCTGAGAATCCTCGCGCCCAGATACGCCGCATTGGACACGCGGCCGCCGGCGCGCAGATAATCCAGATCGCCGGGGAAAAAGCCCATCTTCACGGACTCAATGGCGCGCTTCGCCTCAGCGACCGCCTCTTCCATGGTCGTCTCCGGATGCTCGCGCAGCAGCTTCGCTACGCGCAGCACGATCGCTCCCTGCCCCGCCGTCACGCTCTTGGTGTCGATGGCAGTGATGTTCTTCCTGTCCTGCGCGGCGATCAGCGCGCTCTGCATGGAGCAAGTCGTGCATGCAGAATACGCCAGATAGAGAATCTGCGCATCCGGCTCCTCGCGCTGCAGGCGGTCAAAGACCGTCTCAAAGTCGGACGGCGTGCAGCCGCTTGTCTTGGGCAGTTCCTGCGTCGTCTTATAGTGCGCAAACATCTCGCCAACCGGGAATGCGCCGTCGTCGCGCGTCTGCCCGCCGTAGGTCACGTGCATCGGCACGACCGTGACGCCATATTCCTTCGCAATCTCCGGCGCAAGATCCGCGCCGGACTCCGTTACCAGAAGAATCCTGCTCATCATTCATGTCCTTTCATCCGCAGCGCGGTCTGTCATCATACCCGCTTATTATGCCCGGAAATTGTTGCTGAATGATGAATGTTTCTTTTCTGTCCTGTGAATCACTGGGGCAGATCATCACTTTTTTCTTCATTCTCCAGCTCAGCACTCTTCTTCAGGCTGATCTCCGGCATGCGCTCAAGCATCATGCCGATCACCGCCTCTGCGGAGATGCCGCTGCGCTTGTCCGGCTTCTTTTCTGCCCGCTTTTCGTCCTTTTCAGCGGGCTGCCAGCGCTTCATGCGCACATAGAATTCCGACCCTTCGCCCGGCTCGCTGCGCACGCCGATACTGCCGCCGGAGATCTCCACGACACGCCTGGCCAGCGCGAGGCCAAGACCGTTACCCTCGCGGGAATGCGAAGTCTCGCCCTGATAGAACTTATCAAAGATATGCGCCATGGTCTCCTCGTCCATGCCGCAGCCCGTGTCCGCGACGGTCACCACGACGTCCTCACCGTCCTTCTCCTGCCGCAGGATGACGCGTCCGCCGCGCTCTGTAAACTTGAGCGCATTGGAAATCAGGTTGTTGAATACCAGCGCCATCATGTTTTCATCCGCCGCGACCATGATGCGCTCCTCCAGCTGGGCGTCAAATTCCACGCCCTTCTTCTCCCACTGATCCTCGAAATTGAGGGCGCATTCAAAGAGCTGGCGCGTAAGGTCGTAGGGCTCCGCACCGGGAATGATCTCCTGATGCTCGAGCTTGTTCAGGCGCAGGATATTGCTCACCAGCGTGCTCAGATTCTCGCTCGCCGTCGCGATGGTGTTGGCGTATTCCCTTCGCTCCTCCTCGCTGACGTCCCTGCGCTCCAGCGCGGCGGCGTAGCTGCGGATGACGGCCAGCGGCGTCTTGATCTCATGGGATACATTGGCAATGAACTCGTCTTTCATCGATTCCGTGCTCGCCAATTCGCGCACCATGCGGTTAAAATCCTCAAACATGATGTCCATGTAGTCAAACTTGTTTTCCGGATGCAGAGGCGTCAGGCGGACGGAAAAATCGCCGCCGGCAACCTTGCGCATCGCACGGCTGAGTTTCCTCATCGGCTTGTCGAATTTCATGCAGGAAACCTGATGAATCACCACCGCCGCCACCAGCGCCATGATCACCCAGTAGACGCCGACGCCCATGCTCATGACAATGTGGATGACCTCAAGCTTGAGAAACAGCTCGATGAGCAGCACATTGGTCGCCGTGAGAACAAAGACCACCGCAAGAATCAGCGCAAACATCCGCCAGGAAAAGAGACGGCGCTTCACCCGCGGATCCTCCAGGCGGCTGGCAATGACCGCGTCATACTCCTTCTTGAGCGATTCGCCGATGTTTTCCAGATTATTCATCACCTGGCTGCTCATGGCGGAGGCATTCTGCAGAACATCGGTCGGTTTCTCCTTCTTCTGCTGGTTTTCCTTATCCTTTCTCATACGGAGAGCACCGCCTTATAGCCAAGACCATGGACAGTGACGATCTTAAAGTCCTCGCAGTCCGAGAATTTATCTCGGATTCTAGTGATGTACACATCCACGGCGCGCAGGCTGGCGCTGCTCTCCCCACTCCAGAATTCATCCATCAGCTGCGCGCGGGAGAATGTCCGCTTGGGATAGGACAGCAGCTTGTAGAGAATGTTGAATTCGCGAACAGTCAGGCTGATCTCCTCTCCATCCACATACGCGCACATCTCTTCCGCGTCAAGGACCGTCCTGCCGACCGTCAGTCTCTTTTCCGCCTCAATGCGCGCACGGCGCAGAAGCGCTTCGATGCGAAGAATCAGCTCATCCACATCGATCGGCTTGACCATGTAGTCGTCAATGCCCGCACGGAAGCCGCGGCGCTTGGAGGCAAAATCATCTCTCGCCGTCATCAGCAGGATCGGGATCGTCTTGTTAATCCGGCGGATATTGTCCACCATCTCGATTCCATCCATGCCGGGCATCATAATATCGGAAACGATCATATCAATACCGCCAGAATACAGGCAATCAAACGCCTCCTGCGCATTCACGCATCCCTGCGCCTCATAGCCCGCCGCCTGAATCCCACTGCAGACAATCTGATTGAGGCGCTCGTCATCCTCTACGACAAGCACGCGCACCATATTCATACCTCCCGCTTGAGTCTTCTGATCTCATGATTATTCTATCATACCATATTACGCTTTGGATGTTAATCATTTGTTTCAATCCGCACGCTTGACAGAGGATTTCTCCGGGATTACAATTCTCTTATCCTTTTTATCATCTGATTTGTGATCAGGAGGTTCATCATGCCCGCTTTCCTCCGCGCCCTGCCGCAGAATGCCTCTTCCTTCGTCCGCTCCTGTCTGCAGCCGTCCTGTATCCGGACCAGCCGGAATACCGGTCTCATCCGCGTGATCGCCTGCCTGTGCATGCTCAGCGATCATGTGGGCAAGATGTTCTTCCCGCAGCTTCCCGTCATGCGGATGATTGGGCGGCTCGCCTTTCCCCTCTTTGCCTATGGCATCGCCGTCGGCGCCGTCCTGACACGCAGCCCCATGAAATATCTGACCCGCATTGTGCTTCTCGCGCTCGTCTCCCAGCCGCTCTATGCACTTGGCCTGGCGCATGAAAACGCCGCCATGTACAGCGTCCCCTTCCTGAGCAATCCGCCGCTGAGCGTCTGGACCTTCTACATAAACAGCTGGCGAAAGCCCAGCATTCTCCTCTCCCTCGCGCTCGGTCTGGCCATTCTGCTCTGCCTGCGTGAGCGCCGCTGGGCGCTGGCCGCCGGGCTCTATGTGCTCTGCGAGGTCATCAGCCCGTCACTGGATTACGGCGTGCGCGGTATCCGGCTGATGCTGCTGTTTTATCTGCTCTGCGAGCATCCGCTGCTTTCTCTGTCTGCCTATACTGCGTTCGTTCTTGCGTGGGCGAGGGGCGCGGGCTATTCCGTATTCGGCATGTCCTTCGGGATTCAGATCTTCGCCCTTCCGGCGGCGCTGCTGATCCATACGCCGCTGAAAAAGAATCTGAAGCTGCCCCGCTGGTTCATCTACGGCTTCTATCCCGGCCATCTGGCTGTGCTGGCCATCCTCTCTCATCTGTAATCCCACGCCGGATTTTCTTCCAATTGTCCTGTCTGCATAACCTCCTCCTCCTGCGCACATGCTGTATCCGTCAGCCCATGCAGCGCAAGGAGGCGGTTTCTTTTGCTGGTCGTCATCCCGGGCACTCCGTCTGGCCGCGCAGGCACGCTGCTGAGCGCGCTGATCGTCGTCTCCTGCGCCATCGGCCTGACGATGCACGCTGATTTCTACGCCGGACGCAGACGGCGCGATTTCTTCTATTATTATACGAACGTGAGCAATCTGCTCGTCCTCGTCTATTTTGCGCTGATTGCGCCCCGGCTCTATGCCTCGCCGGCGCTGCATCCTCTGATCCCTCATGCAGAATTTGCCGTTGCCGCCATGATCATGCTGACCTTCTGCGTCTTTCATACGCTTCTGCTTCCCGGTCTGCTCGCCATGGCACGCGCTATGACAGCCGGATCCAACAGCAGGACACCGCTTCAAATGGGCAGGTTGATCGCCGCTGTGCTGCGCGACAGGGAATCTGCCATCCTCCTTCTGGATAATCTGCTTGTGCACTGCGTCGTCCCCCTGCTGACGCTGCTTTACTGGCTCCTCTGTTCGCCGGACAAGCACTGCCTCACCCTTGCCGATGCAGCGGCGTGGCATCTGATCCCCGGGCTCTACCTGCTCGCAGTCCTCCGGCGTGCGCGGCGCGGCGTCCCGCTCTCCGGCACGGAAAGCGCATACCCCTATCCGTTTCTGGATATTTCTGCGGTTGGTTTCCGCCGCGCAGCCCTGTGCTGCAGCAGAGTTTTTCTCTTTTCCCTCTTTTTGTCCTCGGCGGCAGTGCTGTCAGCGCGTTCCCTTTTCCTCTATTAACCCCCATCATCGTGCAGTCAGACGTTTCATCATAAATTTCCGAAAAATACCATTGACAAATCAACCCGAGTTGGATATAATAATCTTCGTCAAAAAGCTCCGGCATTTCCGGCGCGTTATATTGGGGAATTGTGTAACGGCAGCACCTACGACTCTGACTCGTATTGTCTAGGTTCGAATCCTAGTTCCCCAGCCAATTAGGTCAGCCGTAAGGCTGACGAGCGGATATGATCAGTTTACTGATCAGACGCGAAGCCTGCGACGTGTGAAGCACGGGGCAGGCCGACACGCCTCCATGGTCAAGCGGTTAAGACGTCGCCCTCTCAAGGCGAAATCAGGGGTTCGATTCCCCTTGGAGGTGCCAAGACCACAGCAATGCTGTGGTCTTATTTTGTCCTCATTTTTACCCATTTCCTCGCCGGAACAGCCTCAGAATCCATATAAATTTCTCGTTTAGTTTTCTTTTTTGCCCATCAAGAATCTATTACACCCCGTTTACACACAATACATATTTTATACTATCAGCAATCAATCGGCTCCGGTGCATGACCTATGTCCGGAACCGATTTACATCTTTAAGGAGGAACCTGTTATGAAGAAGCTTCTCGCTCTCGTCGTCGCGCTCGTGCTGGTTATGAGCCTGGCGACCGTCGCGTCCGCGGCCGAGTACCCGACCAAGGGCATCTCCGTCATCTGCCCCTGGGGCGCTGGCGGCGGCACTGACGCCTGCCTGCGCGCTTTCTGCCTCGCTCTTGAAAAGCAGCTGGGCGTGACCCTGACCGTTGACAACCTGACCGGCGCGGGCGGCGTGATCGGCCACGAAGCCATCGCCGACGCTGATCCGGACGGCTACTCCTTCGGCATGGTGACCTTCGAGCTCTCCGCCTACAATGCTCATGTGCGGTAAAGTAACACACAAGAATTTGATTGACGGCAGCCCCTATTCCGAAAAACGAAAGTTAAAAATATTTCACTTTCCCTATTGACATACGCAAGCAGGAGTGATATATTTATAACATCGCAAGTGCGAAATATATAACACAGAGGGAAAGAAAAATGAATAAAAAAGTATCTTTAAGAGAAATTGTTGGAACAAAAATAATCTACGCAATCATTCTTGTATCTTACTACTGGATGTGGGCAAGAACAGATTGGAAAGACTGGTATCCAACTTTACAGCATGTACTTGCCTGTTTTCTTGCTGTTTTTTTTGCATTTCAGCAAATGAGAATTAAGAAATACAAAAAGGAAGGTGTTGATGAAATGGCGGAGCGAAACTTGAAACGGTGTGACTCATTTTGTTTGAAGATTTTTGTTGCTGTTATGGTTGTAGTTGCTTGGGGCTGTGCTATTCTTGGTCATGTTAATGCTATCAATATGGGAATGATTGGATGGATTATTGTTTTGTCTATTTTGATTTTATCTATAATTCGGACATTGATGTTTGTGATTATAGATAGCAAGGGGGTATGATATGGCTCTTATTACAAAAATTAAAGAATATCGTGAGCAGGCAGGATATAAACAAAGCGAACTTGCAGAGCTTGTTGGTGCGAGACGAGAAACAATCGTTCACCTTGAAAATGGCAGATATAATCCGTCCCTTAAATTGGCTATGGATATTGCAAAAGTATTCCATGTGACTGTTGAGGACTTGTTTGAATTTGTTGATGAAGAAAAATGAGGTATCTATTATGAAGCTGAAAAGAATATTTAATTTGTGTCTTTCGACAGCAATTTGTTTTACCCTTTTTACTGGGTGTGGGAATACAAAGTCATCTATATCAGCAGATCTATCTTATACACAATCTGACATAGGGACAATTTCTGTATCTTCTGATGTGCAGATTGTAGGGCTGGGAGAAGCAAGTCATGGTGTGGCGCAGTATCATCAAATGAAATTAGATGTATTCAAAGCTTTGGTAGAGAATAATGGTTGCCACACTTTCATCATAGAGGGAGATTTTGGCGGAGCGCTCAAAGTAGACCAGTATATCAATGGCGGTAATGGAACTGCTGAAGAAGTCGTTGCAGAAATAGGATTTGCCATTTATCGTACACAGGAAATGGCTGATTTGGTAGACTGGATGCGTTCCTACAATGAAACTGTTTCGGAAAAAGAAGCATTGCATTTTTATGGTATGGATGTACAGCGGTTTGATAATAACAAGGAATATCTGTTTTCTGTTATCGACCAAACTCATCCGGAATTAAGCGCAGAATATTCAGAAGTGTTTGCACAACTTACAGACGAGAACAGAAATTCCTTAGATGAAGCGGCGTTGAATAGCGCAAAGGAGAGCGTTTCAGAATTTATTGAAAAATTGGACGCTGTTGAAACCGATATTGTAGACAGTTTAGGTCAGCCGGCTTTTGATTTTGCAAAAGAATGTGCAAAAACTATTTATGCCTGTTGTGAGGTACAGCTAAGTGATAACTACAACGCTACCCGTGACCAGTATATGTATGAAAAGGTAGAGTGGTTTTTACAGCATGGCGATAATACCGTTCTATTTATCAATGGTCATAATGGTCACATCGGTAAAAGCTCTGTTGCAGGATATACCTGTTTGGGAGAATTACTTTCAGACAATCTTGGTAACGGATACTATTCGATAGGAACAGACGCACAGGAAACGCAGTTTAACTCTCAAAAGGGCAATGGAGAATTTGAGGTTTTGGAAGTCAGTAACTCAAATGATTTGAATAATCAGTCCTCCAATGCAGATAATGGTCAGTATTTTATTGATTTTGCAAGTGCAACTTCTGATGAAGTGTGGGAGCAGATTTTGAGCAGCGAACAGTCAATTACCACACTTAATGTTAGTTTGTCCGGTATGCAGAAAATGTTAAAGTCAGCATATACAGTAACGATTACTCCGCAAGACATCTTTGACAGTATGATTGTTTTTCAGTCTGTTACGCCGTCAACGATACTTAGCGAGTAAAGATAGCAAACCCAGCCGAGCCAGTCAACGGCAAGTGAATGTGCTGCGCCCACCGTTGACAGCCCCGTCTGTCCTTGCTGGTGGGTAATCAAGGGGCGACAGCAAAAAGTGCTGCCGCCCTTTCCCATAATCGAAGAAAGGGGGAGTTTCCATGACCGAACAGGAAGCCTATCAAGAACATATTCGTTATACCCATGATACCTATTGCCGGATTGTTATTCGCCATGCGTCCTTTGACGCTGCCCGTATGCTGGCGGCGATATCGCCGTGTTCGTCTCCTACGGCTTCAACAAGAGCTTCAGCAAGTACCCGGAGAAGTGGGGCACCGGCATCCCGCAGGGCGTCGCCTCTACCGAGTCCGCGAACAACGGCTGCTCCGGCGGCGCGATGATCCCGCTGCTGTCCCTGGGCGTTCCGGGCGACGCCGTTACCGCCATCATCCTCGGCGCGTTCATCATGAAGGGCATCCAGCCCGGTCCGACCATGTACCGCGACCAGCTGGACACCGTCTACTGCGTCTTTGCCGCGCTGATGCTCGCGAACGTCGCGATGCTGATCGTCGGCTGCGCTGGCGTCCGCTTCTTTGCCAAGATCGTTTCTGTGGAGAAGAAGATCCTCTACCCGATCATCCTCGTCATCTCCCTGCTCGGCGCGTTCTCCATCAACAAGAACGTGTTTGACGTGGGCGTGTGCGTGATCTTCGGTATCGTCGGCTGGCTGATGAACAAGTATGAGTTCCCGCTCAGCCCGATCCTGCTCGCCCTGATCCTCGGACCGATGTGCGAACAGAACTTCGTCCGCTTCATGGACCTTAACGGCGGCAACTTCTTCGCCATCACTGGTCACCCGATCGCCATCGGCTTCTTCCTCGTGGCGGTGGGCACCGTGCTCTTCTCTGTCTACAACCAGAAGAAGATCAACAAGCGCGAGGCTGCTGCCAAGAAGGCTGCCAAAGCGAATCAGTAATTCGCTTTCATACACTTTCCCGTCCGGTATTCCGGACGGGTTTTTTTCTTTCTATGCCAATGCTTCTCCGCCATGTTTTCTTCATGCGTATCTTCCGTTTCTTAACGCAGATGTTCAGCTTTCTTTATTCCCTACGTTCTGTTATTTGATGCAGAGTGCTGTCTTTACTTTTGTAGTATTCACGCTTTTCTTTATATTGCATCATCTTCCGTTATGTTTACATATTGTTTCTTCATGGATTTGAATGTAAAAATTTATTGACATCCATTTGTGCATATGTTATACTTTTCATAATCCGCTGTGGGTTTATTTTGCCTGTTTTGCAAAATATCAGCCATGGCGCATATTATGTTAGGAGGAACCTACTATGAAGAAGCTTCTCGCTCTGGCGGTTGCGCTCGTGCTCGTGATGAGCCTGGCGACCGTCGCGTCCGCGGCCGAGTATCCGACCAAGGGCATCTCCGTTATCTGTCCCTGGGGCGCCGGCGGCGGCACCGATGCCTGCCTGCGCGCTTTCTGCCTCGCTCTTGAAAAGCAGCTGGGCGTTACCCTGACCGTCGATAACCTCACCGGCGCCGGCGGCGTTATCGGCCATGAGGCCATTGCCGACGCTGATGCCGATGGCTACACCTTCGGCATGGTGACCTTCGAGCTCTCCGCCTACCTGGCTCAGGAGATGTCCGATTACACCTACGAGAACTATGATCCGCTCTGCCGCGTCAACATCGACGCCGCTGCCATCACCGTCAACACCGAGTGGGCCAATGCCAACGGCATCACCGACGTCGCCACCTTCGTCGAGTACGCGAAGGCTCATCCGGGCGAGGTCATGATGGGCGGCTCCTCCTCCGGTTCCGTCTGGCACATCGCCGGCGGCTACCTGATGAACGCGACCGGCATCGACATCAAGATGATCACCTACGCCAACGGCGCCGCTGACGCTGTTAAGGCCGCTGCCCAGGGCGAAATCCAGGGCGTGACCGTCTCCCTCGCCGAGGCCAAGTCCTTCATCGGCAACGGCCTGACCGTTCTGGGCGTCATGGACACTGCCCGCAACACCGCGTTCCCGGATGCCCCGACCTGCCAGGAGCAGGGCTTCGACATCGTTTACGCCACTCAGCGCGGCCTCGCTCTGCCGCTGGGCGTTGACGAGGAGATCGTCGCCAAGCTCGAGGCTGCCTGCGCCGCCGCGATCGAGGATCCGGACTTCGTCACCTTCATGAACAACAACGGCCAGACCATCGCCTACCAGACCGCCGAGGAGTACACCGCTTACCTCGCTCAGTCTGCTATCGATGTTCCGGAAGCCATGAAGGCCGTCGATCTGCTGTAATTCAGCCGATTCTTCTGTAAGCATCCATCTGGCGGGCAGGCTTATGCCTGCCCGCCTTTCTTTTTTCTTCTCTGATTCTTTACGATTTACGCAAGGATGTGATTCACTTGAAAAAGACTCAGACCAAAGCGTTCTCCAATCTGGTCGCTTCTCTGATTCTGCTTGCCTTTGAGGCGTGGGCTTATTTCCAGACCCTCGGCTTCAAGATCGTCAAGAAGGCTGCCGTTCAGCCGGCTACCTTCCCGCAGATCATGTGCATCGGCATGATGATCTTCACCGTCATCCTGCTGATTCAGTCCATTCTCAAGCTGAAGAAGGCCGATCCTGACGATCCGATGATGGAAGCCTCCGCCTCCATCAACATCATCAAGAACAAGGGCGTTCAGGCCGCCGCGTTTGTCATCGTGCTGTGCATCGCCTACGCTGCGCTCTTCGAGGTCCTGGGCTATGTGCTCGTCTCTACCCTCATCGCCGCCGTCATCATGTGGCTCATCGGCAAGCGCGACGTCAAGCAGATCGTGCTCGTCTCCATCCTCGTTCCGCTGCTCATGTGGTTTGTGTTCTACAAGCTGCTGACCGTCAATATCCCGATGGGCGTTCTGACTCCGCTCAAGAACCTCGTCGACATGATCTAAGAAAGGAGGCGCTTGTATGAATTGGGGTTTGCTCTTTGAAAGCTACGGAGCGGTATTTTTTGATGTGCAGGTGCTTCTGATGACCCTGCTCGGCGCTGCCGGCGGCGTCCTTCTCGGCGCTATCCCGGGCATGACTGCCACCATGGGCGTCGCGCTGCTCATCCCCTTCTCCTTCGGTATGGACCTGATTCCGTCCATCGGCCTGCTGCTGGGCATCTACTGCGGCGGCATGTACGGCGGCTCCATCTCCGCTATCCTCATCCACGCCCCGGGCACCCCGGCTGCCGCCGCCACGCTGCTGGACGGCTACCCGATGTGCCAGAAGGGCCAGGCTGGCCGCGCCCTGTCCATCGCCATGTTCTCCTCCTTCTGCGGCGGCATCATCGGCGCGCTGGTCATGACCTTCCTCTCCCCGCTGATCGCGGACGTCGCCATGGAGTTCACCTCCGCTGAGATGCTGATGCTGGCTGTCTTCGGCCTGTCCGTCATCGTCGCCATCTCCGGCCAGTCCATCGCCAAGGGTCTCATCTCCGCCTTCTTCGGCATGCTGCTGTGCACCATCGGCATGGACCCGACCTACTCCGCCAAGCGCTACACCTTCGGCGTCAAGCCCCTGTATTCCGGCCTCGCGTTCATCCCGGTTCTGATCGGTCTGTTCGCCGTTGCCGAGATCATCGCCGGCGTCGAGCGCACCATCAACGGCGAGGAGAAGCAGGAGTCCTCCAATGAGAAGATCAATGAAGTTCTCCCGGATCTGAAGACCATCCTGCAGATCTGGCCGCAGATCATCTCCGGCGGTCTGATCGGTACCTTCATCGGCGCCATCCCGGGCGCCGGCGGCGACATCGCCGTCTTCGTCTCCTACGGCTTCAACAAGTCCTTCAGCAAATACCCCGAGAAGTGGGGCACCGGTATCCCGCAGGGCGTCGCCTCCACCGAGTCTGCCAATAACGGCTGCTCCGGCGGCGCGATGATCCCGCTTCTCTCCCTGGGCGTTCCGGGCGACGCGGTTACCGCCATCATCCTCGGCGCCTTCATCATGAAGGGCATCCAGCCCGGCCCGACGATGTACCGCGACCAGCTGGACACCGTCTACTGCGTCTTCGCCGCCCTGATGCTGGCTAACCTTGCCATGCTCATCGTCGGCTGCGCTGGCGTCCGCTTCTTCGCCAAGATCGTCTCCATCGAGAAGAAGATCCTCTACCCGATCATCCTCGTCATTTCCCTCCTCGGCGCGTTCTCCATCAACAAGAACGTCTTCGATGTGGGCGTCTGCGTCGTGTTCGGCATCATCGGCTGGCTGATGAACAAGTTCGAGTTCCCGCTCAGCCCGGTTCTCCTCGCGCTCATCCTTGGACCGATGTGCGAGCAGAACTTCGTCCGCTTCATGGACCTCAACGGCGGCAACTTCGGCGCCATCGTTGGTCACCCGATCGCTATTGGCTTCCTCGTCGTCGCTGTCGGTACCGTCCTGTTCTCTATCTACAACCAGGGCAAGATCAACAAGCGCGAGGCCGCTGCCAAGAAGGCTGCCAAGGCGAACGAGCAGTAAATCCATTTTTCCAGTAAAAGCCGCTCAAAAGAGCGGCTTTTGTTGATAAAATCCATTTTTATCCTTGACCTGCACGCAGCGTATGGGCGTATACTCAGGGCATAAGAATTCCAAAGGAGGAATGAGCATGCGCATTCACGAAGCCGCAGAGGCAGTCGGCTGCACGCAGCGCGCCATCAAGCTCTATGAAGAGAAGGGGCTCCTGCCGCCGATTTCCCGCAGCGAGAACGGATACCGCGACTACAGTGAGGAGGATATCCGCATTCTCCACGAGATTCAGGCCTACCGCAAGCTGGGCATCTCCCTGTCCGATATCAGCAGGCTGCTCTCCGGCGACTGCCCTGAACTGCTGGAAAGCATCTTGACCGATAAGCACCAGAGCGCGGCGGCACAGCTGCGCGAGATCGAGGCGCTGGAAGCCTACATCGCCCATCGTGACGCCGCGCAGCTGGATAAGGCGCTCGACTACGACAGCATCGCCTCCGCCCTGCGCGCTCAGCTGCCCGGCCCCCTCGGTAAATACCTGGCCGCTCACTTCGAGCCCTATCTGCCGGACAGAATCACCACCGAGGAACAGCAGGACGCCTATGAGCGGATTCTCGCCTTCTGGGACAATCCCAGCCTCAAACTGCCGCTTCTCTATCGGATCAGCATGCTCTTCTCACAACGCATCCCCAGCGCGAGCGCAGCGCAGGCTGACGCTGCCATCCAATCCATGCTCAATCCCAGCGAGGAACAGTACGCCCGCATCAAGGAGCAGACGCTGCGCACGGTCCGCATGCGCGAAAACCCGCTGATCCGGTATAATCCGGCTGAAGTGCTCAAGCGGCGCATGATGCGCAGCCTGCGGGACTGCGGGTATTATGATCTCTTCATCCCGCAGATGAAGCGCCTCTCTCCCTCATATAAAGCATATCAGGACGCACTGCAGGCCATGAACGACCGCCTGTGCCGCGACCTTGGGCTCTATTACGACGCCGGCTTTCATCTCCGCATAAAGCAGAAATGAATAAAGAAAAGGCCTAAGAGCATATGCCCTCAGGCCTTCTGGTAACCATGAATTACTTCGCGAGCAGGACCTGGTCAACCCACTGCTGATACAGACCCTCGGCATTGATCTGATCGATCAGCTCCTGGATCTTCGCAGCAAGCGCGGCGTCGCCCTTCACGCTGGCGATGTAGTTGCCGCCCTCAAAGTCGAAGGCGAACTCGGCGACCTCGAGGTCGTCGTTCTCAGCCAGAACGCTGTCATACACGGTCTTCGGGACAGCCAGCGCATCCACGCGGCCGGTCTTGACCATGTTCACGCCGTCCGGAATCTTGGTGATCAGCTCGAGGGTCGCGCCGGTGAGCTGCTCCTCGACCATGATCTGCTGGTTGGTGCCGTTCTGCGCGGCGACGACCTTGCCGTCAAACGCCTCGGCAGAATTGTACGCAGCGCCCTCGCCCTTCTTGACGAGCAGGCCCTGAGCGCCCTCGTTCCAGTAAACGCCGGTGAGCTCCATCGCGTTGAGGCGCTCCTCGTCGTAGGTCAGGCCCGCGACCATCAGGTCGACGTCGCCGCGGCCGACAGCGGCCAGGCAGGCGTCAAAGGCGAGCGGCTGGATCTCCAGCTCAACGCCGAGCTGCTCGGCGATCCACTGCATCATCAGCACGTCGGTGCCGACGATCTCGCCGGCGTCGTCGATGTACTCATACGGCGGCCAGTCCGGGCTGGTGGCGATCACGATCTTGCCGGCAGCCTGAATGTCTTCGAGGCGATCCGCAAGCGCGAGGGAGCAGGTCATGAGCATCATAACCGCAAGAACAAGCGCAAAGAACTTCTTCATAAGTCAGTTCCTCCTTCAATTTTCATTGCACGGCCGCAGGGACCTTGAGCAAAGATAGGGATATTCTACGACGGGCAAATGCATATGTCAAGTGAATATTCTGCATAAAACCCGGCCACTTTTGATTTTTCTTGAATTTTCTTTCATTTTTCAGAAAAAACGCACCCATTAGTCATTGTGAAAAGATCAAGATTGTGATAGAATATCCCCATTGTGCATAACCATCATGAGCATGAAAGGCGTGAATAAATATGCCCGAGCTGAGCCGCCGTGTTCAGACGTTCACCGACTCCGTCATCCGCCGGATGACCCGCATCAGCGATGAAGTCGGCGCAATCAACCTCTCTCAGGGATTCCCTGATTTTCCCCCGCCCCAGGAGATCACCGACCGCCTTGCGCAGGTCGCCCTTGAGGGCCCGCATCAGTATTCCGTGACCTTCGGCGCAGAGAATTTCCGCGAGGCGCTTGCCCGCAAGCAAGGCAGGGCCTATGGCCGCACGATCGATCCCGACACCGAGATCCTCGTCACCTGCGGCGGCACGGAAGCGATGATGAGCGCCATGATGACCGTCTGCAATCCGGGCGACAAGGTCGTCGTCTTTTCCCCGTTCTATGAGAATTACGGTGCGGACGCCATCCTCTCCGGCGCGGATCCCATCTTTGTTCCCCTCGTGCCGCCGACGTTTGATTTCGACCGCGAGGTGCTCGAGGCGGCCTTCCGCCAGCATCCCAAGGCGATCATCGTCTGCAACCCGTCCAATCCCTGCGGCAAGGTCTTCACCAAGGAAGAGCTCCTCTTCATCGGCGGTCTGTGCAATCAGTATGACGCATACATGATCACCGACGAGGTCTATGAGCATATCGTCTTTGCGCCGTATGAGCATGTCTATGCCGGCGCGCTGCCGGAGATTGCAGACCGCGTGATCTGCTGCTCCTCTCTCTCCAAGACGTATTCCATCACAGGCTGGCGCCTTGGCTACCTGATCGGACCGGCGGACGTCATCGAGGCCGCCAAGAAGGTCCATGACTTCCTGACTGTCGGCGCTGCATCCCCGCTGCAGGAGGCTGCCGTCGTCGGCCTTGAGTTCCCGCAGAGCTACTACGACGGCCTGACGGAGCTCTATACCAAAAAGCGCCGGATCTTCCTCGACGGCCTTGACCGCATCGGCCTCAAGCACACCGTGCCGCAGGGCTCCTATTTCGTCATGGTGGATATCAGCGACTTCCAGAAGCCCGGTATGATGTTTAACGGCAAGAGCGATATGGAATTCTGCGAATGGATGATCCGCACGGTCGGCGTCGCCGCCGTCCCGGGCTCCAGCTTCTTCCGCGAGCCGGTCAATCACCTCATCCGCCTGCACTTTGCCCGCAGCGAGGAGACCCTCCATGAGGCCCTCGACCGCCTGGCAAAGATCCCGCAGCTGCTGGGCTGATTCTTTCCCCCTCCCCAACCGACCCCCGTATTGAGAAACCATTTAAACATGTATATCACCGATGTAGTCACCCTGCCGCGCTTTGTTATCGGCCGCGGCATCTATGCCCGCTTCCCCTCCCTCTGCGCCCAGTACGGCCGGTCGTTTGCCGTCGTCGGCGGCGTGACGGCCATGGAAAAGGGCATGCCCGCCCTGCTCGAGTCTGTCTCCGCCGTGCCGGATGGGCCGCAGCTCCTCGTCGCGATGCCCTTCGGCGGCGCCTGCACATTCTCCGCCATCAACAGCCTGAGCACTGCGCTGCGCCCGATGCAGCCGGACTTCCTTGTGGGCATGGGCGGCGGCAAGGCCATCGACACCGCCAAGGGCGTGGCGGATGCGCTGGGCATTCCGCTGGTCAGCCTGCCCACGCTCGTCTCCAACTGCGCGCCGATCACGGCGCTGTCCGTCGTCTATCGCGAGGACGGTCCGTTTGACCAGTTCCGCTTCTACGATGCGCCGCCCGCGCTGACGATGGTCGATCTGGACATCGCAGCCAATGCGCCCGTCCGGTATTTCCGCGCGGGCATGGGCGACACCATCGCCAAGCATCTGGAATCCACCTTTTCCGCGCGCGGCGACGTGCTCGGCGAGGCGATGGACCACATGTCCGCCATCGGCGTGGCGCTCTCCTCCACCTGCTATGACCCGATCCTCCAGCATGGCCGTCAGGCGCTTGAGGAGGTCACCGCGCATACCGCCGGTCCCGCTATGGAGATCTGCGCCCGCAGCATCATCATTTCCGCCGGCCTCGTCTCCCTGATGGCCAATGACGACTATAACTGCGCGCTGGCGCATGCCGTCTGCTATGGTCTCTCGCTCTTCAGCCATGTCGAAGAAAGCTGCCTGCACGGCGATCTGGTCGCCTACGGCGCGCTGGTCCAGCTCATGCTCGACGGTCAGGCAGAGCGCGCAGGGGAGCTGAGGGATTTCCTCGTCTCCATCGGCACGCCCGTCACCCTTGAGGCCATCGGCCTGCCGCTTGACCTCAAGGCGCTGGACGCCGCGCTTGAGGAGGCCGTCACCGGCCCGGACATGGCGCACATCCCCTATCCGATCACAAAAGACATGGTCTTCGAGGCCATGCAGCGCGTCGAGGCCCTCTGACCCCGTCGCTGAATCCCGTCTCTTTTTAAGGAGGAATCACCTTTGGTCGCTAATCTCACAAGGCTGCTCACCAAGTACGGCATGAACTTTGTCAACGGCCTGTTCACCACGCTGGAGCTGGCGCTCATCTCTGTGGCCATCGGCTGCATCATCGGCGCGATCGTCGCCATCATGCGTCTGTCCAAGAGCAAGATTCTCAACGGCATCGCCGCGGTCTATACCGAGGTCATCCGCGATACGCCGCTGCTCCTCCAGCTCTATTTCTTCTATTTCCTGCTCCCGGATATTCTCCCGGCGCTGCGTCTGTCCAAGTTCACCTGCATCGCCGTCGCGCTGATCTTTAACTCCGGCGCATACATGTCCGAGGTCTTCCGTTCCGGCATTCAGTCCGTCGACCGCGGCCAGACGGAGGCCGCCCGCTCTTTGGGCCTCTCCTCCAGCCAGACGATGATCCGCATCGTCCTGCCTCAGGCGCTGCGCAACGTGCTGCCCGCGATGTGCAACGAATTCGTCGCCATCACGAAGGAGACCTCCCTCGCCTCCACGTTCTATGTCGGCGATCTGATGACCCAGTATCAGACCATCTCCGGCAAGACCTACATGGTCATCGAGCCGCTCATCATCATCGGCGTCATCTATTTCGTGGTGACCTTCACGATGAGCAAGCTGATCGCCGTACTGGAAAGGAAGCTGAAGACCGATGAGTAATACGTTTGATTATACCGCTGCCCCGGCGCTGATCCGCGTGGAGGATCTGCACAAGAGCTTCGGCTCTCTAAAGGTGCTCTCCGGCATCACAGAGACCATCCACAAGGGCGAGGTCGTCTCCCTGATCGGCCCGTCCGGTTCCGGCAAGTCGACCTTCCTGCGCTGCCTGAATCTGCTTGAGGTGCCGACCTCTGGCCATATCTGGTTCAATGGCGAGGACATTGCCGACAAGTCCGTCAACATCGACAAGCACCGCCAGAAGATGGGCATGGTCTTCCAGCATTTCAACATCTTCCCGCACATGTCCGTCATTGAGAACATCACCCTCGCCCCGGTCATGCTCGGCAAGATGAGCAAGGACGAGGCCATCGCCAAGGCTGAGGCGCTCCTTGAGCGCGTCGGCCTGTCCGACAAGCGCGACAACAAGCCCTCCCGCCTCTCCGGCGGCCAGAAGCAGCGCCTTGCGATCATCCGTGCGCTGGCAATGGAGCCGGAAGTCATGCTCTTTGACGAGCCCACCTCCGCGCTGGACCCGGAGATGGTCGGCGAGGTTCTGGAGGTTATCAAGGATCTGGCCCGCAACAAGATGACCTGCGTCATCGTCACGCATGAGATGGGCTTCGCCCGCGAGGTCTGCAACCGCGTCCTCTTCATGGATGGCGGCACCATCTGCGAGCAGGGCGAGCCGCACAAGCTCTTTGACCACCCGGAGCATCCGCGCACGAAGGACTTCCTGAGCAAGGTTCTGTGATACCGAGGTTTCTATGCTGATCACCCACATCGTCTCCCCGCAGGAGGACGGCATGACGCTGCACGCACTGATGCGCGGGCCCATGGCGCTCTCCGGCAGGCAGACCCGTATTGTGAAGCAGGAGGGCGCCGTCACCGTTGACGCGGCGCCCTTTTTTTCCAATCAGCCTGTGCGCACAGGCATGGTCGTGCGCATTGAGCTTCCCGACTACGAGGAGGAGACCTCTCCTGCCCGGGATCTGAACGCCGTGCGCGTTCTCTATGAGGATGACGCGCTGCTTGCCGTCTTCAAGCCCGCGCCGCTCCAGTGCCATCCCTCTCCCTCCGCCCCGCGCGGCAGCGACACGCTGGAATCGCGCGTGCAGCGCTATCTGGGCAGGAGCGCGCATCCCGTCCATCGCCTTGATGCGGAGACGACGGGCGTCGTCCTCTTTGCCAAGGTGCCCTTTGTTCAGGCGCATCTTCAGCAGCAGATGACGGATGGGCGCATCGCCAAGCGCTATCAGGCGTGGGCATACGGCGTGCCCTCTCCTGAATCGGGCGAAATCGACGCACCCATCGCCCGCATGACGCCGGACAGCTTTACCCGCGTGGTGCGCGAGGATGGGCAGCGCGCCGTCAGCCGATACAGCGTCGTCAGGACGGCGCCTCTTCCCGGCGGTCACTGCGCCTCGCTGCTGGATCTGTCCCCCGTCACCGGGCGGACGCATCAGCTGCGCGTGCATATGACACACATCGGCTGCCCGCTCCTTGGCGATACGCGGTACTTTACGCCCGCGTCTTCCTCTGTCTCGGCAGCGCTGGGGCTTGTCCATCATCAGCTCAGCGCCGTATCCATCCGGTTCATCCATCCCGTTTCGGGCAAGGAGATTGCAGTCGCCTGCGACCCCGTCTTTTCCCCGCAGCTCTCCACGCTGTAATGCATCTTCCAGATCATCCCATCGATGCGCATTTTCCGCAGAGGGATGGTCTTTTTTCTTTTATTCTCAAGGAATTATCGCTTCCATACGCTCGGTCGTCCTCACCTTCCAGAAGATGGAAATGGTGATGATGCAATAATCGTTTTTCCTCCCCCGTCAATTGTGCAGAAGCCGCTCAGGAGCGGCCGCCAGAGCAGCTTCTCAACGACAAAGGAGGAATTCCTGATGCAGAATAACCACAAGAAAGCGGCTTGCGCCGCAATGCTGTACATGGCGATGGCCGTGCCCTTTGCCGCCGTCGCCGAAAATGAGACCCGCGTCGTCACCTGCGGCACACTGAATCTGCGCGCCGAGGCCAGCACCGAATCCGACGTCCTCGGCAAGTATGGCTGGGGCACGCAGGTGCTCGTCAAGGGGATGAACGGCGACTGGGCCTACGTCGACGTCGCCGGTCAGAGCGGCTATATGTACGCCAAGTACCTCGGCAGCGAGGGCGAGACCAATGCCACAGCGTATGTCAAAACCAATACCCGCGGGCTGAACCTGCGCACCGAGCCGAACGGCGACATCCTCGGTTCCTATCCGCGCGGCACGAAGGTGACCGTCCTCTCCACCGACGGCGCGTGGAGCAAGGTCAGCGTCGACGGCAGGACCGGCTACATGTCCTCCCGCTGGCTGAGCTCGGTCAAGCCGTCCTCCTCTCAGACGGGCACATCCATCACCGGCACCGCCGTGGTCAATAACCCGCGCGACACGCAGGTGCTCTTCCTGCGCAGCGAGCCGACCATCAAGAGCGAGGCGCTGGGCTACTACCGCAACGGCAAGCAGATCACCCTGCTTGAGAAGCTCGACGGCTGGTACAAGGTCTCCGTCGACGGCAGGACCGGCTACATGATGGCCAAGTACCTGAAGGTGACGGACGCCATCGCCTCCGGCACGGCGACCGTCTACAACCCGAACGGCAACAGCTACGTCAACTTCCGTAAGGGCGCGAACCTCTCCTCTGCCGTGCTGAGCACCGTGCCCGTCGGCACGAAGATCACCGTGCTGGAGAAGACCACCGACTGGACCAAGACCGAGATTGACGGCGTGACCGGCTACATCTCCACCTGGTTCCTTCGCTTCTGATTGCTCACCCATTGTCTATCCAACCGTGAATTTCCTGATCTGAACCTCTTCCTGTATCATACGGGCTGCATCGCCGGATGGCTTTGCAGCCCTCTTTCGCATATTGCGCGCCGTCTCGCGCACAATAGGACAAACAGGAACCGGAGGAATGAATCATGCGATCAACAGAAATCGTCAGCATACTCGGGCGGCAGGTGCTCGACTCGCGCGGAAACCCCACCGTTGAGGCGGAGGTAGCGCTCGCCTGCGGCGTCACCTGCACGGCCATATCCCCCAGCGGCGCATCGACGGGCAAGTTTGAGGCGCTGGAGCTGCGCGACGGAGACATGCAGGTCTATGGCGGCAGGGGTGTGACGCAGGCCTGCAGGAATGTGACCACATCCATATCCAAGGCGCTTCGCGGGATGGACGCAGCCGATACCGCAGCCATCGACAGCGCGCTCAAGTCGCTGGACGGGACGCCCAACCTCTCCGTCCTTGGCGCGAATGCGACGCTGGCCGTCTCCATCGCCTGCGCAAAGGCGGCAGCAAGCGCACAGGGAATCGCGCTCTATCGCTTTCTGGGCGGCTGCCAGGCGGTTACCCTTCCTCTGCCGATGATGAACATCATCAACGGAGGCGCGCATGCCGCCAACGCGCTGGATATTCAGGAGTTCATGATCGTTCCCGTCGGCGCGCAGCGCTTCAGCGATGCGCTGCGCATGTGCGCCGAGGTCTATCACGCGCTCGCCGCACTGCTCAAAAAGCGTACCCTCTCCTGCGGCGTAGGCGACGAGGGCGGCTTTGCGCCGGAGATCGCCGAGGAGACGCAGGCCATCGAGCTGATCCTTGAGGCGGTCACGCGCGCAGGCTATGGCGCGGGCAGCGATTTCGTCCTCGCGCTGGATGCAGCGGCAAGCGAATGGAAGAGAAAAGACGTCTATATGCTCCCAAAGAGCCGCCGCTCCTATACCGCGCATGCGCTCACAGAGCACTGGCGCACGCTGATCTCCCAATACCCGATCCGCTCTATCGAGGATCCGCTCGGCGAGGAGGACTGGCCCGCATGGCAGGCGCTCACGGCAGCGCTGGGCGGCTCCTGCCAGCTGGTGGGCGACGATCTCTTTGTCACAAACGAAAGGCGCCTGCAGAAGGGCGTCTCCATGCGCTGCGGCAATGCGGTGCTGATCAAGCCCAATCAGATCGGCACCCTCACCGACACCCTCCGCACCGTCCATCTGGCCGCACGCAGCGGATACGCCTCCATCCTCTCACACCGCTCCGGCGAATCGGAGGATACGACCATCGCCGACCTCGCCGTCGCGCTGAATGTGGGGCAGATCAAGACGGGCGCCCCCTGCCGCACAGAGCGCACAGCCAAATACAACCGCCTGCTGCGCATCGAGGACGCCCTCGGCAGCAGCGCAGTCTTTTACGGGACGGCGATGCAGCGATGATCTATCTGCTCCTCGGCGCAGTCTGCGCCTTCTTCGGTATGAGCACCGGGCTGGGCGCAACGACGCTCCTGCGCCCCGTCCTTGACGCCGTGTCGCCCCTTGCACCGCAGTCAGCCGCGGCGGTCGCAGCGATGGCGACGCTCTGCGCGGCGCTCGTCGGCGCGTTCTTCGCCCTCTCCCAGCCGCTCGCCCTCCCTCAGGAGGAATTGCTCTTCATCGCTGCCGGTGCGGCACTTGGCGGGATATTGGGCGATCTGGGCGCATCCCGCTTCTTCACGATGGTCACGCCGGCGGCAGCGTCGCTCCTGCAGAATGCGCTGCTCTTCACCCTCATCGCGCTGCCGTCGATATACTTCGGCACGCTGGCCCACAGCCTCAGCCCGCTGATCCTCCCGAGGATTTATACCTTCCCCGCGGCGCTGGCGGCAGGCCTCGCCGCCTCCTTCCTCTCCTTTGGCGCGGAGCCGCTGACGCTCATGCTCTGCTTCGTCCTGCTGGACATGGAAAACGACGAATCCCACCTCTGTGCGCTGACGGTTGCGCTCTTCTCCATGGCGGGCAAGCTGGTCACCCTGCTCATCCGCAGCCGGTTCATCCTGCCCAGCGCGGACGTCCTCATCTGGCTCCTGCCGGGGATGATCATCGGCGCGCTGCTCGCCGTCACCCTTGGCAGCAGGCATGCCAGCGCAAGGAGCGCAGACGCGCTGCTCAAGCTGAGTCTCTTCACCTCGCTGCTCAATATGGCCGCAGCATGGCTGTAAGGCATAGAAAAACCCCATGAAGGCTACTATGGCCCTCATGGGGTATATTGCTTATCCTCGCGCAGCTTCCTGCTTCATGCGCATTCTCTCCGCCTTCATGCTCTCCAGAATGACGCCTCTGGCCTCGGCTGCCCGCTGCTTGGGCAGCGCCTCCACGCCCGCCAGCGGGTAGGGAATGCCGAGCTTTTCATACTTGTTCACGCCCATCGTGTGATAGGGCAGCACATCAAGCGCCTTAACATTGGGCAGATGCGCGATAAACCGCCCGAGACGCTGCTGCTCCTGCACGTCGTCCGTGATGCCGGGGACGATGACATGGCGGATCCAGACAGGGATATTCCTGCGCGCCAGATACTTTGCAAAGGCGAGGATTCCCTCGTTCCCATGCCCGGTGAGCTCCCTGTGCGCATCGGGATCGATGTGCTTGATATCCAGCATGACCAGATCGGTCATGCCCATCAGCCGATCGAGCTTTTTATTGTACGCGCTTTCCCCCTCGCGGTAGGTGATGCCGGAGGTGTCGATGCAGGTGTGAATCTGCCTCTCCCTGCACAGGCGGAAGAGCTCCAGCATAAAGTCGATCTGCAGCAGCGGCTCGCCGCCGGTGACCGTGATGCCTCCGTTCTTATAGAACGCCCGATTACGCTCGAACTGGCTGATGATCTCCTCCGCCGTCATGGGATTGCCCTTGCCGGCTTCCCATGTGTCCGGGTTATGGCAGTACTTGCAGCGCATGGGACAGCCCTGCATAAAGACGACAAAGCGCAGACCCGGGCCGTCCACCGTGCCAAAGCTCTCGATTGAATGAATATTGCCGTGCATAACTGTCACACCTGCTTTCTCAAAAAACCCCTCCCCATTCGGGGAGGGGCAATGTGCTGTTACAGCGCCTCGTGGAAGGTACGGGAGATGACCTCGTCCTGCTGCTCCTTGGTGAGCTTGATGAAGTTCACCGCGTAGCCGCTGACGCGGATGGTCAGCTGCGGATACTTCTCCGGATGCGCCTGCGCATCCAGCAGGGTTTCCCTGTTGAGGACGTTGACGTTGAGGTGGTGGCCGCCCTTCTTGACATAGCCGTCAAGCATGGTCACCAGGTTATCAATCTGATTCTGCGTAGCAGTCATTGTCAATATCTCCTTTCAGCGTGATTACGCTCAGTCAGTCGCCGGATTACTCGCGGTCCATGCCCTCAAAGAGGGTCGGGGTCGCGGCGCAGTTGTCGCCGCAGCAATCCAGATCGATCTCCAGGTCGCCGGCGAAGATCGTGTCTTCCTTGCCCAGCGCGCCCGGGATGATGGTGAAGGTATTGGAAATGCCGTCCTGCGCATCCTTGAACGGGAGCTTGGCGACGGAGGCCATGGACGCGACAGCGCCATGGGTGTCACGGCGGTGCATCGGGTTGGCGCCCGGCGCGAAAGCCTCGCCGCGCTTACGGCCGTCCGGCGTGGAGCCGGTCGCCTTGCCGTAGACGACGTTGGAGGTGATGGTCAGGATGGAGGTCGTCGGGATGGAATCACGATAGGTGTGGTTCTTGCGGACGTGCTCCATGAAGCGATGGACGATGTCGGTCGCGATCTCGTCGACGCGGTCGTCGTCGTTGCCGTACTTCGGGAACTCGCCTTCGACCTGGTAGTCAACGGCCAGGCCGGTCTCGTCGCGGATAACCTTGACCTTCGCATACTTGATGGCGGACAGGGAGTCGGCCACGACGGACAGGCCCGCGATGCCGGTGGCGAACCAGCGGGTCACGTTCTTGTCGTGCAGGGCCATCTGCAGCTTCTCGTAGCAATACTTGTCATGCATGTAGTGGATGACGTTCAGGGTATTGACATACACCTCGGCCAGCCAGCGCATCATGGCGTCATACTTCTTCATGACCTCATCGTAATCGAGGTACTCAGAGGTGATCGGGGTGAACTCCGGGCCGACCTGCTTGTGGGAGACCTCGTCCACGCCGCCGTTGATGGCGTAGAGCAGGCACTTGGCCAGGTTGGCGCGGGCGCCGAAGAACTGCATCTCCTTGCCCAGACGCATGGAAGACACGCAGCAGGCGATGGCGTAGTCGTCGCCATGGGTGAAGCGCATCAGATCGTCATTCTCATACTGCACAGAGGAAGACTCGATGGAGGTCTTCGCGCAGAAGCGCTTGAAGTTCTCCGGCAGGTGCTCAGACCACAGAACGGTCAGGTTCGGCTCCGGCGCCGGGCCGAGGTTCTGCAGGGTGTGCAGGTAGCGGTAAGACATCTTGGTGACCATGTGACGGCCGTCGATGGCGACGCCGCCGATGGACTCGGTAACCCACTGCGGGTCGCCGGAGAAGAGCGCGTTGTATTCCGGTGTACGGGCAAACTTGACCATGCGCAGCTTCATGATGAAGTGGTCGACCATCTCCTGAATCTCAGACTCAGTGAAGGTGCCGTTGGCCAGGTCGCGCTCGGCGTAGATGTCCAGGAAGGTGCTGGTGCGGCCCAGGGACATGGCGGCGCCGTTCTGCTCCTTGATCGCGCCGAGATAGCCAAAGTACAGCCACTGGATGGCTTCCTTGACGTTCTTGGCCGGCTTCATGATGTCAAAGCCATAGGAGGCCGCCATCTTCGCCAGATCCTGCAGGGCGCGGATCTGCTCGGAGAGCTCCTCGCGCTCGCGGATGACCTTGGAATACATCGCGGAGCGGGTGGTCTCCTTCTGCTCCATCTTGTCCTCGATCAGGCGCTCAATGCCGTAGAGGGCCACGCGGCGGTAGTCGCCAATGATGCGGCCGCGGCCATAGGCGTCCGGCAGACCGGTGATGATGTGGCTGGAGCGGCAGGCGCGCATCTCCGGGGTGTAGACGTCAAAGACGCCCGCGTTGTGGGTCTTGCGATGGACGGTGAAGAACTCGCTGATCTTGGGATCGACGGTGTAGCCGTTGTCCTTGCAGGCCTTCTCCGCCATGCGGATGCCGCCGTAGGGCATCAGCGCGCGCTTGAAGGGCTTGTCGGTCTGGAAGCCGACGATGGTCTCCTTGTCCTTATTGAGGTAGCCCGGGCCGTGAGAGGTGATGGTGGAGATGATCTCCGTGTCCATATCCAGCACGCCGCCGTGCTCGCGCTCCTCCTTGGAGAGCTGAGAAACCTGCTCCCACAGGTCAAGGGTATTCTGAGTCGGTCCGGCGAGGAAGGCCTCGTCGCCGTTATAGGGGGTGTAGTTGTGACGGATGAAGCTTCTTACGTTGATTTCACGGGTCCAGGTACCGGCCTCAAAGCCTTCCCAAGCCTCATACTTGTAAGCCATAATCCCACTCCTTATCTATAATTATCCGTATAAAACAGGTTGCATGGTGCAGGCCAAATATATCACATTCAGGACTGAAATTCAATACTTATCGTGTTTTCTGAATAACCAGAAAATCAGCTTTGTCCATGTCAATTCTGCTTATCCGCCCCTTCATTCTGTGCATCCCCTCTTAAATTCATACTGTCAAACACAGGCATCTGCACAATCCTCTTCACAGCATTGCCAGATATTCCCGACATTGCAAATAGAAGGATGATTTCAGCATTGCCAGTATCTGCACGATTTGTATCCCTTCCGTCTATGCCGCCGCTCTTCGCATGCCAAAAAGAAAAGGGCAGGAGACGCACCCCTGCCCTTTCTGTTTTCCGATATTATGCTCCGCC
This sequence comes from Clostridia bacterium, assembly GCA_017936375.1. Classification (GTDB taxonomy): domain Bacteria; phylum Bacillota; class Clostridia; order Christensenellales; family Aristaeellaceae; genus Ventricola. The sequence continues at coordinate 29,418 of JAGBFR010000074.1, forward strand.
AAGCATGAACGCGGTCATCTCCCGCTCCAGCTCGTCAATGGTCATGATCGTATTCACCCGCGCGCGCAGGCGCACTGCGTCCCGCATGCCGCGCACATAGCAGACCACATGCCGCCTCATTTCCTTCACGGCAATCGTCTCTCCCTTGAGCGCGGCAAGCATGCGCGCATGGCGCATGACGACGGCGAGCTTTTCCTCCGCAGGAATCTCCCGCATCGGCCTGCCCGCAAAGGCGTCGCGGATCTGCGCAAAGATCCACGGATTGCCCTGCGCCGCGCGCCCGACAGCCACGCCCGCGCAGCCCGTCTCCTCCAGCATGCGCAGCGCGTCCTGCGCACTGGCGATATCGCCGTTGCCGACGACGGGAATGCTCACCCGCTCCCTAAGCCTGCGGATAGCGTCCCAATCCGCATGGCCCTCGTAGAACTGGCTGCGCGTCCTCGCGTGCAGCGTGATCATCGCCGCGCCGCTCTTTTCGACCATGGGACCAAGCGTGAGATAGGCCTCGCTCCCCGGCTCAAAGCCCAGACGCATCTTGACCGTCACCGGCACATGCGACGCCGCCACGACCTCGCGAACGATATCCGCCGCAAGCTCCGGCGTGCGCATCAGCGCACTGCCCTCTCCATTGCCCACGATTTTAGGCACCGGGCAGCCCATGTTGATATCCAGCAGCGCATAGCTTCCGTCCCGCGTCAGTTCCTCTGCCGCCTGCGCCATGATGTCCGGCTCATGGCCAAAGAGCTGCAGGGCGACCGCGCCTTTTTCCGTCGGATCGACGGCGAGCAGCTCCGCCGCGGCGCGGTTCTTCCTGCCGGAGATGGTATAGCCCTTCGCGCTGAGCATCTCGCTCACTGCCATCGGGCAGCCCATCTCGTGGCAGAGCACGCGGAAGGCCATGTCCGTCACGCCAGCCATCGGCGCAAGCATCGCCCCGCCAGCGAGAAAGCCAAGCGGGGCGTTTGTCTGATTCTGATTGTTCATGGTCATCTGTCGGTTCATTCCTCAATCTGTTCAATCAGCTGAAGGTTGGAGATCTTCCACCGGCCTGCGGAGCGCACCAGCGTCACGCGGTAGCGCGAGGTCGCCCACTTGGGCGGGCTGAGCCTCGCCTCGCCGCCGGCAGCCAGCGCCGCCTCCCTTCGGGAGGAACGGATCGTGCCGTCGATAGCAGGGATGCTCTCGATGATCTCCGCCCGGGCGACGTCCTCCCACGGCCATGACCAGACGGAGACCATGCGGATCCTGTGGTCATAGCCGCGCACCTCATAGTCCCTGTAGGGCGACGTATCGCTCAGGCCGACCTGAAGAACGGGATCCTGCGCGAGGAATTCATCCCGGAAATAATTGCTCAGCCCGGAGGCGTCGTTGTCCATGAGCACGACGCCCGCGCGCGCATCCAGCCCGTCGCTGATGAGCACCCAGCAGTTGGCCGTGTTCATCGCCAGATAGAAGGCGATGATAAACAGCGCTGAAAGAATCGTCAGAATGAACATTCTGGACGCAATAAACGTCAGAAACCGCTTCAGGATCCGCACAGATCACGCCTCCCTCTCTACATGATTGCTCAGTGTCGGAATCAGAAGATCGCGTCGACGAACGCCTCCGCGTCGAACGCCTGCAGATCCTCGATGCCCTCGCCCACGCCGATGTAGAGCACCGGCAGGCCCAGCTCCTCCATGATCGCCACGGCAATGCCGCCCTTGGCGGTGCCGTCGAGCTTGGTGAGCACGATGCCGGAGACGTCCGCCACCTCGGAGAACTCGCGCGCCTGCTGCAGGCCGTTCTGGCCGGTGGTCGCGTCGATGACCAGCAGCGTGCGCACATCGGCATTCTCGTATTCGCGGGTGATGATGCGGGAGATCTTGCGGAGCTCCTCCATCAGGTTCTTCTTGTTGTGCAGGCGGCCGGCGGTGTCGACGATCAGCAGATCCGCCTCGGCGCCCTGCGCCTTCTTGATGCCGTCAAAGACGACAGCAGCCGGATCGGCGCCCTCCGCATGGCGGACCAGCGGCACCTGCGCGCGCTGCGCCCAGATCTCCAGCTGATCGGCAGCCGCCGCACGGAAGGTATCCGCCGCGGCGAGCACGACGCTGTGGCGCGCGTCCTTAAAGCGCAGCGCCAGCTTGCCGATGGTCGTGGTCTTGCCCACGCCGTTGACGCCCACGACGAGCATCACCATCGGCCACTGCAGGGGCTTGCGCTCCTTGTTCATCATGTCCTTGAGGATCTGCTTGAGGATATCGCGCGCCTTGCGGGCGTCGGTGATGTGCTGCTCGTCAATCCTGCGGCGCAGTTCGGTGATCACCTTATCGCTCGTGCGCACGCCCATATCGCTCATGATCAGGATATCCACGAGATCCTCATAAAAATCGTCGTCGATCTCCTCGGTCGCCTCGATGAGCTCATCCACGCGGCCGGAGACATTCGTGCGCGTCTTGGACAGACCCTGCCACAGGCGGGAGAAGAGGCCCTTCTTCTCCTCCTGGACGGGCTCCTCCCGAACAGTCTCCTCCTGAATAGGCGCCATCACGGGCTCCGACACGGGCGCAGCGGCAGCCGCGGCCTGCTCCTGCTCGCGGCGGGCGGCCTCCTCCTGCTCCCTCTTCTTCTTGCCAAAGTTAAACAATGCCATAACAGGTTTCCCCTTTCATTGTGCGTATTACGCCATAGCGTCCTCGCCGACGTCCTTGAGCTCGACGCTCAGCATCTTCGATACGCCCTTTTCCTCCATCGCCACGCCGTACAGGCCGTCGCAGCGCTCCATCGTGCCCTTTCTGTGGGTGACGACGACGAACTGCGTGTCCTTCGAGAAATCACGCAGGTAATCGGCAAAGGTCGAGATGTTGCCGTCGTCCAGCGCCGCCTCGATCTCGTCGAGGAAGCAGAAGGGCGTGGGCTTGAGACGCAGCATCGCAAAGAGAATCGCGATCGCCGTCAGCGCGCGCTCGCCGCCGGAGAGCAGGGAGAGCAGCTGCAGCTTCTTTCCCGGGGGCTGCGCCACGATCTCAATGCCGCAGCCCAGCACGTCGTTTTCATCCAGCAGGCGCAGCTCCGCATGACCGCCGCCGAAGAGCTTGACAAACGTCTCGCTCAGATAGCCCTGCAGCAGATGGAAGCTCTCCAGGAACTGGCGCTCCATCTGCCTCTGCAGCGTAGCGATGATGCCCTGCAGATCCTCCTGCGCCTTGAGCAGGTCGTTTTTCTGATTGGTCAGATCCTCATAGCGCTCGCGGCACGCGCGGTAATCCTCCACCGCGGTGACGTTGACCGGGCCCATCGCGCGGATCTCGCGGCGGATTTCCGCCGTGCGGCGGTCGCTCGCGCCAAGGTCAAACGGCTCCTTGAGGTAGTCCCTCGCGCCCGCATAGGTCAGCTCATAATCGTCCCAGATGCGCTGGGTCATCTGCGCCAGATCATTCTGCGTGCGGCTGAGGACCATCTCGGCCTTGTGCCGCTTGTCCATATCCTCGGACAGGCGCTCGCGCAGGGTATCGATCTCCTGCGTCAGCGCGCGGATGCGCTCCTGACATTCATTCCGGCTCGCCTGTCTGGTGAGCAGGTCCGCCTTCGCCGTCTCCAGCTGCCCGGCGCATGCGGCCGCGCCGGCCTCGTCCCGGGCCAGCTTCAGCGTGCTTTCCTGATGGCGGAGGGTCAGGCCCTCGCGGGTCTCCCTCGCCTGCCCGATCTGCGCACCAAGCTCATTCTGCTCACGCCGCATGCGCACGTCGTCCTGCGTCATGGCGTTCAGATCGCGCTCGCGCGCGGCCAGCCGGACGCGCATCTCCTGCGCCTCCTCGCGCAGGGCGTCCAGCGCCTCGCGGCAGTCATAGAGGACGTCGCTGAGCTCGCCGGTACGTCGGTTCATCTCGTCGCCCGTCTTCTCCTCGCCGGCCTGCGTGCTGCGCGCGCCGGCCAGCTGCGCGTCGATCTGCGCGAGATTCTCGGCAATCTGCTCCAGCAGCAGCGCGCAGCGCTCCTCCTTCTGGGCATGAACCGCTGCCTGCTGCTGCGTGGTGCGCACGCGCTCGCTGGCGATGGACACGTCAATCTGCACCTGATGCAGATCCTCAAAGGCCTGCGCCCTGCGCTGCTTGATCTCCTGACGGAAGGCCTCGCCGCGCTCCAGCCTGCGCCTGAAATCATCCATCTGCGCGCTGAGCTTCTTGATCTGCTCCTCGTGCTCCTTGATCTCGCGGTCGCGGGAGAGGAGACTGGTCATGCGCGAGGCCGAGCTGCCGCCCGTCATCGAACCGCCGGAGTGCATGACGTCGCCCTCCAGCGTCACAAGGCGGAAGGCCTGCCTGCCGCGGCGCATGATCTCAATGCCCGCGTCCAGATTCTCCGCCACGACCGTACGGCCCAGCAGATTCTCGATGATATCGCGGTAGCACTCGTCAAACGTCAGCAGCTCCGACGCGACGCCCACGCAGCCCGGCATGGAGAGCACCTGCCGCTCCTGCTGGCTGAGGGTCTTGCCCCGGATGGTGGTCATCGGCAGGAAGGTCGCCCGGCCCAGCTTATTCTTTCTCAGGTAGGCGATCATGTCGCGCGCGACATATTCATTCTCGGTGACGATATTCTGCAGCGCGCCGCCGAGCACAGCCTCAATCGCCCGCTCATAGTCGCGCGGCACCTGCACCAGCGATGCCACGACGCCGCGCACGCCCGCATTCCCGCGCGCATGCAGCAGCACCTGCTTGACCGCCTGCTGATAGCCGGAATAATCGCGCTCCATCTCGCGAAGGACGTTGAGTCGGCTCTGCGCCGCCTGCTTCTGTCCGTTCGCTTCACCCAGCGCATTCTGGATCGCGGCGATCTTCCTCGCCGCCTCCTGAGACTCCGCCTCGATCGCGCGCTCGGCCTCCTGGCAGCGCAGCTCGTCCGCCTGCGCCTGTCGGAGCTCCTCATCCGCCTCCTCGAGCTGCTCGCGGAGCCTCTGCCCCTCTTCGCTCAGCTCCTCGCGCTGGGCGAGCGCCTCCTGATTGCGCTTTTCCAATTCAATGCGCATCGTGGACAGGCGGGCCTCGCTGGTCTTGACGCTCGTCAGGCGGTTCATCGACTCGATGACCGCACTCTTGTGCGCCTCCAGTTCCTCTTCGGCCTTTCTCGCCGCCTCCTGCGCCTCAAGGAGCTTCTCCTCCAGCGCGGCACTCTGGCGCTCAAGGCCGACGATCTCGCTCTTCGCCGCGAGGATCGCCTCGCTGTTGCGCTCAATCTCGCGGGTCAGCGCGTCATATCGCGCCTGCTTGACGTCCTCGTCCTGGCTGAGGGCGAGCACATCCTTTTCCATATTGGCAATCTCTGCGCGCAGAACGGCCAATTCGCCCTCGCGCGCCTCTTTTTCCCGCGTGAGCTCGAGCACCTGCTCGTGCGCAGCGGAGACGTCCGCCTCCAGCTGGACGGAGAGCTCATTCGCCCGCTCGCGCGCCTGCGTCAGGTCCGCCGCGCGGCGCTCCTCGTGCTCGATCGCGTCGCGAAGACCCTCGAGCATCTGCTCCGCATCCTCGATGCGCGCCTTATACCGGTCGGTACGCAGTACAAAGGCGGAACACTCCAGCGTGCGTAGCTCGTCGCGCAGGGCGAGATAGCGCCTTGCCGTCTCGCTCGCCTTGGCCAGCGGCTCAAGCTGGCTCTCCAGCTCGGCGATGATATCCTCCACGCGCGAGAGGTTGTCCCTCATGTTAGAGAGGCGCTTTTCGCTCTCCTCCTTGCGCGCGCGGTATTTGACGATGCCCGCAGCCTCCTCAAAGACGCTGCGCCTGTCCTCGCTCTTCTGGGAGAGAATCTCATCGATTCTGCCCTGTCCGATGATCGAGTAGCCCTCCTTGCCCACGCCCGTGTCGCGGAAGAGCTCAATGATATCGCGCAGGCGGCAGGCGGACTTATTGATGTAGTACTCGCCCTCGCCGCTCCTGTACACGCGACGCGTAATCATAACCTCGGCGAAGTCGATGGGCAGCGCATGATCCTCATTGTCAAAGACGAGGGACACCTCGCAGTAACCCAGACGCTTGCGCTTCTGCGTACCGTTGAAGATGACGTCCTCCATCCTGCCGCCGCGCAGCGCCTTGGCGCTCTGCTCGCCGAGCACCCAGCGAACCGCGTCGGAGAGGTTCGACTTGCCGCTGCCGTTCGGGCCGACAATGCCGGTGATGCCATTGTCAAACATCACGACCGTCCTGTCCGCAAACGACTTGAAGCCGTAGATTTCCAGTCTTTTCAGCCGCACCTGAGCGACTCCTTTCTATGACGGGACGTCCCCTTCCCGTCATCCTTGCTTCATCCCGATTGATTCCGCCGGGGTCACGCCTCCGGCTTGAGGCTGGCCATCGCCATCTGCGCGGCAGCCTCCTCGGCGCGCTGCTTTCTTGCGCCCCGGCCGACGCCCAGCTGTGTGCCGTCTGCGCGCAATACCCTCGCGGTAAACACGCGCGCATGCGGCGGACCGTCCTCGCCGATAATCTCATAGGTGGGCGTCTCCTCGCCCAGCGCCTGCAGATATTCCTGAAGGGCGCTTTTGGCGTCCCTGTCTGCGCGCACGGAGGATTCATAATCGCCCATCACGCGGTCGATCAGCGCGGCGGCCTTGTCCATGCCGGCGTCCAGATAGACGGCGGCGATCACCGCCTCCATCGTGTCGGCAAGGATGGACGGATTCTCCCGCCCGCCGACGAGCTCCTCGCCCCGGTCGAGCTTGAGGAACGCGCCAAGGCCCAGCTGCCTCGCCGCGCGGGCCAGATTTGCCTCGCAGACGAGCGCCGCGCGCCTGCGGGTCAGCTGCCCCTCGCGCAGCTTGGGAAAGCGCTCGTAGAGCACGCGGCTGACGCAGATTTCCAGCACGGCGTCGCCCAGAAACTCCAGCCGCTGATTGTCCCTGCACTTATGGGCGAGCGCATAGGAAGGATGCGTCATCGCCAGATCGAGCAGCGCGCCGTCGGCAAAGGTATGGCCGATCGCCTGCTCAAGGGTCGCATGATTCATGTTGATCCTTTCCGGGCATGTGCCCGTACTCCTCGGCCTGCCGTGTATTTCGCTTCGCACAGCGCATGCGCGAAGCGAAATGCACGTCAAAAGCGGCCGCCCGGCGCGGGGCCGGACGGCCTGCCTCGGATACTGTTTTCGATGCTTCCGCCGGGGCGAAATTACATCTTGTCCTCGATATACTTGACCATGTCCGCCACGGTCTTGACCTTCTCGATCGCGTCGTCCTCAACCTCGATGCCAAACTCGGACTCCACGTCCATCACCAGCATCATGATCGAAGCGCTGTCCGCCTTGAGGTCCTCCTTCATGCGGGCGTCCGCCTTGATTTCAGAAGCGGGCATACCCAGCTGCTCGGCCAGCATGGCCACAACCTTATCCATCACCATATGATATTTCCTCCTAATCTGTCATCGGTTTTATTTATCTCTGCGGGCTGCATGCCCGCCGTCCCGGCTTATTCCTCGGCGTCGCCGACGTCCAGCTTCGTCACAGCCTCGCGGATCAGTTCCACGACGTTGCCGTCGACCATGACCTTCGCCTGACGGATCGCGCAGAAGATCGCGCGCGCGTCGGAGTTGCCGTGCGCCTTGACGACCGCGCCCTCCACGCCGAGCATCGGCACGCCGCCGATCTCCGTGGAGTCCATCTGCTTCTTGAGGGACTTGAAGGTATCCTTCGCCAGCAGCGCGGCAATCTTGCCCTTCGTGCTGCCCAGCAGCCCCTCCTTGAGGAGCTTGAAGAGCATGGAGATGGTGCCCTCAGTATTCTTGATGAACACATTGCCGGCAAAGCCATCCGTCGCCAGCACGTCGCACACGCCGCCCAGCGCCTCGCGCGCCTCGATGTTGCCGCAGAATTCAAACGGCTGTTCCTTCTTCATCAGCGCATAGACCTGCTGGGAAAGCTCGTTGCCCTTGGCCTCCTCCACGCCGATGTTAAGCAGGCCGACCTGCGGCTTCTCCACCTTCATCACGCGGTTCATGTAGATGCTGCCCATCATCGCAAACTGCACCACCCAGCTGGGCTTGCAGTCGACGTTCGCGCCGGCGTCCACCAGCAGCAGCGTCCTGCCGGGGACGGGGATCGGCGCCGTCAGCGCGGGGCGGGCAATGCCCTTGATGCGGCCGATCTTGAACATCGAGCCGGCCATCAGCGCGCCCGTGGAGCCGGCGGAGACAAACGCCTCCGCGCCCTTATTGCGCACGATATCCATGCCCACGACGATCGTGGAATTCTTCTTCTTGCGCAGCGCCATGACGGGATGCTCCTCGGTGGAGATGACCTCCTGCGCATCCACGACGCTCAGCCTGTCCTTCACATTTGCGTATGCCGCCTGATCCGCATACTCGCCGATGGTCTTCTCCACCAGCTGCTGCGGACCGACGAGGATGATCTCCATGTCGGCATACTCGCGCAGCGCGTCAATCGCGCCGTCCACATTGACCTTGGGCGCGAAATCGCCGCCCATGGCGTCTACGACAATTCTCATGCTAACCTCCATATCTCTCAGGCCGTTCCATCGGGTCAGGCCTTTGAAAACGCATACATGCCGATTCCGGCGGCAATCGCCAGATTCAGCGAATCGATCTTCCCGCTGTGCGGAATCAGCGTGCTGACGCCCCACTGCGCAAACTCATCCGGCAGGCCGCTCGCCTCATTGCCAAAGACCAGCGCAAACGGGCCATTTACCCTCTTCACCGCCTCATCAAGCGGCACGGCGCCCGTGAGCATGAACGGGAAGAGCTGCCTTTCCGGGAATTCCGCGCGGTAGGCCTCAATATCGTCAAAATGGCGGATATTGAGCGAAAACGCCGCGCCCATCGACGCGCGCGTCACGCGAGGATCGTCCGAATCGACCGCCGGGCGGATGATCGCGATATTGCGCAGGCCGAAGCCCAGCGCCGTGCGCAGGATCGTGCCCAGATTGCCGCTGTCGCTCGGATGATGGAGCACGATGTGCGGTGAATCCTGATCGAAAACGCCCTCCGCCTTGCGATAGACCATCGCAGCGAAGCAGTTCTCCTTCTTTGAGATGCGCTCCAGCGCGCGGTCGGCGATCTCCGTGCGGATGCCCGCGCGCTCCGCCGCCTCGCGCAGCTTTGCCGCGCCCTCGCTCTTTTCGCTCGCGCTGGAGAGGAGCAGGCGCATGCAGCGCTCCTTCGCATTATTCAGGCACTCGGTCGCCGGGAAGATCCCCGGCGCGTAGGAATAATCAAGCGATTTGCTGTATGCTTCCAGCTTCGCCATCGGTTCTTCACTCCCGTCTTAGCCTTTACATATTCAACCATTTTGATATTATAGCAGATTGCCCTTCATTCTTCAAGTGCCGGATGCACACGCAGCCTTTGACCCGTTCCCGTTTACATTCCGTTCAGAATGCCTTCAAAGCACTGACCTTAAGATTTCTTAACTTGAAGTTTCGAAACTGCGGCGATATAATCCTACGCTAAGAAAGTATACTCTTTCTACCAATTGCATTTCAGATTTGTTTCATCTTTTGATCAATCTCACTTTCCGCCTCCACGGCCCGTCCGCTATCCTTTCAGCGCGACGAACGACCGCAGGCCATATCCGCAAGGATCAGAAAGGACGACACCATGACCGATACAGCACTCAGAATCGGACTGGACATCGGCTCGACCACCATCAAATGCGTCGTGCTCAGCCCGGAGGGAGAAATCCTCTTCTCCTGCTATGACCGTCATTATTCCCTCATCTCTCAAAAGACGCGCGAGCTGCTCACCCACCTGGACAGCGAGGTCATCAAGGGGCAGCGCGCGCACCTGAGCATTTCCGGCTCCGCAGGCATGGGTCTCGCGCTCGGTGCGCGCATCCCCTTTGTGCAGGAGGTCTACGCCACCAAAGTGGCGGCCGACCGCCTCGCCCCGGGAACGGACGCCGTCATCGAGCTGGGCGGCGAGGATGCAAAGATCCTCTTTCTCAAGGGCACGCTCGAGGTGCGCATGAACGGCTCCTGCGCCGGCGGCACCGGCGCATTCATCGACCAGATGGCCACGCTGCTGAGCGTTACGCCCGCACAGATGAATGAGGAAGCCGCGCGCGCGGAGCGCACCTACACCATCGCCTCCCGCTGCGGCGTATTCGCCAAGACGGACGTGCAGCCCTTGCTCAATCAGGGCGCAGCCCGGGCCGACATCGCGCGCTCCATCTTCATGGCCGTGGTCAATCAGACCATCGCCGGCCTCGCGCAGGGCAGGCCGATCGAGGGCCGTGTCCTCTATCTCGGCGGCCCGCTGACCTTCCTCAGCGAGCTGCGCGCCTGCTTTGACGAGACGCTTGGCCTCACCGGCCTCTGCCCGGAGAATTCGCTCTACTTCGTCGCCATCGGCGCGGCCATGCAGGCCGGAGAGCCCATGATGCTTGGCGACGCCATCGAGGCCATCGACGCTTTCCACAGCACGGAGAGCTACAACGCGCTGCCCCCTCTCTTTGAATCAGAGGCGGAGCTTACCGCCTTCCGCGAGCGCCACGCATTGGCCAAGGTCGCACGCCGCGCGCCGGAAACCTATACCGGCGACGTCTATCTGGGCGTCGACTCCGGCTCCACGACGATCAAATCCGCCGTCATTTCCAAAGACGGCGAGCTGCTGTTCACGCGCTATCAGTCCAATTCCGGCGATCCCGTGCCCCATGTTCGCGTCTTCCTCACGGATCTGCGCCGCGAGCACCCGGAGTGGACCATCCGCGCGGGCGCGGTCACCGGCTATGGCGAGGAGCTGATCCGCCGCGCATTCGGCGTGGATTACGGCCTCGTGGAGACGGTCGCGCATTTCACCGCAGCGCGTGCCTTCATGCCGGACGTCGATTTCATCATCGACATCGGCGGGCAGGACATCAAGTGCTTCAAGATTCACAATGGCGTGATCGACAACATTTTCCTCAATGAGGCCTGCTCCTCCGGCTGCGGCTCCTTCCTGCAGACGTTTGCCAATGCGCTGGGCTACGACATCGCTGAATTTTCCAAACTCGGCCTCGCCGCGCGTAGGCCGGTCGACCTCGGCTCCCGCTGTACGGTGTTCATGAACTCCTCCGTCAAGCAGGCGCAGAAGGACGGCGCGGATGTGACCGACATCTCCGCCGGCCTGTCCATCTCCGTCGTCAAGAATGCGCTCTATAAGGTCATCCGCTGCTCCGGTCCGGAGGAGCTGGGCCGCCGCATCGTCGTGCAGGGCGGCACATTCCTCAATGACGCCGTGCTGCGCGCGTTTGAAAACGAGCTGGGCGTGGACGTCGTCCGCCCCGATATCGCCGGGCTCATGGGCGCGTACGGCGCAGCGCTCCACGCCAGGGAGCAGCGCAGGCTGCAGCCCGGGGAGAGCACCGTCCTTGACGCGCAGGCGCTTGAAGCCTTCGCCTGCAAGGTCACGCAGACGCGCTGCGCAGGCTGCGAGAACCGCTGCCGGCTGAGCATCAGCGATTTCGGCGCAGGCCGCCGCTACATCAGCGGCAACCGCTGCGACAGGCCCGTCTCCGGCGGTCAGCAGCAGCACGCGCTCAACCTCTATGCCTACAAGCAGGAGAAGCTGCGCGCGCTGATGAATACCCGCCGCGAGCTTGCCCCGCGCAGGAAGATCGGCCTGCCGCTGGGGCTCAATCTCTACGAGCTGCTGCCCTTCTGGCATGCCTTCTTCAGCCAGCTGGGCTTTGAGGTGGTGACCTCGCCCTTCTCCTCGAGGAAACTCTACATCGCCGGTCAGGCGACGATCCCCTCGGATACCGTCTGCTTCCCGGCAAAGCTGATCCATGGTCATGTGGACTGGCTGATCGCGCAGGGCGTGAAGACCATCTTCTACCCCTGCATGAGCTACAACATCGACGAGCATCTGGGCGACAATCACTACAACTGCCCTGTCGTCGCTTATTACCCGGAGGTCATCTCCGCCAATATGCCCGCCGCAAGGGCGATCGATTTCATCCATGACTATGTCGGCATCGACCGCCGCCGCTTCTTCCCCAAAAAGATGACCGCCATCCTGCAAAGGCACTTCCCCGACATCACCCTGCAGGAGGTGCGCGCCGCCAGCGACGCCGCCTACAAGGCCTATGACGCCTACCTCGCAGACGTCCGCGCCAAAGGCGAGGAGATGATCCGCGAGGCGCGCGCGCAGGGTCGGCGCATCATCGTGCTCGCAGGCCGCCCCTACCACGTTGACCCGGAGATCAACCACGGTATCGACCGGCTGATCGCAGGCTTCGACGCGGCGGTCGTCACCGAGGACGCGCTGTCTCACCACATGAAGAAGGAGCCCGTCGGCGTCCTCAATCAGTGGACCTATCACTCCCGCCTGTATGCCGCCGCGCGCCATATCGCCGCTCAGCCGGATATGAACCTCGTGCAGCTGGTGTCCTTCGGCTGCGGCGTGGACGCGATCACGACGGACGAGGTCCGCGAGATCCTTGAAAGCAGCGGCAAGATCTACACCCAGATCAAGATTGACGAAATCACCAACCTCGGCGCTGTGCGCATCCGGCTGCGCTCGCTCTTCGCCGCCATCGATCAGCAGCGCGCCATGGACGCCCATACGGCCGATAACAGCGGAAAGGAGGTCTGAGCATGAGCGCCAACCACGTCGAATTCACCAAAGAGATGCGCGAGGCGGGCTACACCATCCTCGTGCCCAATATGCTCGACTTCCACTTTTCCCTGCTGGAAAAGGTCCTGCATCTCAACGGCTACAACGTCGTCGTCCTCAAGAACAGCGGCCCCGGCGTCATGAGCGAGGGCCTCAAGTACGTGCACAACGACACCTGCGTCCCCGCGCTGCTGGTCATCGGTCAGTTCATCGACGCCCTGCATTCCGGCAAGTATGATCTTGACAAGGTCGCCCTCGCCATCACGCAGACCGGCGGCGGCTGCCGCGCGAGCAACTACATCCACCTGCTGCGCAAGGCGCTCAAAAAGGCAGGCCTCGGGCATATCCCCGTCATCTCCGTGAACATGAGCGGCCTTGAATCCTCCTCCGGCTTCAAGCTCACCCTCCCGCTGATCCGTCAGGTCATCTGCTCGCTGATCTACGGCGACTGCATCATGCACATCTCCAATCAGACCCGCCCCTATGAGCACAAGCGCGGCACGACGGACGCACTGATCGCTTCGTGGAACGACGAACTGATCCGCCAGTTCAACGAGGGCAAGGGCCTCTCGCAGAAGGAAATCCGCGCGAATCTACAGAAAATCACAGCCGACTTTGACGCCATCGAGCGCAGCCGTGAGAAGAAGACCCGCGTGGGCGTCGTCGGCGAAATCTATGTCAAGTACTCCCCGCTGGGCAACAACGGGCTCGAGCAATTCCTTCGCACGCAGGACTGCGAGTATATGGTCCCGGGCGTGATGGGCTTCGTCCTCTTCAAGATCGACAACCGCATCGAGGATATCCATCTCTACGGCGGCAATCCCTTCAAGCTCCTCGTCTGCTCCCTGCTCAAAAAATACGTGCAGAAGATGGAGCGCATCCTGATCGAGGCCATCGCGGAGCATCCCGCGTTTGTGCCGCCCTCCGCCTTTGAGCATACGAAGTCGCTGGTCAAGGACGTCATCGGCTACGGCAGCAAGATGGGCGAAGGCTGGCTGCTGACCGCCGAAATGCTCGAGCTGGCGGAGAACGGATACGAGAACATCATCTGCACCCAGCCCTTTGGCTGCCTGCCCAATCACATCTGCGGCAAGGGCATGATCCGCCGACTGATGCAGGTGCATCCGGGCATCAACATCGTCCCCATCGACTACGACCTCTCCGCCACAAAGGTCAATCAGGAGAACAGAATCCGCCTGATGCTCGCCGTCGCGCGCGATGCGCAGACCAAGCGGCAGCAGCAGGAGCTGCTCATCGCACAGGATGAGCGCGAGGCCGCCTGCAGCGGAAACTGCGAAGCCTGCAAAAAAGCCATGTAAAGCAAAGAGACTGTCAGGATCATTCATCCCGACAGTCTCTTTTTCTGTATTTTTTTGGCGCCTTATCCGTGCGTGATGCAGTTCCCGGGGACGAAGCCGTACACCGCCTGCCCATCGATAATCACGCGCACCAGCTCCCATTCCACGCCGATGCGCTGCAGCGGCCATACCGGCGTGCCCGGCTCAAGCTCCGCCAGTACATTGCCGCTGCCCATCGGATCATCCGTCAGCGCGCACGGCAGGTAGACCTCCTGCGCGCCGTTCTCCTCATGCAAGGTGAGCGCTGCAGCGGTCATGCCCCTGTTCAGCGCAGAATCGTCAATCCAGCCGATGCGGTAGCGGTCGCCGTCGATGTGATACTGGATCAGCAGGAATCCCTTATACGACCCGAAGACCTGAATCCAGCCGTTTGTGCTCACGGTGCCCTTGCCATTTCCGCTGCGGGGATACTTCTCGCCCGGGCCCATGTAGACCTTGTGATTGCGCCCTCCATCAAAGCGCATGACCTGACCGCGCAGCATCTCATGCCAATAGGGATGATCGTAGTACGGGAATCCCGGCGGGATATCGCCGCTTTCCTTCGCCGCCTCCAGCGTCATGGGCAGCTGCGCGAGATCGACATAGCGCATGTCGGAGATCAGACTCGCCTGCACGGTCCCCAGCATCCGCCCTTCCTCGGGCAGATCATAGATGAGCGTATCATCCTCACAGACATAGCACGCCTGCCCATGCTGGCGGCTGGCATAGCTCTCCAGGTGGAACGCGCCGTCCCTGTAATGGAAGGAGACGGAACGCACCCATGTCTCGCCCGATTCATCGAGCAGCGCGACGGTAAAGCCAAGGTCATCCGGGCAGCGCCTCGGACCGTCGCCCTCCGCGTCGATGGCGCTGACATGATTCTCGCTGTGGCGCTGCATCTGCGCGCGGTTGTCTCCCTGCGGGATGCAGTCTATGACGGTATAGCCGTAGAAGAACTCCTCCTCATTCGCCTCCCGCTTGAAGCAGACCAGCCAGCGCTTATCGCTGTCCCGCAGGAGGGCAAGGGCGTAGTCCGTCCCTTCGGCGTCCATCTGCGCATCCATGCCCGCATCCTCAAGGATAATGAAGTCCTCGATCTCGTAGCCGCCGCCATACCGCCAGTCCATCGTGCTGCGGACCTCCTCCGGCACGGGATCATTCACAGCCGCCTGCGCGCAGGAGGCAAGCGTGCACATCATCAGCAGCGCTGCCAGCAGGCAAATCATGTTTTTCATCATTCATTCCCCCTCGATGGATTCTGTCTGTATGACGAGACAGCATGGCAGGAAGTTTCACATATTCTCTTCTTTTGTAAAAAAGCGGGCAAGCCCGCATCAGCTCCCCCCTGCCCCCTCAATCATGAGGGGGTGTTTTCTTGCCAGCTTTTGCTGTACAATGTTGCTATGAACATCTTGCAGCAAATCTTTTCAGACCACTACGAAGAAATCAAGT
>JAGBFR010000012.1 GCA_017936375.1 Clostridia bacterium
AATATCAGGCTTTTTTGTCAATAAAACTGTGATTTTATCTGCAAAAACAGCTTCCTAAACCCGCAAAGTTTGGGGGTTACGTGATGGAGAGACGAACAAAATGTTTACTCCAAACACGAACAACGACTTTGCACCAGCACAAAAACCATCGTAAGACAAGCCTCTTTATCCCGTCAGAGGCCAGGTCGTCCATCCTTCAGATGAATAAACAACGAGTCCATGAAGAAGCCTTTCTTCATGGACTCATTTGTTATGGATTCATCTGTTGTCTGTACTCCTGCGGGGTCATGCCGTAGGCTTCTTTAAAGATGCGCGTAAAATACCGCCGGTCGACAAAACCTGTCTTTGCAGCAATGTCTGTGACCCTATCCTGCGTTGTTTCAAGCAGATGGCAGGCATACTCCATGCGGATCATCTGCTGATACTGCTTGATGGTCATGCCTGTCTGCTGATGAAAGAGATTGGAGAGGTACGCCGGTGTGGTATCGGCAAATGCAGCGATCTCCGGAAGGGAGACGTCCTTACCGATATTGCTGCGCAGGAAATATGCCGCATAGGCCACCGCATCGGACCACGCGCCTGTGCGCTGCACAGCGTGACACAGGCGTGTCAGCACGGGAAGGATGGCTTCGCAGCATTCCTCAATGATGATATAGGAGGATGCGCTGCACAGTGCAGTCAGGTCGGTTTCGTCCTTTGGAAGGTGAACGCTCAGGCGAATGGAAAGGAACTGCTTGATGTAGGAGAGTGCATCGCGGACGAGCTCCATGTCATAGCTGTGCTTGAGAAGGTCGAGGAAAAGCTGCTCGGCAAGGGCGAGCATTTTGGCGTCCTCTCCCTGTGCGGCAGCACGGCACAGCGAGCGGGTCAGGTTCATGGCATCGCGATAGGTAGCGTTGTTTTTGAGAGAGGCCAGCCGTTCGGCGGTCATCACGCCCGGGGTCATGCGGAAGAAGGAGGAGGCTTTGAGAGCTTCGGTTTGCAGGTAACCGTCACGGACACCCTTTATGCCTGTTACCGGTTCAGAAAGCGCTGTGGTGTTGCAATAGCGGCTTGTGTGCTGGGGAAAGTGGTGCTCATACTCCGCCTGAGTCGCTTTATCAAACAACTCCGCGAGGGCAAGCGGAGAAATCCGGGAGGCATCTGTCGGCTGGAAGATAAGGCAGATTTCCTTTTCATCATCTGTAATCATGAACGGCGCACCCGTATAGCCGTTTGCCCTTAACATATTCTGGAGCTTTGGGGCGATGTGGAGTTCAAAGATGTCGCTATATATCTTTCCGTCGATCCCAAGCCTGTGCGTATATATGCGTTTAGGCAGACCAGTCTGGCATATATAGTATTCCATTTGCCCATCCACGCAGGCAAATGGAAACAGAGGTTCTTTCGATTCCGGATAACTGTCTATCAGCAGCGGCATCAGGATGCTCCATATCCGCTGCTGTTCTGATGCGGCGTGATACATGGATTCAAGCAGGTTATTCATAGGCACCTCCATTATACCCATAGTATACAAGAGTTTTTATAAATGCGGAGGGGGAATTTCTTGCGATTCGAGAAAAATTGTCAATCTTGTTTTTTCTGATATCAAAATATAATCTATTGTAAGATAGAAACCCCTATATATTGGGCAAAAATCGAAAGGAGAAAACAGAGATGAAGAAATTCATGGCAATGCTGCTTTGCGCCATGATGCTGCTGTGCAGCGTCTGCGGCGCGATGGCAGACGGCATCACCACCACCATGACCGTTGAGTGGGACGGCGCGTACGACGTGGTCGTCATCGGCTTTGGCGGCGCTGGCGCAATTGCAGCCAAGAATGCGGCGGAAGCCGGCGCGAAGGTGCTGATCGTGGAAAAGGCTCCGGAGGGCAGCGAGGGCGGCAACACCCGTTTCTGCGGCCAGATGTTCGTTTACGGCAAGGGCAATGTGGAGGCGACCCGCGAGTACTACAAGGCGCTGGGCGGCAGCCGCGATATTCCGGAGGGCATCTTCAACGTTTATACGGAAAAGATCGCCAACATGGCGGAGATTGTTGCGGAAGAGACCGGCCTTGATCCGGCGAACTTCGGCGACGCCAAGGCGATTTCTACTGCCGTTATTGCGTACAGCCCGGAGTATCCGGAGTTCCCGGGTGCGGAGTCCATTGAACTGTGGGCGACCCATCAGGACGGCATCAGCGACGGTTACCTCTGGACAAAGCTGCGCCAGAATGTCGTTGACAACAGCGAAAACATCGACGTCTGGTTTGAGTCGCCGGCCAAGCACCTGATTCAGGAGCCGACCACGGGCACCATTCTGGGCGTTCAGGTGGAGCGCGGCGGCGAGCTGCTCAACATCAAGGCCAACAACGGCGTCGTCATGGCGCTGGGCGGCTTTGAAAACAGCCAGGAAAAGGTGGAAACCTACCTCGGCCTGAGCAAGGTGGCCGTGCAGGGCAGCCTGTACAACACCGGCGACGGCATCGATATGGCGCTGGAAGTCGGCGCGGATCTGTGGCACATGAATGTCTGGGAGGGCATGGGCGCTGCGCTTGGCGCGACCACCGTGTATCCGGGCGATGGCAAGCAGGTCAGCTACTATACCAGCTATATGCCGCCGTGCACGTCCGGCAGCGTGATGATGGTCGCGGGCGATGGCGCGCGTTTCATCAATGAGACTGAGTACACCCGTCATGGTCATATCAAGCATCACGATGCGTGGGAAAACCCGCATTATCCGCAGAGCATGTATCTGGTGATGAGCAACGAGAACTACCAGACCGCGCTGGCCTATCAGGTTGCGGTTCCGGCTGACGGCAGCTACACCTATTCCGGCAACACCGTCGAAGAGCTGGCTGCTGCCATTGGCGTGGACGCTGCGACGCTGGCGGATACCTTTACCAAGTTCAACAGCTACGCCGAGACCGGCATGGATGTGGAATTTGGCCGCAATGCGGAATCCATGAAGGCTTTCCCGGCCGAAGGTCCGTATTATGCGGTGGAGCTGGTTCCGCAGATGCTCAATACGCAGGGCGGCGCCAAGCGCAATGAGAACGCCGAGGTGCTTAATACCGAAGGCAACCCGATCCCGCACCTGTACTCCGCCGGCGAATTCGGCGGCATCTGCTCCCTGCATTATCAGGGCGGCGGCAACATCGCGGAGGTCATCATCTTCGGCCAGCTGGCCGGTCAGAACGCGGCTGCCGCAAAGGAAGCCCTGCCTGAGGGCCTTGTGACCGACGTGATGACGGACGCCAAGTATACCCCGGGCGTCATGACCGATATCGTGGTCGCCGATTACAGCCACATCGAGCTGGGCGAAAACGAGTACCTCGGCATTGGCGAGGGCGGCATGGGCGGCGTTGTCGTCTGCAAGGTCAAGATCGTGGACGGCAAGATCGAGGAGATCGAGGTCGTCGAGCACGCTGAAACCGCCGGCATCTCCGATCCGGCGATCGCCAACATGCCGGGCAAGATCATCGAGGCCCAGTCCGTCGAAGTCGATAACGTCTCCGGCGCGACCCTGACCTCCACCGCGATCAAGAACGCTGTAGCGGACGCGATGTCCAAGGCGAAGTAAGCCTTCCCCTGCGCAGCGACGCAATTATCATCAACCCGGAAATCAAGCAGCAGCTCGATTTCCGGGCTTCTTTTTGTTTGCGCCCCTCCCCCCGCAGGATTCTCCCCTGCCTGCATCGAACTGAACGCATACCGCATCATTCAAGGAGGACGGAGCATGCACATCCGTTTTAATCCCTATACCCCCTCGCCCATCCTGCGCGGCCATCTGAAGGTCGGCGGCTCAAATCCGACGGGCGAGCGCATCGATGTGAACAGCCTCTATATCGAGCGCGGCGGCAAGCCGTGGATGCCCGTGATGGGCGAATACCACTTCGTCCGCGACAGCCGCAGCCGCTGGCGCGCCGAGCTGGCGAAGATGAAGGCCGGCGGCGTCAGCGTCGTGGCGACGTATCTGTTCTGGATCTATCACGAGGAGATCGAGGGCGAATTCGACTTTTCCGGCGACAGGGATATCCGCGCCTTCGTCATGGAATGCGCCGCACAGGGGCTTGAGGTGATGCTGCGCATCGGCCCGTGGGCGCATGGCGAATGCCGGAACGGCGGCTTCCCGGACTGGCTGCTCGCCAAGGACTTCCCCCTGCGCGAGAGCAATCCCGGTTACATGCGCTATGCGCGCATCTGGTATGAGCGCATCTATGAGCAGGTGAAGGGGCTGTTCTATCCGGACGGCGGCCCGATTATTGGCGTCCAGTTTGAAAACGAGCTGGTGGACAACGCCCGGCACCTGCTCGATCTCAAGCGCATGGCGCTTGAGATTGGCTATAACGCGCCCCTCTATACCCTCACCGGCTGGAACAGCCGCTACGGCGCGCGCATCCCCGTGGACGAGGCGCTGCCCGTCTTCGGCGCGTATGTCGAGGCGCCGTGGGCGGATCACCTTGAGCCTCAGCCGCTCTCCGCGCACTATGCCTTCGACCCCAACCGCAACGACGCAGCTGTGGGCATGGACATCATGCGCGATCATGCAGAGGACGGCTGGCGCCTGCCGTATGAGCGCTATCCCTTTGCCACCTGCGAGTTGGGCAGCGGCCTGCAGAATACCCATCACCGCAGGCTCGTCATCCGCGGGATGGACGCCTATGCGATGGCCCTCGCCAAGCTGGGCAGCGGCAACAACCTGCCGGGCTACTACATGTACCATGGCGGCACGAACAAGATCGGCCGTCTGAGCACCCTGCAGGAATCCCGCGCCACACATTATCCCAACGATCTGCCGATCCTCGATTATGACTTCATGACCTGCCTCGGCCAGTATGGCCAGGCGCGGGAGCAATATGGTCTGCTGGCCATGCAGCATCTGTTCATTCAGGACTTTGGCTCCCGCCTCGCCGCCATGGAATATGTGCCGCAGGAGTCGCCCGTCCCCTGCACGGACACAGAGCGCCTGCGCTGCGCCCTGCGCACGGATGGAACCAGCGGCTTCGTCTTCGTCAATCACTACCAGCGGCGCGCGCGCATCGCGGATATATACGGCGCAGAAATCCACGCGCTGGGCGTCGATCTTCCGGCGATGGACGTTGTGGGCGACGTCGCCTTCATCCTCCCGGTCAGGATGGAGATTGGCGGCATCATGCTGCGCTGCGCCACGGCGCAGCCGCTCTGCAGGGCGGGGAACACCGTTTTCTTTGCGCAGATCGACGGCATTCCCGCGCAGTACCAGTTCGACATGGCGGATGGCACGGTGAAGACCGTCGCCGCGCAGGCCGGGATGAACGCAGGCTTTGAGATAGGCGGCGTGCGCATCGTGACGCTCCCGTGGAATACGGCCAGATACCTGCGCCGGCTGAATGGGCAGATCATCGTCGGCGAGGGCTGCAACGTCTACGCGCTGGACGGCGCGCTTCACGCCATCGAGGACGGATCCTTCGCCTATGCCCGCTGGACGGGCGAGGGCTTTGAGCGCGCAGAGGTGCAGATCCCGTTTGAGCAGGCCGTGCTGACGCTCGAGCCGGCGGACGAGCCCTTTACACCGCCCTATGAGGAGGAACTCACCCTCGGCGGCCCGCGCAGGCGCTGGTGGCAGCGGATGGCCGTCTCCACGCCGGAGGGTCTTGTCGCCATCCATGGCGATTATGACGCCGCGCAGATCTACGCGGACGGTCAGCTCGCCGCGGATCACTTCTGCAACGGACAGCCGTGGCAGGTGCCCGCGTCGCTTCTGTACGGGCGCGAATGCTATCTGGTCATGTCCGAAAGGAAGGACGGCGTCTACTTTGAGTAAGGATAAGCCGCGCCCATTCTGCGCTGCCGTCTCCCAGACTTTTCCATACAGAAAAAAGGAGCTGTCCCAGCGGACAGCTCCCTTTTTTATTTGCTTTACATCGCGTCGATCGCGGCGAGCGTCTCCTTTGCCGCCTCGCCGGCCTGCAGCAGCTCCGTATAGCACATCAGGAACGGCGCAAGGCCCTTCGCATCATTCTGCACGATGGGTTCGGAGATATAGTACTCATAGCTGCCGTCGCGGCGGCGGTTATTCTCCGGGCCAAGGCCTGCGACGAGGCAGATGCCGCCCAGATTGAGCTTGCCGTCTGTCTCGGAGAGGTAGCGCCTGCAGATGCTCAGGAAGATCTTCGCGCCGACCTCGGCGTACTTCGCGTCCAGCATGCCAAGGCGCGCGCCCTTGAGGTAGAAATAGGCGATCATCGCCGAGCCGGAGGTCTCCGGATAGTTGCCCTCTCGGCCGATCTGATTGGGCACCTGATAGAGCATGTTCGTCTCCTCGTCGATGTAATCGAGGAGATTCTGCGCATGCTCGCGGGCAATGGCGATCATATCATTGCGGAAATCGTCGTGGCCGGGGGCGATCTCCGCCGTCACGTCGATCAGCGCCGCGCTGAACCAGCCGAGGCTGCGCAGCCACGGATAGCGGGAGCGGCCGCTCTCATCCGCCCAGAAGGCCTTGCCGCTGGCGTCATAGCCGTGGCGGTAGAGGCGCATCTCGGGATCATACATCTTCTCGCGCACGACGCGGAACTGATTGCGGATATCCTCATAGCCGCGGCAGTCCTCCATCTGCGTGGTATAGCGGGTATAGAAGACCTGCGCCATGTACAGGCCGTCCAGCCAGACCTGATTGGGATAGATCTGCTTGTGCCAGAAATTGCCCTCATGCGTGCGCGGCTGGCGCAGAATCTGGCCATAGAGGGTGTCGATGGCCTTGCGGTACTTCTCCTTGCCGCTGAGCTGATAGACGTCAAAGAGCACGCGGCCCTCGCAGATGCTGTCGAGGTTGTACTCCACCTCGCTGAAGCCGCGCAGGCTGCCGTCCTCAAAGACGTAATGGTCAAGGAAACGCTCGGCGAACTCATAATAGCGCGCCTCGCCGGTGATGCGGTGCATATTCAGCAGGGCGATCATCATGCAGCCGTCGATATAGTTCCAGCCATTCTCCTTGCCTGCGTTGATTTTCTCAATGTTCCACAGCGGCCTGTCCGGCGCGGACTCCGCCATCATACGCTCCACATAGCGCTCTATAATGTTCATGGGGGGTCATTCCTCCTTGCGTATCGATTGTGTATTCAGTATACCGTCTTTGGCTGCATATTGCAAGAACACAGGCCCTTTTACGCTGTTCTCTTTATTCCATCAGCCAGCCCTGCACGCTGCCCACGCCCTCGACAAAGGGCGCGAGGTCGTACTTCGTGTCGTGCTGGATCTGCCGCATGACCTGCGCGGCCTCCTCGCCGGCGGCCCAGTAGGGCTGGTAGTTGTTGCGGTCATAGGTGCCGGTGTTGATCGCCGGGAGGATCGTCAGCCGCTGCCCGGCGTATTTTCCCTCCTCAAAAGCCATCTCCACCTGCACCGCCATCGACTGCACCTGATCGCTCACGATCCTGCGGCTGCCGCCGAAGCAGAAATTGCCCAGCGAATAGACGATGTTGCGGTTTTCGTAGATCTCCACGCCCTGTATGACGTGCGGGTGATGCCCGATCACCAGATCCGCGCCCGCGCGGATGGCGCTCTGCGCGTAGTGCCGCTGCTCGGAGGTGTGCTTTTCCCTGTATTCCACGCCCGCATGGATGCAGACCACGACCGCCGCGCAGCCCTGTTCCTCCTTCAGCGCGGCGATGATCTCGGGCATGCGCTTCTCCCTGTCGCTGTAGTAATTGGACAGGTAGCTCAGCACACCGATGCGCACGCCGTTTTTTTCAAAGATATAGGCGTCGTCGTTGAGCGCCCAGCCGACATCCGCCGCCTCCAGCGCGGCCTTCGTGCTCGCCTGGCCGGGCTTGCCAAAGTCGTTGATGTGGTTGTTGCCCATGACGGCCAATTCCACGCTCGCCTCCCGCAGGATATGGGCATACGCCGTCGCCCCGCGAAAATTATACTTGCGCCCGCTCATGATGCCCTCGTCCGTATCGGCGAGCACGCCCTCAAGGTTGACGACCGTCAGATCGTCCGCGGCAAAGACGTCCCGCACGAGCCTGAAGGGATGTTCCATGCCCTCCTGCGCGATCACATTGGGGAAGGCGCGCTCATCGTCAAGCCAGTCCACGTCGCAGCCGAGCGTGCAGTCGCCGACGAAGGTCATGGTGATCGTCTCTCCGAGCGCGGCGGGCGCGGCAAGGAGAAGAAGCAGCACAGCAAAAAGGCGTTTCATCATGATGAAAATCCTCCCGGGGCAAGTATTCTGTGTGCATCATAGCATAATGAAAAGCCGTATGCAAGGACATACGGCTTTGCTGATGGTTGGTCACTCCGCCACAGCCGGCCCGGCGCTGATCTCAAGGCCGTGGACCTTCGCGTCATCCTGACCAATGTAAACGGTCATCCATTCGCCATCGCCAAGATACGCGCGCACGATGCGGCAGGGACCCCAGTTCGTCCATGTATCCTGCCCCTGCGGGTACCACGTCATGGCGTTCAGACCGAGGCGCGCCTCGACGGTCTTCGCCGCCTCTACCGCCTGTGCGTCGGTGATTTCCATTTTCGAGAGATCCCACGCTTCATCGTTGCCGATCTCACGGTTCTCGGTCACGAAGAGATTCACCATCTCGCCCGTCTCGCCGTCAAAGACCGCGTAGACAAAGACCTGATTGCCGTTCTCATTCACGTATTCAAAGTGCGCGCCCTTGGCCGTGCGGGAAGGCATGGCATTGTCCTCCCAGATTTCCTCCACTTCGCCGGTTTCCGTGTAGCGCTGGGGCATGTACGTCCAGTCCGAAATGTAGCTGAGCTTCATGCTCTTGGGCAGGCCGAGGCGGGCAGAAAGCTGCGCGCGGGCCTCGCGCTCAATCCCCTCAAAGTCAATCTCAGCCGTCTCGTCGTGCACGCCGTTTGAGACGAGCACGGCGATCATCTCCTCATCGGTCATCCTGCGATAGGGGCGCAGGGTGAAGCTGTCCAGCCCGTTAAAGTAGCCCATATTCAGCGTCACCGTGACGACGCCCGTCTCCCCGTCCGGCTCGGGCTTCAGCAGGCCGCGGCGGATGAGATTGGCCATTTCGCTGTTCCTCTCGCGCTCCTCTTCGGTGTAGAATCGGGTGGACTCGATGCCGCCGCCTCGCATGCAGTTGCGGTAGGTCAGGCTTTCCGGGTCAAAGGTCTTCCCCATCTGCGCATAGGCGTCGATGACGCCGAGGAGCTCCTCGTCCCGAAGGCTCGTGCCCGGGAGGATGTGGAACACGCTCTCCCCGTCGTACTGCGCGGGATCGAGCGCATACACGCCGATAGTGACGTCCTCCGTCTTTCCCAGCAGGGGTTCGCCCTCGTATGCCGCCTCGCCCGCCGCATAAGCCGCCATGAGCTTCTTCGCGCGGATGATCTCGCCCGCCGTCAGACAGGGCATCTGCGTGACCTCATGAAAATAACCGTCCTCATCCGGCTCCTGCGCAAAGTGCGTCTCCAGCGCGTCCCACGACACCTTCCAGTCGCCGTAGCCCGCGTAGTAGCTGGCGTCCGGCAGGTAGGAGACCTCCGCCGCATCCTGCGGCGCGTTCAGGTCGACGGCGGGCGCATCCTCGATCACGCCCTCCGTCACAGCCAACGCGAGCGCCGGCAGCAGCAGCAGCGCCGCAAGCAGCGCCATCCAGTTCATCTTGTTCTTCATCTGCAAAACCTTCCTTTCTCTTAAGGTAAGGTCATTGTATCGCGCAGCGCGTTGCAAAGTCTTCACGCGGTTGTATCAAAGTGGTAAACAACGCTCGTCCCCTCTCCCGGCAGGCTGGTGATCGACAGATCGCCCCCGTGCAGCTGCGCAATGCGCCGGCAGAGCGTCAGCCCCAGCCCGGCGCCGCCCGCCGCGCGGCTGCGCGCCTTGTCCGCCTTGTAGAAGGGATCAAACGCCCGCGCGATCTGCTCGCGCGTCATGCCGCAGCCCCTGTCCGCGACGACAAAGCCGTCCCGCCTCATCGTCACCGTCACGGGATCAATCCCGCCCGCGCGGATGGCGTTGACCACCAGATTGCGCAGCAGCAGGATCGTCAGCTCCCGCTCGGCGGTAAAGACCTCATCCTCGCCCTCGAGCGCCACGCCGTCAAAGACGGAGACGGCCTCGCGCGCCATCTCCATCGAGGAAAAGGCCGTTTTCTCCATCTGCTCATGCTCAAGCCGCGTCAGCTGCAGCAGCCGCTCGTCCATGCCGGAGAGGCGCAGCGCCTCCTTAGCGATCATATCCAGCAGCTCGCCGCGCTTGTCCTCGGGCAGATTCGCCTGCTGCAGGAGGCGGCTCGCGCCGACAATCGCCGTCAGCGGCGTGCGCATCTCGTGGGCAAGCGCGTCGATGAGCTCCTGCCGCCGCGCCGCCTGCTCGCGCAGCTCGTTTTCTCTCGTCTGCACGGCCTGCGTCATCGCAGAAAAAGCCTGTGTCAGATCGCCGATTTCATCCCGTCCTGCTGTGGGCAGCGCAGTGTCGTATTTTCCCGAAGCAAGCCCCTTCGCCGCGGCGGCCAATTGGCGGACGGGCCGCGCCAGCGCGCCGGAGATCCACACGGCGAGCAGCGCCGCCAGCAGCACGCCCGCCAGACACAGCAGCGCCGCCCGTCGGATCAGCCCGTCGCGCAGGGCATAGACGGGCGATACATCCGACACGAGAAGGAGCGTCAGCGTATCGTTTATATCATGGGCGATCACGAGCCTGCGGGACGCGCCGTCCAGCAGCGTCGCGCGCCCCTCGCGGGCGAGCAGCGCCTCCAGATTGTCGACAGCGGGCAGCGTCCGCCCCGCCATTGGCACGCCGCTGCGCAGGAGGATGACCTCCAGCGTGTCCGAGCCGTAGCGGCCCTGCAGCCCCTGCGCCGCGGCATAGAGCGCCTCGCCGCTCAATGCCCCGATCTCCGCCGTCACCGCGCGGGCAATCGCCGCCTCCTCGGAGAGGGCGCGCTCCCTCTCGCGGGTGAGCATCAGGTCAAACCCGCTCCTGACGACAAGCCCCATCCCCAGCGGAAAGAGCAGCATCACCAGCAGCATCATGCCCGCCGCCATGCGTTTTCTCATCGCAATATCCTCCGTGCCGCCGTTATGCCCCCGGCGCGCTGAATCTGTAGCCGAATTTATAGACGGTATCGATGTAC
Organism: Clostridia bacterium; assembly: GCA_017936375.1. Classification (GTDB taxonomy): domain Bacteria; phylum Bacillota; class Clostridia; order Christensenellales; family Aristaeellaceae; genus Ventricola. The sequence goes on from JAGBFR010000012.1 coordinate 11,075, forward strand.
GCCTGCCCGATCTTGCTGCGCAGGCGCTGGATGTGCACATCCACCGTACGCGTCTCGCCTGCGTAGTCATAGCCCCACACGCCGACAAGCAGCTCCTCCCGGCTCATGGCGACATTGCGCCGCCTAGCGAGCATGGCCAGCAGGTCGTATTCCATCGCAGTCAGCGCGACCTCCTCCCCGCGAAGGAGCACGCGCCGCGCGTCAAAGTCGATCTCGAGTTCCCCGCAGAGAAGGCGCGCATCCTCCCCGCGCGTGCGGCGCAGGATGTTTTCCACCCGGGCCAGCAGCTCCGCCGGCTCAAAGGGCTTGAGGATGTAATCCTGCGCGCCCATCTGCAGCCCGCGCACGCGGTCGGCGACGGCCGTCCTCGCCGTGACGAAGAGCACGGGGATCTGCGCATCCAGAAATGCCCGGGCGAGGGAAAAGCCGTCCTCCCCCGGGAGCATGATATCCAGCACGGCCAGCTGCGGGCGGCCTCCGGCAAGCAGCGCGCGGGCGGCCTGCGCGTCCTCCGCCTCAAGGACGCTGTGCCCGACCAGTTCAAGGTGTATCCTGATGATCTGCCTGACCGGCGCGTCGTCCTCGACAATCCATATCTTCGCCATGTTCCCTCATCCTCCATGGTATCATTATAGCACGGCCAAGGCGCGCCGCCTGTAACAATGTTGTAAATCATCCTCTGCGTATCACGACGTACCGCGCGCCCCTTTGTTTCATTCTGCCGCACAAAAAACACGCCGGACGACCCGCCCAGCGTGTTCTTTATATTCAGTTGGCTGCTTACAGCGCGAACTTCACCGTCAGCAGATCCGCGTCCTTCGAGCTGTGGCCGACCATCAGCATAAATTCGCCCGGCTCGACCACGCGCTCCTCGCGGCGGTTGACGAGGGCGAAGTCCATGCGCTCGAGCTTAATCTCAACCGTCTTCGTCTCGCCCGGGGCGAGCTCGACCTGCTTATAGGCGATCAGGTTCTTCACCGGGGTCATGACGGAGGAGACCAGATCGCGGAAATAGACCTGCACCGTCTCAAGGCCCGCGCGCGCGCCGGTATTGCTCACCTGCACGCTCGCCTTCATCGTCTGCGGGTCAAAGGTCATATTCTCATACGCAAAATCCGTGTAGGACAGGCCCTCGCCGAAGACATACAGCGGCGTCTCCGGCAGGTCGCAGTACTTCTGCTTGTCCACCAGCTTGTGCCAGCCCGGCAGCTGGTTGTAATACACCGGCACCTGACCGGAATGCCTCGGGAAGGAGATCGGCAGCCTGCCGGAGGGATTGATCTCGCCAAAGAGCGCCTGCGCGACGGCCTTGCCGCCGGTCGCGCCGCCGTTGAAGGCGACGACCACCGCGTCCGCCTGCTCCGCCGCATCGCCCATGGCCAGCGGCTTGGAGGCGCAGAGCACCGTGACCAGCGGGATATTGAGCGCGCGCAGCTGACGGAAGAGCTCCGTCTGCCTGCCGGAGAGGGAGAGATCCGCGCGGTCCTTGCCCTCGCCGACCTGGGAGACCACATCGCCCACGACATAGACGATCACGTCCGCGCCCTTCGCGGCCTCGACGGCGGACGGCAGATCGTCCTCGTCCGAGGCGATCGGGCCGCAGCCGCGGGCATAGACGCACGAGGCGCCCTTTGCCTTCGCCAGCTCCTCGACGCCCTCGCGGATCGTCGTGTACGGCCTCACCGGCACATGATCCGGGTCCGGCAGCGGATGGGTGAAGTATGTCCAGTCGCCGTACTGCGCACGGACGTCGTCCGCATTCGCGCCGATGACGGCGATCTTTTTGCAGGAGGGCGCGATGGGCAGCACGCCGTCGTTCCTAAGGAGGGTGATGCTCCTCTGCGCCGTGCGCAGCGCCGCGTCCATATGCTCTGCGCAGCCGAAGCAGCCCGGTCGGCCCTTCTTCTCCGGATGCTCGAACAGGCCCATCTTCGCCTTGATCGTCAGGATATGCAGCACAGCCTCGTCGATGACGGCCTCGTCGAGCCTTCCTTCGCGGACGAGCTTCACCGCGCTGTCATAGAACGCCACGCTGGTCATGATCATATCGTTGCCGGCCTCTGCGGCAAGGCGGGCCGCCTCATCCGTATCCTCGGCGACGAACTGCTGCTTCACAAGGCTGGACATGTTGTCCCAGTCGGTCACAACGAAGCCCTCAAAGCCCATTTCGTCCCGCAGGATATCCTTGAGGGAATGGCGGTCGATGGTCAGCGGCGTGCCGTCGATGGAGCCGTAGGCGGTCATGAAGGAGGCGCAGCCCGCGTCCACCGCCTTCTTGAACGGGGGCAGGAAGACCTCGCGCGCCTTGCGGTAGGTGATTTCAGAATCGCAGGCGTCCCTCGCGCCGACGGCCTCGCCGTAGGCGTAATAATGCTTTGCACAGGCGAGGATGCTCTCCTCGTCGTCGAGGCTGTCGCCCTGATAGCCCTCGATGATCGCCGCGGCGAGCTCGCCCGTCAGGTACGGGTCCTCGCCGAAGGTCTCATTCACGCGGCCCCAGCGCGTATCGCGCGAGAGGCACAGCAGCGGGGAGAATGTCCAGTGCAGGCCGTCGGTGGCGACCTCGCGCGCCGTCACGCGGCCCATCTCGCGGGCAATCTCCCTGTCCCACGTGCAGGCGCAGGCCAGCTGCGTGGGGAATACTGTGGCGTGATCATTGAGCGCATGGCCGCGGACGGCGTCGATGCCAAAGATGACCGGGATGCCAAGGCGGGTGGAGCAGGCGGCCTGCTGCACCTCTCGCGCGTCGTCGCCCAGCACATGCAGGAAGGAGCCCGCGCCCAGCTTCGCCCAGCGCAGCGCCTCCTCGCGGCCAACCATCGCATAGGGCACCTGCACCATCTGCGCGACCTTCTCCTCAAGCGTCATCTGCGCGAGAATCTCCTTTGCGCGGGCGATATACGCGGCATTCTTCGATTCCATACGGATCCCATTCCTTTCGTCGTTTTGGATAGGAGGCTATCAATTGAACTTCGGCAGGTAATCGCCGTGCGCGGCGATCAGCTCGTCGACCATCTTCCTGATGTCGTCGATGCTCAATTCGGCCGCGGTGTGCGGGTCGAGCATCGCCGCCTGATAGACATGGTCGAGCTTTCTCGTCCTCGCCGCCTCGATGGTCAGCAGCTGGACGTTGATGTTGGTCATGTTCATCGCCGCGCACTGCACCGGCAGCGCGCCGACGCGGCAGGGATGCACGCCGTAGCCATTGACCAGACAGGGCACCTCCACGCAGGCCTCCTGCGGCAGGTTGGCGATCAGATGGCCGGTATTGAGGACATTGCCGCCGATCTGATACGGCTTCCCGGTGACGATGGCCTCCATGATGTGGGAGGCATATTCATTGGAGCGCGTGTGCTCCTTGACGCCCTGCTCCATCATCTCGGCGTATTCCTTCTTCCAGCCCTCGATCTGATTGACGCAGCGGCGGGGATACTCGTCCAGCGGGATGTTATAGCGGTCGATCAATTCCGGATAGCGGCTCTTGATGTAGAAAGGATTGTACTCGGCGTTGTGCTCGCTCGACTCCGTGCAGTAGTAGCCGAAGTGGCGGATATACTCAAGGCGCACCTTATCCTTAAAGTCCGGGTCGGCGATCTTCTCCCCGATGCGGGCCTTGATCTCGGGGTAGAGGTCGTTGCCCTCCTTATCGCGGATGTCCAGCAGCCACGCCATGTGGTTGATGCCGGCGATGAGCTCCTTCCTGCCCTCGAGCTTGTCCTCCATGCCCAGTTCACCAAGCAGCGTCTGCGAGCAGACCTGCACGCTGTGGCAAAGGCCCACGGTCTTCACCGGGGTATAGCGCAGCATGTAGCCGGTGAGCATGGCCATGGGGTTGGTGTAGTTGAGCAGCAGCGCGTCGGGGCAGACCTCGGCCATGTCCCGCGCAAAGTCCTCCATCACCGGGATCGTGCGCAGCGCGCGCATCACACCGCCGATGCCCAGCGTATCGCCGATCGTCTGGCGGAGGCCGTACTTCTTCGGCACCTCAAAGTCGATGATCGTACAGGGATCATAGAGGCCGACCTGAATCGCATTGATGACAAAATCCGCGCCGCGCAGGGCATCCTTCCTCTGCTCCGTGCCGAGGTAGCATTCGATGCGGCCGCAGCCGCCCTTCGCCGCGCGCATGGCCTCAAGGATCGTCTGGCTCTCCTTCAGCCGGTCGGCGTTAATATCATACAGGGCAAATGTGCTGTCCTTCAGCGCCTCGGTACACATGCAGTCGCCGATAACATTGCGGGCAAAGACCGTGCTGCCCGCGCCCATAAACGTGATCTTCATGCCGGAATCCTCCTTGTAAACGATGAATAGACGGTGATTCATGATTATCCTCATTTTACCAGATTCATCAGAAAAAGAGAATGCCCCCGGCAGACAAAACGGGCGGGAATTCTTCCGCGTTTATTCTCCCTCCTCATTGCGCCCTGCCGTATTTCATTGTAGAATGTAAGCATCCGATTAACAGCCGCAGCGAGGTGACATGATATGTTTACCGAATACCTTCGCACGCATGACCTGAGCGCGCTGCTGGGCGCGCCGGGCAGCTATCGTCCCTTCCCGAAGGCGGAGGACAGAGCCGCATGGGAGGGGCTCGCCCCCGATGTGCGGCAGGCCATCCTCGCATGGGGCGGGGAGGCGAAGCAGGGCTATCCGCCGGTGACGGCGACGCAGTTCCTCGCCTTCGTCCGCACGGGAGACAGGCAGATCTTTGAGCGCCCCTACTTCGGGCGCAGGAAGCTGCTCATCGGCGCGGCGCTGGCGGAATGCGTGCTCGGCGACGGAACGCACATGGACGCGGTGATCGACGGCCTGTGGACGATCTGCGAGGAGAGCACATGGGTCATCAGCGCGCACAACGACGCGCGCCACCCGATGAGCCCCGCGCCCGGCGACCGCGTGCTGCCCGATGTGGAGGACCCGTACATCGACCTCTTCGCCGCGCAGACCTCCGCGACCCTCGCCTTCGTCCTCTACTTCCTTGAGGACAGGCTCAACGCCGTCTCCACCCGCATCGCCCGCCGCGTGCGCCATGAGATCGAGCGGCGCATCCTCCGCCCCTTCCGCATCCATGACGATTTCTGGTGGATGGGCATGATCCGCAAGGACATGAACAACTGGACGCCGTGGATCCTCTCCAACCTGCTGTATACCATCCTGCTGCTCGAGCGCGACGGCGTGCTTCGGTGCGAGATGACGGCGCGTGCCATGCGCATGCTGGACAGCTACCTCGCCGTCATGCCCGAGGACGGCGGCTGCGACGAGGGCGCGGGCTATTTCAACATGGCGGGCGCGTCGCTGCTGGACTGCCTGGAGGCGATTTACGAGGCGACGGACGGGCGCGTGAGCTTCTACCACGAGCCGCACATCCGCGCGATCTTCTCCTTCCCGCTCAAGGCGCACATCGACGGCGCATACTACCTGAACTTCGCCGACTGCGACGCCCGACCCACACTCGACGGCGAACCGCTCGTGCGCTGCGGCCTGCGCACAGGCATTGAGCCGCTCTGCGCGCTGGGCGCGGCCATCCGCCGCCGCAGAGGGCGCCTCCCGCAGATTGCGGATACCCCGCAGATGAACCGCGTGCTCTATACGCTCTTTGACCCCATTCCCGACCTGCCGCAGCCCGAGGCGCCCGCCTTCATGCAGATGCCCGATCTGCAGGTCTTCGCATGGAGACGCGGCGGGCTCTACGCCGCCATCAAGGGCGGCAGCAACAACGAGAGCCACAACCACAACGACGTCGGCGCCTTCATCCTCTATGCGGGCGGCGAGCCGCAGGTGGTGGACATGGGCAACATGGTCTACACCGCCAAGACCTTCGGCCCGGAGCGCTACACGCTCCTCAATACCCGCTCGATGAACCACAACGTCCCGCTGATCGGCGGCGTCGAGCAGTGCGAGGGCGCAGAGCATATTGCCAAGGACGTATCTGCCGACGAATGCGGCGCACGCATGGATATCGCCGCCGCGTATCCCGGCGAGGCGGGCGTCACGAGCGCCGTGCGCAGCCTGCAGATCACCGAAAACGGCGCATCGCTCAAGGACAGCATCTCGCTTGCGCAGGCGAGGGATGTGCAGTGGGTCTTCATCCTGCGCGATAAGCCGGCGCTTGCCCCGGGCAAGGTCCGCTTCGGCCGGATGGCGATGCGCCATGACCCACAGCTTGTGCAGGCGGTCCGCGAGATGCCCGTGACCGACGCGAGAATGATGAAGAGCTACCCCGGCAGCCTCTGGCGGCTCACGCTGAGCGCCCCGGCGGCCTGCGCCCACAGCGCAGAATTCAGCTTTACCCTGACGGACAAGGAGGCCAGCATATGACGACGATCCGACTGATCCGAAACGGCGAGGTGCTCGCCGAGGCCCGCGCGATGAAGGAGGCGCAGCTGCTCTACCGCGGAGAATATATTCCCGGCGACGAGCTCCTCTTTGAGACGGACTATGAGTATGCCGTGGTGCAGGTCGATCAGGCCGTCGCGCCCGCGCATGTGTATCTGCCCGGCCGCAGCTTTTCCTACAGGCTGCCGCTTGCGGACGATAATCTGATCATCTACGCGCCCGGCGCATTCAAGGGCGGCATGCACCTGTGCTCCATCCGCCCGGACACGGCGCGCGGCTACCGCAACCTCGCCTGCAACCCCGCCGACCAGCGCGGGGACGTGACCTGCTATCCGCATGCCACCGCGAACGTGGAGACCCGCAATGAGAGCTGCTTCTGCGCACGCAACGTCATCGACGGCGAGCATATCGCAGACGGCCACGGCGAGTGGCCCTACGGCAGCTGGGGTATCGGCGCGCGCACGGACGCGGAGCTGACGCTCGACTTTGGCCGCGAGGTGGAGGTCGACCGCATGGTGCTTTACCTGCGCGCGGACTTCCCGCACGACGCGTACTGGATTCACGGCTCCGTGCTGCTTGACGACGGCTGCGAGATCGACTTCCCGCTTGAGGGTATCGACGGCCCGCAGGAGATCTCCCTCGGCGGCAGCCACCGCATCCGCACGCTCAAGCTCTATAAGCTCATCAAGTGCGACAACCCCTCCGCCTTCCCCTCGCTGCGCCAGCTCGAGGTCTACGGCAAGGATATCTGACAACGCCAACAGCGCCCCCGGAGCATGCTCCGGGGGCGCTGTCTATTCTCTATTCTCTATTCACAGGCCAAAGCTGATCTCGGCCTTATCCGCATTCCGGATATGTGCCGCATCGGCGAAGAGCTCCAGCTGCGGCGCGACCAGCGCGCCCTGTTCCTTAGAGAGGGAGACGACGGTCACGGACGTAAAATCCGCAGGCATCGACGCGCAGACGAAGGGGAACGGCAGATTAAACAGCCTGCTGAGCATCGCCGAGGAGGAGCCGCCGTGGCTGAAGACGGCGACCGTCCCATATGGCTGCCCCGTCACCCTGTAATACAGCCCCTCGCGCGCATAGCCCAGCGACGCCATGAAATCATCCATCTCCCGCGCGATCATTTTGGCGTAACCCGTCGCCCTGTTTCGGTCAAAGGGCGGCCTGTCCGCCCAGTCCGGGCGCAGCAGATCCTCCTGCGCGCCGACCATATCCAGCGCCGTATTCCACGGGTGTCCGTCGTGCGCAATCGGCTCGCCGTCCACAGCGCCCCAGCGGATCTCATGCATGAAGTCAAGCGCCGTAACCTCAAGCCCCAGCGCCTGCGCGGTGTATGCCGCCGTCTCGCGTGCGCGCCCCATGGGCGAGGAAAAGATGCGCTCAATCCCCTCGCCCTTCAGCCGCTCGGCCGCGGCCCTTGCCTGACGATGCCCCAGCGGGGTGAGGCAGTCCTTTTCATAATCGGGATGTCCGTGACGGACGAAGATGATCCGCATCGCCATGCCTCCTCATGTTATCCTCATTATTTCGCCGCGCCGATATCCAGCAGGATGAAGTCCCTGTCCTCCTCGCCCTCCGCCATGCGGATCTCGACCATGTGCGTGCCCTCGCCAAGCTCATAGAGCCTTGTGACGGGGTTGCCCCATGCCTTTTCGTCGTGCCCGCTCATCGTGTCGCGCAGCGCGCCGTCGATATAAACCTCCGCCGTGCCGAACTTTTTGTTGTTCTGCTGCATGAAGACGAGGGTCATATACGCGGCGTCCACGCGCAGGGACAGCGGTTCCTTGCCCGCACCCCTGTCGCCCCAGTGCCGCCAGCCCTGGCGGTAGGTATAGCACTTGACCGCCGCGGAGGGGAAGGAGCCCTCGCCGGCAATCGCCGGGTCGCCCTTTCTGATATTGTCCAGCGGCTCCAGCGCAGCGCTGTACACCGGCGCATCGGGCAGGGCATATTCCTGCGGCGCAGTCTCCTGCGCCCTGTCGAAATAATGCCCGATCAGCCCGGCGACAAAGGCATGCCCCGCCGTGCCGGGGTGGGACTCATCCGGCGAGTAATCCTCCCACGTGAGCGATCCGTCCTTGAAGGTGGGCGTGAGCGCATCGCCGACGGAGATCATGCCCAGATCGTAATGCGCGCCGATCTTCTGCATGTGCGCCTGCGCGGTGTAGCCATTCTTGAGGATGGTGAACAGCAGGATCACCGCCGGCTCCGACTCGCTCTTAAGAAGCTTCCTCACGAGCGATTCATACGCCATGTGCGCGTCCGCATCGCTCGCGTCGTTGACGGCAAATTCGACGAAGACGACGTCCGGCGCCTTAGCGATCACATCCGCCGCGCAGCGCATCACGCCCAGCAGCGACGGCGTGCCGGAGATGCCGGCATTGACATAGACAAGCTGCTGCGCGTCGGGCATGTACTTGTCTGCAAAGATCTGCGCGGAGAGGGCCGCATAGCACTGCGTCTCCCTCATCTCGGCATACAGGCCCTCGGTGATCGAGCCGCCGATATAGGCGATCGTCACCTTTTCGCCCGCGCGCGCCTTGTCGATTGCCCGGTGCAGCCGCTGGGTATTGCCCGCGCTGACATACGAGCGCTCCGTCATCTCCCTGGTAAAGACGCCCTGCGCCGCCGCGCCGCCCGTGCAGCCCAGCAGCAGCGAGCCGGAAAGCGCGAGTCCAAGCACGCGCCTGATCATTCTCCTCATACTCCTGTCCTCCGTGATTCACAGTCTGATACAGGTATCATACCACGCCCGGGCCGCCTGGCGCAATGCATTTGACCGCCTGTCATCTTCCGCACAAATCTGCACCAAATATGATCCTTCGGCAAATGCCGTCTTGCCCCGGCACGCATCCTCCTCTATAATAAGATCAGCACAATTCCGGCCGACGCAACGACAACACCAGCACCGGACGAAGGGGTTTTTCCTCCGTCTGAGAGAAGGGAGAACGACCATTATGAAAGCCCTGTTTATCGGCGGCACCGGCACCATCAGCATGGCCATCACCCGCCAGCTTGCATCCAATCCCGACTGGGAGCTCTACCTGCTCAACCGCGGCACCCGCGCGCAGGAGCTGCCCGAGAATGTCAAGACCATCACCGCGGACATCGGCGACGAGGCCGCCGCTGCGAAGGCGCTTAACGGCATGAGCTTTGACTGCGTGTGCGACTTCATCGGCTTTGTCCCCGCGCAGCTGGAGCGCGACTATCGCCTCTTCGCAGGGAAGACGAAGCAGTTCATGTACATCTCCTCCGCCTCGGCGTATCAGAAGCCGCTGGCCAATTACCTGATCACCGAGAGCACGCCGCTGGCCAATCCCCACTGGGAATACTCCCGCAACAAGATCGCCTGCGAGGACTTCCTCATGCGCATGTACAGGGAGAACGGCTTCCCGGTGACGATCATCCGCCCGAGCCACACCTATGACGAGCGCAACGTTCCCCTCGGCGCGCACGGCGACAACGGCTCCTGGCAGGTCATTAAGCGCATCATGGAGGGCAAGCCCGTCATCATCCACGGCGACGGCACGACCCTGTGGACCGTGACGCACAACACCGACTTTGCCAAGGCCTTCATCGGCCTGATGGGCAATGTCCACGCCATCGGCGAGGCCTTCCACATCACCAGCGACGAGTCCGTCACATGGAATCAGATCTACGCCATCATCGCCGACGAGCTGGGCTGCGAGCTGAAGCCCTATTACGTCCCCTCCGATTTCCTGCATGCGGTCGGTAAGTACGACTTTGAGGGCGGGCTTATCGGCGACAAGGCGAATACCGTCGTCTTTGACAACAGCAAGGTCAAGCGCGCCGTGCCGGGCTTCACCTGCACCATCCGCGCGGATCAGGGCCTGCGCCGCTGCGTGCGCCATATGCTGGTCACGCCCGCGCTGCAGAAGGAAGACCCGGAGTTCGACGCCTTCACCGACAAGGTGATCGCCGCGATGGAAAACGCCAAGAAGGCGATCCTTGAAGGCTGAGCGATCCACTGCGATCAACGGATTATGAACATCATGGAGGAATGATCATGATTTATTACGTCAATCAGGCCGCCCCGCGCGAGGGCGACGGCACGAAGCAGCGCCCCTTCCGCCACATCAGCGAGGCCGCGAAGCTCGCCCTGCCGGGCGACGAGGTCCTCGTCTATCCGGGCGTATACCGCGAGTGCGTCAGCCCCGAGCACGGCGGCACCGAGGACGCGCGCATCACCTACCGCTCCGTGGAGCCGCTGGGCGCGGTCATCACCGGAGCGGAGATCGTCACCGGATGGCAGCGCCTTGACAACGGCCTGTGGACCGTGCGCATAAGCAACGGCGTCTTCGGCGACTTCAATCCCTATACCACCGAGGTCTACGGCGACTGGTACTTCGCCCCCTCCGTGCGCCACACCGGCTGCGTCTACCTCAATGACCGCGCGCTCTACGAGGCCGAGACCATGGAGGAGTGCATCGCGGGCGAGGTCTACAAGCCCTCCTGGGAGCCGGAGTACTCCGTCTACAAGTGGATCAGCGAGCAGGACGGCGACGAGACCGTCATCTACGCCAACTTCAAGGACGTCGACCCGAACACGCAGAAGACCGAGATCAACGTCCGCCGCCGCTGCTTCTTCCCGGAGGAGACCGGCAGGGGCTACATCACCTTCAGCGGCTTCAAGGTCGAGAAGGCCGCGACCACCTGGGCGCCGCCCGCCGCCTTCCAGGACGGCATGGTCGGCCCGCACTGGTCCAAGGGCTGGATCATCGAGGACTGCGACATCAGCAACAGCAAGTGCTGCGGCATCTCTCTGGGCAAGTACTATGACCCGGAGAATGACCACTACTTCACCACCCGCCACCTCAAGAGCCCGACGCAGATGGAGCGCGACGCCGTCTGCCGCGGCCAGTATCACGGCTGGGTGAAGGAGGAGGTCGGCTCCCACATCGTGCGCCGCTGCAATATCCATCACTGCGAGCAGACCGGCATCGTCGGCCGCATGGGCGCTGTGTTCTCCCTGATCGAGAATAACCACATCCACCACATCAACAACATGCAGGAGCTCGGCGGCGCGGAGATCTCCGGCATCAAGCTGCATGCCGCCATCGACGTGACCATCCGCCGCAACCACATCCATCACTGCACGATGGGCATCTGGTGCGACTGGCAGGCGCAGGGCACCCGCCTCTCCCAGAACCTGCTGCACCACAACGAGCGCCCGGAATACTGCGAATGGGCCGAGGGCGGCATGGAGAGCCAGGATATCTTCATCGAGGTCAGCCATGGCCCGACGCTGATTGACAACAACATCATGCTCTCCCGCGTCAGCGTCCGCCTCGCCACGCAGGGCGCCGCGCTGGTGCATAACCTGATGACCGGCACATTCACCTTTGTCGGTGAAGGCACGGGCATGCGCTACACGCCCTATCACATCCGCCACAGGACGGAGGTCGCCGGCTTCATGACCTTCCTGCACGGCGACGACCGATTCTACAACAACGTCTTCGTTCAGGGCAATCCGCTTGACTACCTTGTCCGTCAGGGCGAGCCGAGGGAAGAGGAGCGCGTCGTGGGTACGTGGCAGTTTGACGAGTATCCGACCTATGACGAGTGGATCAAGTGGTTTGATCTGGACGTCAAGCGCCCGGATATGGGCAAGCTCGGCGAGTATCACGAGCGCCGCCATCTCCCCGTCTGGGCGGCGGGCAACGCCTACCTCGCCGGCGCGAAGGCATGGAAGCACGAGAGCGACAAGATGGAAAGCGAAGATAAGCCCGTCATCGAGCTCGTCGAGAAGGACGGCCAGTACTTCGTCAAGACCAATCTCTTCGATGTGCTGGGCGACTACGCCTCCGGCGTCGTCAACAGCGATATCCTCGGCTATGCCTTTGAGCCGGAGCAGCGCTTTGAATCCCCGGATGGATCCGCCATCATCTTTGACACCGACTACTTCGGCAATCACCGCGGCCTGCGCGCCGTGCCCGGCCCCTTTGCCTCGAAGGAATGCCTCGAGGCGGCGGTCTGGTAAATCCTCACGCCTTCAGCGTCCCCTGAAAAGGGGACGCTTTTTTTCCACAATCTTGACGATCATGTGGATAACTCTTCCCGATTTCCTTCCACAAAAAGGGGAAGGAGTTCGCCGCATAAACAGCGAACAATATCCATGTACGGCCTATTTTAAGGCCCTTATCACAGACGCCTGAAACAACATCAAATCAAGACATAAAGGATGGGTTCATCATGCAGGCATACAGCTTCTGCGCAGAAACCGTGCGCGACAATCTGATCGCAGCCCTCAAAAAACTTGCGAAGGAACAGGGATTTACAAAGGTCGTCATCGGTATCTCCGGCGGCAAGGATTCCACCGTCGCGGCGGCGCTGTGCGCCCGCGCGCTGGGCAGGGAGAACGTCTACGGCGTAATGATGCCCGACGGCGTGCAGCGCGACATCAGCGACAGCGTCCGCGTGTGCGAGGCGCTGGGCATCAACAGCCGCACGATCAATATCGGTCCCATCCACACCGCGCTGCGCGAGGCGACCGACCAGCTCGCCTGCACGGCGAAGGAGGGCGAATTCGCCATCCCCTATAACCGCGAGAGCGACGTAAACGTCGGCCCGCGCCTGCGCATGACCACCCTGCGCTACATCGCCCAGAGCCTCGGCGCGCGCCTCGTCGGCACGGGCAATCTGTCCGAATTGACCGTGGGCTACTGCACCAAGGACGGCGATACCTCCTGCGACTTCTCGATGTTCGGCAAGATCACCAGCGTCGAGGTCGTCAAGGTGGGCCTTACGATGGAGGAGCTGCCGCGCGATCTGGTCGAAAAGACCCCGACGGACGGCCTCTCCGGCAAGAGCGACGAGGAGCGCCTCGGCCTGACCTACAGCGATATCCACAAGGTCATCCGCTTTGGCACCTGCGGCGACGCAGCGACGGACGAGAAGATCCTCAACAAGGAAAAGTGGAACATGCACAAGCGCCGCATGCCCACGATCCTCGATCCCTTCGCCGCAGAATAAGCGCAGGCTCAAGCATCACCCTCAAGGAGGACATTCAAATGAAACTCGATCCGATCATCGTCTCCCTGCTGGATACGGACCTGTATAAATTCAACATGGATCAGGTCATCTTCCACAAGCACACGGACCTGTGCGGCGAATACTACTTCCGTTGCCGCAACGAGGACGTCGTCTTCACCCGGGAGATGTTCGACGAAATCAACGCTCAGATCGATTACCTCTGCCGCCTCAAGTTCACGAAGGAGGAGCTTGACTACCTGCGCTCCATCCGCTTCATCAAGCACGACTATGTGGAGTTCCTGCGCCTGTGGCGTCCCATCCGCGACTATGTGACGACCTCTCTCTCCGAGGATGGAAAGCTCTGCATCGTCGTCAGCGGCCCGCTCTTCTCCGCCATGCAGTTTGAAATCTATCTGCTGGAGATTGTCAATGAGGTCTACTTCCGTATGAAGTATGACTATGAAGCCCTTCGCGCCGCGGCGACCGAGCGCCTCAACGCCAAGATCGCGGACTTCAAGTCCGGCAAGTACACCTTCAAGTTCGCCGAATTCGGCTGCCGCCGCCGCCTCTCCCGCGAATGGCAGGACGTCGTCGTCCGCCGCCTCGTGCAGGAGACGGGCCACTGCATGGGCACCTCCAACGTGTCCCTCGCCATGAAATACGGCATCAAGCCCATCGGCACCTATGCGCATGAATTCGTGCAGATGTATCAAGGCATCGACTCCATCCCGCTCGCCTATACCAACCACTACGCGTTGGAGGACTGGTACAACGAGTACAAGGGCGACAACGGCACCGCGCTGACGGATACCATCACCACCGACCTCTTCCTCATGGACTTCAACCGCTCGATGGTCAATAACTTCTCCGGTGTGCGCCACGACAGCGGCGATCCCTTCGAGTGGGGCGAAAAGATGATCGCGCACTACGAGCGTTACGGCGCGGACCCGCGCACCAAGCAGCTGCTCTTCTCCGACAGCCTCGACTTTGACCGCGCGCAGGCACTCTACGATCACTTCCACGACCGGGCGAAGGTCACCTTCGGCATCGGCACCTACTGCTCCAACGACACCTGCGAAAAGCCGCTCAATATCGTCATCAAGCTTCAAACGGTCAACGGGCGCGCCGTCGCCAAGCTGTCCGACACCCCCGGCAAGGCCATGTGCCGCGACGAGGAATACCTCGAATACCTGCGCCGCTCGGTCAATTTCCGCCTCAAGCGCGAGCACGACTGAGCACACGAACCAAAAAGGAGAATACGACCATGAAGCTTCAGGGCATGACCATCAATTTCCTCGGCGACAGCATCACCGAGGGCTCCGGCGCAAGCTGCACCGAGAATCGATACACCGACGTCTTCGCGCGGACATACGGCGTGAAGGTCAATAACTACGGCATCGGCGGCACGCGCATCGCGCGGCAGGTGAAGCCCACTGTCCCCAGACACGATCAGGACTTCTGCATGCGCATGGAGGAAATGGACGAGAGCGCCGACGCGGTCGTCGTCTTCGGCGGCACCAATGACTTCGGCCACGGCGACGCACCCTTCGGCACGCCGCAGGACCGCGACCCCTCCACCTTCTACGGCGCGTGCCATTACCTGATGCGCGGCCTTGTCGAGCGCTACTGCGGCAAGCCCGTGGTCATCCTCACTCCGCTGCACAGGCTCGGCGAGGACAGCCCGGCCGGCGACGGCGGCGGACTGCGCAACCCCGAGAGCACGGAGGTGCTTGTCGACTACCGCCGGGTCATCATGGAGGTCGCGGCGTATTACTCCCTGCCGGTGCTCGACCTGTATGCCGTCAGCGGCATGCAGCCCGCCATCCCCGCCGTGCAGGAAAAGCTTATGCCCGACGGCCTGCATCCCAACGACGCGGGCCATGCGCTCCTTGCCGCCCGCATCGGCGGCTTCCTCTCCGCGCTGTAATCTGATGCATGTAACCGCCTGTCTCAGGACAGGCGGTTTTTTATTGATACAGGATCCAGCTATTCATGTACCGGCGTCAACCTCCCGCATTCTCCATTCGTCAGCTCCGCTGACACCTTCCTCCCGGAGGAAGGCCTGAAAAATTGATGTCATGCACATCACCATTCTGTCTGCTCATGTATCTCATACGAACAGGCTCCCTCTGGGAGGGAGCTGGCTGCCGAAGGCAGACTGAGGGAGACGACAGCCTCATGTTTTTGTATCCGCAAAAACGTCCTGCGAATCTGACAAAAAGTCATTGCAGGCAAGGCCCGTCTATGCGAAAATAGAATCAGCAAAACACGACGTTTCACCCGATCAAAACGCTCAATTACCGCATGAAAAGGAGTTGCCCATATGGCTTATATGACCGACCATCAGCTCGTCAATCCCTATCTGCCCTCCTGGGAATTCATCCCCGACGGCGAGCCCTATGTCTTTGGCGACAGGGTGTATGTCTATGGTTCCCACGATCGATTCAACGGCTGGGTCTTCTGCCAGAACGACTATGTCTGCTGGTCCGCGCCGGTTAACGATCTGTCCCAGTGGCGCTATGAGGGCGTCATCTACCGCAAGGAGCAGGACCCGCGCAATCCCGACGGGCATATGTGCCTCTACGCGCCGGACGTCACCGTCGGCCCGGACGGGCGCTATTACCTGTACTATGTGCTTGACAAGATCAGCATTGTCTCCGTCGCCGTGTGTGATACGCCGGCGGGAAAATATGAATTCCTCGGCTATGTCCACGACAGGGACGGCGGCCTGCTCGGCGAGCGCCCCGGCGATGAGCCGCAGTTTGACCCCGGCCTTCTGACCGAGGGGGACAGAACGTATCTGTACACCGGCTTCTGCGCGGCGGGCGACACGAGCCGCCACGGCCCGATGTGCACCGTCCTCGGCCCGGATATGCTCACCATCGTCGAGGAGCCGGTCTTCCTCATGCCCAGCCAGCCCTATGCAGCGGGCAGCGGCTATGAAGGACACGAGTTCTTCGAGGCGCCCTCCATGCGCAAGCGCGGGGATACGTATTATTTCATCTACTCCTCCATCCCCTCCTGCGAGCTGTGCTACGCTGTCAGCGATAGGCCGAACGGCGGCTTCACCTATGGCGGCGTGATCGTCAGCAACAACGACGTGGGCATCGATACCTACAAGCCGGCCTCAAAGCCCATGGCCTACGGCGGCAACAACCATGGCAGCATGGTGGAGATTTTAGGCCAGTGGTATATCTTCTATCACCGCCAGTCTAACGGCCACAACTTCTCCCGCCAGGGCTGCGTGGAAAAGATATATTTCACCGAGGACGGCGCGATCCCGCAGGCGGAGATTACGTCCTGCGGCGGCAGGGCTACCCCGCTTAAGGGCCGCGGCGAATACCCGACCTACATCGCCTGCCACCTGACGGCAAAGGAAGAGCGCGCCTACGTCGGCTATGATACCGCCTTCATGCCGCCGGAATTCCCGAAGATCACCAAGGAGGGCGGCGACGGCGACGAGACGCTCGGCTTCATCTTCAACATGAAGGACGGCGCGACGGCGGGCTTTAAGTACTTTGACTGCCGCGGCGTGAAGGGCGTCTCCATCAAGACCCGCGCCTATGCCAACGGCCATGTCGCCGTGAAGCTCGCCCACGACGGCGAGGCGCTCTGCCGCATCCCCGTGCGCGGCGCGAACATCTGGACCGAGAGCCGCGCGGATGTTTCGATCCCCGACGGCGTGCATGCGCTGTACTTCACCTTTGAGGGCACGGGCACGCTGTCCTTCGGCTTCTTCACGCTGGAAGTGTAAGCGATCCATAGCATCCAAAAGACATTGACCAATGGAGGAAAATGCCTATGAATACCCTTGGCACCGTATCATCCGACGCGATCACCCGCGCATACATCGACAGCATCCTCGTCGAGGTGCGCCATCTGGATGCGGTCACGCCGTCCACCGAGATGACCGTCTACGGCAAGACCTTTTCCACTCCCGTCGCCACCGCCGCGCTCTCCCATCTGAACGGGCACTACCCCGACGGCATGGCGCAGATGGCGCTGGGCGCACATCAGGCGAATGCGCTCGTCTTCAGCGGCATGGGCGCCAATGAGGAATTGACCGGCATGACCGCGACCGGCGCGTCCGTCATCAAGATCATCAAGCCCTACGCCGACAGAGAATTCATCCGCGCGCGGATCCGCCACGCGGAGGCCGCCGGCGCGCTGGCCGTGGGCATCGACATCGACCACGCCTTTGACCGCAGGCACGGCTACGACGTCATCGAGGGCATGGAGATGCGCCCGATGACCACCAGGGAAATTGCCGAGCTCGTCAAATATACCTCTCTGCCCTTTGTCATCAAGGGTGTGCTCAGCCGTCAGGACGCGCGCAAGTGCCTCGACGCCGGCGTGCGCGGCATGGTCGTCTCCCATCACAACGGGCGGCTGGACTGCGCCGTGCCCCCGCTGATGATCCTTCCCGAGATCGCGCAGGAGACGAAGGGGAAGGTTCCGCTGTTCGTCGACTGCAGCCTGAAGACCGGTCTTGACGTCTTCAAGGCGCTGGCGCTGGGCGCGACCGCCTGCTCCGTCGGCAGGCCGCTGATGGCGCGCCTGAAGGAGAAGGGCGCGCAGGGCGTGCGCGAGGGCATTGAGGAGATCACCCGCGACCTCGCCTACACGATGGCGATGACCTGCTCGCCCGATCTTGCGCATATCGACCCGAGCGTCCTGCACGTGGGCGCGCTGTAAGGAGGGCTGGCCATGAGAATCGGCGGATCCGTCATGAAACCATACAACAGCCCGAAGGAATGGCTCGGCCATGTGCGCGAGCTGGGCTATGGGGCGGTCATCTTCCCCGTGGACAGCAGCGCAGACCATGCAGCCCGGCAGGACTACCTGCGCTGCGCGCAGGACAATGATCTCGTCATCGGCGAGGTCGGCGTCTGGCGCAACTGCATGTCCCGCAATCCCGAGGAGAAGGAACAGCACATTCAGTACGCCATCCGTCAGCTCGAGCTGGCGGAGGAGGTCGGCGCGCGCTGCTGCGTGAATATCGCGGGCGCGTGGTCTCCCCTCTGGGACGGCTACGACCCCGGGCACGGAACAAAGGCCTTCTACGACGAGGTCGTGGAGACGACGCAGCGCATCATCGACGCCGTGCAGCCGAAGAACACCTGCTTCTCTCTGGAGCCGATGCCGTGGATGTGCCCGGAATCGCCGCAGGAATACCTGCAGCTGATGCGCGATGTGGACCGCGAGGCCTTCAAGGTGCATCTGGACTTTGCCAACATGATCAGCAGCCTTGAGCGCTACCGCAATGCCTCCGCGTTCATCACCGAGTGCTTCTCCCTGCTCGGCCCGCACATCCGCAGCATCCACGCCAAGGATCTGCTCATCGACGACCATGTCCTCCCGCTGTGCATCCGCGAGGTGCCGCCGGGAGAGGGCAGCATCGATCTTATGCTGGCGCTGCGCCTCGCCGCGCAGCTGGAGGGCGACGTGCCGGTCTTCGTCGAGCACCTTGACAGCCATGAGCAGTATCTCGCCGCGGCAAAATATATGCGAGGGCTGGCGGCTGAATTGAATTTGTAATCACAAGACCAAACTTATCACACATTCAAATCAAGCGCCCGCATTCTCCATCCGTCAGCTTCGCTGACACCTTCCTCCCGGAGGAAGGCAAAACAAATCCATATTCTTCAGATCAGCATGCTGATTTGCTCATGTTATTCAACATAATGGCTCCCTCCGGGAGGGAGCTGGCTGCCGAAGGCAGTCTGAGGGAGATCTCGGGCAGATAAGCTGCAGAAATGAAAAAAATGGAACCTAAACAAAAATCAGCCTCCGGACATCCGGGGGCTGATTCTTATTTGCCTGAAAGCTTACTTGATGCCGAGCTCCTCATTGCCGGCCAGCGCAACGCCGTGCGCGGTGACGAGTGCCTTGAACTTTTCCTCGTCCGCGGTGCGGAAGACCATGTAGGCCTTGCCGTCCCTGTGGGTGAAGAGGGAATACATGT
Source organism: Clostridia bacterium (assembly GCA_017936375.1). GTDB lineage: Bacteria > Bacillota > Clostridia > Christensenellales > Aristaeellaceae > Ventricola. Next base: position 30,375 of record JAGBFR010000012.1, read on the forward strand.
ACTCGATGTCCATATTGCCCTCGGCGAGCGCCTCAAGTACCGGGGAGAGGCCGCCGGCCTGATCCGGCACCTCAACGACGGTCACCGGGGTCTTGGAGAGGATGAATCCATTCTCCAGCAGCACGTTGGTCGCCTTGTCCGCGTCGTCCACGATCACGCGCAGCACGCCGTAATCGCTGGTCTCGGCGATGGAGATGGCGCGCATATCCACGCTATGATCCGCGAGCACGCGGGTCACCTGCGCCAGCTGGCCGGCGCGGTTCTCCAGGAAGATCGAAATCTGATGAATCATGCCTCTGCCTCCTTAAATCTTGCGCTTGTCGATGATGCGGACGGCCTTGCCCTCGGAGCGGGTGATGCTCTTCGGAGAGACGATGCGGACCTTCGCATAGATGCCCAGCATGGTCTTGAGGGCAGCCACGAGCTTCTTCTCCTCATCGTGGATGTCGGCGAGGGAGTCGGAGAACTTCTCCGGCGACATCTCGACCATGACCTCGAGGGTATCGGAGTGATTGACGCGGTCGACGATGATCTGATAGTTGGCCGGATAGCCCTGCTCGAGCAGGACGGTCTCAATCTGGGACGGGAAGACGTTGACGCCCTTGATGATGAGCATATCGTCGCTGCGGCCCATCGGCTTGGACATCTTCACATGCGTGCGGCCGCAGGAGCAGGGCTTGCGGGTGAGCACGCAGATATCGCGGGTGCGATAGCGCAGCAGCGGGAAGGCTTCCTTCGTCAGAGACGTGAAGACCAGCTCGCCCTTGCTGCCCTCGGGCAGGACCTCTCCCGTCTCCGGGTCGATGATCTCGGCGAGGAAGTGGTCCTCGTTGATATGCATGCCGGTCTGCTCGCTGCACTCATAGGCCACGCCGGGGCCGGAGGTCTCGGTCAGGCCGTAGATATCATACGCCTTAATGCCCAGAGAATTCTGGATATCGCGGCGCATCTCCTCGCTCCATGCCTCCGCGCCGAAGATGCCGGCCTTGAGCTTGATCTTATCGCGCAGGCCCGCCTCGGCGATGGACTCGCCCAGGTATGCGGCATAGGACGGCGTGCAGCAGAGGATGGTCGTCTCAAGATCGGTCATGAACTGCAGCTGACGCTCAGTATTGCCGGAGGACATCGGCAGGGTCAGGCAGCCCACCTTGTGGGAGCCGCCGTTGAGGCCGGGGCCGCCGGTAAAGAGACCATAGCCATAGGCAACCTGAACGACGTCCTCCTTCGTGCCGCCGGCGGCGACGATCGCGCGGGCGCAGCAGTCCTCCCAGAGATCGACGTCATGCTGGGTGTAGAAGGCGACGACGCGGCGGCCGGTGGTGCCGGAGGTCGACTGGATACGGACGCACTCGCTCAGCGGCATGCCCAGCAGACCGTAGGGATAGGCGTCGCGCAGGTCCGCCTTGGTCAGGAAGGGGAGCTTGTGCAGATCGGCGATGGACTTGATGTCCTCCGGGGTCACGCCCTTCTCTTCCATTTTGGCGCGGTAGTAGGGAACATTGTCCCATACGTGCTTGACCTGCTTGACCAGGCGCTCATTCTGCCAGGCCAGAATCTGCTCACGGGAAGCAGTTTCTATTTCAGGCTGATAGTAATTCGGCATGGTGATCTCCTCCTTGTGTATGTGATGTTCAGGCTTCTCTTCCGAGTATAAACGCCTTCTTATTCAGCTCGAGGAACTTGGCCGGGACGGACTGCTCGATCGCCTCCATCCACTCCTCCAGCGTAAAGTCGAAATAGCGGGAAAGGTGGCCCATCAGCACGATGTTGACCGCCTTGGACGAGCCGGCGGCCTCCGCCTTTTCAAGCGCGTTGAATTCATCGACCGTCACGCCCTTGTCACGCATCTTCGCCACGAGCTCCTGCGGATAGGCAGCCGCGCCGGTGATGACGGGCATGGGGTTGATCTGCTGGGTATTGGTGACGATCCTGCCGCCCTCGCGCAGGTACTCCGTCCAGCGGGCGGCCTCCAGCAGCTCAAAGGAGACGATGAAATCCGCCTCGCCCTTGTCGATGACGGGGGAATAGACCTTCTCGCCGTAGCGCACATAGGTCACGACGCTGCCGCCGCGCTGGCTCATGCCGTGCACCTCAGAGACCTTGACGTCATAGCCCTTGGTGATCAGCAGACGGCCCAGCAGCTTGGAGGCGAGCAGGCTGCCCTGACCGCCGACGCCGACGATCATGATGTTCTTCGTGTTCATGCTCAGTCCTCCTTGCCTTCGTGCAGTGCGTCAAAGCGGCACAGCTGGGTGCAGACGCCGCAGCCGGTGCACAGCGTGTTGTCGATGCAGGCCTTTCCGTCCTTCATGAAGATGGCCGGACAGCCAACCTTCATGCACAGGCGGCAGGAGCGGCACTTGTCGCTTTCCACCACGACGGGCTTCTTGTGCTTCACATACTTGAGCAGCGCGCACGGACGGCGGCTGATGATGACGGAGGTCTCCGGCGCAGCGAGCTCCTCTTTGATCGCGTCCTCGGTCTCCTTGAGGTTGTACGGATCGACCACGCGAACGCGCTTGACGCCGACGGCGCGGCAGAGCGTCTCCAGATCGATCTTCGCGCAGGGATCGCCCTTGAGGTTATAGCCCGTGGTCGGGTTCTGCTGGTGGCCGGTCATGCCGGTGATGGAGTTATCCACGATGATGATCGTGGAGGCGGACTCATTGTAGACCGCGTTGATCAGGCCGGTCACGCCGGAATGCATGAACGTGGAATCGCCGATGACCGCGACGGTGCGGTTATCCGCCGCGCCGCCCTGCGCCTTGGTGAAGCCATGGATGCCGGAGACGGACGCGCCCATGCAGATCGTGGTATCCAGCGCGCCCAGCGGCGGCACGGCGCCCAGCGTGTAGCAGCCGATATCGCCCAGCGCAGTGATCTTGTTCTTTGCCAGCGTGTAGAACAGGCCGCGGTGCGGGCAGCCGGCGCACATGACCGGCGGGCGGGCCGGGATGGCCGCGTCGACCGCGCCCTCGCCCTGCGGGACGGGCATGCCCAGCTTCTCGGCGACGAGATTCTGGCTGAATTCACCGATGCAGGGGAAGAGGGACTTGCCTGTGACCTTCAGGCCCAGGCTCAGGCAGTGCGCCTCGATGAAGCTGTCCAGCTCCTCGACGACGACGAGCTCGTCGACCGACGCGGCAAAATCGATGATCTTCTTTTCCGGCATCGGCCAGATCATGCCCAGCTTGAGCACGGGATACTTGTCCCCGCAGACCTCCTTGACGTACTGATAGGAGGTGGAGGAGGTGATGATGCCGCGGGAGTGATCGCTGCCCGCCTCGATGCGGTTGATCTCCGCCGTCTCCGCCCACTGCACGAGCGCGCGGGTGCGCTCCTCGACGACGGGATGGCGCTTGCGCGCGTTGCCCGGCATCATGATGTACTTGCCGGGGTTCTTTTCGTAGGTCTTCTGCACCTCCACGCGCTCGCCGGTCTCCACGAGGCTCTGGCTGTGCGCGATGCGGGTGCACATCTTCATGATGAACGGCGTATCAAACTGCTCGGAGAGCTCGTAGGCCAGCTTCGTGAAGGCAAGCGCCTCGGCGGAGTCGGACGGCTCGAGCATCGGGATCTTCGACGCGCGGGCGTAGTGGCGGGAATCCTGCTCATTCTGAGAGGAATGCATGCCGGCGTCGTCCGCAACGGCGATGATCATGCCCGCGTTCACGCCGGTATAGCCGATGGTAAAGAGCGGATCGGCCGCAACGTTGAGGCCGACATGCTTCATACCGCAGAAGCTGCGCCTGCCCGCGAGGCACGCGCCAAACGCCGCTTCCATCGCGACCTTCTCATTGGGCGCCCATTCGGCGATGATTTCCTGATATTTAGCCACAGTCTCAGTGATCTCCGTGGACGGAGTGCCGGGATAGCTGGAGACATACGCGCAGCCGGCTTCGTACAGTCCCCGGGCAACGGCGGCGTTGCCCAGCATAAGCTGCTTCATGGAGGTTCCTCCTTTGGTAAATTGACCTTCAAAAGGCCCATAATCCGCGCAGCCGGCTGTGCAGAGCACAGCCGGCAGAATCGCACAAATATTCAATATTAATTCGACTGTTTTCCGATGGATTCCTTCACAGTAACGGTGATTTTCCGCTCATAGCAGGAGAAAACGCCGTCAAGATGCTGTTTAGAAAGCTTCGGCGTGATCAGGCTGACCACGGGTACGATCACAAGGCCGGCGAACATGCAGAACGCGCCCGCATTGATCGGGGACTGAAGGATCGTCGGGAAGCTGCTCTTGACAAAGATATTCGCCAGCATGACCACGGTGGAGAAGGCAAAGCTCGCCCAGACGGAGAGCTTCGTCGCGCCCCTCCAGTACAGGCCGTAGAGGAACGGCGCGAGGAACGCACCCGCCAGCGCGCCCCAGCTCACGCCCATCAGCTGAGCGATGAAGGTGACGCTGGATTTATACTGCAGGATCGCCAGCACGACGGAGATCGCGATGAAGACGACGATCAGCGCGCGCATGACCTTGAGCTGCTTCTTCTCGTCCATATTCTTGACGATCTTGCCCTTGATAAAGTCGAGCGTCAGCGTGGAGGAGGAGGTCAGCACGAGGGAAGAGAGCGTGGACATCGACGCGGAGAGCACGAGCACCACGACCACAGAGATCAGGAATGGGGACAGGCCGGAGAGCATCGTCGGGATGATCGCGTCATAGCCCTGCGCAGCGACGTCCACCTGATCGGAAAAGAGCCTGCCGAAGCCGCCGAGGAAGTAGCAGCCGCCGGCGACGACCGCGGCAAAGAGGGTGGAGATGACCATGCCCTTGTTGATGGCGTCCTCGCTCTTGATGGCGTAGAATTTCTGTACCATCTGCGGCAGACCCCATGTGCCCAGCGAGGTAAGCATCACCACGCCGAGGAGATTGACGGGATCCGGGCCGAAGAAGGAGGCAAACACGCCTGGCGTCGCGCTCACGGCAGGATCGGACACCCGAGCGAGTTTATCCAGCGCCTCCATAAAGCCGCCCTGCCCCTTGAGCACGGCCATGATAACAGCGACGATGCCCGCGAGCATGATGATGCCCTGAATGAAATCATTGACCGCGGTAGCCATGTAGCCGCCGGCAATGACGTAAATCGCCGTCAGCACCGCCATGACGAGCACGCAGACGCTGTAATCGATGTCAAAAGCCATACCGAACAGGCGGCTGAGGCCATTGTACAGGGAAGCGGTGTAGGGAATGAGGAAGATGAAGATAATGGCAGAAGCGGCCGTCCTGAGCGCCGGGCTGTCAAAGCGCGTGCCGAAGAACTGCGGCATGGTCGCGCTGCCCAGATGCTGAGTCATCACGCGCGTCCTGCGGCCGAGGAAGGCCCACGCCATCAGCGAGCCAATCAGTGCATTGCCGATGCCCGCCCATGTGGCGGCGACGCCGTACTTCCAGCCGAACTGACCGGCATAGCCGACGAAAACAACAGCAGAAAAATAGGAGGTGCCGTAAGCGAAGGCCGTCAGCCACGGGCCGACGCTGCGCCCGCCGAGAACAAAGCCATTGACGTCCGTCGCATGCTTCCGGCAATACAGACCGACACCTATCGTCACAGCGAAAAACACGGCCAGCATGGCAATCTTGATCAGCATATCCATAACAAGCATCCTCCTTTTTCAAGCTTTTGGAAACAACGATGATCAGCCGGTGATCTGTGCCTCGACAAGGCTGCCCTTGCAGTAGCGTTCGCGCAGCACGGGCTTTTCGATCTTTCCGGTCGGGTTGCGCGGCACCTTGTCAAAGATGACCCTGCGCGGGCGCTTATAGCGCGGCATGCCCTCGCAGAAGGCGTTGATCTCCTCCTCCGTACAGGTGACGCCTTCCTTGATCTCCACAATCGCCGCGGCGATCTCGCCAAGGCGCGGATGCGGCAAACCGATGACCGCGACGTCCTTGATCTTATCGAAGGCGCGCATGAAGTCCTCGATCTGAACGGGGTAGAGATTCTCACCGCCGGAGATGACGACGTCCTTCTTTCTGTCGACGAGGAAGATGAAGCCGTCCTCGTCCATGCGCGCCATGTCGCCGGTATAGAGCCAGCCGCCGCGCAGGACCTCGTTGGTCGCCTCTTCATTCTTATAGTAGCAGAGCATGACGCCGTCGCCGCGGACGATCAATTCGCCCACGTCGCCCTGCGCGACCTCCACGCCGTCGGGAGAGACGATCTTCGCCTCCCAATTGTGTCCCGGCTTGCCGATGGCGCCGACCTTGTGCACATTCTCCACGCCCAGATGCACGCAGCCCGGGCCGATGGACTCGGAGAGGCCATAGTTGGTGTCATACTGGTGATTCGGGAAGACCTTAAGCCAGCGATTGATAAGGCTCGGCGGCACGGGCTGCGCGCCGATGTGCATCAGCCGCCACTGCTCGGTGGCATAGTCGTCAAGATTCACGCGGCCGGAGTCGATCGCATCGAGCATATCCTGCGCCCACGGCACCAGCAGCCAGACGATCGTGCAGCGCTCGTCATTGACCGCGCGCAGGATCCATTCGGGCTTCACGCCGCGCAGGAGCACGGCCTTGCCTCCGCAGTGCAGCGAGCCGAACCAGTGCATCTTCGCACCGGTGTGATACAGCGGGGGAATGCAGAGGAAGACGTCGTCCTTCGTCTGTCCGTGGTGCGCCTGCTCCACCTCGCAGGCATGCGCCAGCGCGCGGTGATTGTGCAGGATCGCCTTGGGGAAGCCGGTCGTGCCGGAAGAAAAATAGATTGCCGCGTAGTCGTCATCCTTGAGCAGGACGGGCGGCGCGGAGGAAGAGCAGTACGTCGTCAGGCGCATGCAGTCCTCAGCGTAGGCGGGGCCGTTCTTTCCGACGAAGAACATGAAGCGAAGGCCGTCGAGCTCCTGCTCGATGGCGTCCATACGGCTGATAAACTCAGGGCCGAAGACCAGCACCTCGACGTCCGCCAGCTCAAGGCAGTACTTGATCTCGTCGCTGGAATAGCGGAAATTCATCGGCACGGCGATGCAGCCCGCCTTGAGGATGCCAAAGTAAATCGGCAGCCACTCCAGGCAGTTCATCATCAGGATGGCCACCTTCGTCCCGCGCGCAATGCCGCGGGAAAGGAGCAGATTGGCAAAGCGGTTGGCCCGCCGGTCAAAGTCCCTCCAGCTGATCTCACGGCGGTAGGGGGCGTCCGGATTCGCCATCTCAATCAGATTAAACTCGCGCCAGGTTGTGGCCTGATCGCGCTCTTCAGAAGGGTTGATTTCCACCAGCGCGGTGTCCATCCCCCATAATCTGGCATTTCTCTCGAGGTAATCGGTCAGCAGCACGTCGCATTCTCCTTTGTGATTCATAATAGGACTGATACGCGTTCCATTCTACCATCTTCCATATAAAAAGTCAACAATCTGTCAATATTCATTTTTGTCATTTTTCTTGACTTTTTTCTTCTTATGGCGTAAACTGGCAAAAGCAAAGGAGATTTTCCTATGATTATTGATATTCATACGCATACCTTTCCCGATCGAATCGCCGCAATAGCAGTTGACAAATTGAAAAAAGCAAGCCGCTGCTCCTCCATGTCCGATGGAACGAGGGACGGCCTCCTCCTGGCGATGCGTCGCGCGCAGGTGGACAGGGCCGTCGTGCTGCCCGTAGTGACCAATCCCGTCAAGGCCGCCTCCATGAACGACGTCTCCATCAGCCTTACACAGCAGGATGGGCTCATCTATTTCGGCGGCATCCATCCCGACACGCCCGACGCCGGCAGCGAGCTCAAAAGAATCGCCGATGCGGGGCTCAAAGGCGTCAAAATCCACCCCGTCTATCAGGGAACGGACATCGACGATCCCCGCTTCCTGCGCATCCTTGAAAAGGCAGGCGAGCTGGGGCTGATCGTGCTGATGCACGCGGGCGAGGACATCGGCTTCCCCGGCGTGATCCGCTGTTCGCCGGAGCAGACGGCGCATGCGCTCGATCAGGTCGGCCCGGTCAGGATGATCTGCGCGCACATGGGCGGCTGGAGAAACTGGGATGAAGTGACGGATTGTCTCGCCGGACGCGGGCTCTATCTGGACACAGCCTTCACCCTTGAGCGCATCACGCCTCTTTATGAGGGCGCCTATGACGACGATTTCCTCAACATGCTTGATAAAGAGACATTTTGTCATCTCGTCAACACCTTCGGTGCAGACCACATTCTCTTCGGATCGGACAGCCCGTGGGGCGACCCGGCGAAGACCATCGCCCTCATCCGCTCCATGCCTCTGCCTGCAGAGCAGATCGACGCCATTCTCGGCGGGAATGCTCAGAAGCTGCTGGGGATATCATTCATTTCTCGTTCATTGCAGCTGTGTATCACTCCCTCCACCAGCCTGACGGCCGATCCCCCTCCCTCAAGAGGGAGCTGGCACGGCGGCAGTCATGACTGAGGGCGTGTATCCAAGCTGCATCATTCTGTATCTTTGAAATAACTTAAGCGCATCGGCCTTCCATGATCCGGAAAGCCGATGCGCTTTTTTTATTCTTTTTTATCTGATCTCAATCACATTGACAGAATGCGGCTCGAGAGAAATCACAAGCTCGCCCTCGCACAGGCCCAGCTTCGTCTCCTTCACCGTAACGCCGTCGTGATCCACGTCGTTGTAGGCGTCCTTCGAGTCGCCGTTGAGCGTGAGGACGGTCACATTCGCCGGGGCGGCCAGCGGGATGCGGATTGCATGCGCCGCATCAGGGTCCTTATTGACGGCAGATACTGCCATGCCCGGCCGGTCGGAGAAGGTCGTCGCCAGCAGGTCGAGCGTATCGACGGTGACAATGTGGCCCTGCTTGTGCGGGACGTCCATCGTCCTCTTCTCCGTCTGCCAGAGGTCGACCACCGTGTCGCCCATGTGATTGACGAAGAGATCAAACACATGATACGTGCTGCGCAGGACGATGCCCTTGTCATGGCTGTAGATGCAGCCGCGGGTGTTGAGGATCGGCGCAAAATTCGCCATGCCGACGATGTCGCAGTTCCTGTTCATGGCATTGAGGAAGCAGGCGGTAAAGACCGCGTCCGCCATGGTATAGGTGCTGTTGATGTCGTTTTTGTCGCGCGGGGTGACGTAGCTCTCCTTCCCCACGCCCTGACGGATGGTATGGACGTTGGGATGATGCCAGGAGCGCAGATTCCACTCGTCAAAGGCGATCTTGATCTTGCCGTCGAGCTTGAGGGCGGCGAGCATGCCGCGCACCTCGTGCACGGAGTGGTCGATCCTGTCGGTGAAGGCCATGCACTTTTCGTAGGAGGAGGGCTCGTTCTTCTCCGGCATCATGTCCCAGTACTCGTGGATGGAAATCCAGTCAAGGTGCTTGCCGCAGTGCATGAGCAGGTTCATATTCCACGCGGGGTCGGACAGCGCGGCGGCGCTCAATTCCGCCGTCGGGTCGACGTGGGAGATCATCTTCGCCGATTCGAGCACCAGCCGGCCCCATTCCTCGGCGGACTTGGCGCCGATCTCCCAGAAACCGTAGTTCTCATTGCCGATCGACCAGTAATGGACGGCGTGCGGCTCCTTATGCCCATTGGCGATGCGCCACTTCGCATACTTTCCCTCGTTTTCGAGGTTGCAGTATTCGACCCAGTCGCTCATCTCCTCCGCGCTGCCGGTGCCGGCATTGGTGCAGATGTACGGCTCGCAGCCGATCTTGCGGCAGAGGGCGACATACTCGTCCGTGCCGAAGGAGTTGGGGTCCTCCACACGCCATGCCTTGTCGAACATGGGATTGCGCTGCGGGCCGACGGCGTCCTTCCAGTGATAGGCGGAGACGAAGCAGCCGCCCGGCCAGCGGAGAATCGGCACGCGGATGCGCCTCATCGCCTCGAGGATATCGGTGCGGAAGCCGTCCTCATCCGACAGCGGATGACCCGGCTGAAAAATGCCGTCATAGATCTGGCGGTGAAAATGCTCGATGAAATGCCCGTAGAGCATCTCGCTGCGCACGCCGATGCGGCGCTCGGGATTGATATGAACGGTCACAGGCATAAAGCCGCCTCCCTTCTTTACCATCAAGCATATCAGAAAAGCTAAGCGGGATCAATATATAAATACCGATTGTCCTATACGAATTGTCCCCTGCCGCTAACGCCCTTCTTGCCTTCGCGCGCGGAACGTGATATTCTGTTTTCAGATTCATTCAGATCCATTTCATCCCATCATTTTGGAGGCCGACTATGGAAAACCGTCCCGTCTTCCGCTGCCATTACAGGGCAAGGCTCACGCAGGAAAGCCCGGAGGGGCTTTCTGCCGCCGTCGCCGCATGCAAAGAAAGCGCCCGCCGCATGATCGGGGAAGGAAAGCTCATGACCGCGGCGCTCTATCCCTACGGCCGCCAGCTCTTTCTCTATTACGAGGCGCTGGGCGAAGTCATCCGCCCGGAGGCCTTCATGGCCCCGCTCACGCCGCTGCTCGATCTCTGGCCGCAGAAGGAGGAGACCTTCCCCTGGGCGCTGATGCACAACATCTACTGGCACAACGTCCCGCAGGGCGAGCAGGACTGGCGCAGGCCTCAGCCGCCCGAAAAGCGCAGGGGACGCATCGCCTATCTGAAGCCGGAGACCATGTTCCGCTATGTCTATCATCACTTCGCCATCGTGGAGGAGGGGCTGCTTGAGGGGGACAGGTATCAGTCCATCGCGCTGCACGAGGACGTGCTCTTCAGTTACTTTGAGGAGCCGAAGACCATGAGCAACATCCGCCGCGACCCCACGCAGCCCTCCCGCGCCATCGAGGACTGGATTGCCGTTGATCCCGAGTCGCATTTCATCCCCCTGCCCGGCAGCAATGGGCAGAATTTCCTGCTGCTTGATCCCCTCTTTGCGCTCGGCGAATGATTTTCTGTATTCTCCGTATGATAAAAGCCCTTCCGGACGGAAGGGCTTTGCTCTTTAATTTTCATTACGCCGCGCGGCGGTTCTTTGTGAAGCGGGAGACCTGCACGCCGACCTCGTAGAGCACGAACATCGGCAGGCCGAGCATGATCTGGGAGATGACGTCCGGCGGGGTCAGGATGGCCGCCAGGACGAAGATGCCGAAGAAGACGAACTTGCGATTTCTCGCCAGTCCTTCATAGCTCACAAGGCCCATGCGCGTGGCCATGTAGATGGCGATCGGCAGCTCAAACACCACGCCGAAGGGCAGGATGAAGGAGAAGAGGAAGCTGACGTATTTGTCGATGGAGAGCATCGGCGTGGCCAGCCCTTCGCCGGAGACGAGGAAGAAATTGATCGCCAGTTCGTACACGTAGTTGTAGCAGAAGAAAATACCCAGCAGGAACAGGAACAGCGCGATAAAGAACATGCTCCTGAACAGGCGGATCTCATTGTCATAGAGCGCAGGCTTAATGAACGCCCAGATCTGATAGAAGATGAACGGGCTCACGCAGACGACGCCCGCCATCAGGGAGACCTTCAGCTGGGTGGTCAGCGCCTCGCTCATCGCGGTGTAGATGATCTGGATGCCGCGCGCCTCGATGGGCGACATGATGAAATTCATCAGCGGCGTGCAGAGGAAATAGAACGCGCCGACAAAGCCGACCAGCACTGCAATCAGGCAGGAAACGACCAGCTTTCGCATCGCCATCAGATGGGAAAGAATCGGCTGCGCATTGGCATTCACGTTTTCATCGTGGGTGCTGGCGCTCTTATCCTTCTTCTTGAACATGATAAAAAACCCTTCCATCAGGTGATTGATATACAGGACAAAAACCGGCGGGCGCTCAATGGGGCGCCCGCCGCATGATGATTATTCGCCCTTCTTCTCTTCGGTCTTCTTGTCGTCGGTCTTGACCTCATCCTTGAACTCGCGGATGCTCTGGCCCAGAGCCTTGCCCACACCGGCAATCTTGCCGCCGCCGAAAATGACCAGCGCCAGCACGAGGATCAGTACGATTTCCATGGTTCCCAGTCTCATAATATATTCCTCCTTAGAGATTCCTCTCTGATTTACTGAATTTGATGCTTTCTGAGAGATGATTGCTTATGATTCGCTCTTGATGTCCTTCTCAATCCCGCGGACGTCGACTTCCTTCGCCACGTCCTTGATCTCCTTGTCGATATCGGCCTTCGTCTGCTTGAGGTCCTCGCGGATATCGACGGAGCGCATGGTGTCCTTGACTTCCTTTTCCACGCCCTTGAGCTCGTCCGCCAGCTCGCTGAAGCCGGTTTCCTTCGAGATCTCACGAATCATGTTGCGTGCATACTTGATGAAGCGGCCAATCGCGCGGGCGACCTTGGGCAGATCCTTCGGACCGACGACAGTGAACGCGATCAGCAGAATCAGAATCAATTCGGCAGCGCCGATGTTGAACATGTCACTCTTCCTCCAGACCAGACAATTACCTGTACATTATACCCTATTCTCAAACGGTTTGTAAACCACTAAAGAGATGAAAATAACTGATATGTCAAATACAACTTGTTAATTTTACGCATTTCTAACAAAATACTTTATTACGCAAAAGCGCTCTCCCTATTATCAGGGTTTTAATGGTATAATATTGTTAATAACCTGACAGGAGGAACCGCCATGCAGACATTCCCCGAAGCGCTTGCCGAGATTCTCAAGCGCAGACAGATGTCCGCCTCTGTCGCGGCGGCAGCGCTCGGCTATTCGAGCAAGACCGCGCTGCTGCGCATTCTCAATGCAGAGAGCAAGCCCTCCAGCTATAAAAAGTGCTTCGACGCCATCAAGGCCGCAGAATCCTTCTCACTGACCGGCGAGGAAGAAGAGCGCCTCGAGCGCGCGCTGCAGGTCAGCACCTTCGGCAAGACGCTCTATATCGTCAACAGCCTCCTGGATAGCCTCCTGCATCCGCCGGTCATCGGCGAGGATCCCGCCGGGCAGAAGATCGAGGGGCTCAGAGGCGTATCGGTCTTTGAAGACCTGATCGGGAGCATTCTCAATCTGAACGGTATCGAAATCCATATCCACGGAAGATGCCCTGTCCCGCTGATCAACCGCCTCTCCCGCCTGGCAGATCATCCGTCCGTCAGCGGCGTCTATCAGATCATCGCCGTGCGCGCGGACGACCCGGAGGATTACCGCACGGTCGGCGATTCCAGCCACATCATCTTCAGCTCCAAATACTCGCTCTACACCTATGTAACCAAGACGGATGATGTGCGCAACTGGGCCTTCCACAGCGGCATCATCCTGATCACCGGCGTCGGGAATGACGGCGTGCGGCACAGCTACATGCTCACGCCGCTGGACAGCGAGTGCTACTACTGCATCCATGAGACGAACGACAGCATCCTCGGCCTGCGGGACAGGATCATCGAGCAGGCCGGGGACCGCATCCAGCCCATCAAAACCAACAGGAATTACCCCGACGAGCCCTTCCCGCTCAATTACATCCAGTTTATCGACGATTACCGGCGCATCGAGCATAACCGGGAAATCCTGACCGTCAAGCCGGATCTTCCGTTCTTCTGCATTCCGCCGGATCTGCTCTTCCCGATCGTCCTCAATGCATTCTCCTCCGTGAGCGCCATGGAATCGGGCGACATCGCCTTCACAAGGCTGTACAATATCCAGAAGAGCCGATATGACAATCTCTTTGAAAAAAGCAAGGATACCCATATCATCCTCAGCCGGGAGGCCATGGAGCTCTTCGCCCGGACGGGTAAGCAGGAGGATCACTTTTTCCTCATCCGCCCATACACGCCGCAGGAGCGCGTGATCATCCTGAGCAATCTGCTGGAAAAGATGCAGACCTGCCCGAATTTCCATATCTGGTACATCAGGAATTCTTCGATCACCATCGACAAGGAAATCACCGGATATGAAAACTATGCGCTGGCGATCGTCCAGTCCGGCACATCGTGGAATATCGGCAGCGACCATCAGGAGATCCTGCTGGAGAGCAAGCTCGTCGCCTCCTGCTTCAGCGATTATTACCTCAATCATCTGCTCAAGAACGACGTCTGCTCCTTCAAGGAGAATATCGCCATCATGAGGGAGCTCATCGAGATCGCAAAGAGCGCAGAATAACAAAATCCGCCCTTCCGCAAGGAGGGGCGGGTTATTTATATCGCCTTCGGCAGATTCCACTTGAAGACCGTCGCCATCAGCCGCAGAATGGTCGTCACCGCCCAGCCGATTCCATAGGCCAGCATGGAGGAGACGCCAAAGTGATTGAGCACGGAGAAGGTCAGCGCGCCGAGGAGCGCCGCGACGGCGTAGATGCGCTTCTTCAGGACGAAGGGCATCTCCTGAAGCATCACATCGCGCAGCATGCCGCCGCCGACAGCGGTCGTCATGCCGAGGAACGTCAGCAGGAAGATGTTATCGCTGAAGCCCGCGTCCGCGCCGATGCGCGCGCCGGAGACGGCAAACACGCCAAGGCCGATCGCATCGAAGATGTTGTTGATCTGCTCGATGCGCTTCTCGTCCTCAAAGAAGCGCTCCCTGTTCATCCTCGCGTAGATAAAGACGATCAGCGCGCAGACGACGGAGAGAAACACATAATGGAAATTTTCAAACATGTGCGGCGGAACATGGCCGATGAGGATATCCCGGATCGTGCCGCCGCCCAGCGCCGTAAAGACCGCCAGCAGCAGCACGCCGAAGATGTCCGTCCGCTTCTCAACGGCGACCATCGCGCCGGAGACGGCGAACGCCGCCGTGCCGATCCACTCGCCGATCTGAAAGAACAGATTGATGCTCATGCTTCTTCTCTTTTCTTCTCATTCTGAGGGGATGCAGGCCTGTCATAGAATGCCTCCAGCCTGTCGCGGAGGTAGGCCTCCTCCTCGTCGCCGGTGTTCGTCCCGGCCTTGCCGCGCGCGTCGCACACGGCAAGCAGCGCCAGCTCCTGCGGGCAGACGGAGAGCACGAAGATCTTGTTGGTGCTCTTCGCCTTCGCCTTTCCGTAGAAGCAGGTGTGCACGCGCATGTGCAGGCGGCACATATTGATGCAGTATTCCACCATCTCGTGCGCATAGCCCAGCGGCCGCAGCATTCTGGAGATCAGCGGCACGCCGGTGTTTTCATGCCCGATGGCCGTCCAGTTCCCCTTGTCGTTGAGGCAGGTGGAGACCTTCTTGCCAAGATCGTGCGTGAGCGCGGCGAGCATGAAGGCCAGCGGATCGGACGCGCGGTCCTTGACCTTCGCTGCCTCCTCGATGACGAGCATCGTGTGCTCAAAGGCGTCGCCCTCGGGGTGATACTTCGGATTCTGCGGCACGCCGCGCAGCGCCAGCAGCTGGGGCAGCCACGGCGCGCAGGGATGGCTTTCATCGATCGCATCAAAGAAGGCGCGCGGATGCTCGCCGAGCAGCGCAGCGCTGATCTCGCGCCTCGCCTCGTCCTTTGTCCATCTTCCGCTCATTCCAATTCCCCCTGATCGCCGCGCGCATACGCCGCCGTCAGCACCTGCGAAAGCGCATAGCGCGACTCCCGCTTCCTGCCCGGCAGCAGCGCCGTGAATCCGTCGTCATCCACCGACGTGACCTGCATATTCTTCTTGATCATCGCGCCGCCCTCGTCCATCAGCACGACGCAGATCTTCCTCTCCCGCTCCAGGGAGTATTTGAGAAACCGCTCGATCAATTCTTACTCTCTCCCGTGTCCCCGACGCGGTAGATCCGCACGTCCGGGTTTTCGTATACCAGCTCATACATTTCATCCAGCGCATCATAGTCGACGTCAAAATCCGCCCGCTCATAGTCGCTCACGTAGATGTAATCGACGCCGTACTGCTCAAGGATCTGCCCGTTCTCCTCCGGGAATTCGTAAAAGCTGCGGCAGGCCCGCGCCTGTGCGCCGTAGTCAAGCCCATGGAAGTAGACGTAGAGATCGCTGCCGCAGATGATCTGCCTGCCGGCAAGCGAAGCGACCGGATTGATGTGCTGCTGGCCGGTCATGAAGACGTCGTCTCTGTCCGTGTTCTCGCTGATCCATTTGCCCGCCGCGACGGCATTCCTGCCGAAGAGCTGATAGCCGGAGACGACCTCGCGCGCGATGGACAGCCCGCCGGAGAGCGTGCTCACGAGGATGAAGAGCGCCGCCAGCAGCCTGCGCCCGCCGAGCCCGGCCAGGCGCTGCATGATGATCGAGCCGTAATCCGCCGCGAGGATCGCGCCGAACATGTACCAGATGTAGAAGAGCTTGTTGTTGTCGTATTCATTGGGCTGGAAGAGGATCGTCTCCGCAACGACGTAAATTGCCGTCATGCCCAGCAGGATATCGGCATAGCCGCGCTTCCTCGCATGGAAGCAGGCGCAGAGGATCAGCACGAAGGGCAGACCCACGTTCTTGATCCAGAAGAAGAAGTATCCGTCGATCATCCCGCGCCCGCCGCTGTTGTTCACCCAGTTAAACTGCAGGCGGAGCGAGCCGCCCTCCACCGTCTGGCGGATGGCGTTGCCCAGCAGCTGCGGCAGGGCGAGGACGAGCACAATGCCCAGATACACGCATGCGCGCAGGAGAATCCCCTTCACATCCTCCGGCTTTATGATCATCCTGCCCAGCAGGAAGCCGCCGGAGAAAAGCGCCAGCGCGAGGAAGGTGTGCGTATGCACCAGCGGCAGCGCGCTCGCCCAGATGGCCAGCATCACCGTCTGGCGCATGGAGCGCGCCCGCGCGGAGGAAATCAAGAGATACAGCGCCGGCAGCACCATCGCCCAGCCGCCCAGCAGCGCGCGCTGGGGAATCATCAGATCCGCGATGACATTGGACCAGCGCAGGTTGTGGTCAGGCTGATTGGCCGGGGTCTTGTAATACCCGGTGAAGATCTCGCTGATCTTGGCGAAATGATCGCGCCCCGCCATGTCAAAGTCATAGAGGAAGCCAAGGCCGCCATTGAGGAAGAAGAGCAGCGCCGCCACGGCGATCGCCTTCCCCCTGTCGCCCATGATCTGATGAGCGAGGATCATATAGCCCGCATAGGTCAGCGCCATGAGCATCGTGCCCGGGACGATGACCGCCATATTGAGCTCCATACCAAAGAGCAGGAACGTCGTGCTCAGCGAATCCGCCATGTACGGATAGGACAGCGCCGTATCCGCCAGCAGATTATAGCTCGGCGGGAAGGACATATTTTCAAGCGACGTGATGAAGGACAGGTGCATGCACAGGTCGCCGTAGGTGGACTGGCCGCACCAGTAGGATCCGTCCGCGGCGGGCATGATCATATGCGTATACTGCAGATAGCCCGAGAGCAGCGTCAGCGGCACGCAGACCGCCGCCATCGCGCCGAGAAGACGCCAGTCCTCCCCGCGCATCATCGCCGCCTCGCTCCTCTCCCGAAGGAAAAAGCAGCCGCCGGTCATCGCCATCAGCAGGGCCGCAGCCGCAGCATGCGCCTTGAGCGAAAAATCAAAGGCATACGCCATGAGCGCGGGCAGCTGCATCAGCAGCAGGAAGCCGAGCGACACGCCCAGCCAGACCCGCACGACCGGGCTCTTTTTCGGCAGCAGCATGCGGATGATCGCCGCGCCGCTGATCAGATAGAGAAGCAGATAACAGATTGCCGCCATGAAATAGCCTTTCCTGACGAAATGATATTCCGTCCGTCAATGAGTGAAGCGCCCCGCCGCTGATGCGGCGGAGCGTCGTATTGGAATTCTGAATCCATTCCGCCGGAG
This sequence comes from Clostridia bacterium, assembly GCA_017936375.1. Lineage (GTDB taxonomy): Bacteria > Bacillota > Clostridia > Christensenellales > Aristaeellaceae > Ventricola. The sequence goes on from JAGBFR010000012.1 coordinate 47,957, forward strand.
CGCCCTCTGCGCGTACGGCGCCTGTCAGCCTCGTGCGCAGAAAAATGATCGTCGAACACTTCCGTCGGAACCGGGTGCGGGCACAGCCCGCTTATCTGCGCGTACGGCGCCTGTCGGCCTCGTGCGCAGAAAAATGATCGTCGAACACTTCCGTCGGAACCGGGTGCGGGCACAGCCCGCTTAGTTTGCCTGATCCCCGTGAATGACCTGCAGCGCAGGCTTGCGCCTGCGGCGGCGCGGAGAATCGGAATCCTCCCCCGCCTCCTCATTTTCTTCTTCAGCCTCCTGCATGCGCACGGGCGGCCTGTAGCCGCTGCGCATGGACGCGGGCGGGACGATGGTGGTCGTCTGCGGGGTGCGTGCGGCGCTCACCGCGGGCGCGGTGCGCTCAATCCTGTGCATCGGCGCGGCGAGGTCGTCGTCCTCCGGCTCGACCTCGTCCTCCTGCCCATGCATCTGGCGGAGACCGGCCTGCGCGATGCGCGTCACATCCTCCCCGCCCAGATCCTTATGGATGCCGGCAAGGTCGGAGAGCGCCTTCTTCCGGCGCTTCTGCTCGCCCATGTCGCGGCGCATCTCCCGCGCGGACGCCTCGGTACAGATCGCCTGGCTGAGCAGCATCAGGTAATAGCTGCGCGAGAAGGCGATGATGATCGTATCGAGCGCGGCGATCAGCACGAGCATCAGCGGCACCATCCAGAGCTGGCCGATGCCAAGGATGACCGTGTATACGCCCAGCGCAAGGGTCAGCACAATCACGCCGATGAGGCTGATCTTTTCAATCCGCTTTGCGCTCCTGCGCAGGGCGAGCGCCGTCCTGTTCGTCAGGCGGATGGCGTCTTTGCTATGGCTCATAGAATCCCTCACTTCTGCACGACGGCCAGCAGCAATTCATACGCCGCCTGCACGTCGCGGATATCGACGGTTTCCGCCGCGCTGTGAATGTAGCGGCAGGGGATGGAGATCACGCCGGAGGGCACGCCGCCGCGCGTCTTCTGGATCGCGCCCGCGTCCGTTCCGCCGTAGGGCAGCACCTCGCGCTGCACCATAATGCCGTTCTCCTTCGCGGTGTCCAGCATGAGATCGACCACGGCGGGCGTGCAGATGAGGCTCCTGTCCATGATCTTGACCGCAGCGCCCTTGCCAAGCGCCATCGGCACATGGTTTTCATGCCCCGGGATATCGCCCACGCCGGTCACGTCCAGCGCGATGCCCATATCCGGCTCAGCAGCGAAGGCCGCCGTCTGCGCGCCGCGCAGGCCGACCTCCTCCTGGACGGAGAAGACGGCGACGATCTCATTTTTCACCTGCCGGGGCAGGTCGAGCAGCATCTGCGCCTGAATGAAGCAGGCGATGCGGTCGTCCATCGCGGGCGAAGAGAGGCGATGCTCGCCCAGCTTCTTCACGCTCGGGGCATAGACGGCGATCTCGCCGATCGGTGCGATGGCAAGCGCCTCCTCGCGGCTCTCCGCGCCGACGTCGATGTAGAGATGACGGATTTCGGGGCTCTTTTCATTCTCATCGGCGAAGACCACGCCCGCAGCGCCGTTTTCAAAAACGACCTGCTGGCCGATCATATTCGCCGGGCGGATGCCGCCGACATTGCACACGCGCAGGAAGCCCTTCTCCTCCGCGTCCATGACGATCAGACCGATGTGATCCATGTGCGAGGAGAGCATGATGCGCCTGCCCGTGCCGTCGCCCTTGCGCACGGCGATCAGGTTGCCCATCACGTCCGTGGTCAGGCTGTCGACATGGCCCTCAAGCGCCTTTGCGATGACCGCGCGCACGCCGTCCTCGCGGCTGGTCGCGCCGTAGGCGGTCAGAATGGATTCAAGGAGCTGCATATTCATAGGATTTGCCTCCTGATTGTTTGATCTTCTATCTGCTTAAAGACGCCCGATCTCCTCAAGCATCGCCAGCGTCAGCGCGCGCAGCGCGTCGACGTCGCTCAGCTTGCATACGCTCGAGGGCGAATGGATGTAGCGGCAGGGGACGGCCATCACCAGCGACGGAATGCCGCCCTGCGCCAGATGGATGGAGCCCGCATCCGTGCCGCCGGCGACATAGCGCTTATACTGCACGGGGATGCCGCGCGACTTCGCCGTGCTCATCGCCATTTCGCGCAGCGGCCTGTTCATGATGACGCTCCTGTCCATCAGGCTGACCACGGCGCCCTTGCCGCAGGCTGTCACCTGCAGATGCTCCGGCACATCGCCCATGTCATTGGAGGTCGTGCCCTCAAGGATCAGCGCGAGGTCGGGCTTCACCCTGTTGGCGGCGATCTTCGCGCCGCGCAGGCCGCATTCCTCCTGCACGGTAAAGACGCAGGTCATATCGCCCGCGTAATCGCTCTTTTCCAGCGCGTCAAGCAGGATCAGGCAGCCGACGCGGTCGTCCAGCGCCTTCGCCTTGGCAAAGCCGTCGCCGAATTCCACATAATGGCTGTCAAACGTCGCATACGTGCCCGGCGGGCAGAGCTTCTCCGCCTCCTCCTTGGAGGACGCGCCGATATCGATGCTCAGCCGGTCGTAGCCCGGGGCGGTGCTGAATTCCTCGTCGGTCATCAGGTGAATGGCCTTGAAGCCGATCACGCCCGGCACCCTGTCCTTGCCGATGAGCACCCGGCGGGAGGCGATCACCCGCGGGTCGATTCCGCCCACGGGCGCAAAGCGCAGCATGCCGCTCTCCGTGGCGAAGCGGATGATGAAGCCCACCTCGTCCATATGCGCACAGAGCATCACGTGCTTTTTGCCCGCATCCCTGCCCGGGCGGTGGGCATAGAGATTGCCCATCGTGTCGGTAAATACCTTCGCGCCCTCGCAGCCGGCGAGCAGGCGCTCCGCCTCTTTTTTCAGCGCCTCGCGCGCCTCTTTTTCATATCCGGCGGGGCCGCGCAGCGCGGTGATCTCCCTCAGCAGCACAGCAATCCCTCCCAGTCTTCTCCGATGCTGCAGATGACCTCTGCGAGCAGGTGCGCCTGCGCATGCATGACGCTCTCGTCGCAGGTCTCCACGGTCGTGTGCATGTATTTGAGCGGCAGGCTCATCAGAGCGCAGGGCACGCCCTCGCGGGAAATCTGAATCTCCCACGCGTCGGTGTAGGTGTTGCCGGGGCAGACCTCGGTCACCGTCTTCACGCGCAGCCTCTCCGCCTGCTTTCTGATCAGATTTGTCAGCCCCTCATGCAGATTCGGGCCGACAGCCAGCGCCGTGCTGTCAATCGGGCAGGTCTCGCCGTTTCCGCTGCCCTCCATGGGCGCATGGGTCACGTCGAGCACGACCGCCATATCCGGCTTAATGCGATAGGCACTGGTGATCGCGCCAAGGGAGTCGATCTCCTCCCGCGCGGCGCAGACGTAATAAATATCTGCGTCATGCTGCCTGCGGGCCATCTCCTGCGCGCACTCGAGCAGGATCGCCGCGCAGGCGCGGTCGTCCATCGTCTTGCCGGAGAGCAGGCCGCCGGAGAGCGCCGTCGTCTCGCCCGTCAGCTGCACGGGCGTGCCCGCCGGCACAAGGCGGCGCACCTCATCCGGCGTAAGGCCGGTATCGATGTAAAGCTCCTCGACCGTGTAGGCCTTCTTCCGCTCGTCCGCGCCGAGCAGATGCGGCGGCTTCGCCCCGATGACGCCAAAGAGCGCGCCCTCCCGCGTGAGCAGGCGGACCTCTTGCGCCGGCAGGATCTGCCGCGCCACGCCGAGGGAGATGAAGCGGACGCTGCCGTCCTTCTCCACGCTCGTGGTCATCAGGCTCACCTCGTCAAGATGCGCGCAGAGCATGATCTTCGGCCCCTTGCCCGTGCCGCGCTGCACGGCGGTCATCGAGCCCATGGCGTCGACGGCCGCCTCGCCGCAATAGGGCGCAAACGCCTCGCGAAGCGCCTCGGCGACCTGCATTTCATTGCCGCTGGTGCCGGGCACAGCCGTGATCTCCCGCAGGAATTTCAGCATTTCCATGTCCATTCTCCGTTCCGCACTGCGATGCAGCGCGCCTTATTCCTCGTTGCCTTCGCCGGCGTAGTCAAGCGTCTGATTGGCGCAGACCTGACGATCCGCCGGGGAAAAATGCATCTGCTCGTGCGTGTCCTCCGGAGAATAGCTCATCCAGTAGCTGGGCACCTGATGGACATAGCCGCACGCAGCGCAGCGATAGTAATACACTTCCATACCGATCGGCTCCTTTACCGCAATTTGATTGAATTATGACCGTCCATCTCTGATCATCTCAGAAGACGCCCTGCATGCTGCTGCCGAGCACATGCAGGATCATCTGCCCGTCAAACAGGGGCGCCAGGGTCGACTGATCGATCAGCGTCTGCAGATGCTCGACCGGCGCGACCGCCAGCACGATGGGCACGAGCATAAAGAAGATGAACACCAGCAGCACGCCGCGCATCAGGCCGAATACGCCGCCCACCAGCGCGTCCAGATGACGCAGCACCGGCAGCTCAAAGACGTAGGCAATCAGATGGATCACAAACGTCAATACGGCATAGGCGAGGGTGAAGCAGATCAGATAGCTGAGGATGGAGATCGTGACGCTCACGATCGTCTGAGAGAGCAGCTGGGAGATGGTCATGCCGTTTCCGGCCAGGCTCAGGCGCGAGATGAACGCGCTGGCAAAGGCGTCCGGCAGATTCGCGCCCTGCAGGATCTGCGTGAGCGCGCCCTCCGTCACCTGCGCCGCCGGCATGAGCGAGAGATTGAGATCGCTGATGCGGCTGCCCGCGTCGGTGTAGTACATCAGCGTATCCACCAGCGCGGTGCTGCTCTCAAGGAAGGCGGTCAGCTGCCCGCTGAGCATGAAGGCCAGCAGCGCAGAGCCGATCAGCGCCGCGAGGCTGAGCACGCCGGAGATAAAGCCCCGGTACAGCCCAAGCAGCACATTGACGGCGATGACCACGAGAATGATGATATCGACGATATTCATGTATTCTCCTTTCCCGATGATTCCAAATATCGATGAAGGGCCGTGATCAGGTCGGCAGCTCGATGACGTAGACGTCCGAGCCGGAGGTGACCACAGCGCGGTTATCCGAGATCATGCCCAGCACGGAGGTCACATTGACCGGCAGCGCATAGGACTTGAACATCGTTTCCCCATACCGGCAGACATAGACCGCGCCGGAGGAGAAACCGTAGACCGAGCGCGTGCCCAGCTCCACGGCGAGGCACTCGCCCGGCAGGTGCAGTACGCGGTCCTGATTGCCATAGATCAGGCGGACATTGTTGATGCGGACGCCCTCGTCCTGCTCCTGTGCGGGGATCAGCAGCTGATAGGTCGTCCCGCGGTACTCCTTGACGCGCTCGAGCGTATAGCCATAGATGAGCGTCGGGTTCTGCTGCTCGATGATGCGGTAATTATAATGCGCAATCTGGCGCGTATCCACCACATTGAGGATGCCGTCGGCAAAATAGACGGCGTAGGCGATATTCTCGCCCAGAGAGCTCTTGCCCGTGGCGAGCTTGCCCGGCTGGAAGGTCTGCAGCTCGGTGGAGATGACCGTGCCGCTCGTATCCAGCCCGAGCGCCCAGAGCATCTCCGTCTCCTGCGTGCTCGAGGTCGTGGGGGACTTGAAGAAGCCCATGTTGAGCATTGTCTGATTCTCGACCGTGATGTTGTCCACGATCTGACCCTCGTCGTTGAAGACGCTGATGACGCCGTTATCCGGGTCGCCGATGAAGGCCGCGACATAATCCTCGCCCGCGCTGGCGAACTGGATGCTGTCGCTCAGGTTATCGTTGAAGATCAGATTGCCGCGGCTGCCGAGCATGTAGATGTCATTGCCCGACCATGCGACGATGTGCTCGTCCGTCGCGTCATAGTCGGCGTTCAGGCCGATCTGATAGCTCCACAGATTGCTGCCCGACGGGCTGACGCAGTAGAGCGTCGTGCCGTCGTAGAAGACGACGCTGTCCCCGAAGGGCACGACATTCTGGCTGAGCGTCGCGCCGACGCGCGTCACGCGGCCCACGTCGCTGCGGCCCGAGCCCGAGAGCGTATACCCCAGCACGACCAGCACAAAGACGACAAGCGCCGCAGCCGCAAGAATCGCCCTGAAGCGCCCGGAGACGCCCTTCTTCTTTTTCTTTTTTCCGCCGTCAAGGCCATATCCGCCGTAGGTGTGGTTCACGCCCGTGACGACGGGGTTTCTTCTCTTTCTGCGATCCATGCATGTTCCTTTCAGCCGTCAGCCCTTCGCTTCCGGGCTGTTGTTTTCCTTGAATATTACCCTGAAGCGCCCTGAGACGCCCGCCTGCGCGGGAGGATAAACAGCGATTTTATACACATCGGACGACTTTTCCACTTTTGGAAAATCAACAGCCGCACGGTGTTTTCTGCATTTTGGTATTCCCCAAAAATCCTTTTTATCATCAGGATTTTTGGCATTCTCCTTCCATCGCTGTCCGCAGGCTGGTTTTGGGTTTTCCCATGGGTTGTCCCCGAGTTTTCCACACTTTTGTCCACAGATTTGTGGAAAACTGTTGATAAATTGTGGATGACCGTGGAAAACTCCAAAAAATCTAATCATTACTGGAAAAAATAAACCTCTCCCAAAAAGGTCAGACCTATTTTTCCCCTTCTATGCTTACAGCGGCTTTACAATCTCCGCTGCGCCGCCCATGATTTCCAGCGTTCCGGCCTGCACCTGATAGACGGCGTCCTGCCTCGCGCCCGCCAGATCGGACAGATCCGTGCAGGTGACGAATGTCTGCACCCGGTCGATCCGCTCGATCAGCTGGCGGCGCCTGCCGGGGTCCAGTTCGCTCATCACGTCGTCAAGCATGAGGATCGGGGCCTCTCCCCGCTCCTTCCATGCCAATTCCAGCTGGGCGAGCTTGAGGGCGAGCACGGCGCTGCGCTGCTGCCCCTGTGAGCCGAACAGGCGCGCCTCCCTGCCATTGATGGAGATGCCGATATCGTCGCGATGGACGCCCACGCTCGTGGTCATCCGCCGCAGATCCTCGCTCCTGGCGGCGTGCAGCCGCTCAAGCAGGCGCTCGCGCGGATTCTGCGCGTCCGCCGCCTGCGAAATGTACCACAGCCGCAGCTCCTCCCGTCCGCCGGTCAGCGAGGCATGGACGGAGGCGGCGTACTGCGAGAGCTTTTCGATGGCCTCGCGGCGGTTTTCTGCGATGATCGCGCCGCAGTCGGCGAGCTGCTCGTCCCACAGATCCAGCGTGCGCAGGAGCGAGCCGTCGCGGGCGATCTCCTTGAGCAGCGCATTGCGCTGGCTAAGGGTCTTGACCGCGCGCTGAAGGGCATAGAAATACGCCGGGCGCAGCTGCGAGAGCTGCATGTCAATGAAGCGGCGCCGCTCGGACGGGCCGCTCTTGACGATTTGAAGATCCTCCGGGGAGAAGAGCACCCCGCAGACATGCCCGAAGAGCTCGCCGATGCGCTCCGCCTGCCGGCTGCCGATGCGCACGGTCTTCTTTTTTTTCTGATTCTTGGCCAGCAGGATGGTCACCTCATGCGTGCCGTCCCGCTGCTCGGTGAGGATATTGACCTTCGCCGCCTCCTTGCCCCAGCGCACAAGCTCCTCATCGCGCGGGGTCCTGTGGCTGCGGCCGAGGCAGCACAGGTGCAGCGCCTCAAGGACGTTGGTCTTGCCCTGTGCGTTCGGCCCGGTGAAGACGGTCACGCCCTCCCCGGGCTCGATGGCTGCATGAGCATAATTGCGGAAATTGGTCAGCTGTAATGACTTAACGCGCATACGTACCCGTCACATTCATTGTATTGATTCTTCTGCCCCCGGACGGGGCTAAGGCCTTTACGCGCCGAAGACGCGGACCGGCAGCACCAGATACAGGTAGCTCTCACCCTCCGTCGGGCAGACCACACAGGGGCTGACGTTGGAGTTGAAGCGCATGGCGATCTCGTCGTCAGAGACGGCCTTGAGCACGTCGGTGATGTAGCGGACATTGAAGGCGATGGTCAGGTCCTTGCCCTCGGTGGTCACGCCGATCTTCTCCTCGACATCGCCCATCTCGGAGTTGGAGGTGACGGTCATCATCTCGCCGTCGATCCTGAAGCAGACGAGGTTGCTCTTGCCCTCGCGCGCGATGAGGCTGGCGCGGTCGATCGCGCTGGCCAGCTCGCTGCGGCCGATGATCACGCGGGTCTGCCACTCCTGCGGCAGAATCTGGCGGTAGCGGATGAATTCACCCTCGAGCAGGCGGGCGACGATCTGCGTGCCGCCGATGCTCATCTTCACATGGCTGCGGCTGAAGCAGAGGCTGACCTCGTCCTCGGTGTCGCCGAGGATCTTGGCGATATCGCCCAGCACCTTGCCGCCAACGACGGCGCTGACCTCCTGCTCCGGGCCGGCGATCATCTCGCGGCGCATGGCCAGGCGGAAGCCGTCCAGCGCGACAACGCGCATCTCCTCGCGGCCGATCTCCATCAGGCAGCCGGTGAGGATCGGGCGGCTCTCATCCACGGCGATGGCAAAGAGCGTACGGGCGATCATGTCGCGCAGCGTGCTCTGCGGCATGGCAAAGCTCTGGCCGGAAACCTGCGGCAGCTCCGGGTATTCTACCGGGTCAAGGCCGGTGATCGTGGTGCGGGAGGATGCGCAGCGGATAGTCGTCTGCAGGCGGTCGCTGATCCTGAATTCGGCGACGCCGGAAGGCAGCTTGCGCACGACCTCGCACAGCAGCTTGCCGGGCAGGACGACGCGGCCCTCTTCTTCAATCGTCGCGGGAATGACGGTCTCAATGCCCAGCGCAAGATCCGTACAGATCAGGCGCAGGCCCTCATCACAGGATTCAAAGAGGATACCCTCCAGAATGGGCTTAGGGGAGCGGACGGCGAGCGCACGGCTGACGACGGACAGACTCGCATTCAGATCGTTGGTATCGCAGGTAAAACGCATATTGATCAACCTCCATTGGGTAGTAGCAGAATATAAATCAGCAGTAGGAGCCGTAGTGCGGTGGATAAGTGGGATAACTCCCAAAAAGCCAAAACACGCCTGACTTTTTGGCTGTGGATAAATCCCTGAAAACGGACGAAGATATCCACGTGTTTTCCACAGAACGGTGGATAACCTGAGGAGAGTTTTTAAGAATCTCCGCACCGCGGCCGAAGGCCGCGGAAGAGAGGTTTTTCCATCCGCATATTCCGATAATTTGGGCATATTCGTTCATATTCAATATTCTCTGAATACCCCTTGAATTCCTGCCGCAAAAGCGGCGCATATCAATAAGAACTCTTTTTTGAGCAGCCGCCCCGGAAAAAGCGGCGCGTTATGCAGGCCGGGCGGAGCGCCCGACCGTCGAAGAGCGCATCAAAAAAGCGGAAAGAATGGTCTGTTCATCAGACCATTTGGATATTTTTGCGTAAATCGGTTGAGTAATCAAGTAAAACATGCTATAATATCACTCACGAATGTGAGGTGTTCATGATGGAAAGCATCAGAAAGACCAGAAAACTTCCCGAGCAGATCGCTGATAAGCTGCGCGAGATGATCATCCACGAGGAGATCAAGACCGGCAGCAAGCTGCCTGCCGAGGCGGAGCTGATGACGCGCTTCGGCGTGAGCCGCTCCACCGTGCGCGAAGCGGTCAAGATCCTGCAGACGGAGCATATCGTTGATATCAGACAGGGTCAGGGCACGTTCCTTTGCGCCATGCCCGGTCTTGCGAAGGATCCGCTCGGCCTGCGCTTCACTGATCAGAATGAGCTGACCGGCCAGCTGCTGGAGACCCGGCTGATCATCGAGCCCAATGTCGCGGCCATCGCAGCGCAGCGCCGCACGCCCGAGCAGATCGCGGCGATGAAGGTGCTGCTGGATAAGATGGACAACGCCTATCTGCACGGCGAGGACTATACCCCCTTTGATATCGAATTCCACTCCATCATCGCCCAGTGCACGGGCAATGACGTCGTTCAGCGCCTGCTGCCGACGATCCATGAGTCGATTCAGGCCGGATATCGCCATACCCAGCGCGTGGAGGGCAGCTATCAGCGCGCCAGCCAGTGCCATTTGGAGATGTATCGCGGTATTGTCGAGCATGACAGCGAGCGCGCCCGCCTTGCAGCCCAGCGCCATATGCTGCAGACGATGCACGATTCCGGCGTCGAGGTGCCGCAGGTGCTGCTCAGATAAGCCTGAATGGGCTTCGAATGGGTTTCTCTTGGTGAAAAAAATTCTCCTTCCGCCGAAGGCGGAAGGAGCTTTCTTCTTTTTGATTTTATGACCGTCCGATCACGGACAGGAGCCTGACATGCACATCATCGCCCGCATCAAAAGCGATTTCAAAGAGAAATTCGGCATTCCCCGCCAGAGCGGCCTTGTGCCGCAGCTGACCTCCCGCATTGTATTTGAGCGCGCGTACCGCAATGCCGACGCGCTGCGCGGGATCGAGGGATTTTCCCATCTGTGGCTGATCTGGGAATTTTCCGAGGCAAAGCGCGACACGTGGTCGCCCACGGTGCGCCCTCCGCGCCTTGGCGGCAATACGCGCATGGGCGTCTTTGCCACGCGCTCGCCCTTTAGGCCCAATCCCATCGGCCTGTCCTGCGTGGAGCTTGTGCGGGTGGAATGGGACGCGCCGGACGGCCCGGCGATCATCGTCGGCGGCGCGGATCTGATGGACGGCACGCCGATTTATGACATCAAGCCTTACCTGCCGTATGTGGACAGCCATCCCGAGGCAAGGGGAGGCTTTGGCTCCGAGCGGGCGGGCTATGGGCTTGAGGTGGTCTTCCCCGAGGCGCTGGCCGCGCAGATTCCGGAGAACAAGATCGAGGGCCTTCGCGGCGTGCTTGCGGGCGATCCGCGCCCTTCCTATCAGGAGGATCCGCAGCGCGTATACGGCGTGTCCTTCGCCGGGAAGAATGTGACCTTCACCGTGTCGGACGGTGTACTGACTGTCACGGGCGTCAAGGACGAGGAGCCGTAAAAAATAAAACCTGCCCTCCGCAGCATTCGCTGCGGAGGGCTTTGCTTATTCTTCTTTTTGATCGGACGTATCTTCAGCGCTTTCTTCGCCGAAGCTCTCGTCGGCCAGCAGATCCCGCAGCCGCTTGTCCGGCGCAGAATCGTCGTCGTCCGGCAGGCTGAGGTCGATGCGCTCGCCCGGCTCCTTGAGGGCGATGACCTGCGTAACGGCGCTGCTGTTCGCCGCGGCGAAGCGGACGGCCACATCCGCACGCCCCTGGAAGTGCATGGGGATCATGACCTTCGGCTTGACGGTCATAATGAAGTAGCCCGCGCCCGCGTCGTACATGCTGCCCTGCCGCGGATCGACGGGGAAGAACGCGACGTCGATTGTCCCGACGGGGATCGGAGCGACGCAGTCATAAAAATCGCGCTCCGCCTTTTCAATCTCGGTGATGGAGGACTCGTCGCGCCAGTGCCACAGGTTCAGATCGCCCGCGTGGAAGAGGGTGATTCCCGCCATCTCGACAAGGAAGGAGACGCCCTCGTCCGTGGAGCCGAAGGCCCTTACATGCACCGGGCCGAAGCCGCGCTCCTCGCCCGGCTCCATGCGCACGCCGCGATGGGGATGGGGCAGGTCATAGCCCGCGATGTAGATGGCCTCGCTGCCGCAGAGGCTGTATATGCTTTCTGAAAAATGGTCGTCATGCCTGTGGGAGATGAAGACATACAGCCGGCGATAGGCGGCCAGCCTCTCCCGCTCCGGGAGGATGCGCGCGTCGCCGCCGTGCTCGCTCGCGTCAAAGAGAAGACCGATATCGCCGAGCGAAACGAGAAATCCGCTGCCTCCCAGATATTCAACCGCAATGTCTTTCATGATGCATATGCTCCTTTCATGCGTGACAGAGAGTTGTTATCTCCATTTTATCCATTTTTTACCACTTGTCAATCCATTGTGCCTGTTTTTCTCCACTTGCACACCATTAAAACGTGAAAAATGCGTCGTTTTCTGTCAAAAGAAACCACTTTATTGCGAATCGGATGATTCTGAAAAATGTATGAGGCGTCTGACGGGGCGCCCGTACAAATGGCTCGCCGCCGCAAGGCATAGCCTTACGGCGGCGATTTTTCTTATTCCTTGTCAAACTGCAGGGTGATGCTCTCGCCGTCCGCAGCGGCCAGCGTGCCGGGGAAGATCTCGCGAAGCGCCTCTTCGTATTCAGCGGGATCGGATGTGGCGGGGCTGTAATGCGTCAGCCACAGGCGGCGCGCGCCCGTCTCTGCGGCGATGGCCGCCGCCTCCTGCATCATCATGTGGTGCGTGTATTCCGCGCGAGCCTGCTTTTCCTCCTCGCCGTACATGCCCTCAAGGATCATCAGATCGGCCTCTTTGCCATATTCGGCGATGGCGGGCACGGGCCTTGTGTCCGTGGCATAGAGCACGCTCAGGCCGCGCCGGGGCGCGCCGAGAACGTCCTCGGGCGTGTAGCCGTCGATGCTTTCGCCCTTCTGCAGGCGGCTCCAGAGCGGCTGCGGGATGCCGAGCGCCTTCGCCTTGCGGGCGTCAAATTTGCCGGGGCGCTTCAATTCCATCCTGTAGCCCAGGCAGGGGATGGTGTGATCGACGGGGAAGACGGTCACCTCAAGCCCCGCCAGCGGGAACTGCGCCGCATTGAGCGTCTCCGGGTCGTATTCGTGGTAGACGATCTCATAGGGCAGCTCCGGCACGATCGCGCGAAGCGATGTGACGGTGCTTTCAAGGCCAGCCGGGCCGAACATGTGCAGCGGGCCGGTGCGGTCCTCATTGCCCAGGGTCAGGAGCAGGCCGGGCAGGCCGCTGATGTGGTCGGCATGGAAATGGGTGATCAGGATGCCTTCGATATTCTTAAAGCGAAGGCCGCTCCTGCGGATGGCGGTCTGCGTGCCCTCACCGCAGTCGATGAGCAGCGCCTGTGCGCCGCAGCGGACGTAGAGCGAGGTCAGGCTTCGCTCGGGAAGGGGCAGCATGCCGCCCGTGCCAAGAAGGGTGATATCCATCATGGGCTTTCGCCTCCTTAATCGTTGGTTGGTATAGGAGAATGTATGTGAAGCAGGCATGAAGGGTCGGTGCGCGGGCATGCTGCCGCCGGCCGTCCGCCGGATCGGGGCCCGCAGATTCCCGCCTGCCATGTCAATGTATCATGCTGAGCGCAGGCCGCTCTCTACCCGCGCGATACATTCTTTTCTTCTTCTATTATATCCTTGCGCTGCCTGCCGCGCAAGGCGCGGATTGCCCGGCTGCGCGCGGCGTGATACAATAACAGAAAACACAGATTTCTCTACCGGCAGGATAGTGCGCATCCGCCGGGAAGCGTATAATGGCGTCATCCAATCAAGAAAGGAGGACAAAAGGTGGAAGTATGTAAAGGGCGCATCGTCGTCATGGGCGGCTCATTCAACCCGCCGACGCTGGCGCACCTTCAATTGCTTGAGCAGGCGGTCGAGGCCTCCGGCGCGCGGCTTGGCATTTTCGTCCCGGTGAGCGACGCCTATCTGACGCGCAAGATGCGCCGCAGCGGCGGCAGGCAGCTCCGCCTGAGCGAGATGCAGCGCTATCGCATGCTCTGCGCCATGTGCGCGGATTATCCGCAATTGACGGTCTCCCCTGTGGAATTTGGCACCGTCCGCGCGCAGACGCGCGAGACGATGGCGCAGCTGGCGGATCAGTATCCGCAGGACGAGATCTTCTTCCTCATCGGGGCGGATAAGCTCGGCATGGTCGCCGGCTGGTTTGAGCATCCGGAGCGGATTCCGCCCTTCTGCCTGCTGGTTGTCTGCCGCGATGGGATCGACGCCAAGGCCTTTATCGCCTCCGATCCGCGCACATCGGCGTACACAGATCGATTCCTCATCCTGAATATCGGCGAGGGGATGGAAACAGTCAGCTCCACCCGCGTGCGCGCCTGCATGGAGGAGGGGACGCCTCTTGATGATCTTGTGCACCCGTCTGTTGCACGGATGCTTGAGGGGATGGAGGATGCGTTCTTTGAGGAGATCACGCGCTTTAAGGATGAATATGCCTTCCTCGCGCTCTCTTTCCCGTCTCCGGTTGAATATGAGGGTGTGGTCTATCCCAGCGCGGAGGCGGCGCTCTATGCCGCGCGCTGCGCAGAGGAAAGCGACAGGGCGAGATTTCTGCGAGGGACAAATCCAGCGGCGACCGCCGCGAAATGCACGCCGCGTGCGGACTGGGCAGAGATTCACAGAGATGTGCTGGAGGAGATTGTCCGCGCGAAATTTGAGCAGCATCCCGGGCTCGCAGCGCAGCTGCTCGCCACGGGCGATGCGAGGCTTATCGCCGGAGGCATGAAGGATCTGCTCTTCGGCGTGGATTTGTATACCTGCAGGGGGGAGAACCTCCTCGGGCGGGTGCTGATGGCGATCCGAGAAGAAATGAAAGCCTGAAATAAAGGCATGAAAAAGAAAAAAGCACGGCTCCCCTTTGGGGAGCCGTGCTGCTTTATTCATGGATGGATTCGTTTTTCTTCTTTTTGATTTGGAGGAAGCCTGCGTCTGCCAGCGCCGCCGCGCTGAGCAGAATCATCTCGGCAAAGAAGAAATACCGCGCGCGCGTCTCCCACAGGGTGAGGATGATGAACACGCCGACGAGCGCGACGAACAGCGGCGCGGCGTCCGTCCTCTTCCTGCGGATCTGCTGGACGCAGGCGATGCAGGCGATGACCATCTGCGCCATGAACAGCGCCGTGCACAGGTGCCAGTACGGCCTGAAGAGCGCGCCCTTGGAGAAGATCACCTGCTTGACCGGGTTGTCGGCGACATTCCTGTCCGACTGGATGATCTCATTGAGCGCAAAGGAGCCCACGCTGAAGGTCGACAGATTCTTTCTGGAGACCATGTGCAGAAGGCGGTTGGGGTAGCGCAGGTAGTACACGCGGTCGATGAACTCGGTGAGCAGCGCTTCGTCGCGCTCCTTCGGGTTCTCAAAGGAGGTGCTGAAGATCAGCCATCCGCCGTCGCCGTACTGGCCGTAGCCCTCGTCCACCTGCACCGGCAGGCCCATGACCATGTAGTGCAGCTTGGGCAGCTCGTTCTTTTCGATGGCTTCCTTGGGCAGATGGGTGTAGGTGTAGGCGTCCATCGCCGCGCCGCCCGCCGTGAAGACCACAGCCATTGCCGCCGCGCAGCAGGCAAGCTGCCGCCATCTGCGCTCAAAGAGCAGCCAGATGACGCCCGCAATCGCCGCGATGACGACGGTAAAGCGGATCTGCGCGCCGATAAAGGCGGCCAGCGCGGCAAGCAGCGCAAAGCCCGCGCGCGCCCGCACTGTCTCCGCCTCGCGCAGGCGGAAGAGCAGGTAGATGACGATCATCGGGAATGCGGCGGAGAAGACGTCGGTATACAGTTCGCTCGTGCAGTAGAGGAAGGGCAGGCACGAGGCAAAGAGCAGCAGCAGCTTCGCCTGTGCGCGCACGCCTCCCAGCCTGCGGCACACGCGTGCGCTGCACAGCAGCCCCAGCGTGAAGAACAGCCCGGCGACGAGCGCCGCCTGCATGAACCGGTCGCCCCAGCCGATGAGGCCGAAGAGCTTAAAGACCCCGGCGAGCAGGTAGACAAAGCCCAGATTGTGCGGATAGCGGGTGAAATAGATGAACGAGCGCTCGTTATTCCCGAATGTGCCGGTATCCGCCAGCAGCTGCGCGGCGGTGTAGCACTGCTCCGCATCCGTCCTCGGCTCAAAGCGCAGGGCGGCGGCCATCACAAGCTGCACGACGAAATAGAAGAGCGCGGCGATGACGAGCATCTTCTTTTCATGCCGGAGGAGGAAATCCTCCCGCCGGTCGATGACCCGCATGGCGGCAAGCAGCGCCGCCGTGCACAGCGGCGTGAGGATCACAAGCGCAAGCTGATTGCGCTTATAGAGCGGCCACGGGGACAGGAGCACATTGCCCACGGTGAAGAGGTAGCACGGGATCATCAGCCCCATGCCCAGCAGCAGAAGCCGCCGCAGCCAGATCGGGATTCGCTTGGTCATGATCGTTCCCTTCATGTTGTCCATCAGTGAATCAGCCTGCGCAGCTGATAGGTGCCGCGCGAGTCAACGAATTCATACTGCATCTCAAAGAGCTCCGCGACGCGCGCGTCATACGGCGGGCCGAATTCGCGGTTGTAGTAGATGACCAGCCACTCCGGCGGCTCGGCATGGAAGGTCTCCACGATCTCATCCATCACCGCCGGGTCGGACTGGGCGAGGATCTCCTGCAGGAAGTAAAAGCGCATCGACGGCATGGCCTCCGTGACCGCATACCAGCGCGGCTCCACGCGGTAGGCCATGAAGCTGTCCCGCTCCTCCTCGGGAACGAGGGCGTAGAGCGCCTGCGCGTCCTCGGTGAAGGCGTCAAGATCGGCACGGGCCCTCACGCGATAGCCATTGGCCTGCGCGCAGCAGACGACGAGCCATGCGCAGCAGATGAGCGCGCACAGCGCCTGAGCTGCCTGATTGACGCGGCGCGGGGCGTTTTTGAGCGCCGCAAGCAGCATCGCCGCGCCCGCGGCAGCCATCGGCACGCCGATCATCAGGTAGTGCTGATAGAATTTGTGAGAAATGAAGGCGGCAAGGCCCGCCGCGCCCGCCGCAGCGATCATCGACAGCGCGAGCATGGGGTTCTTCCGGATACGCGTGAGCGCGCCCGCGCAGGCGACGGCGGCGATAAGGATCGCTGTATGCCCGTAGGACGTGCGCAGCAGCGCATGGAGGCGGCTGGCTCCGCCCGTTTCGGCGTACATGAGGTTGTGTGTGATCGCGCCGTAAATTGCGTCGGCGATCACACCGTGATGCGCGAGCCACAGCACGATGGGAAGAGCCGCAGCCGCGAGGCCGAGCACAAAGCCGCCCGCGCAAAGGCCGAGCTGTGCATAGTCTTTGCCGATGAGCAGCCCGGCGGCGAGGACGAGCGTCATCGCGCAGAGGGGCAGCGCGTTATTCGCACGGGTGAGGAAGCAGAGCGCCGCCATTGCGCCCATCACGGCGGCTTGGAGGAGGAGCCGCCAGCCGTCCGTCCTGCATGCCCGGTCAAAGACGCGCAGCGCGCAGAGCACGCCGACGAGCGTAAAGAGATTGGTGTATTCCTCGGAGAGATTGCCGCCGCCGGTGATATTTGCCGTCAGCGCGAGGTAGACGAGCTGCACCGCCAGCTGCGGCGCGCCGGTCTCCCGTGCGATCATGGCGCACAGGCGAAGGCAGGCAAAGAGGAACAGCACCTCCATCACAAAGATGGAGAGCGTCGAGTATCCGCCGCCAAAGAGCTGCGCCGCGCCCTGCAGCAGGAAGAGCAGCGGCCCCTTATGGTCAAAGATGTCCCGATAGGGCGCCCAGCCCTCGGCGATCGCCGTGCCCATGGTCAGGTACATGGCGTTGTCGCTGCCGATGGACGGGCCGATCGGCGTGTTGAAATAATAGATGAAGAGCGAATACGCCAGCGCGAGGATCAGCGACAGGAGAATCGCCCCCGCGCCGCGCGATGCGCGGCTGCCTTTGCTGAGGGTCATGCCTGTTCCTTTCTCTCTTTGAGATGAGGGGCTGTCTTGATGTGCGGGATCATCGCCCAGCCGATCATGCCGGGCAGCGCATAGAGGATGGGCATCAGATAGCGGATTTCACCGCTCTTGGGCGAGAGCATGCAGATGCCCAGCGTGCCGAAGAAGAACATGAGCGGCAGCACGCCGCCGACGCCGCGCCGCAGAATGAGCACCAGCAGCACGAAGAGGAATGCCCAAGTGACCGTATCCACATAGAACAGCGGGCCGACGGCCGGGATGCGCCGCAGGCGGAAGTAGATAAAGTCATGCAGCCAGAGCCGCGCCTCGTCCCAATCGAAGGTGTGCGTGAGATTCACGCCGCCCTGATTGGGGTTATTGAGCGTCAGGCAGACGATGGTGTTGCTCTCCGACGGGTAGAAATAGCCGTAGATCATGTTGAGCCACGCATCCAGATACACGCCCGGATGGCGCAGACCCATCTTCACAAACGCGCCGAGGTATGCCTTCAGGTCCTCGCCGGTCATGTCGGGGTTGGTCGTGTCCTTGACGGGGTCGCTCAGGCGCGGGTCATAGTGCGCCTTGGCGTGCTCCACGTCGATCACGCGGGAGATGTCCGCCAGCTCCTCCGGCGTCACGTCTCCTTCATAGGTGCGCAGGTAGCGCGCCGTCATCTGGAAGGGGATGGAGAGCATCTCCCTCGTCTCGCCCGGGACGACGCCCGCGGCGGGCAGCAGCACGCCGGTATAGCCTACATGGAAGAGCGCAACCGCGCCGATCATCACCGCGGCGAGACGGATGCGCACGCCCTTATAGCGGATCAGCAGGAAGGGCGCGGCGAAGGCCAGCGCATACATCGAGGGCTTGCGGGTGAGCATCATGAGCAGCATGTTGGCAAACAGCCCGGCAAGGAAGAGCGGGCGCTTTGCCGCCTCCCCGCGCGAGGTTTCCAGACGGATGAGCTGCGCGGTATAGAAGAGGACGAACGGCTCGACGCTGACGTCCTTGCACATATTGAAGGCGTACAGCCCGAAGACAGGATACACGGCGATCAGCGCGGCGATGCCCAGCAGCGCGCGGCGGGAGAGCCCCGCGTCATACAGCGCGCCCAGCACGCAGGCAAAGCCCGCGGCCAGCGCCGCCATGCTCACAAAGCTGTAAAGCAGCTGGCCGAGGTTCGCATTGCCCAGCAGAAGCCCCATCTTCATGAACAGGCCGTAGACCACTGTCAGGAACACCGGGTGGTGATCCGTCAGCACGCTGCCGTCGCCGATATAGCTCGGATAGCCGAAGAACTGCAGGATCTGGTCGTGTGTGTCAAAGATATTGAGCCCCGGCGCGTAGAGGATGAGGTAGGGGATCGCGCCGGCAAAGATCATCGCCGCGCAGAGCAGCAGCGTCTTCCTGCGCTCGCCCCGACGGATATAGCGCTCCGCTGCGCCGAGCATCGGTCTCGTCGCCGACGATGCGCTGATGCGCTCAAAGAGATTGATCAGCAGCAGCACGGCGCTGCCCGCTGTCAGCGTGAGCGCGAGGAAAGAAAGCGCCGCGGTCGTCAGCGTGCCCATGTTTTTCATCACAAGGCCGTAGGAGTCGATATTTTCGTACGAATAGCCTAGCACGCGCATAGCGGAAAACAGGCCGCCCAGAATCAGGCTGCCCACCACCTCCGAGCGCATCGGGCGCGAAAGGCAGGCATGTGTATACAGGAAAAAGCAGGCGATCATCGCCGCCGTGCCGCCAAAGAGCATGCCAAAGTACGCCTCAAGGCACACGCTGGAGGCGACGGCGGCGGCGAAGCACAGCGCAATCTCGCGCGCACGCAAAGGCTTCTTGGTCATGGAAATCACTCCTCGCTGAGAACAGGCCGGGAAAATATCCCGGCGCGGCGGGCTGCGCCCGCATATTTGTATCCGTGCTGACGCGCCGCGTCAGGGTTGGGGAATCTCGATCTGCGGGAAATACTCCCGCACAAAGGGCACGTCTTTCACTTGGAAGGTGCGGCCGTTGAGCCCTTCAAGGCATCCGGCGTCCCCTTCAAAGCGGAAGATCAGCCGGTAGGCGCACAGCGCCTGGCCGCTCACGCGGCCGTATTTTTCATTCTGCTTGGCGCTGCCGTACTGGTTGTCGCCCAGCAGCGGATGGCCGATCGCGGCAAACTGCGCGCGGATCTGATGCGTGCGCCCCGTGCCCAGCAGGCACTCGCACAGCGTCAGCCCCTGCGCCTCGTCGATCGCCTGATACCAGGTGACCGCCTCCTTTGCGCCGGGCTCGGCCTTGCGCAGCACGGTGACCTTCTTCTGCTCCGGTTTTCTGAGCAGGTAATGGCGAAGCTCACCGTCCGGGTATTTCATTTTCCCGTGCACGATGCACAGGTAGTATTTTTCCACCTCGCGCGTGCGGATCTTCGCGTCCATCGCGCGCAGCGCCTCCTCCGTCTTGGCAAGGATGACGATGCCGCCGGTGAATCGGTCGATGCGGTTGCACAGCGCGGGCGCGAAGTCCCGTTTCGGGTTCCACGCGCCCTTCTGGTAGAGATAGGCCTGCGCGTGGGTCAGGAGGGTATTGACCTTTTCCCCCTCGTCGGGGTGGCAGATCAGCCCCGGGCGCTTATCCAGCAGCATGATGTGCGCGTCCTCGTAGAGGATGGTGATCTTCGGGCGGATCTTGGAGTAGAAGGGATCCTCCCGCTCCGGTTCGTCAAAGAGCGCGTCCTCGATGTACAGTTCGACCGTATTGCCCGCGGCGAGGAGCGTGTCCTCATTGCCGCGGCGGCCGTCCACCTTCACGCGCCCCGTGCGCAGGAATTTGCGGATCTGCCCCACGCCTGCGGCGGGCAGCGTCTTCTGCAGGAAGCGGGTCAGCCGCCTGCCGTCCCACTGGCTGTCGATCGTAAAGCTCTTCACAGCGAAAATCTCTCCTTGATCACGCGGATCACGCCGTTGTCATCGTTCGATGGGGCGATATGCTTCGCCATTGCCTTCAGCTGCGGATGGGCGTTCTCCATCGCGTAGCTCTCGCCCACGGCCTCAAGCAGCTCGCAGTCGTTCAGGTAATCGCCGAAGGCCATGCACTCCTCCGGCTCGACGCCCAGCATCCTCTGCAGGCCGCGCATGGCCATGCCCTTGTGCACGCCGGGCTTCATCACGTCCACCCAATGCGAGCCGGATAGGATGACCGCGAGGCGGTCGCCGACCGCCTTTCTGAGCGCGGGGTATTCATGCGTCTGCGCGTCGCCCTCGTCAAAGAAGGCGACCTTGCACACGTCGGGCTCAGCGCTCTTTTCCATGAGGTCGCCGACCTCGACGCAGCTGGGGTAGTAGGGCAGCGTCTCGCGCCTGAAATATTCGGAGCCGCCGCGCGCGATGTACGCCGCCTCTGCGCAGCAGACGACGGGCCACACCCCGGGCAGGCCGCTGACCGACGTGAGGATGCCCGGCAGGTCCGCAGGGTCGACGGGGTCGATGAGCAGGCGCCTGCCCCGGTCCATGACCAGCGCGCCGTTTTCACAGATGAAGAGGATGTCGTCCGCGATCTCCTCAAGGTCGCGGCGCAGCGCGGCATACTGCCGCCCGCTGGCCACGGCGAAGAGGAAGCCCTGTTCCTTCAGCGCCCGGATGACGCCGGAGATATCCGGGGGCAGCCGTTTTTGACTGTCAAGAAGCGTGCCGTCCATATCGCACGCGATGAGCTTAATCATAGATCTGTTCCTTTGAATGATGATGGGGCGGAGGCGTGATCCGGTCAGAATCTGCGCGGAAAGGAATCTGCGTTCTTCTTCCCGGGCCGCCAGTCCTCCCGCAGGATGGCGTAGAGCGCGACGTCGACGTATTTGCCCTTGTTGTACAGGCGCTGGCGCAGCACGCCCTCGCGCTGCATGCCGCACTTTTCCATCACGCGCCCGGAGGCGGGATTGGTCAGTTCGTGCTGGGCTTCGATGCGGTTGACCTCCATCGCCTCGAATGTATATTCGATCACGCGGGAAAGGGCCTCGGTCATGTAGCCGCCGTTCCACAGCGGGCGGGCGAGGGAATAGCCCAGCTCGACGCTGTTGTTATCCTCGCTGTAGGTCATGTAGCCGATGGTGCCCACGAGCTTTCCGCTCTCCTTGAGGATAATGCCCCAGCTGGAGGGCTCGTCGTATTTATAGCGGCGCATCATGTAGCGGCAGTAGTCCTTCGCCTCGCTGATATGCTTCTGCGCGGACCAGAGGACATGGCGCGCGACCTCCGTATCGCGGCTGTAGTCAAAGATGTCCTGCGCGTCCTTCATGGCGATGCGGCGCAGGATGAGCCGCGGGGTCTCCAGCGTTGGCATGGAGAACATGCCGTAGGGGTTTGACTTGAACATGATGAGCGCACACTCCTTCCCAGTTTCATTATACACGATGAACGGGCAAAACGGAATGGGGCTGTCAGGAGAAATAGGTATATCCTGACAGCCTCAATGATTATCTTCTTCTCAATCCCTTGGGGTAATGATTCTTCATCACGCCGCCCGCCTGCTTGCCAAAGCCGAGCGGCACACCCTGATGGCAAAGGAGCGTATATCCGCTCTCAAGATCGCCAAGGTCGAGCGCCTCGCCCGCCTGATAGGCGAGCGCCTGCTCCAGCGTCAATTCCGCGCTGCGCGCGGCCTCACTGGGGGAAATGGCCATGGCCAGCGCATGGTCGGGCTCGGTGCGCTTCCCTTCGATATGGGCGGCGAGCAGGCCCGTGCGCAGCACGCGCAGCCCTTCAAGCCGCCAAAGCTCCGCCTTGGGGAAGCCCTCCGGCAGCGCCCAGAGGCTCTCGCCCGCCGCGTACATCTCGCCGAGGGAGACGCCGGGGGCCAGCACATCCGGCATCTGCGGCGCAGGCGCGGCCTTGACCTTCGGCGCGGGCTTTGCACCGCGCGGGGGCTTTTTCTTCGATGGCTCTAATGACCATGCGGCAGGCGCGTCTGAACGCTTTTTCATCAGGGAGACAAAGTGCCCCTCGCCCCGGATTTCATGCGGATAGAGGTGGATATAGCCGCATCCTCCGTCCGGCAGGCCGGGCAGGTCGAGCGGCAGCGGCGAAAACTCCGGATGCGCGGCAAAGAACCTGCCGAGCACGCCCTCGTTCTCCGTGTCGTTAAACGTGCAGGTGGAGTAGACCATCACGCCGCCGGGGGCGAGCATCTTCGCCGCCTCCTCGAGGATCTCCATCGCGCGGTCGGCGCAGCCGCGCGGGCTGTTCTCGCTCCATTCATCCCGCGCCTCGGGCTGCCGGCGGAACATGCCCTCGCCGGAGCAGGGCGCATCCACGAGGATGCGGTCAAAGTATCCGGCAAAGCGCGGGGCCAGCTGCGCGGGCATGGCGCTGGTGACGATGGCGTTTTTTACGCCCATGCGCTCGATGTTGCGCGAGAGGATCTGCGCGCGGGAGGGCACGGGCTCATTGCACACCAGCACGCCCCGGCCTAAAAGCAGCGCGGCGATCTGCGTGCTCTTGCCCCCGGGCGCGGCGCACAGGTCGAGCACCCGCTCGCCGGGCTGGGGATCCAGCGCGGAGACTGCGGAGAGGGCGCTTGGCTCCTGCAGGTAGTACAGGCCGCCCTCGTGCAGCGGCGAGAGGCCGGGCCGCGCATCCCCCTCGACGAAATACGATCCCTTCGCCCACGGGACGGGCGCGCCGAGGCCCTCGATCCCGCACGGCGGCACGCCGTCCGGGCAGCGCAGCAGATTGATCCTCAGGGCGCGGGTCACGGGCTCTTCGAGGGACTTTTCATACGCAAAAAAGCCTGCTTCCGAGAGCAGGCGTTTCATTTGAGCGACAAATGCTTCAGGCAATGGATGATTCATATTGTATCTGCAGCTTTCTGAGAATTATGCTTCCATGCGCTCCTGACCGTCCCCGAGGCGCACGGCGCAGAGCCTGCGGCGCTCGTCGATGCCGGACTCCACGACGTACATCCGCCCGATCTCGCAGGCGGAATTGAAGACAGACTCCGTCGTCGTCAGGATGCAGAAGACGTTCTTGGACGCGCGCGAGGCGAGCGGGCGGAAGACCACATTCGGCGGCTCAAGCCCTTCACGGCGGATCTTCTGAGCAAAGCGGCGGTAGGCGGTATTCGCCTTGGCAGCGTCATGGAAGACGGCAGGCGAAAGCGTCAGCTTACAGACGCCCTTCTCAATGGCGCTGGACGTCTGATAGCGGCCCTCCCACGGGATATTCTCCGGCCATGCGATGATGTCCACGATGGCCCGGCCGGTCTCGATAGTGCGCACGTCAGTTCACTCCCCTCAGCAGCAACCCTCACATTCAACATAATAGCATATTGATTATATCATGAAGATTAAATTGCTGACAAGGGAAAGTGTGAATTTTCCTGTAATTTCCATGTTTTTTGGCAATTCTGCCAATGAAATTTCCGGCGGCTGCGCTGCGTTTACAGCGCCTGCGCCGCGCTCAGCGCGGCGATGCAGCCCTCGCCCACGGCCTTGGCCACCTGAAGCGGCAGGCCTGTGCAGTCGCCTGCGGCATACACGCCGGGAACGCTGGTTTCCATCTTCCTGTTCACGCGGATGAACGCGCCGTCCATCTCGATCCCGCCGAGCAGCGCGGAGAGCGCCATCGCCTCGCGGAAGATGAATACGCCGTCGTACGCGCGCTCCTCCCCGCCGGCTTTGAGCGCCTGCGCGTGCCCTTCGCCCATGATGGCCTCCGGCTTATCGGAAAGCACGCGGATCTTTGCTGTGAGCGCCTCGTCCGCCGCGCCGTAATAGTCGACTGCCGCGCACAGCCCCGCGAGGAAATTGGCCTCGGAGACGGCCTCCGGCCCCTGCGCGATGACGGCGACGCGCTTGCCCCGGTAGAGCATGCCGTCGCATGTGCCGCAGTAGCTGACCCCGCGCCCGAGCAGCTCCGCCTCGCCGGGGAGCAGGCGCGGCTGCTTCGCGCCGGTGCAGAGGATGACTCTGCGCGCGTCGATGAAGTCCGCGCCGAGGGACAGGCCGAAGCTCTCGCCCAGCGGGATGATCTGATGGACGACGCCCGGGCGCATCTCGGCGCCCATCGCGGCGGCCTGATCGCGCATGGCGGCGAGCATCGCCTGACCGGAGACGCCCGGCATGCCGGGGTAATTGTCGATCGATTCCGCGCGGGAGAGCCAGCCGGTGTTCTGGCCGATGACCACGACGGACTTGTCGCGCTTGCGCGCGTTGATGGCGGCGCTGTAACCCGCGGGGCCCGCGCCGACGACGGCAATATCAAACATGGGGGATTCCTCCTGACAAAAAGAGGCTGTCAGAACAAGCAACGGGATATTCAAAAGAAACCAAGCTGTTTTGCTTATTTCTTCTTCAGAATGATCCGGTTGTCCTGACAGCCTCGTGCATTCAGCTTTACGCCTCGACGGGGATCTTCACGACCACCTTGCGGTAGTGCTTGGGGAATTCATTGTGGCAGGCCGCCTTGTGGCCGTCGTTCGGGAAGAGGATAAAGAACATCCCCGGACGGATGGAGATGGCGGTGGACTTGCCGGAGTAGAAGTAGTTGTCGTGCTCCTCGTCCTCGCGGATGAGATTCAGCTCCTGAATGTGCGCCCAGGACAGGCGCTCGCCGCCGGAGATGCAGTACTGCAAGTCGATGTACTTCCTGTGCGCCTCCATATCGACGGTGTCAATCTGGCGGGTATCGCCCTCGGAGACGGTGGCGAAAAGGCCGTTTTCCAGCTCATAGCGGCCACTCTCAAGATCCGGCGCTTCGGCAAGGAAGGCAAAGGCAATCTCCATGTCCTTATGGAGAGGATAATAGCGTTCCTGTTCTTCAATGCGATCGATGATCACGCAATTCAGCCTCCTTATTCATTCCTTGATGGAATCAAGTGGTATTATAAAACAATCGGGTTTCTCCGTCAATCCCCGCGCCCTGACCCGGCGATGGCAGCAGCCTGACGCGCCGCATCGGCGATGAGCGCCTGCATGCTCATGCCCTGAACGCCGGCGACGTGCGTGCCGCAGCGCTCCGTCGGCACGAGGATGCGCGATGCGCGGCTCGCACCCACGCTGGCGGCCATGTCGCCCGTGACCTCGCCCATCATGGAATCGCGCAGGACGAAGGCGATCGGGCAGACGAGCACGTCCGCATGCGCCGCCGCCCAGCGGACGGCGTTTTCGCCCGTCGCGCCGCGCTGTGCGCCCGCCTTGAGCATGGCGGCGGTGGCCATGGCGTTGGTGCCCACGCAGAGAAGCTCCGCGCCCTCGGGCAGCAGGGGAAGAATCGCGGCGATGAGCGCGCGGCCGATGCCGCCGCCCTGTCCGTCGAGCACGATGATGGTCATAGTGTTCCTCCGTCAGCGTCCTTCGTATTCCGCAGCGAAGGCGTCCACCATCTGCCGGATGCGCTCGCTGCCCGCCCACATATCCTCAACGGAGTGCACGCGGCATTCCCCGGCGGCCATCGCGCGCATGATCGCGTCGCTGACCTCGCCGCTGTGGTGGGAATAGTCAAAGTAATGGTCAAGATTCGTGATCCATTCCTCCCGGGAGGAGAAATCGAAGATCTTTACATTCGGGTATTCAAGCAGCTTCTCGCACACCAGCGCGCGGGAGCGGAACTGCTGCTCCGACAATCCGCCGCGTGTGAACTGATACCAGTACGCCACGGAGTAAGGCGGCATGTAGATATAGAATTCCGTCTCCGGGTGCGCCTTGACATAGGGGAGGATGTGCCGCTCGATGTTCTCCGTCGAGCGCTCGATGCGGTATTCCGGGTCGGTCATCTCCTGCTGACGCATGACGGAGATCGTGTCGTACACGCTCTGTGCGGCGAAGGTCACGTCCGTCCACTGGTACATGTCGTCGCGCTTGGTCTCAAGGGGTTTGCCGATGTTCTTAAGCATCTTCGGGATGCGCACCAGCAGCACGTCGCGGTTGAGCAGATAATTCACATCGTCGAAGGGGTCGTCGTTCCAGAGATAATCGACAATCTCCTCGTCGTCGTCCGGCGGGCCCATGAGGCTGTATGCGTCCACGGCGAGGATCGCCATCTTCAGCTCCTTCTTTTCCAGCACATGGGACAGCTGCCAGCCCATCTGCGCCGTATGAGAGCCGCGCATGGGCAGCTTCACGCTGCGCACGCCGAAGACCTCGTCGATCACCGACGGGTGGCTCATTTCCACCATCGATGTGCCGAGGATCACTGCGTCATAGTCGTAGCTGCGGGCGATACCGGGGTTGTTGTAGCTCTCCTGATCATAGAGCGGCAGGATGGAGGATTCGCGATAATGCTCAAAGGGATCGACGATGTACACCGCCAGCGCGCACAGGAGCGCAGCAAGGACTACGAGCGACAGCGTGAATACCGTCCACCGTCTGGCCGTGCGCAGCATGGAATCCCTCCCTTTCATTCTCATATCCATTTAGTTTAATGGAGAACGGGATGCGTGTCAATGTTTTGATTTCTGCATGCTCCGCGTGCGCGGGCGCCGCCCGCTTTTTTCTGTTGGCATTTTCTTTGTGACGGGGTATAATAGAGGACAGAGAAAATTAGCCCGCGGCCTGCGCCGCACAGCATATACAGAAAGGGGCTGTACTCATGTCCAAACCGAACATTCCGACTCCCCACATCACCGCCAAGGCCGGCGACTTCGCCCGCACGGTGCTCATGCCCGGCGATCCGCTCCGCGCCAAGTTCATCGCGGAGACCTACCTCGAGGACGCCGTGCTGGTCAATAATGTCCGCGGCGTGCAGGGCTACACCGGCTATTACAAGGGCAAGCGCGTGTCCGTCATGGCCTCCGGCATGGGCATGCCGTCCATCGGCATCTACTCCTACGAGCTGTTCAACTTCTACGGCGTGGAGAACATCATCCGCGTCGGCAGCGCCGGCGGCATGGCTGACGACATCCACGTCCGCGATATCGTGATGGGCATGACCGCCTACACCAATTCCAACTTCGGCCGTCAGTTCTTTGATGGCAACGTCGCGCCCTGCGCCTCTTATAAGCTGCTGGAGGCCGCCATCGCCGCCGCAAAGAAGCTGGGCGTCGAGCCGAAGGTCGGCCCGATCTACTCCTCCGACATCTTCTATGACGAGACCGGCAGCGCCGAGAAGCTCAAGAAGCTCGGCGTCCTCGCCACCGAGATGGAGGCCGGCGCGCTCTATCTCAACGCCGCCCGCGCGGGCAAGAACGCGCTGGCCATCTGCACGATCTCCGACCACATCTTCACCGGCGAGTCGCTCCCCGCCGAGGACAGGCAGACGACCTTCACCCAGATGATGGAGATCGCGCTGGAGATCGCGTAATGAGCATGGAAAAGGCCAGAGCGCATCTGGCAAAATACGGTCTTGAAGACAGGATCATCGAGCTTGAGCAGTCCAGTGCGACTGTCGCGCTGGCCGCCGAGGCGCTCGGCTGCGCGCCGGAGCACATCGCCAAGACGCTCTCCTTCGTCAGCGGGGAGAGCGCCATCCTCATTCTCGCCGCAGGCACGGCGCGCATTGACAACGCCAAGTTCAAGGCGCGCTTTGGCATGAAGGCCAAAATGCTCCCGGCGGAGGTCGTGGAGGAGATCATCGGCCATGGCGTGGGCGGGGTATGCCCGTTCGGCGTCAATCCCGGCATCCCCGTCTATCTGGATGAGTCGCTCAAGGCCTATGAGACCGTCTACCCGGCGGCGGGCAACGCCGCCAGCGGCGTCCGGCTGAGCGTGGAGGAGCTGCTTTCCTGCAGCGAGGCGCTCGGCTTTGTCGACGTATGCAAGTGATACAGCAAGTCAGGAGAGGATTCCATATGCAGAACAGAATTTTCATTTCCTCGGATATCGAGGGCACCTGCGGCATCTGCCACTGGGATGAAACCATTCTCAATAAGCCGGATTACGATCAGTTCCGCCGCCAGATGACCGCCGAGGTCAAGGCAGCGTGCGAGGGTGCGACGGCCGGCGGCAGCGACGATATCTTCGTCAAGGACGCGCACGACAGCGCGCGCAATCTGATTCCCGCCCTTCTGCCGGAGAATATCCAGATCTTCCGCGGCTGGGGCAGCGATATTCACTCCATGGTCTCCGGCCTGGACGCGAGCTTCTCCGGCATCATCTTCACCGGCTATCACTCCTCCTCCAACACGGACGCCAGCCCCCTCGCGCACACGATGAATCTGCAGAACACCTCCGTGCGCATCAACGGCATCCAGACGAGCGAGCTGGTGATCAATGCCTTTGCCGCGGCGTATTACGATGTGCCGCTGCTGATGGTCACGGGCGATCTGGGCGTGTGCGAGCAGGCCAAGCGCCTCAATCCGAACGTCTACACCGTGCCGGTGCAGCGCGGCCGCGGCAACGGCACCGTCTCCATCCATCCGGCGGAGGCCGTGCGCCGCATCCGCGAGACGGCGGAAAAGGCCGTCGCCGACGGTCTGGCCAACCCGGATAAGTTCAAAATCGACCTGCCCAACAAGTTTGACGTCGAGGTCGAGTTCAAGGAGCACAGCAAGGCACGCCGCGGCAGCTTCTACCCCGGCGTGCGCCAGATCGGCCCGAGGACGATCGCGTTCTCGTCCGATGCGTATTACGATGTGCTGCGCTTCTTCATGTTCTGTCTGTAAAAAATAATTTAACCGGACGGGGTTTTGCCCCGTCCGGTTTCTTTTTTTGGTGTTATTGCTTCTTAAAAGGCGCCACCTTGCCATGCGTGAGGATGTAGCCCTCTCGCGCGGCGGCGAGCAGCGGGCCGTCGGCCTTTGCATCGTCTGTGTACATGGCGCGGATCTCGTACTCGCCGAACTTCTCCGCAAGGCGGCGCAGCTTTTCCTCCGCCTTGCAGTTCTTGCCGACCAGCTCGCCCGTCGCCGTGTCCACGCGCGTGCCGATGACCGTCTTGATTCCCAGCAGCTTGGCCGCGTGGCAGATCTCAAACTCCGGCGAGGCGGAGCACAGCACGATCGGCAGATCGCGCGGGGTCTTGTCAAACCAGGCGCCCAGCTTCGCCCTCGTCTTCGGGCTCAGCCAGAAGAGGCCGGCCTCGGTCTTCATGTCCATCCGCTCCGCCATCTCGGCAAAGAGCGCGGACTTGAACTCCGTCAGCCCGATCTTCTTTCGGCTGAGCGCCAGCGCGGCGCGCGCGATACGCGGCAGGCCAAGCAGCACATTGGGATGGCGGCGGATGGCAAAGAGCACAAAATCCGCAGTGGAGTCTCCGTCGTATATCGTACCGTCAAAATCGTAAACGTCGATGAGCATTGGGCGTCCTCCGTATCGTCAGTATGCAACACAGTATAGCATTGTTCCTTCCAAAAGGAAAGACTTAGAGAACCTTTACCTCCGCCGTCACGCGCACAGGCGCGCTGCGGTACGCATCCGCCCAGCCGGAGGATTCCCACTGACCGATGGTCATGTGCCGCCGCACGGCCAGCAGCCCATAGCCCGCCGCGTCGCTGCCCGCGGCCTGCAGCTTCCTGAGAAGGCTGACGGCGTCCTGCTCGATTCTCGCGGCGATCTCCTGCGCGCTTTCCCCGCCCTGACCGGCGACGAGCGTCAGGCTCATGCGGATGTGCGCGGTGAGCGCGCCGTCCGGCGCGACGCCGAGCTTTACGCGCGTGGGCAGATTCACCCGGTACTGCGCGCCGCCGATGACGGTGCTGCGCGTCCTCGCCCGCCCTGTGAGCAGGCAGAGCAGCGCCGTCTCGCTGCCGGTGAGCGTGCCGGTCATGCGCGCGCCGGAGAAGACGGCGCTGCCGAGGTATTCATTCTGCGCGGGGGATGTGCGCGGCAGATGCCCCGGCAGGCGGTCAAGCTCCGCCGTGTCGCGGAGCAGGAGATCGTCTGCCCCGCTGCTGCCCGCCGCGTAGACGGCCGCCGCGTCGTGCGTGCCGGATTCCATCGCGGCGACGACGGCGGAGAGCTGTGCATTCGGGGGAATGACGTCCATATCGGCGCTATGCTCAAAGAGCACCCGAAGGTACTGTGACAGGCGCGTGCCCAGCAGCGCGCGCTGGCGGCGGATGAAATCGCCGGCGTCGTCCGGCGTGACGACGACGATCGCCGCGCTGTTGGCGCGGTAAAGGGCGTGAATCTCGCGCAGGATGGAGAGCGCCGCGTCCGTCTGCGCGAGGGTGCGGCTGAGGACGATCTCCTGCAGCTGGGAGAGGCTGAGCGTGCGCGGGGTTGTCGCGCCGAGCAGGCTCAGCGCGCGCAGGCAGCTGGGCGCTGTCGCGCTCAGGGTGATATAGCCCGGCTCGCTCTGATCGGCGGCTTCGCCGCCGCCCTGCGCGGTCGCTTCGCTTCCCTGCGGCTGCGCCGCGCCTGACTCCTGCGTGCCGGAGAGCGCCTTGACCGTCACCCGCAGCGCGCCCTCCGGCGCGGGATCGACGGCCATGGACACGACAAACAGGCTGCTTTCGATTTCCTGCCCGCCGCAGCCCGTCATCAGCAGCAATGCCCCGGCGAGAAGCAGCCCGGCCATCGCGCGCTTTATTCCGTTCATCTGTCAGCCGCCTTTCTTTTCCGCTTCCCCGCAGGCAATAGCAGGAGCGGAACCGGCAGGGCGATCAGCGGCGCAGCATACATGGCGGCCTCATAGCCGATTCCCGAGAATAGACGCAGCCCCGCCATCAGCAGCGCAGCGAGGATCAAAAGCCCCGAGCGCCTGCGCTGCAGCCGGGGAAAAGCGAGAGAAAAGGCCTCCTCCGCCGCGCAGAGGAGGGCGCAGGCGCCCAGCGTCATGGCGGCAAACTGCGTCAGCAGCAGCGCCATGTGCCAGAGCGGCTTCTGCCCGCCGCCCACGGCGGACAGGCGCAGCCTCGCGCCCCATACGCTCTGCGTCCGCAGCGCCTCATACCCGCTGAAAAGCGCGGGGAGCAGGAGCAGACCCGCGCCGCACAGCGCGCCAAGCCCCGCGCGCAGCGCAAAAAAGCCCGGGCGCGGAAGCATGCCGGCGTCCTTTTCGCCGCCGGGGAGCAGGAGCATCAGCGCCGGGGCGGCGGCGGGCAGCATGCACAGCGCGCCGAGCGAGACGGGCCCGGCGCCCGTGCCCAGCAGCGGGAAGAGCCCGGAGACCGCGCCGCGCGGCAGCAGCGTCAGCATGCAAAGGAGAAGCCCCGCAGGCAGGAACAGCCGCAGGGCAAAGCAAAGGCGGCAGACGCCCTCCATCCGGGGGATGGCGGCGAGGAGAATAAACAGCAGCGTCAGCGCCGCGCAGTGGATCACCCGGGCATGGGAGAGCAGCGTCTGCGTGCAGAGGCTGACGCACGCGGCGAGCAGCAGCAGACAGGAGAACAGCATGACTGCGCACAATAGCAGCGCCCGGAGGCGCTCCATATTCCTGCCTGCCCCGAGGGACGCGCGGACGCCCCGCGCGCGCGCGGCGAGCAGCGCGGCAAGCATGACCGCGGGCAGCGCGCAGAGCCACGCCGCATTGAGCCCGAGCGGCACGGCAATCCCCGCGCCGAGGCAGAAGATCTGCGCGCCGCAGGCCACGGCCGCCGCGCAGGCCCGCGCGCGCCACGCGGCTAGGGCGCGCTGGTTATTCATGTTTCTTGGCAAAGAAGGCCCTCGCTTTCTGATGCTGCATCGGCATGCGCAGCAGGATGTCCCGATTGCCCGGACGCTTGGGGGTGAGGGGCGCGGTCAGCGGCGAGCCGGCGGAATTCATCGCGCAGACGGCGCACAAGAGCGCCAGCAGACACAGCCCCATCGCGTAAAAACCGCCCAGCGCGCCGCAGGTCAGCAGGAAGAGCTGCGCGATCTTGAGCCCCACGCTCAGCGCGTAATTGGGCACGCAGAAGCCGCCGAGCCCGCTCGCCGCGACGACGATAAGCAGCAGCGGGCTGACGATGTCCGCGCTCACAGCGCTCTGGCCGAGGATCAGGCCGGAGACGATGCCCAGCGCATTGCCCAGCGCGCCGGGCGCGCGCAGCCCCGCCTCGGTGATCAGATCGAAGGCGAGGGTCATGAGCAGCGCCTCCAGATACACGGGGATCGGCACGCGCGAGCCCGTCTCATAGACGGAAGTGAGCAGCATCGGCGAGAGCAGCTCCGGGTGAAAGCGCAGAATCGAGAGATACGTTCCCGGCAGCAGCAGGTGAATCGTCACGCCGATGAGCCGGATGGCGCGAAGGAACGTGCCGACCTGCCAGCGCAGCGTCGCGTCGTCCGGGGTATGGAGCAGATGCCAGATCGTCGCGGGCGCGCCCAGCGCGTCGGGCGAGCCGTCCGTCAGGATGACAATCTGCCCCTCGGCGAGGAAGGAGGCGGCGCGGTCGGGCCGCTCCGTGCGCACACACTGGGGGATGAGCGCAAGGGGATGCTCCTCGACGAGGTGCTCCACGTCGCCCGTGGTCAGGGGAAAGTCATACGAGCAGGCGAGGATGCGCCGCCGCACGCGCGTGAGCATTTCCTCATCCGCCGTGCCGCGCAGGTAGAGCAGCGCGCAGCGCGTCTTCATTGCGCCGCCGGCGGTCACAAATTCCGTCGTCAGCTCCTCCCGCTGGACGATGCGCCGCAGGAGGGTGATGTTGGTGCGGATGGATTCGGAAAAGCTCTCATGCGGGCCGAGGACGACCTTTTCCGCCTCCGGGCGGCCGATGGTGCGCTTTTCAAAGCCGCGAACGTCCATCACGCAGCCGACGGCGCAGCCCTCGCACAGCAGCACAGCCTGCCCGCCCAGCGCGTCGGCGACGAGCTCGTCGATGTTTTCCTTCATCTTCATCGGGAGGACGGAGACGGCGCGCTCCATGAGAAAGGAGACGCGCTCGCAGGGCGGGATGCTTTCGCCCTCCTGCTCTGGAAGCTCCATGCAGGGTTTTAAGATGTTTTCATTGACCCTTTCCGCATTGACCATGCCGTCGATCGCCACGACGGCGGACTCAAACGCGCCCGAACGGAAGCGGCGGATGAGCACATCCGCATTGCGCGGTGCGCCGAGGCGTTCGCGCAGGATCTCCAGATTGCGCCCCAGCAGCGGGCAGAGCATGATGGCGTCGCCGCACATGGCGCAGTGATCCCTCCTTGCATACCGGGTTTCCGGATGCTGTCTATGTCTCCATGATGTCCCGTTTCTTCCGGATTATGCGTCCGATATACATCTGACCACTTGGCAGATGTTGCTGACTTTCATGGATAAAATCGCGCAAATCTGGGCAATATATTGGCTTTTCATCAAAATCGTGTTATAATTACCCTACCGGAAAAGGCGGACAATCCGTCCGCTTAATAGAATCGACTGACTTTTCGCATATGCCATTCAAAGAGGAGGTTATTTCCCATGCAACTGACCGTTCGTCAGCCGTCCGCCGCGCTGGACGCGAAGCACTATACCACCGACCGCCTCCGCAGCGAGTATCTCATCGAGACCGTCTTCGCCGCGGACGACGCCATCCTGACCTATTCCCACTTTGACCGCATCATCGCCGGCGGCGTTATGCCGGTGACGAAGGCTGTGGAGCTGGTGGGCTGCAAGGAGCTGTGCTCCGATACCTTCCTTGAGCGCCGCGAGATGGGCGTCATCAACATCGGCGGCAAGGGCACCATCACCGTCGACGGCGAGGTCTATACCCTCAAGCAGTATGACGGCCTGTACGTCGGCATGGGCGCCAAGACCGTCGTCATGGCGAGCGAGGATCCGGAGAACCCGGCCAAGTTCTACATCAACACCTGCCCGGCGCACAAGACCTATCCGAACGTCCACATCGACATCGACAAGGCCAACAAGCGCCCGCTGGGCAGCGAGGAGACCTGCAACAAGCGCGTCATCAATCAGTACATCCATCCGGCCGTCATGCAGTCCTGCCAGCTGTGCATGGGCATGACCCAGCTCGCCCCGGGCAGCAACTGGAATTCCATGCCCTGCCATACGCACGAGCGCCGCATGGAGGTCTACTTCTACTTCGATCTGAAGGACAACAACGTGCTCTTCCACATGATGGGCGAGCCGACCGAGACCCGCCACATCGTCATGCACAATGAGCAGGCCGTCATCTCCCCGTCCTGGTCCATCCACACGGGCGTGGGCACCAGCAACTACACCTTCATCTGGGGCATGTGCGGCGAGAATCAGGAATTCGACGACATGGACAACATCAACCCGATCGATCTGCGCTAAGCGGGCGAAGGGGTTCTGAAAGCTGCTGTTAACGCGCTGCGTTTTCACGTTCCAAATGTAATTTCTTCAAGGAGGTTTTTCCCATGAACATGAACGATTTCCGTCTGGACGGCAAGGTTGCCCTGATCACCGGCGCTTCCTACGGCATCGGCTTCGCCATTGCCAAGGCCATGGCCGCCGCCGGCGCCACCATCTGCTTCAACGATCTGAAGCAGGAGTTCGTCGATAAGGGCCTCGCCGCCTACGAAGCCGAGGGCATCAAGGCGCACGGCTATGTCTGCAACGTCTGCGACGAAGAGGGCGTTCAGGCGATGGTCAAGAGAATCGAAGAGGAAGTCGGCGTGATCGATATCCTCGTCAACAACGCCGGCATCATCAAGCGCATCCCGATGTGCGAGATGAGCGCTGCCGATTTCCGTCAGGTCATCGACGTCGACCTCAACGCGCCGTTCATCTGCGCGAAGGCCGTCATCCCGTCCATGATCAAGAAGGGCCACGGCAAGATCATCAACATCTGCTCCATGATGTCCGAGCTCGGCCGCGAGACCGTCTCCGCCTACGCTGCTGCGAAGGGCGGCCTCAAGATGCTGACCCGCAACATCTGCTCCGAGTACGGCAAGTACAACATCCAGTGCAACGGCATCGGCCCGGGCTACATCGCGACCCCGCAGACCGCGCCGCTGCGCGAGATCCAGCCGGACGGCAGCCGTCATCCGTTCGATCAGTTCATCATCGCCAAGAC
>JAGBFR010000001.1 GCA_017936375.1 Clostridia bacterium
CGTGGTGCAATGAGAGAGCCTTTTGACAATTTCTATTCCGAGCTTCTTGCCCATTAAAAGCGGCATCTTCTCCGCTGCCTCTATTATACCATGAGTTTCATCCCTTGTGTTGCCGGTTCTTCCGGCATGCAGATTTCTATTGATCTCGTATTTTTCATCTGTTACAATACTCCCGTAGGCAGGCAGATGCTGCCGGCGGGCTCTCCTTCGCAGCCGCGTACAAATGCGAAAGGAGGGCGTTCATATGACCGATTATGAGATGATCATGATCTTCCTGACGTTCCTCACCCTGCTCTTCGCAGCAAGCCAGAAGAACCGCGGATAATATGAAACCACCGTGCAGTTGCCGCTGCACGGTGGTTCATTTCATGTAGCCACATCAAGGCTGCAGAAGAGCCTCATGGAAACGACACCTCTGCCTGCCTACATTGTACGCTATCCGCCCATGCCTGTCAAGTCAGGCGCGGGCGGTCTTTTTTATGCCCCGTATCCGCTCACGCCCTTTGGGCAGCGTTCTTCCGATCGACCGCCTTCGCCTGAAGGCCGAAAAGCAGAACCATCGCCGCCACGATGCCCATCAAGAATACCGGCAGCATCCCATAGCCCAGACGATCCGCCAGCATGCCGACAAGCGAAGGCATGAAGGTCGAGCCGACATAGGCAAACGCCATCTGCACGCCGATGGCCGCCTGCGAATTCTCCGCGCCGTAGTTGACCGGCGTATCCTGAATGATGTTGGGATAAACCGGCGCGCAGCCAAGGCCCGCGACGACAACGCCGGCGAGCATCACCGCATTCACCGGGACGAGCATCATCAGGCACCCGGCGACCATCACCGCCTGCCCGATGCGCACCATCTGCCGCGGCTTGAAATAATAGGTCATGAAGCCGGAGGCCGCGCGGCCCGCCGTGATGCCGATGCAGAAGAGCGACCCGCAGGACGCCGCCTGCACCTCGCTCATCCCGCGCGCCATGACCATATACGTCGGCGCCCAGAGGAGCAGCGTGGATTCCGCGCCGCAGTAGCAGAGGAAGGTGAGCATGCCCGGCTTTGCGCCCGGCAGCGCCAGCACCTCCCTGACGGAGAGGGCCTTTGCCTTTTTCTCCTCCTCCTCAAGCCCGCCATGCTTCCACTGGCCAAGGGACAGCACCAGCGCCGCGCAGAGCAGGCCCTGCAGCAGGCCGATCGTCCTGTATCCCTCCGGCCAGGACATCCCAAGGCTCAGGCTTGCCGTCAGGATCATCGGGCCGATGATCGTGCCCACGCCCCAGAAGCAATGCAGCCAGCTCATATGCCGCGGCTCGCAGTGCAGGGCGACATAATTATTCAGCGCTGCATCCACCGCGCCTGCGCCGAGGCCCAGCGGCACGCCCAGCAGCAGGAAAAACGCATAATGCCGCACAAAGGAGAAGCCAAAGAGCGCCAGCGCCGTCATACCCACGGAGAGCGCCGTGAGCCTGCCCGTGCCAAAGCGGCGGATCAGGCGCGCACAGTTGAGGCTGGAGATGATCGTGCAGCAGGAGACCGTCATCTGCAGCAGACCCGCGCCCCAGACCGGCAGGCCAAGGTCGACGACCATCGTCGGCCACGCCGCGCCGAGCAGCGCATCCGGCAGGCCGAGGCTGATGAAGGATACATAGATCATCGTAAGAAGCAGGGTGGTAATCATGCCGTCCCTCCGTGTGAATAGGATTGAGGAATGTAAGCTGCCCTGATTGTAGGCAACCGCATATATTTTGTCAATGCGCAGTTCTGCCCGAATTCCTCGCCGGATTCTGAGCATTCTCCCAGCCAAAAAGAAAAACCCCCGGCTGCGTACGTCAGCCGGGAGAATTTGAACTGAATTAGTTCGCAGAAGCAGTTTCCGCTTCCATGTTGATGACCTGCTTGCCATCATAGTAGCCGCAGTGCTTGCAGACACGGTGGGCAAGCTTCATCTGCTGGCAGCGCGGGCACTTGACGATGCCGGGCACGGACAGCTTCCAGTTCGCGCGACGCATGCGGCCGCGAGACTTAGAGATTTTTCCCTTCGGACAAGCCATTGTTTACACCTCCTCATCCTCGTTCAGCAAAGATGCTAATGCCGAAAAAGGATTTCTGCGGGTGAGATCCTTCTGGCACGAACACTCATTTATGTTCAGGTCCTGACCGCACTGGTCGCACAGCCCCTTGCAGTCTTCCCTGCAGAGGATGCGGGAGGGGAGCTCCAGCAGCAGCGCGGTGCGCACTGCCTCGTCCAGCTCAAGCACATGACCCGAATACATATACTGATCATCCCCGGGCTCCACATCCTGACCGACGTCGCGGACGAAGGCCTCCTCCAGCTCGGCGGTGACCTCGGTCACGGCGGGCTTCAGGCAGCGGGCGCAGGGGGATATGACCTTTGCACGGGCTTCGCCGCGCACGATCACGGTCTCGTCGGCGAGCATATAGGAGCCGGCCACAGACACAGGACCGTCATAGGAGATCACATCGCCGTTCCAGCGGTCGTCCTCCCATGGTTCCATGAGCGCAAACGGCATATCATTGCCCTTACGCTGTATGCCCTTGGTAATATCCAGCTTCATTCTTTCTCACCTCAAAGTTGACCGTTCCATATTATACGCAGAATACGCAGGGTTGTCAAGCGGAAATATTACAATCAGGAAACAATTTCCGCCAAAACCTGCATTTATCCCATCAAAGAACGGGATGGCTCCCGGAGGGGGAGCCATCCACGCATCGCTTGCGGATAAATCCCTGCTTGATTACAGCTTGGAGACGATCTCGAGCGTGTCGCGCGCGATCGGGAGCTCCTCGTTGGTCGGGATGCGCAGGACCTT
Organism: Clostridia bacterium; assembly: GCA_017936375.1. GTDB lineage: Bacteria > Bacillota > Clostridia > Christensenellales > Aristaeellaceae > Ventricola. Next base: position 2,824 of record JAGBFR010000001.1, read on the forward strand.
CACCGTGGAGTCGTCGGTGCTGATGACGCCGCAGGCGCCGCGCACGTTCTTCGCCGGGTCGATCTTGATCCCCATCCACTCAAAGCCCGCGATGACGTCGGCGCAGGCCTGGGTGTCGTTCTCGCCGATGCCGGCGGTGAAGACGATGGCGTCCGCGCCCTGCACAGCGGCCATGTAGGAGCCGATGTACTTCTGCAGGCGGTAGACCCAGATATCCACGGCAGTCTGCGCCTGCTCGTCGCCCTGGGCGGCAGCAGCCTTGACGTCGCGCATATCGGAGGAGACGGAGAGGCCCGCGAAGCCGGACTTCTTATTCAGGGTGTTGAGCATCTGATGGATGTCCATGCCGGTGTTGTCCATGATGTACTCAAGGACGGCCGGATCCACGTCGCCGGAGCGGGTGCCCATCACGATGCCCTCCAGCGGGGTGAGACCCATAGAGGTGTCCACGACCTTGCCGCCGACGATGGCGGAGAGGGAGGAACCGTTGCCCAGATGGCAGATGATGAACTTGCAGTCCTTGGGGTCCTTGCCCAGGTACTTCGGGGTCTCGCCCGCGATGAAGCGGTGGGAGGTGCCGTGGAAGCCGTAGCGGCGGACCTTCAGGTTCTTGTAGTACTCATAGGGGACGGCGTAGAGGAACGCCTTGGGCGGCATGGTCTGATGGAACGCGGTGTCAAAGACAGCGACGTTCGGCTTGCCCGGCATGACCGCCTGGCAGGCCTTGATGCCGGCGATGTTCGGCGGCTGATGGAGCGGTCCGAGAGGAACGAGATCCTCGATCGCCTTCATGCTCTCCTCGGTAACCAGCGCGGAGGCCTTGAAGGTCTCGCCGCCGTGGAGCACGCGGTGGCCGCAGGCGCCGATCTCATCCAGGGACTCAATCGCGCCGTTCTCCTTGTCGGTCAGCGCCTCAAGGACGGCCGCGATGGCCTCGGTGTGGTCAGCCATGTTGCGGGTGAACTCGATGACCTTGTTGCCTTCGGTCACGGTCTGCTTGAAATGGGTGCCCTCGATGCCGATGCGCTCGACCAGACCCTTTGCCTTGACAGACTCGTCATCCATATCAATCAGCTGGAACTTCAGGGAAGAAGAGCCAGCGTTGATGACCAGAATCTTCATGGGTATCTACCTCCATTTTCTTTATCTCAGCGCACGCGCGTGCGCCTTGCGACTGGGCATGCCGCCCGCATGCCGGCGCGCACATCAAATCACCCCGCCGGGCATTTGTATTTTCGCCGCGGCGTGGTATAATAGGATGTGCATCCTGATATGCAGAACGATACACAATGATTATACCCCATTTTGTTCGATTTGAAAAGCACACCTGCGAATTTTACGCATAAAACCAACAGTTTTTGGGATACAGGGAGACAAACGCCATGCACGCCGTCGGCATCATATGCGAATACAACCCTCTTCATCATGGACATGCGCTGCACATCGCCCGCGCGCGGGCCGAGAGCGGCGCGGACTATGTGATCTGCGCCATGAGCGGCCCCTTCACCCAGCGCGGCGCGCCCGCCCGGCACGACAAATGGACCCGCGCGCAGGCGGCCCTCGCCGCCGGGGCGGATCTGGTGCTCGAGCTGCCGGTGCGCTTTGCCTGCGCCAGCGCGCAGGAGTTCGCCGCGGGCGGCGTGTCGCTGCTCGCCTCGCTGGGCGTCGTGACGCACCTGTCCTTCGGCTGCGAGGAGGAGGCGCTGCCCCTGCTTTCCCGCGCAGCCCAGGCGCTCGGCGAGGAATCGCCCGCCTTCACATCCGCCCTGCGCGAGGGACTTGATGCGGGCATGTCCTATCCGCGCGCCCGCGCTGCCGCCATCCTCAGGGAGCAGCCGGAGCTGGAAGCCGCCCTCTCCCTGCCCAATGCCGCGCTGGCGCTTGAGTACCTGCAGGCCATGCCGCAGGGCATGATCCCCGTGCCCGTCGCCCGCGAGGGCAGCGGCTACCACGACGAGGCCCTCACCGCCCTGCCCAGCGCCACCGCCGTGCGCAGCGCGCTCGAGCGCGGGGATATGGACGCCGCGCTCTCCTCCATGCCCTCGGCAGCGCTCTTTGCCGCAGCGGAGGCGCGGGGCGATATCTGCGAGGAGGAGGCGCTCTCCCAGGCGCTCATCGCCCGCCTGCGCACGATGGACGCATCAGATCTCGCGCAGATCGCCGGCATGGACGAGGGGCTCGAGCATCGCTTCCTCGCCGCAGCGCAGCGCTGCGCCACGAGGAAAAAGCTCATCGAGTCCGTCAAGACCCGCCGCTATACGTGGGCGCGCCTCTCCCGCCTGTGCACGCTGTCGCTGCTGGGCGTCACGCGCGGGATGACGCAGGCGCATCCCGCCGCCGAATATGCGCGCATCCTCGGCTTCCGCAAAAGCGCCGCGCCGCTCCTGCGGGAAATCAGGGAGCGCGCGTCCATCCCCGTCATCACCAAAGCCGCTGATTTTGACCAGCGTCATCCGCTCTATGCGCTCGACGCCCGCGCGCAGGATCTCTGGTCACTGGGCTGCACGTCGCCGGATCACCGCGCCGGCGGCCGCGACTTCACCACTTCACCCATCATCGTCGACTGACGTCATCCACGGAGGGATTGCCATGCGCGCGTTCACCTGCGCCGTCTCGCTGCTTGCCGCCTTCATCCTCTATCCGCTCTGGCCGTCGCTTCGCGCGCTGCTGGCCGACAGCCTGCGCGCCCTTCATGCGCGCGTGCTCGCCCGCTTCACCGGAAAGGACGGCGCGCAGCAGGAGCGTCCGGCGCTCTGCGTGTTCCTGCTGCTGCTCGCCGGCGCGGCGGCGAGCCCCGGCGCATTCCATCCCCTTCTTGGCACGCTGGCCGCCGCCCCCGCATACTGCGGGCTGGCCTCGCTGCCCGGCTGCGTGCGCGCCAAGGCCGAATTGGACAGCGGCGCCTACGCCCGCGACCATGCGGGCTATGAGGCCCTCGTCCGCAAGACCTGTGCAGACCTCGCGCCCGCCTTCAGCGCGGACGTCTTTGTCCCGCTGCTGCTCGTCGCGCTGGGCACGCCGCTGTATCTGGGCGCTTCGATGGGCTGGTGCTGCCTCGCCCTGCGCGCCCTCTGCGATACCAGCGCCGACGCCCGCCGCCTCTGCGCGCTCGCCCTTCGCCCGGCGGACGCCGTCTTCCGCTTCCTTCTTTCGCTCCTCTCCGGCCTGCTCGGGCGCAATCCGCTGCTCGTGCGCGGCAGGCGCAGCCGGGAGCGGCTGATGTACATCCTCGGCATCGCCGGGGAGCATGACGACACCCACGCGCCCATGGCGGGCGACATCACGCAGGCCGTGTTCCTCTGCTGCTTCAGCGCCGTGCTCTTTGCCGTCGTGCTCACGCTCGTCCTCGCCGTGCTGTGACGAGCCTTCCAAAAAATGCTCAAAGGCCGCCCCCGCCCGGTTTTCCGGATGGGAGCGGCCCTTCTTTTCATCATGCGTTCTGCATCTCTTCCACTCAGTCGAAGACGTAGTCCTCCTTCTTCTCCGGGCGTGTGGCGGCATACAGGCAGACGATCGTCGCCGCCATCAGCAGCGCCGCCCAGAAGAGGGCGTTCCACTCCTCCCCGCGCAGGCCGAGGAAGCCGCGGCTGTACAGGCGGATGACGGCAGCCTCGCTCATCCGGCCCGGTTCGCCCGCCGTGCTGCACATCAGCGACGCGCCGACCAGCTGCTCCCCAGCTTCCTCCTGCCCAGCTTTCGCGCGCACGCGCAGCGGAATGGACGCCGCCGCCGCGCTCACGCCCTCCTCCGTCTCCTGCGCCGCATCCATGTGCAGGGCGTAGACGATCGTGCCATCCCCCGCCTGCCGGACGGCGATGACCGGCTCAACCGCCGCATCCGCATCGACCGGGAGGGCCGCGCCGGCTGCGCCATCGCCGCCTCCGGGCAGCTGCGCGGCGACGGGCGCTTCCTCCTCTTCGTCTTGATTGTCATCCTCTTCATCGGCCTCATCCGCATCCCGCTCGGCCTCGCCCTGTGTGGCGCGGCGCGCGCGCTCCTGCGGGGCGGCGAGCTCCAGCGCATCGGGCAGCAGGCAGGTCAGTTCCACGTCCGCCGCCGCAAGGCCCGCATTCACCACGAGAATCTCCATCTCCATCGTATCGCCCAGCGCAAGGCTCTGCTGCGCGGGGATCAGCCGTGCGCTCACGCGCGGGGCCACGACCTGCACGCGCGGCATGGCGATATGCGCACCGTCCGCACGCAGCACGCCGCCGAGCACAGCCTGCGCATCCGCATCGCCGTCAAGCGCGGTCTCGCTCACGCGCACGGGAACGTCAAGCGCCGTCACAGAGGGCTCAGCCTCCGCCGCCTTCGCCGTCACGCGGCCGGCGATCCGCTGTCCGCCGGCGGCAAGCCCCTCCGGCAGCGCGCCGCACAGCTCCATGCCATGGGGCAGGATCATCTCGATCTCCATCTGCTTCGCCGCCATGCCCGCATTGGCGATCTCCACCCGATAGGTGAAGCTGTCGCCCGGCTGCAGGCGGCCCTCATCCGTGCCCAGCGCCTGCGCGCTCACGCTGATATCCGGCAGGCAGACGGCGATCTGCGCCGCCGCGCGGTAAAAGCGCGTGCCCATGCTCATCTCGCACTCCATCTGCGCCGCGCCGCTCTCCTCGCCGGAGGCAATGGCAATCCTGCGCTCGATGACCGTGCGCGAGGGCTCGAGCACGCCCGTCTCCTCATTGATCTGCGCGGGCGGCAGCACGGCCTCAAAGACCAGCGCCTCATCCGATGCAAGCTGCTGCGGCAGGCGCAGTTCAAAGCGGACAGGCGTCTGCACAGCCCGCGGATTGCCCGCCGCGATGGCCAGCGTCACCGTCTCGCCGCGCTCGATGCGCGCCTTCGAGGGCAGCAGCTCCAGCGTCAGTTCCTCGCCGAGGCTGGCCGCGGCCATCTGCGCGCCCTCCTCCAGCCCCTCAAGCAGCCCCTCGCCGACGGCCTCAAACAGCTGAGGCAGCTCCTGCGCGCCGCCGCGCGCGGGCAGCGCCAGACACAGCGCCGCCAATGCAATCATGCTCCATTTCTTCACTGGGATCAACCTCCTTGTGCGCATTACTTTGACCTGAATGCAGGAGGTTTATACGGTCTGTCTTTCGCCCCAGCCGCGCTTGACAAACGGCGCGCAATGCGTTAGCATGGGCATAGACAGCCGGCGCAGCACGCACATCAGCGCCGGCGCACACGGAGGGAAACATGCACGATCACAACTGCGATACGGCGCCTGTCATGCCCGGCGAGGCGGACGTCGCCGCGCTGGCGGAGTTCTTCCGCACGATGGGCTCGGACACGCGGCTGAAGATCCTGCTGGCGCTGGATACGAGCGAGCTGTGCGCGGGCGATCTGGCGCAGGCGCTGGATATGGCGCCCAGCGCGGTCTCCAATCAGCTCAAGGCGCTCAGGCAGGCGCGGCTGATCACCGTGCGCCGCGAGGGCAAGATGCTCTATTACCGTCTCGCGGACTGCCATCCGCGCGAGATCATCCATCTCGCCATGAGCCACATCGCGGAGGAGCAGGAAGCATAACCATCAAAAACAAAAGGGAGCGTCCACGCGGGGCGCTCCCTTTTTTGCATTGTCACGGGGGAATTACTCCTCCGTCTCTTCCTTCTCCTCCGCAGCCTCGGCAGCGAGGGCCTCTTCAATGGCCTCCCAGACCTCCTCGGTCTCCTCGATGGTCTCTTCCTCGACCTCGAAGACGTCCTCCTCACCCTCGAGCACGAGCACGTCGTCCGCCGGGGCGGTCTTGGCCTGCACGATCAGCTCGAGCGTATCCACGTCCACGGCGAAGATGGTCTCCGGGGAGGCGGAGTGATCCTTCAGATAGCGGGCGACGGCCGCCGCCTGCTTCCTGTTCATCTTAAAGACAATCGCGCGATGTTCGCTGCGCATGATCTCTTCCATTCTCATTTCTCCTTTTCATGATGATTCAAGAGCAATCTGAGGATACCATGCGCATGCGGGAATGTCAAGCGCAGCCAGACAATTCTCAGCGCATGGCGCGCATCGCATTGAGCACGCAGAGCAGCGCCACGCCCACATCCGCAAACACAGCCGCCCACATGCCCGCCATGCCGAAGGCCGCGAGCGCCAGCACCAGCACCTTGATGCCAAGGGCGATGACGACATTCTGCCGGGCGATAGCGCGCACGCGTCCCGCGATCCGCAGCGTCTCGGGCAGGCGGCTGATCTCATCGGTCATCAGCACGACGTCCGCCGCCTCGATGGCCGCGTCGGAGCCCAGCGCGCCCATGGCCACGCCGACGTCCGCGCGCATCAGCGCCGGCGCATCGTTGATGCCGTCGCCGACAAAGACCGCGCCGCCGCCCTGCATGACGGATTCCAGATGCTCGAGCTTCTGCTGGGGCAGCAGCTGCGCATGCACCTCGTCCACGTCAAGCTGCGCGGCGACGGCCTGCGCCGGGGCCTCGCGGTCGCCGGTGAGCATGATCGTCTTTTGAGCGCCCATATTTTTCAGCGCGGCAATGGCCTCCTTTGCGCCCGCCTTGGGCACGTCGCTCAGGCAGATGAAGCCAAGCGCCCGTCCGCCGCAGGCGGCATAGATCCGCGCGGCGTCCTCGCCGCAGAGCGCGTCCATGCCCTCGAGCCCGGCGACGCCCTGCTCGCGCATCAGCGCGAGGCTGCCCGCCAGCACGGTATTCCCCTGCTCGTCGCGGCCCTGAATGCCGCGGCCCGCGATCTCGCGCTCCAGCGTGACCTTCGCCGCCGCGACGCCGCGCTCCTGCGCTGCGCGCACGCTGGCCAGCGCCAGTGGGTGGCCGCTGTCCGCCTCCGCTCCGGCGATGAGGGCAAGGAGCGCATCCTCATCCGTGCCCGCCAGCGGGTGGGCATGGGTGACGGTGAATTCGCCCGTGGTGAGCGTGCCCGTCTTATCCAGCACGATGCGGCTGATGCGGCAGAGCGCGTCGAGCGTATCGCCGCCCTTGATCAGGATGCCGCGGCGCGCGGCAGAGCCGATGCCCGCAAAGTAGCAAAGCGGCACGGAGATCACCAGCGCGCACGGGCAGGAGGCGACGAGGAACGTCAGCGCCCGATAGAACCAGTCGCGCCAGCCGCCAAGGAACACCGGCGGCAGAATCGCCAGCGCCGCAGCGAGGGCGACGACGATGGGCGTATACGCGCGGGCAAAGGTCGTGATGAAGCGCTCGGCTGGCGCCTTGCGCTCCTGCGCGTCCTCGACCATCGCCAGAATCCGGCTGACGGAGGACTCGGCGAGCGGCTTTTCGACCCGGGCGGTCAGCACGCCGCTGCGGGAGATGAAGCCCGCGAGGATCTGCGTCCCCGGCTCAGCCGCTCGCGCCACGCTCTCGCCCGTCAAAGCAGAGGTGTCCATATCCGACATGCCCGTGAGCACCACCGCGTCCAGCGGCACGCGCTCGCCCGGGCGGATGCGGATCTCATCGCCGACCTGCACGTCGGCAGGGTCGACGCTCACAAATTCATCCCCGCGGCGGACAAACGCCTCCTCCGCCTTGAGCTCCAGCAGCGCCTTGATGCGGCGGCGGGAACTGCCCACGGCGAAACTCTGGAAGCACTCGCCCACCTGATAAAACAGCATGACCGCGCAGCCCTCGGCGATCTCGCCGATGGCAATCGCCGCGATGGAGGCAATCGCCATCAGGAAATTCTCGTCGAGCATCCTGCCCCGGCGGACGGAGCGCAGCGCAGAGAGCAGCACTTCATACCCGGAGACGAGATAGCACGCAAGGAGCAGCGCCGTCTTTGCAATCGCCGGCAGCGGCAGAAGCAGCCCGGCGGCAAGCAGCGCGAGCGCCAGCGCAAGGCGCGGCAGCTCCTCCTTCGCCGCATCAGCGTCGCCGTGGTCATGCCCGCAGCCGCAGGAGCAGCCGTCCCCATGGCTGTACGCATGGCTGCCGCATGAACAGCCGCACCCGTCGTCGTGCGCATGCTCATGGCAGGAACAGCCATGCTCATGTTCGTGATGATGCTCATGCCCGCCGCAGGAACAGCCCTCATGTTCGTGCTCATGTTCGTGCTCATGTTCATGGCAGCCGCAGGCGCAGCCCTCCTCATGCTCATGCTTATGCTTATGTTCATGCTCATGATTCCCGCAGCAGCAGCCCTCTTCGTGCCGGTGCCCGTGTTCATGATTGTGACTCATATGCCCGCCTCCGTTCGGATTAACATTTCATCATTTCATGGATTGATGAAATTATACACCATGACCGGCGCGCTGTCAATCCGTCGCGATGCAATCTGCCAAAAAGAAATTGCGCCCCGTCCCTCTCAGGCGCGGAGCGCAATATGCAATTGAGCTGTCAGCGATCAGCCGTTCATCTTCGCGGTGATCTCGGCGAGCTTCGCGCGGATGGGCAGCTGCTGCGGGCAGGCGCTCTCACACTTGCCGCACTGCCTGCAGGCGTTCGCCGCGGCCTCGCCCATGTTCTTCCATGCCCAGTCAAGGGAGCCCTTGTTGTTGTACATGGCATAGTTATTCATCGCGCTGAAGTTGCGCGGGATGTCCACGCCGAACGGACACGGCATGCAGTACTTGCAGCCCGTGCAGCCGACGAACACGCGGGAACGGATCGCGTCGCGCACATCGGAGACGACCTTCTGCTCCGCCTCGGAGAGCGGCTCAAAGGTCTCGAAGGTCTTGAGGTTGTCCGCCACCTGCTCCTCGTTGCTCATGCCGGAGAGGATGACGCGGCAGTTTTCAAGGCTGCCGACCCAGCGCATCGCCCAGGAGGCGACGGACTGATCCGGCCTCGCGGCCTTGAACATGCCGGCGATGTCCTCGCTCAGCGTGGCGAGGCTGCCGCCCTTGACCGGCTCCATGACCACGATCGGGATATCCTTCCTGACGCAGAGCTCATAGCCCTTCATGCCCGCCTGAATGTCGATATCCATGTAGTTGAACTGGATCTGGCAGAAGTCCCAGTCGCGATAGTTGATGATCTCCTCAAAGACCTCGTAGCTGTCGTGGAAGGAGAAGCCGAGGCGCTTGATGCGGCCAAGCTTCTTCTGCTCGACGAGGAAATCGATCAGGCCAAAGTCCTTCGCCTTCTTGAAATTATTGGCGTTGAGCGCATGCAGCAGATAGAAGTCGATGTAATCCGTCTGCAGCTTGACAAACTGGCTCTCGTAGATCTCCAGCGCCTGCTCGCGGCTCTCGATGATGCCCATGGGCAGCTTCGTGGCGAAGTAGAAGCTCTCGCGCGGGTAGGCCTTCATCGTCCTGCCCACGAACTCCTCGCTCGTACGGTCATGATAGAAGTACGCGGTGTCGTAGTAGTTCACGCCCGCCTTGTACGCCGTGTCGATCATCGCGGCCGCGCGCGGCTCGTCGATCTTCCCCTCCGGGGTCGTCGGGAAGCGCATGCAGCCAAAGCCCAGGCGGGAGACACGCGCATTCAGCTTTTCCATCGTGGTATACTGCATATCAGTAGTTCTCCGCTCTCACTTCAAAGTATGCCTTGGGATGCGCGCAGACCGGGCAGAGCTCCGGCGCCTTCACACCCATGACAAGGTGGCCGCAGTTGCGGCATTCCCACATGGTCATCTCGGCCTTCTCAAAGACCTTCTGCATCTCCACATTGGACAGCAGCGCGCGATAGCGCTCCTCGTGGCTCTTCTCGATCGCCGCGACGGCGCGGAACTTTTCCGCCAGCTCGGTGAAGCCCTCCTCGTCCGCCTCGCGGGCGAAGGTCGCGTACATATCGGTCCACTCATAGTTCTCGCCCGCAGCGGCAGAAGCCAGGTTCTCAGCGGTCTTGCCCAGGCCGCCCAGCGCCTTGAACCACATCTTCGCGTGTTCCTTCTCGTTGTCCGCCGTGTGCAGGAAGATCGCAGCGATCTGCTCGAAGCCTTCCTTCTTAGCCACGGAGGCAAAGTAGGTGTACTTGTTGCGCGCCTCAGATTCACCGGAGAACGCCGTCATCAGATTGCGTTCGGTCTTGCTTCCCTTCAGTTCCATGGTACATTCCTCCTGATATCATTTTCTTTTCAATTGATTTGACTGTTGCATCTGCGCCTGCCGCACCCTGCGCGGCGCTTCTTCCTGCATTGTATCACAATACAATCAATTTCGCAATCACCGCGGAAGAAGCCGCTTCATGTATCATTTTCCGCGGGAACGGGCAACATGCAGACAAGCGGCGTCCGCCGCATATGTGCTTATATGATATGCCGCTGCGGCGGCGGAAAGGAGTCCCTTATGGAATATCTCGTCAATGAAAACTGCATCGGCTGCGGCATGTGCGCCACGCTCTGCCCGAGCGTCTTCGGCCTCGGCGGGGACGGCTATGCGCACGCCGTCGGCAAGCCGGAGGATGAGGATACGAAGGAGGCCGCCGAGCAGGCGAAGGACAGCTGCCCGGTCAGCGCAATTGAGCACAAGTGATTGCCTCAGCGCGTCCGCCATGCTATACTGAATCAGCCGGCATGCCGACGACACGCGCTGTCCCCTGCCGGCCGGAGATGATTCTCCGCCATGAGATTCACACAAACAAATGACCAGACAGGGAGGCCTTCCCATGAGCAGCACAGAGGAGCGCACCATTCTGCTGGCCGGCTACGGCTGGTTCCGCAGCATCCCCGACGGGGAAACGAACAGCGCCGAGCAGATCGCCCGCGCGCTGGACGGAGAGATCATCCGCGCAGGCGGGCGCAGCGCGAGGGTCGTGAGCATCGTCGTGCCGGTCGTGTGGGAGCGCGCCTTCCCGCCGATCGAGGAGGCTGCCGCGCGCCTCGCGCCGGACATCATCCTCGCCCTCGGCACGGACGCATCCGCCGCCGCCCTGCGCCCGGAGCCCTACGGGGTCAACTGGTGCGAGGGGACGGACGCATCGCCCGAGGATCCCACGCAGGAGACGACGCGCAGCTGCCCCATCGAGCCGGGCGCGCCGGAATACCTGCGCGGCACGCTGCCCTTTGACGCGATGACCCGCGCCATTCTCGCCGCAGGCATCCCCGCGCAGACGGGCTCGCTCACGGACGCCCCGCAGGACTGGCCCATCCGCCATAAGGCGACCACAGGGCGCTACCTGTGCAATTACATGGCCTACCGCCTCGCGCGGCTGGCAGAGGCTTCTTCTCATCCCGTGCGCACGGGCTTCCTGCATGTGCCGACCCAGCCGGCCTACGCCGCGGCAAGGCGGCTTGGGCTGCTTGAGCGCGGGGAAATCGCGCCGGACGCGCCGATGCTGCCTTCCATGCCGCTTGAGATGATGATCCTCGGCGTGCGCGAGGCGCTTCGCGCCGCCATTGCAGCAGAATAAACAGGGCCGCCGGAATTCACTCCGGCAGCCCGTTTTTTATGCCTTTTTCGCGGCCTTCCTGCCCGTGCGGGAGGAAATGACCTCCGCGCCGGTCACGCTCGCGCGGATGCCGCCGCCATACACGGTGGTAAACTCGATCCTCGGCGCGTCGCCCGCGCGGATCTGCAGCGCCACCGCCTGAGACTTCAGGCTCGCGCAGCGGATGTGGATCTCCGCCTCCGCCGGGATCTGCGTGGTGAGCGTGCCGCCGTTCCGGATCTTGCCGACCTTCACGCCGTCAACCAGCACGTCGTAGCCCGCGCCCATATTGACAAGCTGGCTCGAGCGGACGATCGTCAGCGTGCGCAGCTCCTGATCGCTCTGGCTGCTTCCAATGCCGCCTTTGGCCTGCACGGCGGAGTTGTCCGTCCAGATTGCGCGGCCGGTAATCATGCCGCCCAGAAATTCCTTCATACCCATGACCATTCCTCCTGATTATGCTTGTGTATGCTCGAGCGCCTGCCAGAGATCGTATGTCCCCCGGCGCATGAGATCCTCCCAGCGGTAGACGTCGGTATGCTCGCCGGCGAAGCAGATGACAAACGGCTCCCTGCCCATGACCACGCCCACATCGTTGCTCAGTTCGTCGTCCTCTCCGGTCTTATGCGCGATGGAGACCTCGCCGCAGATCTTTCCGTTGAGCTTGTGATCGACCTGCTGGAGCAGGAGGACGTCCATCGCCTCGCGGCTGACGGCCTCGCTCACAAACGTTCCGCGCCAGAGCTTCTCCAGCAGCATGCCCATCTCCCGAAGGCCGATGACATTGCGCAGCCCTTTCGCCGAGGCGCTGCGGTCAAAGAGCTTGCGCGTCAGCCTCGTCACCGTCAGCCCCATCGCCTCAAAGCCCGCCTGCGCGCCGGGGATCGTCGCGTAGTCGATGAGCCTGTTGGTCGCCGTGTTGTCGCTGATGGAAATCATCAGCCGGCAGAGCGTGCGCACGTCGGCAGCGACGTTCCCCGTAAAGAGGGTGAGCGCGCCGCAGATGGGCACCTTGTCCTGCGCAGTGACCGTCAGCACCTCGTCCATATTCATGCGCCCGGCCTCCGCCTCGGCAAGCACATGCAGAAACAGCGGGAGCTTGATGACGCTCGCCGCGCCAAAGGCCTCGTCCGCCCGGACGGCAAACTCACGCCCCGTCGTCAGATTCTTATAGTACATGCCCACATGCCCGGGAATGGTCTCCATCTCCCGCGCAATCGCCTCAAGGACGAGGGTCTCCTTCTCGCCGGCCGCCATGCGCATCCGCCCCGTTTCCTGTCGTATTTCTTTCATTATACCAAAGATGCATGCCAAAAAGAAAGAGAGCCGGCAAAAAACCGGCTCTCTTCTGCTGTTATGCGATAAAATTACTTGATGACCTCGCCCATGGTGCCCGGCGCCATCGCAGCGGCGTTGGACTCGTCGGTGTCGATGTGCATCGCCAGCGCGTAGGAATCGCTCACGCGGACGACGACGTCGCCGAAGATCAGGCTGCGGCCCTCGGAGTCAACCTTCACGGAGACAACCTGCTTGTCCTCGAGGCCGAACTCGGCGGCGTCCGCCTTGGTCATGTGGATATGGCGCTTGGCGACGATGACGCCCTCGGAGATCTCGACCTCGCCCTTCGGGCCGACGAGCTTGCAGGCGCCGGAGCCCTTGATCTGGCCGGACTCACGGACCGGAGCGGTCACGCCGATGGAGCGCGCGTCGGTCAGGGAGAGCTCAACCTGGGTCTCCGGACGGACCGGGCCGAGGATGGACACGCCGGCGAGGGTCTTCTTCGGGCCGACGACGTCGATGCGCTCCGCGCTGGCATACTGGCCCGGCTGGGACAGCATCTTCTTAACAGTCAGCTCATAGCCTTCGCCGAAGAGAATATTGAGGTGCTCACGGGTAACGTGCACGTGACGGGCAGAAGTTTCAACGAGAACCTTATTGGCCATTGGAATACACTCCTTACTTGTATTGGAATTAATTCTATTATAGCAAATTGCGGCGGGAACGCAAGGGGACGGGGGATAAAAAGTCGAAAAACCATCTTTTCTGCGGGCGCGCAGGCCGCCCATGTTGTCCGCGATTCGGGCGTGCGCGACCCCCCGATCTTTAACAAAATCCATGGTTGCAAGCCGCCTCTGTTTATGCTAATATATGGACGTATATGCCATCATGTGCCTTGGCGCATGTCCCCATTGACGAATAGAGAGAAGGTCTATCACAATGAACAAGAAGATGCTGATCGCCGCGCTGCTCTGCGCGCTGATGATGTGCAGCGCCGCCTTTGCGGAGACCATCGCTGTGACCACCGAGACCGCCGCCGCCGCGCCGCAGGTCGGTGAATTCTACCTGCTGGGCAGCTATGAGCAGGACAACAACCTCGAGAACGGCGCCGAGCCGATCGAGTGGCGCGTCCTGAAGATCGAGGGCGACGAGGCGCTGATCATCAGCAAGTATGCGCTGGACGCCCGCCCCTACAACGACACCGTCACCTACTCCAACTGGTCCAAGTGCACGCTGCGCACCTGGCTGAATGAGGAATTCCTGAACACCGCTTTCACCGCCGAGGAGCAGCAGCAGCTCATCACCAAGGAGCTCAAGAACTGGGAGGACGTCAAGACCACCGACACCGTCTTCCTCCTGGACAACGATCAGGCCAAGCGCCTCTTCTCCTCCCACGATGATCGCCAGGCGCTGCCGACCGCCTATGCCGCGGCGCAGGGCGCGTACCGCTCCGTGAAGTACGGCCTTGAGAACGGCGGCAACTCCCAGTGGTGGCTGCGCACGATCAGCTGGGTCACCAGGCGCAGGGCCTCCTATGTCGCCGGCAGCGGCGGCGTCATGACCTGCGGCGGCGAGACCGACGGCCGCGTGGAGAACGAGCGCTGGGGCGTCCGTCCCGCTGTGTATGTCAAGCTCAGCGCGCTGACGACCAAGTAATCCATCCGATAAACAGAATCACCCCGTCTGCCTGCGCAGACGGGGTTTTCTGTATCATAGCCTCCGGGAGGAGGAAGGCGTCACTCTACGACGGTGAATGCGTCCTTGCCAAGGCCGCAGACCGGGCAGACCCAATCCTCGGGAATATCCTCCCAAGCGGTGCCGGGAGCGATGCCGCCGTCGGGATCGCCGATGGCCGGGTCGTAGATGTAGGTGCACGGGCATTCATATTTCGTCATGGTTTATATCTCCTTTCGGTTGTCTGTCATCCTGTTCGGATGGAGCGTTTGTTTTCTATGTCTGCATTATACGATAATAATTCTCACTTGTCAACACTAATTTTGATATTTTTGATATTTATTCTCAGTTTCAACAAAATATAAAACAAGCGTTGCTCTTTGCGCGGATTCTTGATATAATCCGCCTCAAATCCATCAGCCAGGAGCATATTTCCAATGAAAAGCATCCGCAACAGGCGCATTCTGATGTCCCTCGCCGGCGGATCGATTGCCGCCGTGCCGACCATCGCCGGCGTGGGTACGATCATCACCGCCTTCTTCATGGGCCCGCTGATCGAGGTCTTCAGCCGCACCGTCGCAAGGCCGATGCTCCGGGAGAAATAATCCCGCTTCCTCTCTCCGCGTTCCTGCACAGGGGCGCGGTTTTTTTATTGCGCCTGTACGGTCTCCGTGCTATACTTCAGATATATATCTTTTCGTTTCCAAGGGGGATAAAAGGATGAAATACTGGCTTCGTCTGCTTGCCTGCGCCGCGCTGTGCCTGCTGTTTGCCGCGCCTGCGCTCGGCGAGGATATCACATTGTCGCACTGGGCCGGCGATTATTACTGCTATTACGACGACGGCTTCGGCGGCATGTGCATCACAGACTACCAGGGCAGCGCAGCGGACCTCGTCGTGCCGGATACCCTCGAGGGCTATCCCGTCAGGAGCATCGCCTACGCTGCATTTGAAGGCTGTGAAACGCTCGTCACCGTCCGCCTGCCCGATACGCTGACCGACTTCTGCGGCGGCGCATTTATTGGGAATTCTGCACTGACGGACGTTTGGCTGCCGGAGAATCTGGCCACCTTCAGCGAACCCAGCCTCCCCAACGACGCCGTTTTCCATGTCGGCCGCAGGAGCGCATCGGCAAAGCTGATGGCGCAGGATACCAAGAATCCCACCCGCCGCTTTATCGACCCTGAGCTTCCCGATTTCATCCTCGCCTATAAGACGGGCGCGGACGGCAGCGCCGAACTGGGTCTCTCCCGCTATACCGGCACGGAGACGGCCGTCGCCCTTCCGGATGACATCGAGCATCTCTTCTATGACGCCTTTGCCGACTGCAGCCAGCTGACCTCCGTCACGCTGCCCTCCGGCCTTAAGAGCTTCTTCGGCGAATCCTTCAGCGGATGCACAAAACTGACCGTCGCCCTCCCGGAAAACATCACCGAAATCCACGATCTCTTCGCGGCCAGCTGCCGCTTCTATGTCAGCAAGGACAGCCGGACGGCAAAGCTCTTCGCCGTGCCCGCGGGAACGTATCCCAATCGGTTCACCGATCCCGCTCTGCCCGATATGCAGCTGTATATGGTTGAGGGCGAAAACGGCAGCGCTGAGCTCGGCCTGTTCAAATACGCCGGCACGGAGGAAACCATCCGCATCCCCGATGGCTTCGCGCACATCTACATGCAGGCGTTCTCCGTGATGGACGGCGGCGAAGCCCTGCCTGCAAAGACCATCATCATGCCGGACTCCGTGGTCTCCGTGGGCACCAACGCCTTCCTCAATCTGCCCAGCCTCAAGGAGCTGCATCTCTCGCCGAACATCACCTCCTTCGGCGATGGGATCGTCGCCTATAATCCCGGGCTCGTCATCTACTGCAGCCTGAACAGCACATCCGCGCAGCACATCACATCCAGCGTCCTCTACCGGGGGAAGGGCATTACCGACCCGGACAATCCCGACTTCGCCGTCGGCTTTGACGAGAACGGCGCGGTGCTGCTCGGCTACTCCGGCGCGGGCGGGCATGTTGCTGTGCCCGAGAGCATCAAATCCATCGGCTTTGCCGCCTTTGAAAACAATCATGACGTGACCTCCGTCACCCTGCCCGATGGGCTGGTCGCCATCGGCGAGCGCGCCTTCTCCGGCACGCAGCGCCTGACCTTCATCAACATCCCCTCCACCGTCAGGGAGATCGGCGCATACGCCTTTGACATCGACTGGACTGCCTACAATGAGAACCCCGCCAGCGCCCGCGGCCTGACCCTCATCCTCCCCGATACCGTGGAGACCATCGGCAACCGCGCCTTCCCCGTGCTCGCGGGCGTATATCCCGTCTGCACGCACGGCAGCGTCACCGCCGCCGCGTTTGAGGCAGTCAACGACGCGCTCGGCCTGCCCGAAAACGCCTACATCGACCCGCGCTGGCCGGGTTACCTGATCGGCCGCATGGGCGGCAAAACCTACGCCTGCGGCTACGTCGGCGAGAACCCGGAGATGAATATTCCCCCGGTATTCGACGTCATTGCCGAGTGCTTCTCCGCCAATACCCCGCATAAGGCCACCATCGGCAGCATCACCATCCCCGAGGGCGTGACCAAGCTGGAAACGCGCTGCTTCATGAGCGTATGGGCCTCCTCGCTCACCCTGCCCTCCACGCTGCGCACGATTGGCGCACGCGCGCTGGACGGTCCCGGCCTCACCTATCTGACCATCCCCGAGGGCATGAAGAAGCTGCCCGAGAATCTGTACACCGGCAGCCTTGAAGCGCTGGTGCTCCCCAGGAGCCTGACCAGCATCCACGAGAACGCCTTCCTCAAGAACAGAAAGGTCAACGGCAAGCTCGACGAGCGCATCGGCGTGATCTTCTGCTATGAGGACTCCTATGCTGCGCAGTGGGCTGAGCAGCGCGCGTATCAGCAGGTCGTCTACCTCGACGATACCTCCGGCGGCATCGTCTTCCCCGACGGCCTCTCCGCCGACGTGGGTACCCGGGTCAACTGGCGGGAGAAGCTCTTCATCGCCACCGACATGCCGGAGAGCGGCTACACGATCAAGGTGACCTCCTCGGATAAGGCCGTCGTCTCCGTCAGCGGGGATGAGCTCGTCTGCAAGGCGCCGGGGCTCGTCCAGCTGACCTTCTCCTCCGCCGAGCTCGGCGCAAAGTGCAAGGTCGATTTCTTCGCCCATGCGCCGGTCGAGAGCTTCTCCCTGCCGGAATACGCATTCCGCAAGGTCGGCTCGTCGCAGGTCAAGTTCACCGTGGCCGACGTCGTCCCGGCGAAGAATACCTACGACCAGTACACCTGGGTGCGCCAGAATGTGGATGCGGTCCGCGACCGGTTCATCTTTGTCGAAGACGTCTGCGCCTTCAACCGTCCCGCCGACCCGACGGTCTATACCATGACCGTCACCGCCCGCAGCGGCGTCACGCGGGAGATGACCCTCGTCTTCTATAAGAACATCAGCAAGGTCTCCTTCTCCGCATTCACGGGCACTTACCTCGTCGGCGATATCATCCAGCCGTCGATCAGCGTCACCATCGACGGCCGCGTCTACAAGGATAACCGCTACACCTATACGCTCACTTCCTCCGATTCCTCCATCGCGAAGGTCACCAGCAAGGGCAAGCTCCAGCTGCTCGCCCCCGGCACGGCGACCATCACCTGCGAGGCCATGGACGGCACGGTCATCAAACGCAAGATCACCGTGCTCGATAAGCAGATCTATACCCTCCCCAAGGCGCTGACCATCGTTGAGGAGGAGGCCTTCCGCGGCTGCCCGGCGCAGGTCATCGTCATCCCCGACGGCTGCACCGAGATCGGCGCATACGCCTTCGCCGACTGCGCAAAGCTGGAGAGCATCACCATCCCCGCCAGCGTGACGAAGATCGCCGAGACCGCCTTTGACGGCTGCCCGGCGGATTTCACGATCGATGCCCCGGCGGGCAGCGCCGCAGAGGCATACGCCGCAGCGCACGGATACGCCAAGTAAACTGCCATACGCAAAACAGCCACGCTCCACATGGGGTGCGGCTGTTTTTCTTTTATTTTCCTTGTTCTGCCCTGCCTTCCATGCTATACTTCATATATATGCCACACTCTATCCAAGGAGGTTGTCATCGTGAAAAACATCCTTCGTCTCCTTGCTCTGTTCGCGCTGTGTCTGCTGCTGGCCATGCCTGCGCTCGGCGAGGAGCTGTTCCATCAGACAGAGAGCGGCCTGATCGCAGACGGCTGCTTCCCCGAGCCGTTTGAACTTTCGGGCGACGTGTCGAAGGCGACGCTCAGCAGCTTTGACAGCTACATGCTGCCCAAGCTGAAGTCACTCTCGAGCTATATCGACGTTACCCGTTTCTCCATCTCGCCAAATGACTTCAGCGAGGTCTACTGGGACATGCTCAACCGCAATCCGGAGTACTTCTATGTCTCCGGCGCATACTCCTATTACACCAGCGGCAGCATCGTCTCGGCCATCATCCCGCAGTACCGCTACTCCGCCTCTTCCATCCCTGGCCGCATCACCAAATTCGAAAACGCTGTCGGCAAGGTCGTGGATTATGCGCAGAAATCCTCTACGCAGGTCGGCCAGCTGCTGCGCGCATATGACTACTTCTGCGCCAACTACGAGTACGATGAAACCTACACCTACTACCAGCCGGACGAGTTCTTTACAAAGGGGAAAGGCGTGTGCAACGCCTACACGCTGGCCTACTGCGCCGTGCTCAATGCACTGGACATCCCCAGCGATACGACAAGCAGCAAATCCATGAATCACATCTGGAACATGGTCAATCTCAATGGCAAATGGTATCATATCGACGTCACATGGGGCGACCCGGTCTCCGATATGCCGCTGCGCACCACGCACGACAGTTTCCTTCGCAGCGACGACGGCATCATGGAGTCCGGCCACTACGGCTGGACGCGCGAATACTATGCCAACAGCGCTAAGTACGATGATTTCTTCTGGAAGGACATCTCCCATCCGCTCTCCATGCAGGGTGATACCATCTACTATGTGAGCAATTCCTTCTCGCATCCCAACCGCACCATCTACGCCCATGATCTGACAACAGGCACAACCTCCCCCTTCTACAGCTATACCTACAAGACGTCGGGCAGCTATTACAGCGACTATAACCCGATCTGGATTTTCGGAACGGACGTCTATTACGTCACCGGACACGAGCTCTACCACGGCAGCACCCTCGGCGGCACGCCGGCGCGCGTGCTCTCCACGGGCAGCGGCACAACAGTCTGGGGAATCAACCGCGTCGGCGATACACTCAAGCTCTACGCGGCCAACGGCTATCACAACGACGGCCAGATCTACACCTATGACGTGAACATCGATTACGACATCGCCCTGAGCAAGCCGTTCATCCACCTGACCGTCGGGGACAAGCAGCGCCTCAAGTTCTCCATCACGCCCGATCCGACATACGAAATCCCGCTCACATGGACGCTGGATCCCGCCGATGCAGGCTTCATGCGCCTGAGCACAGCCGCCGGCGTCACCGCGCTCACCCCTGGCGCAACACGCGTCACCGCGACCCTGCCGGACGGCAGCAGCGATTCCTGCCTGATTTTCGTCCACGACGACAAGCCGCTAACCATCCCCGCCAGCACAAAGGTCATCACGCAGGACGCCTTCCGCGGGGTCGCCGCGCAGGAGATCGTGCTGCCCGAGGGCGTCACGCGGATTGAGTCCGGCGCGTTCGCCGACTGCCTCAACCTGCGGCTGATCAATCTCCCGGATACGCTGACCTATATTGCCCCGGATGTCTTCCTGAACGACAGCTTCACATGGCTGCGCCTCATCTGCGAATCGGAAGACGGATACGCTGCGCGGTACGCCAAGGAGAATAAGCTGCCGTACTGGGTGGCGGAATAACACACCCTCCTCTCGCTCCAAAAAAACAATCATAACCACCAGTTAAACTGGTGGTTTGGTTTTGACCCTATAAGGGTCTAGTACTAGCCGCGTCTTAAGACGCATGAAGATCTGCCAACCGCATATCATTCACAGGCCGCCGCTAAAGCGGCCTTTTCTTACTTGCCTCCGAAGTATTTTCCCCCCCGTAAACGGGTCATAGTACTCCTTCATCGATACTTGGTCATTGGCTATGTCTTCTTGTAGTTGCCCTCTGATATACTCCTCTATTGCTTTTCTATTACGTCCTACTGTATCCACATAGTATCCTCTACACCAGAAATGCCTGTTCCCATATTTGTATTTCAGATTTGCAAATCGGTCAAATATCATCAGAGCACTTTTTCCTTTTAGATATCCAACAAATTCCGCCACACTCATACTTGGCGGAATACTCACCAACATATGGATATGGTCAGGACATGCTTCCGCTTCGATGATCTCTACTTCTTTTTGTTCGCACAGTTTCCTTAGTATTTTCCCTATTTCTGCTTTCAGCTTCCCATAGATTACCTGTCTTCTGTACTTTGGTGCAAACACAATGTGGTATTTACAATTCCATTTTGAATGTGATAAACTCTTGATGTCTTTCATGACAAAAATCCTCCTTTGCTTTGGATGCGGTTGGCAG
>JAGBFR010000075.1 GCA_017936375.1 Clostridia bacterium
GCGCGCATCTGGTTGCGCAGCTTGGCGTCGAGGTTGGAGAGCGGCTCGTCCATCAGGAAGACCGCAGGATTGCGGACGATGGCGCGGCCGATGGCGACGCGCTGGCGCTGGCCGCCGGAGAGGGCCTTCGGCTTGCGGGCGAGGTACTGGGTGATACCCAGGATCTCCGCCGCCTGGCAGACGCGGCGATGGATCTCTTCGTTATCCATCTTGCGGATGCGCAGGGAGAAGGCGATGTTCTCATAGACGGACAGGTGCGGATAGAGCGCATAGTTCTGGAAGACCATGGCGATGTCGCGGTCCTTCGGCTCCACGTCGTTGACGACGCGGTCGCCGATGGTCAGCGTGCCCTCGGAGATATCCTCCAGGCCCGCGATCATGCGCAGGGTCGTGGACTTGCCGCAGCCGGACGGGCCGACGAACACGACGAATTCCTTATCCTTGATGTCCAGATTGAACTCCTGAACGGCGACGACCTTATTGTCGTAAATCTTCTTGACCTTATCAAGCTTGACACTTGCCATTGTAGTATTTCCTCCTTGAATAGGATTCTTCGATCATGCAGAATCAGCCCTTGACAGCGCCGCCGGTAACGCCCTCGACGTAGTACTTCTGCAGCGCCATGAACAGCAGGGTAATCGGGATCGCGACCAGCACACCGCCGGCGCAGAACTTGGTGAAGTAGCCCTGGTAGTCGTTGGTGTTCACCCAGCGATACAGACCGACGGCGACGTTGTAGCTCGCCTTATGGCCGAAGGCCACATAGGAGGCAAAGACGTAGTCGCCCCACGGGCCCATGAAGCCCATCAGGATCGTATAGATGACGATCGGCTTCGCCATGGGCATGATGATCGAGTAGAACACCTGCAGGCGGGTCGCACCGTCGATGCGGGCGGACTCGTCCAGCGACTTCGGGATCGTATCGAAGAAGCCCTTGGAGATGTAGTAGCCCATGCCGGAGGATGCGCAGGAGATCAGGATGAGGCCGGGAACGGCGCCAGCCTGCGTAAGACCCAGCATCTTGAGCAGGTAATACAGGACGATCATGGTCAGGAAGCCCGGGAACATGCCCAGCACCAGCACCACATTCATGATGAGCTTGCGGCCCTTGAAGCGCATACGGGAGAGCGCATAGGAGACGCAGAGCACCATCATCGTCTGGATGACCGCGCAGAAGAGCGCGATGATCAGCGTGTTCATGAACCAATGGACGAAGTCGCAGTTGGTCGCATCCACGCAGCGGATGAAGTCGATCAGCAGCAGCGCGCCGAAGATCAGCGCCGTGCCCTTGATCTTGGTGGAGAGCTCGATCTTCTCGATCGGGTTCTTCGGCTTGCGGCGCAGGAAGAACACCGCAGCCAGCACGCCGATCGCGTTGGTCGCGAGGGTCAGCAGCGTCGCGGGGAGATCCTTAAAGAGAAGGCCAACGCTCACGACGGCGCCGTCAAAGAGGAAGCGGTAATTGTCCAGCGTCCACTGCTTCGGGATGACGTAGGCCACCTGGCCGCCGCTCTCACCGCGGAAGGACTGCAGGACGAGGAACACAAACGGGCAGAGCCAGATGATGCTCATCGCGATCAGGATCGCGTAGATCGTCGCATTCACCTGACGCTCGTGGCCCTTCTTGCTGCGAAGCTTCTTTTCATTCTGGACTTCCGGAATCTGATTAGCCATTATTGGAAATCCTCCTCATTCTTCACCGACGGGATGAAGTTATAGACCACCAGGTTGATCACCGCACAGACGACGAACACCAGGATACCCATAACGGCCGCCAGCTTGTAGTTGCTGTCGGTAACGGTCATCTTATACAGCCAGGTAATCAGCAGGTCCGTGCTGCCGGCGTTGCCCGCCAGATCCATGGCCAGCGGCTTGCCGCCGGAGAGCAGGAAGATGACGTTGAAGTTGTTGATGTTGCCCGTGAAGCTGGTCAGCAGGTACGGACCGGTGACGAAGAGCATGTACGGGAGGGTGATCTTCATGTAGGTCTGGAAAGCGTTCGCGCCGTCAATGCGGGCGGACTCATACAGGTCGGCCGGGATGTTCATCAGGATGCCGGTGGCGATGAGCATCAGATACGGAATGCCGATCCAGACGTTGATGACGATGATCAGAACGCGCGCCCAGTTGGCGTTCGTCCAGAAGGGCAGCGGCTCCGTGATCCAGCCCCAGCTCATGAGCATGCCGTTGATCAGGCCGTCCGCCGCGAACATCTTGGAGACGTAGAGCAGCGAAATGAACTGCGGGATGGCGATGGTCATGACCAGAATGGTGCGCCAAAGCTTCTTGAACTTGATGCCCTTCTTGTTGATCATGATGGCGACCAGCATGCCCAGGAAGTAGTTGAGGAAGGTCGCAAAGAACGCCCAGATCAGCGTCCAGAGGAGGACCTGCTTGAAGGTATGGGAGAAGGACGGCGTGGCGACATAAATCCAGTTGGTCGCCTCGAGGACGACGTCCTCGCCAGCCTCGCCCATGAAGGTGAAGCGGTAGATGTCCTTGCCCGTCGCCTCGTCCTTGCCGATCACCTCGGAGGCGAAGTTGGCGGTGCTGTCCACAGCCAGCGCGTCGGCAGCGGCGGCAGCCTCGGCGTCGGTGGTGTCGACGGTGATGATATCGCCATTCTTGGCGGTGATGGTCATGGTGATCACGCCGTTGCCCTTATCCTGCAGATCGACGCCAAGGTCATTGGTGTCGGAGGCAAGGAGGGTCTCGAAGTTCTCAAAGCCCACCCAGGTAAAGAGCTTCTGCGGCGGCTGATGCTGGTTGTCATAGTTGGTGAAGGCAACCAGAATCATGAAGATGATCGGAAGGATCGTGAACAGGGTCACGCCCAGCGTCGGGATCGCAAGCAGCGTCTTATGGAACTGATCGTCGACCATGGAGGCGAGATCATCCTTGGCCGTCTTGAGCTTGCGGCCGGACTTGAGAATCTGCTCGCTGATCTTATTCTGCTTGATGTTGATGTACCAGGTGTACAGGAACGCAGCGACGAAGAAGATCGTCAGCACGCCGTAGAGAAGAATAAGGAAGGAGTTGTCGCCATAGACCGTCACACGGCCCTGCTTGGCGGTCTCCACGGTGCCCAGGGTATTCAGCTTGCTCAGATACTTGAAGCCGAAGAAGAAGAGATAGAAATTGAACACCGTCTGGAAAATGAAGAACAGCGCGCCGCGCAGCCTCTGGCCGCGGGCCATGGAGCCAAAGCCCATGACAGTATAGGAAACCTTGGTCTTCCAGTCACCGTGCACATAGGTCATCACGATATCCGCGATCACCGCGCCGACGCCGCGGATCAGATTGACGATCCACATCAGCAGACCCTTGACCGCGCCGACAAAGCGGCCCGGCAGGCTGAAGATAAGCTTCTTCAGATTATAAAGGAATTTTTGAGGCTTGGAAAGCTTCAGGAAATCCAGATCATTCATGCCTTTTACCAATCCTTGCTTATAGTCTTCCGTTTATCCGATGTGCGTAGCCCCGCCCCCCGCAGCCGTAAGTCCTGCGGGAAAGCGAAGAAAACAGAAGCGGGCTGGAAGAAATCTTCCAGCCCGCAGGGTCTACTGAATTACTTGGTGATGTAGCTGCCAGCGGTGGTCTGGAAGGTGGTGAGGACTTCCATCAGCTGCTCATCGGTATAAGCATCGTACTTGTCAGCCAGGATGTCATCGCCCAGAGCGGTAGCGAGCGTCCAGTACTCGCCCGGGTACTGACCCTGACCAATGCAGTACTGCAGCTGCTCAGCCAGAGCAGACAGCGCGACGTCGGCCTTGACAGCCTCGGACTGCTGAGCGTTCAGGTTGGACGGGCCCCAGCCGACCGCCTCGAAGCGGGCAGTCTGGACAGCCTCAGAGGTGAGGTAGAGGGCCAGCGCGTCACAGGCAGCCAGCTTGGCCTCGTCAGCCTGCGGCTTGACGCCGAGCATCTTGAAGCCGCCGAAACCGCCGAGCTGATAGCCGTCGATGGTCGGGAGCTTGGTGGCAGCGTAGTTCTCGCCGAGCATCTCCTTGACAACAGCGGCGTCCCAGGTGCCGTCAACGATGGCGCCGAGGTTGGTCGCATTGGAGGCGGAGGAGCCGTTCACGAAGACCGGGGACTGCGCCAGCTTGATCATGGACTTGAGGGCCTTCACACCGTTCTCGGACGCATAGTCGCAATCCATGGCGATGAGGTTGCCGGAAGCATCGGTGGAGTAGGTCAGGTTCGCGCCGGCGCCGAAGAAGAACGCGGTCTGATACCAGCCGGAGTTGATCTCGAAGTAGACGTTCTTGCCAGCCTTCTCGCAGTCGGCGAGGACGGCTTCCATGTTGGTCGGGTCGGTGACAACGCTCTTGTCGTAGTAGAGGAAGTAGCCGTTGTCGGAGGTCATCGGATAGGCATACATCACGTCGCCCATCATGACAGCGGAGACGGAGCCGGCGTCGTTGGTGGCAGCGACGATCTCAGCATTCTCCGGGAGCACGTCGACCAGAGCGCCAGCGCCGACGAGACGGCCGAGCTGGTCCTGAGCGAAGCCGAAGATATCGGCGCCCGCCTCGACGTCGGTGAGCATGTTGGACGCGGCATCGCCCTCGCCAACCGGCTCAACGGTCACGGTCATGTTCGCATAGTCCGGATTCTCGGCCTTGAAAGCCTCGATCTGGGCCTTGGTGAACTCGACGGTCGCCTCAGCCACCCAAACCTTGATCTCGCCGTCATAAGCGGCAGAGGCCAGGCTCGCGCAGGACAGGGCCATCACGAGGGTCAGCACCAGCGCAAGAAACTTCTTCATTGCAATAGTCCTCCTTGTGTTTGGAGCGGAATGTCCGCCCTGTGTAAATTTGTTGCGGGATGTTTCGCCCGCTATTGACTTGATTATAGCACGTTTGTATATCGATGTCAAAAACTTTAGTGAATTTTTTCCGATTAATTTGTGTTGGTTTTCCCTCAGCGAAGAATTGCGATACCATACGGCGCGAGGGTCAGCGTTCCGTCCGGCGCGAGGGCGCATTCGCCCGGGCAGGCATTCAGCTGATCAAGCAGCTGCGCCCCTTCCCAGCCGGCCTGCACACTGCGCTCCGCCTTCGCGTCAAAGTTCATGGCGATGTACAGCGCCTCGCCCTCCCATGTCCGCTTCATCACCAGCACATAGCTGTCGCAGGAGACAAACTCCGTCTCCCCGCGCACAATCGCCGGGTAAGCAAGCTTGAGATGGTTGAGCGCGCGGCAGTACATGAGCAGCGAGTTTTCATCCGTCCGCTGCGCGTCGGCGCTCGGGTAGGCGTATTCGATCTTCGTCACGCCCGGGGGCTGAGCCGTCATGTCCCCGTCGTTCCAGTACATGGCCAGGCGCTTGTTCGGGTCGTCGCCCGCGCCGACCATGCCGATCTCCTCGCCGTAATAGGTGAAGACCGCGCCGCCCATCATGTTGAGGGCGCCCTCGGCGAATTTCGCCCGCTCCGGCAGCTGCCTCGCCTGCAGCGAGCCGATCGCGCGGCCCGTGTCGTGATTGCCGAGGAACGGGGCGAGCACGCCGTCCGGGATGGCGGCATAGACGTCCTGCAGATAGCCCATGTAGGCCTTCGCCGGCTGGCGGGCGCGCAGCGCGCGGCAGATATAGCCCTCCGCCTGCGAGGCCGGGAAGAGGAAGAAGCAGTCGATCCCGCTGGCGTAGTAGCGGGCAATCTCCGTCAGGCCCACCCACGCCTCGCCGACGAGGAAGGCGTCGGGGCTGAGCCGCTTCACCGTCTCATTGAGCCACGAGAGAAACTGCACATTCCTGTCCGTATCGGCGGCAAAGAAGCTCGTCACCGCGTCGAGGCGGAAGCCGTCCACGCCCACGTCGTTCAGCCAGAAGGCAAAGATCTCCTCCAGCTCCTTGAGCAGCGCGGGGTTTTCAAGATTCAGGTCGGGCATGCCGCCGCCGGAGAACTGCTCCTCGTAGTACCAGCCCGTCTCCCCGACGGGAACCATCTTCTGCCCCGCCTGCTGCGCAAAGCCGTAGTAGCCGATGTACGGATTCGCTGTATCCCCCGCCTCGATCGCCGCGCAGGCCTCGAGGAACCACGGATGCCGCGAGGAGGAGTGATTGACCGGCATATCGATGATCAGGCGGATCTCCCGCGCATGGCATTCCTTCACCAGCGCACGGAAGTCCTCCATCGTGCCGTACTGCGGGTCGATGGCCCTGTAGTCCGTCACGTCATATTTGTGATAGCTCGGGCTGGGCATGACCGGCATCAGCCAGATCCCCGTGTAGCCCATGTCCGCGATGTAGTCAAGCCGGCTGCGCAGGCCGTTGATATCGCCGATCCCGTCGCCGTCGCTGTCCTGATAGGAATAGACGAATACCTCGTACCAGTTTCGGTACGGGTCGTCCTGCGCCGCGGCGGGCAGCGCCGCAAGCAGCATCAGGCAGGCTGCCAACAGGAGCAGCCCCTTCCTCATCCATCTCATCCGCATATGACCTCCTCTCCCCTTCCGGGGATTTCTACTATATAATACTGCGCATGGACAAGCGCAGCATATCCCGTATCCGTATTATAACGGAAACCGCCGCGATGCACAATCGCCTTTTCCTACAGCAAAAGGCCCCGGAATCCCCGGGGCCTCCTTGATCTATCCGCTTATCTCACGGCGTTCTCGTCGATGCGCCGCACGACGCTGTGCGTATAGACGGCAAAATGCTTGCTCCAGAAGCCGTATGCCGTCGGGTTGAAGCTCTCGCAGTCCACACCGAGGCGCGCAATGCCCTCCTCGCGGAAGGCGGCGATCATCTCCTCCAGCAGCGCCTGCGCCAGCCCCGTCCCCCGGTACTGCGGCAGGCAGTACGCGCCGCAGATATTCATGCCGCCCGGCGCGCCGGAGAGGAAGTTCTCCCCGTCCTCCTCAGCCTCCATGTAGGCGACGATCCGCCCGTCCCGCTCGGCGGCAAAGAGACGCGTATCCGACGCATCCCGCTTGCGGATCCACGCCTCCAGCGGCTCCGGGTCATGGAGCATGAAACAGGGGCTCTTTGCCAGATGCGCCGCCAACTCCCTGCGCAGCGCCGTGACCTCCCCGCGCCGCGCGCGCGGCAGCTCGCGGCAGGAGGCGTCCCGCTGCGCGCCGATCAGCTCCATCGGCCGCATCAGATCCATGCACCGCACGCCAAAGCCGTACAGATACAGCGCCCGCTGCGCTTCACAGTCATGGGCATACAGCGTGACGGCATGGCTCGCCGCGCCGGCCCGCGCCCACTTCTGAGCAGCCGCCTGATACAGCCGCCGCCAGATCCGCGCGCCGTCCTCCTTCTGCACGGCATGCGCATGCAGCGGAGAGAACACGCCCCGCACATCCCGCGTGCAGAACACCGGCTCCCACGGGCCATACGCCCCGAGGAAGCCCAGCAGCCGCCCGTCCTCCACGGCAGCTGCGCCGAGCCCATTGTCCGCAAGGCCGTCAAGCGGCGGGATCTTCGCCGCCTCCGGCAGCACGGGCACAGCAGCGCGCGCCTCAAGGGCGTTCTCCCGGATCAATTCACGCGCCTGCGGTATCCATTCTCTGGTAAAATCGACAATCTGCATATTCATTTCCTTTCCGTTCCAGAATCAAAACAAAAAACGCACCCCCGGGAAAAACGGGCGTGCGTTACTGGACCGGAATCACAGGCTGCGCGGGGGCAGATTACCTTGCGCAGGCGCGGCGAACAGCGGACCCTCCCATTTTTCTCAAGACAAAGGATTTCATAAAGCTGTTCACCTGCCTTTCTTCGTTATATTCAGTATATCGCAGCGCAGCCATGGCGTCAAGCGCAGAAGGAGCGGCGGAGGGCGTAATGTTATTTCTGTACAAAAGAAAAGAGACTCTGATTTCTCAAAGTCTCTTTCATGGCGCAGAAGGAGGGATTTGAACCCTCGCGCCGCTTCACGCAGCCTACTCCCTTAGCAGGGGAGCCCCTTCGGCCTCTTGGGTACTTCTGCAAGACCGGTTGATATAAAATTGATAGCGGAGAGAGAGGGATTCGAACCCCCGGTACCTCTCGGTATCACTGGTTTTCAAGACCAGCGCCATAAACCACTCGGCCATCTCTCCAGTCTGCTTGAACCAGCAGACCTATTGTATACCAGCCCCGGTCGTTTGTCAAGCCCTATTTTGCAAATGCGCCGTCTACCTGCGGAAGGCCAGCAGCGCGCTGCTGCCCGCGCTCTTGAGGCTCTCCGGCGCCACGCGCAGGCGGCGGGCCGTCTCCCAGCGTGTCTCGCCCGGCGCGGGCCAGACGAGGATGAATCCGTTCTCCCGCTTTTCCTCCGGCCTCTTTTCCACATCCGTCACCGCCGATACGCAGCGCGCGCCGTGCTGCACCGCATCCAGACAGAGCACGCAGCGAATCTCCGCCCGGTCGCTTGTCGCCGCGCCGATCGTGCAGTCCGCCGCCTGCAGCATGCCCCACACGCCGTCCCCCTCCGCCTCGACGGGGAAGGTCACGGCGAAGGGCTCGCGCACATGGACGGAGACGGGAACATCCGAATCCGCGGGCAGATAGATGAGCGTGATGCGCATCAGGCCCTCCGCATCCAGACGCCTGCCGTCCGGCGTGAGCGAGAGGAGCGTCGGCTGGGCAAAGCCGGCCAGCACAAGCCCGATCGGCGGCGCATCCTGCGGCAGCGCGGCCTGCAGGCGCAGGCTCTCCCTCGCCTGCACGCGCCGCCGGCAGGTCTGCATGCAGACCTCCTCACGCACGGGCACGAGCTCCTCGCCATGCAGCGTATACAGGTCGTCAAGCAGCATCGCCTCGCCCATCCGCTGCAGCCCCAGCGTCACGCGCACCTCCGCCTCCACGCGCAGCGTGCGCCGCCTGTCCGCGGCGACGGAATCGGCCATCACGTCGATCACCTCCGCCCGGGCGATCACCTGCGCGCCCTCGGGCAGCTGCGCGGGGATCGTCAGGTCATACGGCAGCTCATGCGTGGTCGTCACGAGCGGCCGCCCGTTTTCCTGCGGCCTGTGCAGCACGCGCACCTCGATCGTCCCGCTCACGCCCACGCGCCCGCCGCCTCCTGTGATATCCGCCACGCTCGCCTCGCCCGTGGCACTGAGCACATCGCCCACCTCCAGCCGCGCAGGCAGGTCGAATTCCTCGCGCACGAGCGTCTTCTCCGCCCCGAGCGTCTCGCCCATGCAGAAGCTTACGCTCTGCATCTGCTTATACAGCCCGCCCTCGCCGCCTGCGTCCGTCACGACCTCGTGCTGCGTCGGCTCAAAGGCCTCCGCCCGCAGCAGGATCAGCGCGCGCAGCGCCATGCGCCCGCTCGCGGCCCGTCCATCCGTCTCCTGCACGCAGACATACGCCTCCGCGCGCATGCCCGGCGCGGCCCCCTTCATGCGCAGCGCATGCTCAAAATCGCAGGAGGTCTCCAGCGCGCGCACCCGCGTCAGATCCCCCTGCGTATACAGCACCTGAAAGCACACCCGGCCGCGGACGCCGGTCTCATCCGCCCCGGCCTGCACGCCGGTGACGACCGCCTGCGCCTGCACGCTCAGCACCGTGACCGCATCGCGCATGCTGCCCGGCAGCGTCGCCTCGCCCTCCACGCTCACCTGCTCCTCCTGCGCGGCGGCAAGGCGCTCGCAGCGCAGCGTGTCCCTTGTCAGTTTCAGCTCCATGGACGTCCCCCCTGTTTCTTTCCTGCGATTCTCCGGCGTCCCGGCAGCAATTTCCGATGGATCGCCCCTCGCCGCGGCATGATCGCCGCCGCCTTCCACTCTATGCACCGCGCAGCCGCGCAAGAACGCGCCCAGCCATTTCCTCTTGACAAAATGAGCAAACGGGGTATAATAAAAACAAACAAGGGGAACATTTGTTCCTATTTTACAGATTCTGTTCAATCTGTATCATTCTGATGCATCGCGCATCCGGAAGGAAGGGACGCTCCATGGGCCGGGTCATTCTCCATTGCGACGCCAACAGCTACTATGCCTCCGTAGAGTGCCTCTACCGCCCGGAGATCCGGGATCTCCCCGTCGCCGTCGCCGGCAGCGTGGAGGAGCGGCACGGCATCATCCTCACCCGCAACCCCCTCGCCCGCAAATACGGCGTGAAGACCGGCGAGGCCATCTGGCAGGCGAAGCAGAAATGCCCGCAGCTCGTCTGCGTCCCGCCGGATTATCCGCTCTATGTCCGCTTCAGCGCCAAGATGCGCGCCATCTACGAGCAGTATTCCCCGAGGGTGGAGTCCTTCGGGCTGGACGAGGCATGGATCGACCTGAGCGCGCCGGGCATGACGCTCGAGCGCGGGGCGCGCGTGGCCGACGAGATCCGCCTGCGCATCCGCTCCGAGCTGGGCATCACGGTCTCCGTCGGCGTGGCGGACAACAAGATCTTCGCCAAGCTGGGCAGCGACCTCAAAAAGCCCGACGCCGTCACCCTCCTGCGCCCGCAGGACTATGCCGCGCGCGTCTTTCCCCTGCCGGTGGGTGCGCTGCTCTACGTCGGGCCGAGCACGCAGCGCCGCCTCGCGCAGATCGGGGTGACGACCATCGGCGCGCTCGCGCAGTGCGATCCCGCGCTGCTGCGCCTGCGCTTTGGCAAGAACGGGCTGACGCTCTCCGCCTTCGCAAGGGGAGAGGACCGCTCCCCCGTCATGCCCGTGGATCACCGCGCAGCGATCAAGTCCGTGGGCAACAGCACCACGCCCCCGCACGACCTGACCTGCATGGACGACGCGCGCTGCATCCTCTTCCTGCTGGCGGAGTCGGTCGCCGCGCGCCTGCGCGAGGGCGGGCTGCGCGCCCGATGCATCTCCATCAGCGCGCGCTCGACGGAGCTTGTCACCTGCTCCCGGCAGATCACGCTCCCCCGGGCGACCTGCCTCGCCGGGGAGATCGGGCGCACCGCGCTTGAGCTGTTTGACGGGCGCTTTGCCTCCGCCTTCCCGCTGCGCAGCGTGGGGCTGAATTGCAGCATGCTCACCCCGGACGACGCGCCCGTGCAGCTCGACTTCACCGGCGACGAGGAGAAGCGCATGCAGCGCGAGCAGCTGGAGCGCTCCATCGACGACCTGCGCCGCCGCTACGGGCATCAGATCGTCCGCCGGGGCGTCGTGCTGCTGGATCAGGGCTACAGCGCCATCAATCCCGTCGAGGATCACACCATTCATCCCGTCCCGTTCTACGCGGGATAATCAGGAGGCCGTATGTCTGTATACAGAGAGAATCCTCACAAGATTTATGTCAAGGTCCGCGCCGATTTCACCCCGGACGGGCGCATCCTCCCGCTGATGCTGCGCGCGGAGGACGGGCCCGTCATGCGCATCGACAGGATCACCGACGTGCGCGAGGCCGCCTCCCTCAAGGCCGGCGGGCAGGGCACGCGCTACACCTGCCGCGTGGGCGAGGCGACCCTCCTGCTCTTCTACGACGAGCCGTACTGGTTCATCGAGGCCGACTGAGCGGCAAGGCCGGCCTCACGCATCCCCCCGCTGCGGAATACGATGCAGTATCCGCAGGAAAGGAGGGAGGGGCCCGCGCCATGCCCCGCGCCCGGCGCAGGCCCCGAGAGCATCATGGAACAATACCCCAGCGACATCATCGCCCGCGAGCGCACAGCCGCACAGCCCGTCGTCCCCCTGCCCAATCCCGGCGAGGGCGGCCCCGTCTCCCCCGGCGATGCGGGTCAGACCCCCGTCATCCCGCTCCCGGACGTGGGCGAAGGGCCCGTCATCGGCGATGAGCAATCGCCCGCCATCCCCCTGCCCGGCCCCGGCGAGGGCGGCCCCGTCTATCCCGGCGGCGGCACGGCCATCCAGCCCCTCCCGGGCTATTACCCCGCGTATCCGGGCGCATCGGCCGTCCGCTTTCTGAATGCGGCGTACGGCTATGCGCCGCTGCGCATCTTTGTGGGCAATGCGCGCGTCGTCCCGCTGCTGGGCGCGCAGGCGGTTTCCGCCTATTCGCGCATCCCCGCCGGCTATCGGGTCGTGACCGTATCCGGCGCGGACGGCTACATCTACCTGCAGAAGACGCTCCCCTTTGAGCCGGGCAGCCGGCAGACCATCGCCGTCGTCACCGTCGCCGGCGGGCTGGATCTGGTGCAGATCCCCGACCTGCGCAGCCGCCCGGCAGGCTACAGCGCCAACCTGCGCGTGTGCAATCTCGCCTACAACAGCGGCGCGCTGGACGTCCTGCTCGCCGACGGGCGGGTCATCTGGGCCGACGTGCGATTCAAGGAGGCGACCAGCTTCAAGCGCATCGCCCCCGGCGCATATGAATTCGTCTTCGCGCAGACGAATCTGCTGCCCGCGCCCGCCTACACGGACATCGAGACGCTCGACTCCGCCTTCATCGGCATGAGCCCCACGCCGGACGCCGTCGCCTCGCTGTATCTCGCTGTGCAGGCCGGCTCCAATTACAGCATCTACCTCGTGACCAGCGGCCCGGCGTACAACGCCGTCACGGCGCTGGTGGTGGAGGATCGATAACCACGCAAAAATCCCCCGGACCCTGCGGTTCGGGGGATTTACGCTGTGTTTTATCCTCTTACCTTCTGGCGGATCTCCTCCGCCGTCCTGTCCACAAAGCCGGGGACGCTCTCCATCAGCGACGCGCCAAGGCCGCGGAACGCCTCGGCGATCGTCTCCCGCGTCTCCTCGTCCATGCCGCCCAGCGCGCGCAGGATGGCGAGGATATTGCGCGGCTCAAACAGCTCGGCCACACTCTGCCCGTCCGACGCGCTGAGCACGGCGTAGATGCCGTCGATCACCAGCCTGCGCCGCTCCGGGGTCAATTCCGAAAGCCAGCGCTTGATCGTCTCCTCCGCCAGCTGGCTGGAGCTGCTCCTCTGGCTCAGGCGGATGAAGCCGCCGCCCATCAGCTGCCATGTATAGGGATTGTGCTGCAGCGGGCCCACGCCGTCGCTGCGCACGACGATGAACGGCTCCGTATGCCAGAGGAGGATGCCGATGATCGACGTCTGCGGGACAAAGGTCTGAATCCGGGCGTTCATCCCGTCAAACTCCGGCGAGGCGATGATCTCCTCATTGAAGCCCGGGCCGTCGAAGTTATACACGCGCTCCACGCGCTGCCTGACCTGCGGCGCGGCGAATACGCTGGCATACGCCGCCAGATTGCCGCCCTTGGAATGGCCGCCGAGGATGAACAGCCCCTCAAGCGCCTGCGCCGCGCGGTCCAGATACGCCGCCGCCTCGCGCTGGGAGGGCACCTCCCCGCTGAAGGCCATGTTGAAATCCTCCTTCCAGCCGACGACGGTGCTGTCCGTTCCGCGGAAGGCGATGAACGCCGGGCCGGCAGGCGGCAGGAAGGTGACGGCGGAAAACTGCTTCTCCTGCGCATCGTCCATATGGCTCACATAGCCGCAGACGCGCATCGGGCCAAAGCGCACGCTCCCGCGCACAGCCTCCAGCAGCTGCCTGTCCAGCTTTGAGGTATCCATCATCGCAAGGCCGAAGAGCCCGCGCTCCAGCAGCGCGCCCGCCGCCTGCGCCAGCGTGGGCAGTTCCCCGTTAAACGCCTGCGGGACGATCCCCTCGTAGGGCATATAGGACAGATACGCGAGCACCAGCGCATCCACCTCCCCGATGGGCACCTGCTCCACGGGGATATCGCCTCTCCACGCGATGTAATCGATGATATTGGCCATACACACCTCCCAGGGGCTTCGCCCCTCCTGAAAAGATTATAGTCTCCCGCGGCGCGCGCTGTCAACACCGTCCGCCGCCAGTCAGCCCACCCTGCATCGCTCTCGTCAAACCCCGCCTAAAAACTGCATCTTCTTGCCGAAAACCGCATAAAAATTCAGCAATCACAAGACTTTTCATTGACAGATGATGGGTCATGTTTTATACTAAATCGTATGCCCTGCAAAAGGGTCTTTTCTGCATCAACGGATACGGAGGGCTCTATGCTTCATAAATGGGAACTGACCATACCGACCCTTTCCCCGCGCGTAAAGCGCCGGGCCTATCTCTATCTCCCCCGCGCCTATGACCTGCAGCCGGACAGGCGCTTCCCCGTGCTCTATATGTTCGACGGGCACAACGTCTTCCTCGATACGGACGCGACCTACGGCACCTCCTGGGGCATGTACGAATACATGAACAGGACGAAAACGCCGCTGATCATCGCCGCCGTGGAGTGCAACAGCTTGGGCAACGGACGCCTGCGCGAGTACTCTCCCTTCCCGCATGAGACCGATGGGCTCGGGCTCATCCATCCGCTCGGCCGGCCGTATATGGACTGGCTGACCGGCACGTTCAAGCCCATGATCGACAGGAATTTCCGCACCCTGCCGGACAGGGAGCATACCTTCATCGCCGGCTCCTCGATGGGCGGGCTGATGAGCCTGTACGCCGTCTCGGCATACAACGACGTCTTCTCCCGCGCGGCCTGCCTCTCCCCCAGCCTCTGGGTCGAGCCCGAGCGCGTGAAGCGGATGATCCGCCGCGCGAACTACGGCGAGGGTACCGTGATCTACATGGACTACGGCCGGGAAGAGATGAAGAACCACGAGGCGAGCTTCAATGCGCTGGGCGCGACCTTCCAGTCCCTGTATGCAAGGGGCGTGGATCTGACGTTCCGCATCGTCCCCGGCGGCATGCACTGCGAGGCCTCCTGGGCGCAGCAGGTACCTATCTTTATGAAATGCCTGGGCCTTTGATGCGCGCCGCGCACAGCCCGTCATAATCCCACAAGCAAAAGCATGAGCTCCCGGCACGCCGGGACCCCATAAGGAGTCAACATGGAAATCCGCTATTTTAAGAATTACTCCCACTGCCTCGGCCGCGACATGGAATTCAAGGTCTATGGTCATCGCGGCAAGCCGTTCCTCTTCATCCCCTGCCAGGCCGGCCGTTTTTGGGATTTTGACAGCTTCCACATGGACGACATTTTCCGCCCGTGGATCGACGCCGGCAAGATCATGGTCTTCTCCATCGACACCATCGACGGCGAGACCTGGGCCGACAAGAACGGCGACTGCCGCCGCCGCATCGAGCGCCACGAGCAGTGGTACAACTACGTCGTCAATGAGATGGTCCCGACCATCCATCACCTCGCCGGCGAGCGCAACTGGAATCAGCAGATGATCACCACCTTCGGCTGCTCCATGGGCGCGCAGCACGCGGCGAATCTCTTCTTCCGCCGCCCGGATCTCTTCGACGGCGTGCTCGCCCTCTCCGGCGTGTATGACTCCTACGACTCCTTCGGCGATTACATGGACGATCTCGTCTATGCCAATTCCCCGGTGCACTATCTGGCCAACCTGCCGCAGGATCATCACTACCTGCGCATGTACAACGAGCGCAAGATCATCATCTGCGTCGGCCAGGGCGCATGGGAGGACGAGCTCAAGGCCAGCACCGCGCGCCTTGCCGACGTCCTCTGGCGCAAGGGCATCAACGCCTCGGTCAACTTCTGGGGCCATGACGTCAACCACGACTGGGACTGGTGGTACAAGCAGGTCGCGCACTACCTGCCGCAGATCGTCGGCCAGCCGTAAGCGCAATTCCCCCGCGGCCCCGCGCCGCAGAGATTCATCATATACCCTTCCAATGACAAAACAAGAACCCGCCTAAAAGGAGCAATTCTCATGAAGAATTTCATCTTTATCTCCCCGAACTTCCCGACCAACTACTGGAAGTTCTGCGCCGAGCTCAAGAAGAACGGCATGAACGTGCTGGGCATCGGCGACTGCCCGTATGACGAGCTCATGCCCGAGCTGCGCGCCTCCCTGAACGAGTACTACAAGGTCTCCTCGCTGGAGAATTACGACGAGGTCTTCCGCGCCGTCGCCTTCCTGACCTACAAGCACGGCAAGATCGACTGGCTGGAGAGCAACAACGAGTACTGGCTCGAGCGCGACGCCGCGCTGCGCACCGCCTTCAACATCACCACCGGCTTCCAGGCCAGCGACATGGACGCTGTCAAGTACAAGTCCAAGATGAAGGCCTACTACGCCAAGGCGAACATCAAGACCGCCCGCTATCACCTCGTCCATGACTACGAGGGCTGCAAGAAGTTCATCGCCGAGGTCGGCTACCCGGTCATCGTCAAGCCGGACAACGGCGTGGGCGCCTCCAGCACCTACAAGCTCAAGAGCGACGCGGACTTTGACTACTTCTACGCCACCAAAGACGACGTCCTGTACATCATGGAGGAGTTCGTCAACGGCACCGTCCACACCTATGACGCCATCATCGACGCCAACGGCCAGCCGCTCTTTGAGACCGGCAACGTGACCATGGACTCCATCATGGACACCGTCAACACCAACGGCAACTCCTGCTACTACATTGAGAAGGTGCTGCCCGAGGCCATGCGCGACGTCGGCCGCCGCACCGTCGAGGCCTTCGGCGTGAAGAGCCGCTTTGTCCACCTCGAGTTCTTCGTCCTCAACGACGATCAGCCGGCGCTGGGCAAGAAGGGCGACATCCTCGGCCTCGAGGTCAACATGCGCCCGTCCGGCGGCTGGAGCGCGGACATGTTCAACTTCGCCAACTCCTGCGACGTCTACAAGATCTGGGCGGACATGGTCGCCTTCAACACCCGCACCGTGCCGGACAACGGCGCCGAGCACTTCTTCTGCTGCTACTGCGGCCGCCGCGACGGCAAGAACTTCGTCATGGATCACGATACGATCATGGCCAAGTACGGCTCCCGCATGAAGATGGTCCAGCGCGTGCCTAAGGCGCTCGCCGGCGCGATGGCCGACATGATGTACCTGTGCAACTGCTCCACCGAGGAGGAGAAGGCCGAGTACTACATGAGCCTGCTGCAGGAGTATTGATTCTCTGCTATATAATTGGAAACGGAAGCCCGACGGGGCTTCCGTTTTTTTGTATGCTGCGGCAGAGAAAAAAGCCGCTTCCCCCATCCTCCTCAAAACGGCATACAAAAAGAGCGCCTTCTATCGAAGACGCTCTTGAGCTGCTTTGCAAATTACTCAGCGGTGTAGGGCAGCAGCGCGATGGCACGGGCGCGCTTGATGGCCTCAGACAGCTGACGCTGATGCTTGGCGCAGTTGCCGCTCATACGGCGGGGCATGATCTTGCCGCGCTCGTTGATGTTGCGGCGCATACGGGAATTCACATCACGGAACTCCTTGTAGTCGATGTACTCAATCTTATCGACACAGAACGCACAAACCTTGCGGCGCGGCTTACGGCCGCGCGGACGGCGTGCTCCACGATCCTCAGACATGGAATGCTCTCCTTTCATCGCCGGAATGTCCGGCTATCTCAAATAATCTCGTTTCAGTTAGAACGGAAGTTCGTCGTCGTCCACCTGCGTAAAGCCGGTATCCGCGGGCGCATAGGCCGGAGCCTGCGCGCGGGGAGCCGGGGCAGCGGACGGAGCATGATATTCACCAGCGGGAGCGCCGCCGGCCTGACCGGCACTCAGGAACTCGACCTCATCCGCGACGATATCGAACGCGGTGCGCTTGCTGCCGTCCTGCGCCTCATAGGAGCGCGTCTGGATGGAGCCGACGACGGCGACCTTCCTGCCCTTGGCCAGATAACGGCTGCAGAGCTCGGCGAGCTGACGCCACGCGACGATGTTGAAGAAATCCGTCTCCTGCTGGCCGGTCTGGGCATTCCTGAAGCGGCGGTTGACCGCGATGGAGAAATTGCAGACGGCGATGCCGGACTGGGTGGACCTCATCTCAGGGTCACGGGTCAGATTGCCAATCAGATAAACCTTGTTCATACTCTGTTCCCTCTTGCTCTATCGTGCTTACGCCTCAGTCTGGGCCTCAGCAGCAGCCTCTTCGGCGACCGGCGCGACGCGGACGGCGCGCGGCTTGACGCTGCTCTTCTTGTCAAGAAGCTTGACGATCTGAGAACGGATGACGCTCTCGTTGATGCCGAGATTACGGGAGAGCTCCTTCGGCAGCTCGGAAGCCGCGTTGAAAGCAACGTACACGTAGTAACCTTCGGTCTTGTAGTCGATGGCGTAGGCCAGGCGGCGCTTGCCCCACTCCTCAACCTTGACAACCTCGCCGCCGTTGGCAGCGATGATACC
>JAGBFR010000013.1 GCA_017936375.1 Clostridia bacterium
GTTGTTCCCGTTGAGAAGCCCCGAATTCTTGAGGGTTTCCGCCTTCTGGACTTCGGACAGGGCTTTTATACACCCGCCCAAGCTGCTTCCGCGCCCTAGCGTGGCAGGGTAACCGGGTTTGCGTCAGCCCCAAAAGCCTTCCCCTGTGAGGGGAAGGTGGCATGCCGAAGGCATGACGGATGAGGTTCCCGCGCCGCAGCGCGACGGGCTTCCTTCGTACGTTATTTTTTCAATGAACAGGAGACACCATGCAGACATTCAAGACCATTGACTTCAAAAAAGAGGGAAAGCAGCTCGTGCGCGATTATCTGATGATCCTGCTGGGCACGACGATCGCGGGCTATTCCTTCAGCGCGTTCTTCATCCCGCACGACATTGCGCCGGGCGGCGTATCGGGCATCGCGACGGTGCTGGCGAGCTTCCTGCCGTTTGGCGTGGGTATGATCAGCTTTGTGCTCAACCTGCCGCTCTTTCTGATTGGCTGGAAGACGGTCGGCTGGCGCTTTGCCGTGCGCTCGTTTGCGGCGATGGGCCTGCTCTCGCTGTTCATCGACGTCCTGCCGGGCGGCGGCGTCACGGGCAATGTCCTGCTGGCGGCGGTCTTCGGCGGCGTGCTGCTGGGCATGGGGCTGGGCATGGTCGTGCGCGGCGGCGCGACGACGGGCGGCACGGACATGGCGGCCAAGATGGTGCATAACGCCGTGGGCTTTCTGTCCATCCCGGTCATCCTCTTCGCCATCGACGGCGTGGTCGTCGTCATCGCGGGCCTGACCTTCGGCGTGGAGGCGGCGCTCTGGGCGCTGATCACGCTCTATGTCTCCACCATCGCGATGGACATGGTCATCAAGGGCTTCAATACCGCGCTCCAGTTTACCATCATCACCACCAATCCCGAGCCGATCATCGCGCGCATCCACACCCAGCTCGAGCGCGGCTGCACGCGCATGATGGCGCATGGCACGTATTCCCGTCAGGAGGTGGGCACGCTGCTGTGCGTCGTCTCGCGCATTGAGGCGCCGCGGCTCAAGAAGATCGTCGCCGAGGAGGATCCGCGCGCATTCGTCACGGTCTGCGGCGTGCATGAGGCGCTGGGCGAGGGCTTTACCGGCATTCACGAGCCGTGATCCGGTTATATCGCAAAAGGATAAACTAGTATTTGCAAAAGCATACGGCGGATGATATAATAAGATGCAACAGCGCCGAATGGCGCAGAATACGACATTGTTCAGGAGGAATGTACCATGAAGAAGCTTCTTTCCATGCTGCTGGCTCTGGTCGCGATTCTGGCGATGGTGTCCACTTCCGCTATGGCGGCGGACATCGCGCTGGTTACCGACGTCGGCACCATCGACGACGAGTCCTTCAACCAGGCCTGCTGGCAGGGCGTTGAGGCCTACGCGACCGCGAATGGCCTGTCCTATCAGTACTATCAGCCGGCCGCCGACTCCGACGACGAGCGCTTTGGCTCCATCGATCAGGCTGTGACCGATGGCGCGAAGGTCATCGTTCTGCCGGGCTACCTCTTCGGCGCGACCGTCGCTCAGGCTCAGGAAGTGTATCCGGACGTCTGCTTCATCGCGGTTGACGTCTCTGCCGGCGATCTGGGCACCGAGGCCCTGCCGAACCTGTACTGCGCTGTCTTCGGCGAGGAGCAGGCGGGCTATCTGGCCGGCTATGCTGTCGTGAAGGACGGCTTCACCAAGCTGGGCTTCCTGGGCGGCATGGCGGTTCCGGCCGTTCAGCGCTTTGGCTACGGCTTCGTGCAGGGCGCGAATGCGGCCGCTGTCGAGCTGGGCACCCCGATCGAGATCAAGTACACCTACGGCGGCCAGTTCTACGGCGACGCCAACATCACCGCCAAGATGGACGGCTGGTACTCTGAGGGCACCCAGCTGGTCTTCGCCTGCGGCGGCGGCATCTGGACCTCTGCTGTTGAGGCTGCTCTGGCGCACAATGGCTTCGTTGCCGGCGTCGACGTCGACCAGCACTATCTGGGCGAGGCGTACGTTGCCGACTACGGCTACAACCCGTTCGTGACCTCCGCCATGAAGGGCCTGCAGGCTGCGACCGAGAGCGCCCTGGCCAAGTTCTTCAACGGCGAGTGGGAGACCATCGGCGGCAAGATCGAGACCCTGAACCTCCAGGCCGGCGATTTCGTGGGCATCCCGACCGCCGAAGCTTCCTGGGGCTTCAAGTCCTTCACGATGGACGAGTACAACGCCGCTGTTGAAGGCATCAAGACCGGCGCGATCGTCGTCTCCGACGCCCTTGAGGCTCCGGCTGTCGACGCGTCCGTGACCGTCACCTACATCGACTGATTCCGTCTCTTAAGAGGCAGGCCTTCGGGCCTGTCTTTTTTTGTATGGAATGGAAAACGCGCGAAATCACGCGCTGCGATCTCCGTATAATTTTGTCTGTCCGCATTCGGACGGATGTCTCCGAAAAACCCTGATAGCTCAAACGAAAATACCGACCGGAATATATGCAATACATACAACGAATCGGGCGCGCGCTATGATATCTTGATAAAATTCCTTCTTGCAAAAATGGGCGATTATGCTATAATGAGGCTAGCTATTTATGTCTGCATTTAGGAGGAGCGCCGCGTTGGGCTTCTTCCGCCAAGCAGAAAGGAGGAGCGCCCATGAGCACGCTGAAGAATCTGCTCATCAAGTTCAATCGCCTGATCCACAAGATCATGCTTTTGATGTCCGAACTGGCTATCGTGGCCATGATCATCATCGTCACGGCGACGGTCGTCATGCGCTACTGCTTCAACACGGGTATTTCCTGGGCTGAAGAGGTGCCGCGTCTTCTGATTCTCGTCTTCGCCTTCGCCGCCTGCGCGGCCGGCGTGCGCGACCATATGCACGTCTCCGTCACGGCGATCTACAATCGCTTCCCGGTCGGCGGCAAGGGCCGCAAGCTCATGGACATCGGCGTGGACGTCGCTGCCCTGCTGTGCGGTCTGTTCATGCTCATCTCCGGCGGCCAGCGCACGGCGAAGCTCTTCTCCCTCACCGGCAAGATGCCCATCACCGGCATCAGCGTCGCGTGGCAGTATCTGCCGATCCCGGTTGCGGGTGCGGTCATGGTGTTTGACTCCATCCTGTTCTTGACCGGCATTCTGGATCCGGACGACCTGATCTACTCCGAGAAGGAGATCGACTTTACCGACGAAGCCGCTGTTGAGGCGCTGCGCGCCAGCGGCGAAGCGGCTGCCGCGAAGGAGGATTAAGACATGAGCATTCTTGCTGGTATTGTTCTGATTGGCGGCTTTGCGCTGCTGATGTGCTTCAAGGTGCCGGTTTCCTTCGCGATGCTCCTGTCCACGCTGGGCAGCGCCGCGATCATGGGCACCAACTTCTCCGTCATGGTCCGCCAGATGGTGGACGGTGCGAATAACTTCTCCCTGCTGTCCATCCCGTTCTTCATCGTCATGGGTGAGTTCATGGGCGCGGGCGGCATCTCTGAGAAGATCGTCAACCTCGCCAACCTCGCCGTCGGCCACTTCCGCGGCGGTCTGGCGTATGTGAACGTGCTTGACTCCATGTTCTTCGGCGGCATCTCCGGCTCCGCCGTTGCGGACGTCTCTTCCCTCGGCTCCATGGTGATCCCGATGATGAAGAAGCAGGGCTACGACGAGGACTTCGCCGTCGGCCTGACCGTCTGCACCGCCTGCCAGGGCGTTCTCATCCCGCCGAGCCATAACATGGTCATCTACGCGCTGGCCGCCGGCGGCGGCGTGTCCATCGGCAAGCTGTTCATGGCCGGCATGCTGCCGGGCATCCTGCTGGGCCTGGGCATGATGGCGATGTGCTTTATCATGGCCAAGCGCTATAACTTCCCGAAGGGCACCGGCGTCAAGAAGGGCGAGGGCATGAAGGTCCTCCTGCAGGGCATCCTGCCGATGATGACCCTCATCATCATCCTCGTCGGCACCGGCGCGGGCATCTTCACCGCGACCGAGTCCTCCGCGATCGCCTGCGTCTACACCATCTTCCTGGCGATGGTCGTCTTCCGCACCGTCAAGATCAAGGACGTGCCGGGCATCATCAAGGCCAGCCTCAAGACCCTGGCCGTCGTCATGACCCTGCTCGCCACCGCGAAGGCCTTTGCCTACATGATGACCGAGCTGCGCATTCCGGATGCGATCACCAGGACCCTCACCGGCCTGACCGACAACCGCTATGTCCTGCTGCTGATCATCAACCTGCTGCTGCTGGTCCTCGGCTGCTTCATGGATATGGCGCCGCTGATCACCATCATGACCCCGATCCTCCTGCCGGTCGTCACCAACCCGGTCATCGGCATCGACCCGATCCACTTCGGCGTCATGATGATCTTCAACCTCGCCGTCGGCCTGTGCACGCCGCCTGTCGGCTCTGCGCTGTTCGTTGGCTGCGCCATCGGCAAGACCCCGATCGAGCGCACGGCGAAGAACATGCTCCCGCTCTACGCGGTCATGGTCGTCACCCTGCTGCTGGTCACCTATATCCCGGATATCTCCCTGCTGCTGCCGCGTCTTCTGATGAAGTAAGGTACATCTTTCCTGAATCTGTCCGCATCAGCGCTTGATGCGGTGGAGAAATAATTATTGGAGGTTTCTTGTATGAAGAAGCTGCTTACCCTCGTGCTCGCGCTCGTGCTGGTCCTGTCCGTGGCCTCCGCCAGCGCCGTCACCCTGAAGCTGTCCGAAGTGCACATCGACGGCTATCCGACCACCCTGGCCGACCAGGAGTTCGCCCGCCTCGTCGAGGAGCGCACCGAAGGCCGCGTCAAGATCGAAGTCTATGCCAACGGCTCCCTCTACGGTGAGGAGACCGGCGCCATCGAAGCCATGCAGCTCGGCGACATCGGCTTTGCCCGCGTTTCCGCTTCCCCGGTTTCCAGCTACGTCCCGGCGATGAACGCCATCCAGATGCCGTACCTCTACAAGAGCGCCGACCACATGTGGGCGGTCCTCGATGGTGAGATCGGCCAGGCTATGCTGGACGAAGTCCAGGCTTCCGGCTCCGGCCTCGTCGGCCTGTGCTGGTACGACTCCGGCTCCCGTAACTTCTACACCACCACCAAGGTTGAGGTTCCGGCTGACCTGAAGGGCCTGAAGATCCGTATGCAGAACAACGCGATGATGGTTGACATGACCAACGTCCT
Source organism: Clostridia bacterium (assembly GCA_017936375.1). Taxonomy (GTDB): domain Bacteria; phylum Bacillota; class Clostridia; order Christensenellales; family Aristaeellaceae; genus Ventricola. The sequence goes on from JAGBFR010000013.1 coordinate 5,158, forward strand.
CGGCGGCGTCGGCGTCACCGGCATCGGCCCGAACGACATCTACTCTGCCATCACTCAGGGCACCATCGACGGCGCTGAGAACAACTGGCCGACCTACTACACCAAGGGCGACTACGAGGCTGCTACCTTCTTCTGCCTCGACGGCCACACCCGCGTTCCGGAGATCCTGCTTGCTTCCGAGGCCGTCCTCGCCGAGCTGGACGAGGCCGACGTTGAGATCATCAAGCAGTGCGCCAAGGAGACCCAGGAGTTCGAGAAGGCCGAGTGGGCCAAGATGGAAGCCGAGGCTGAGGCCGCTGTCCGCGCCAATGGCAACACCATCATCGAGCCGACTGCTGAGCAGGTCGCTCTGTTCCAGGAAGCCATGACCACTCCGTCCGACGTGCTCGGCGGCGTCTCCCTGTACGAGAAGTACGGCAAGGACTATCAGGACGTTATCGACGCCATCAAGGCCGTCGGCGACGCGATGTAATCTGAGCGCCTGACTTTACAGGACAAACCAATAGAGGGAACCCCCGCGAGGGGGTTCCCTTTTTGTATGAAGAAAACCACTCGCTAGGCGAGTGGTTCAAAAGAAGCCTTCTGGCGATGATGTAGATGGAAAAACTCCTTTTGTTGTATAATCAAAATGCGGTCTGGCAACTGCAAAGGAAACAACAAAAGGAGGACA
>JAGBFR010000014.1 GCA_017936375.1 Clostridia bacterium
CTTGTATAGGCCCCTCCGGGGAGCCCGCATAGTCGCGATGTTCCATCGCTCCTTGCGGTTCCCCACGCTCCGCCTCGCTTCTTCGCCCACTGGGCGCGCTCGGCTTCGGTGCCCGCCCAACCCACATTCTCCGGCGCACTGCCGCAGCAGGGTTCCCCGTCTCCCCTGTAGGGGAGGGGCTCTGCTCCTCCCTCGTGACCCCGTTCCCCAAGCCTCCCTCCTGAGAGAGGGGGACCATCCGAAGGATGGTGGAAGGAGTGATGCCGGGCTTCCGTCCCATCGTTTACTGGCGGCGCATGGCCGCAAAGGTGCTTTTTACGCTTGCGCGGCAGGGTTACCGCTCGGTTGGGCCCCACCCACCCAACCCACATTCTCCGGCGCCTTACCGCGGCGGGGCCCCGTCTCCCCTGTAGGGGAGGGGCTTTTCTCCTCCCTCGTGACCTTTGCTGGGTCTCACTGCCTCGTCGCCAGCCTCACGGCGCTGCGCAGGTCGTGCTTGGTCTCGCCCTCGCGCAGCTTCCGCGCGACAATGACCAGCCTGTCCTCGTCAAGGCAGGTGGACAGCGTGAGCAGCGCGTCGCCGGGATTCACATCCACCGGGATGGCGTACATCGAGCGCAGCTGCAGCTGGGTCACATAGGACTCAAACGCCGCGTCGCTCGAGAAGGTCGGGTAGGAATAATAGTTGAAGAAATCGTCGCTCTTCACGTCCAGCGACACGTGCAGCACGGCGAAGATGACGTACTTCTCCCGCTTCCACAGCGTGTCAAAGTCGATGAACGCGTGATTCTTGAGGTAGCTGATGTCCTGCTCGTACTGCGCGAGGCGGCCGAACATCGTGCCGTCCTTCATGTTGTGCCCGTGCAGCAGCAGGTTCTGCGTGTGCTCCTTGAAGGGGTGGTTCACATCGAGGAACAGCGTGCCCGCCGTGTTCTTCTTCTTGTAAAAATCGCGGTAGAGGTAGTAGCTGTTGTCGCGGTACATGACCGGCAGGTCGAGCACCTCCTCGATGCCGATCCATGCGATCAGGTCGCGGTTTTCGTTGTAGAGCTTCTCCATCTCGGGCAGCGCGTCGCCGCCGACCTCGTGGTAGATCGCCGTCTTCACCGTGTCCAGCGGCCTCGGCGTGGGCGTCGGGGTTGGCTGAGCGGTCGTCCGGGGCACGGGGGTCTCCTCGGGCGGCACAGGCGTGGGCGTTTCCGGGATGAAGACGGTGAAGTTCCTCTCCTCGCCCGGCTCGGGCGTGTGGATGGCGGCCTCGCGCTTCATCCGGGAGAGGTCGTCGGTCAGCTTGTTCGTGCGGATCGTGCGCAGCAGAATGCTCCCGATCATGAACAGGCAGTAGCACGCCATGCACGCCAGGCAGACCACCGCGATCCTGCGGATCCACTCCTCGCGCGACAGCCCGGTCTTTCCCGCGCCGCTCTCGCGCGCCTCCGCCTTTGCGTCGTCGTCAGCCGCGCCGACCGTTCCGCGCAGCTTCCCGGCCAGCTTCGCCAGCGCGGGCTTTGCGTCCTCCTCCCAGAGGAGCAGCAGCATCCCGCCGATGCCGATGGCGGCCCGCTTCGCTGTCTTCGCGGCCTTCTTTGCGCCGTCCGCGGCTTTCTGCGCGCCGCGCTTTGCGGCATGCTTCGCGCCGTCCATCCTGTCGCCGTCCGCGCGCTCGTGCGCCGGTACGCGGGAGATGCGCTCGTATACGGGCTCGCGCTCCGCATCGGCCTGCGCGCCCTCCTGGTGCTGCGCTCTGCGCCTGCGCGCCGCCGCGCCCTCCTGCGCCTTGGCCGGGATCGCGGCGAACGCCTCGTCTGTATGTGCACGAGGGATGTCCCGCTCGCCCGGCGTCCGCTGCGCGCCGCCGTCCCCGGCCGTGCCGTCGATGATCTGCCTGCGCCGCCGCCTCGGTTCGCCCGTCTCGCTCATGGTCATCCCTCCTTCCTTTGTATGTGGCAATCGTGTAAATATTCGCCGTGTGATCCAGCATTTCCTTCTTTGGGCGGCGTATTGTCACGCCCGCTCCCGGGCATCCTGCCTCCATCCGTCTAATCCATTCAACCCACAGGAGGCCGCCCATGTGCACAGCCCTCTCCCTGCTCCCCGATCCGTCCAGCGCTTCGCATCTCTTCGGCCGCACGCTGGACATTGAGCGCCCCTATGGCGCAAAGGTCGTCGTCGCGCCCCGCCGCTACCCGCTGCGCCTGCGCCGCGCGCCCGCCGCCCTCTCGCACTATGCGCTCATCGGCGCCGCCGTCTGCCAGGACGGCTTCCCCCTCTACTTCGAGGCCGCCAATGAGCACGGCCTGTGCATGGCGGGGCTGAACTTTCCCGGCTTCGCGGCATATCATCCCCCGATCGAGGGCCGCATCAATCTCGCGCCCTTCGAGCTCATTCCCTATGTACTGGGCCGCTGCGCCGCCGCCTCGCAGGCCCGCGCGCTGCTTGAGCAGGTCAACGTGACCGACGACGCCTTCAGCCCGGATCTGCCCAACACCCCGCTGCACTGGCTCATCGCCGATGCGCGCGAGTGCTTCGCCGCCGAGAGCATGGCGTCCGGCCTCGTCCTCACCGACGATCCCGCCCGCACGCTGACCAATAGCCCGCCGCTCGCGCATCATCTCCTGCGCCTCGCGGATCATATGGCGCTCACCCCGGCCCCGCCGGCCAATCACTTCGCCCCTGCCGTCCCGCTCGAGCCGTACAGCTATGGCATGGGCGCGCTCGGCCTCCCGGGCGATCTGTCCTCGCCCTCGCGCTTCGTGCGCGCGGTCTTCCTCTCGCGGCACAGCGACTGCGGCGATATGCCGCCCGTGCTGCAGTTCCTTCATCTTTTGGAATCGGTCGCCCAGCTGCGCGGCGCGACGCGCACACAGGACGGCGCTTTCGAGTATACGCACTACATGTCCTGCATCGACGCGTCCTCCTCCGTGTATCATTACCGGCTGTACGGCAGCGCGCGCGTATGCGCCGTCCGCCTGCACGATCATCCGCTGGACGGCGATGCGCTACTCGCCGCGCCGATGGTCGGCGACGCCGCGCCGCTCTTCACCCGCGCAGAGCCCCTGTAGGGGAGGGGCTCTGCTCCTCCCGCGTTCCCGGCTGCGTGAGGACGCAGCAGCTGCTTGGGTGGGCGGGTGGGGCCCGCATAAGCCGCATCGAAGATGCCGTAACCCCATTGCGGATCATGTCCGCCTGCGAGCGGGGACCTCATCCGTCTGCCCTTCGGGCAGCCACCTTCCCCATAGGGGAAGGTCATATGGTTTGCATATCACAAATCATTCCATTCATGCAAAGCATTCTTAATCCTTGCAGACAAAAGAGCCTTCCCCTATGGGGAAGGTGTCGTCGCCTTTGGCGGCGACGGATGAGGTCCAGCGCCGCCGCGCGACCGTCCTCCGTAACCCCAAGCCTCCCTCTTGAGGGAGGTGGCTGCCCGAAGGACAGACAGAAGGAGTGCTGCTGCGCTTCGCCCTCCGCAAGCTCTGCCAATCATTCAACAGGGTCACCGCTTTGTTGGACCCCACCCCGCCCACTCACTTACTCTTGCGCCCTTTCGAACCGGGCTGCCGATCTGCTTTGCAGACAAAAGGACCTTCCCCTATGGGGAAGGTGTCGTCGCCATGGGCGGCGACGGATGAGGTCCCCGCGCCGCCGCGCGACCGTAACCCCGAATCAGGGCTACCCGCTGCTTCGCAGCGACTCTGTTAGGCCCCACCCCGCCCGCCCACTTTTTCTTGCGCCCTTTCGGACTGGGCTCCCGGGTTTGCGTCAGCCCAAAGATTCCCCATCATAATAGCCGCCCCTTACGGAGCGGCTTATTCTATTGAGTTTGCTCAGCCGGTTACTGCATGATCGCCTTGCAGGCCTCGACCAGCGCGTCGTTCTCCGCCTTGGACTCGGCATGGGTAGCGGCGTTGGTGTTGACATAGAGCTTGATCTTCGGCTCAGTGCCGGACGGACGGATGCAGACCCACGCGTCGTTCTCCAGCTCGAAGTAGAGCACGTCGGACTTGGGCAGATCAGCCGGGGTCACATTGCCGTCGCAGTCGGTGCGGGTGCCGACGAGATAGTCGCGCACGGCGAGCACCTTCTTGCCAGCGAGGGTCTTGGGCGCGTCGGCGCGCAGGTTCTTCATGATGCTCTGCATCTTGGCGACGCCGTCCTTGCCCGGCAGGGTGATGGACACAACGCCCTCGACGTAGTAGCCATAGGTCGCAAAGATCTCCTGCAGAATGTCGTAGAGGGTCTTGCCCTGGGTGCGGGCCCAGGCGGCGGCCTCGGCGATCAGCAGGGAGGCGTTGACGCCGTCCTTGTCGCGCACGAAGGTGGAGGACAGGAAGCCGTAGCTCTCCTCAAAGCCAAAGACGAAGGTGTGATCGCCCTTGTCCTGGAACTGCTGAATCTTCTCCGCGATCCACTTGAAGCCGGTCAGGGTATTGAAGGTCGTCAGGCCGAAGCTCTCGGCGATCTTGCGCGCCAGCTCGGTGGAGACGACGGACTTGACCACAGCGCCGTCGGCCGGGATGGTGCCCAGCGCCTCGCGGCTCTTGAGGATGTAGTACAGCAGCACGCAGCCGATCTGGTTGCCGCTCATCAGGTAGTACTTGCCCTCGGTGTCCTTGACGGCGATGCCCACGCGGTCGCAGTCCGGGTCAGTGCCGAAGATGCAGTCCGCGCCGACCTCGTCAGCCAGCTTCATCGCCATGGCGAAGGCAGCGGGATCCTCGGGATTCGGGACCTTGATGGTGGAGAAGTTCGGATCCGGGAGCTCCTGCTCCTTGACGATGTAGACGTTCTCAATGCCGATCTCCGCGAGGATGCGGCGAACGGGCTTGTTGCCGGAGCCATGCAGCGGGGTATAGACGATCTTGAGCTCCTTGCCGGCGGTCTTCATCAGCTCCGGCTGGACGGACAGGGTCTTGACATCGGCGATGTAGTCGTCGTCGACTTCCTTCTTGCCGATGATCTTGAGCAGGCCGGACTCCAGCGCCTTCGCCTCGTCCATCTCCACGGCGTCCTGATAGGAGCACTTGCGGATGGCGGCCAGCACCTGATCGGCGTACTCGGGCGGCATCTGCGCGCCGTCCTCCCAGTAGACCTTGTAGCCGTTGTACTGCGGCGGGTTGTGGCTGGCGGTGATGACGATGCCGGCGATGGCATGCAGATGGCGCACCGCGTAGGAGAGCACCGGCACCGGGCGCAGCTCGTCAAACAGGCAGACGTTGATGCCCTCGTTGCACAGCACGAGCGCAGCGGCCTTGGCGAACTCCGGGCTCATGCGGCGGGAGTCGTAGGCGATGACGACGCCGCGCTTGGCATACTCCGGGTCCTGAGAGTTGATGTAGTCGGCGAAGCCCTTGGTCGCACGGCGGACATTGTACAGGTTCATCCTGTTGGTGCCGGCGCCCAGCACGCCGCGCATGCCGGCGGTGCCGAAGGACAGCTCGGTATAGAAGCGGTCCTCGATTTCCTTCTCATTGCCTTCCAGCGCAAGGAGCTCCTCGACAGTCGCCTGATCGTCGGCAAAGTCGCGCAGCCACGCTTCGTACTGTTCACGGTAAGTCATGACACGTATTCCTCCGTCCATCAATTTCAAATGGGTGAACATAAGTTCTCTGACTACCATTATAATGCAGAATCTACGGATTTGAAAAGGGATTTTGTACTTGTTTTTCACATTTTCAATGTTTGTTCCTCTTGATGGGGCGGGGAAAGGCGGGTATAATGGGCGGTAGATTGATTTTCCCAAGGAGGATATGCATATGAAAACCAGCTGGGACCTTTCCGTATTCTACAACGGCTTTGACGATCCGGCCTACGCCCGCGATATGAAGGCGCTGCCCGAGCGCATCGAGGCGCTGCGCGCGCTTATCGCGGCGGAGAATCCGGACGCCGCCGTCAAGACCCGCCAGATCGTGGACGCCATCGAGAGCCTGACGCTGCTCATGGAGCGCCTTGCGATGATGATGATGCTCACCCAGTCCGTCGAGGCGGAGCATCCCGAGGCCAACGCCGCGCAGACCCCGATGAACCGCGCGTTCATGGCGGTCTCCCAGTGCGAGAGCGCCTTCTCCCGCTATCTTGCCTCTCTCGAGGATCTCGATGCGGTCATCGCCGCGGATGAGGAGCTCACCCGCCGCGCGTTCGTCCTGCGCGAGTATGCCGAGAATGCGCGCCATAACCTGCCCGAGGCCATCGAGGGCCCGGTGCTCAAGATGCAGCTCACCGGCGGCAAGGCGCTCTCCCAGCTGCGCGGCAAGCTCGAGGCGACCCTGACCGCGAATTTCCGCGGCGAGGAGATCCCGCTCTCCGCCGTGCGCGGCAAGGCGTATGACCCCGACCCCGCCGTGCGCCGTGACGCCTACGAGGCCGAGATCGCCTGCTATAAGAAGATCGAGATCCCGATGAGCGTGTGCCTGAACTCCATCAAGGCCGAGGGCACGACCATGGCCGAGCTCAAGGGCTATGCGTCCGTGCTGGATATGACCCTCGCCTCCTCCCGCCTGACGAAGCAGACGCTGGACGCCATGTGGACCGCCATCCGCGAGGCGCTGCCCGAGCTGCGCGCCTACTTCCGCGCGAAGGGCCGCCTCCTCGGCCATAAGAACGGCCTGCCCTTCTATGACCTCTTCGCCCCGATCGGCGAGGACACCAAGGTCTACTCCATCGAGGAGGCCCGCGACATGCTCGTGGACGTCTTCACCCGCTTCTGCCCCGAGCTGGGCGAGATGATGGCGACCGCCTTTGACGAGGGCTGGATCGACGTCTATCCCAAAGAGGGCAAGCGCGGCGGCGCGTTCTGCTCCGGCAATTATGAGATGAATATCTCGCGCATCATGACCAACTTCTCCGGCAGCCTCTCCGACGTGAGCACGCTGGCGCACGAGCTGGGCCATGCCTTCAACAACAAGCAGCTCAACAAGGTGCCGGTCATGATGACCGATACCCCGATGCCGCTCGCCGAGACGGCCTCCACCTTCAATGAGACCGTCCTCTCCGACTTCGTGCGCGCCAGTGCCACCCCGGAGGAGGAGCTGACCCTGCTGGACGCCAGCCTGACCGAGAATACGCAGGTCATGGTCGACATTTACTCCCGCTTCCTCTTCGAGCAGAAGGTCGTGGACACCCAGGCCGATCACGCCATGAGCGTCGCCGAGCTCAAGGAGGCCATGCTCTGGGCGCAGGATCAGTCCTACGGCGAGGGCCTCGACCCCGACGTCCGCCATCCGTACATGTGGGCCTGCAAGAGCCACTACTACTCCACCGGCCGTCACTTCTATAATTTCCCGTACGCCTTCGGCGGCCTCTTCGGCCGCGGCCTCTACGCCCGCTATAAGGCGGAGGGCGAGGCGTTTGTGCCGGTCTACTGCGACCTGCTCAGCCGCTTTGGCAGCGACACCATCGAGAATGTCACCGCCTCCGTCGGCATCGACGTGACCACTCCTGCCTTCTGGCGCGAGGCCGTGGGCACGGTCGTTGAGGAGGCGAAGCGCTTCGTCGAGCTCGCCGACGCCAAGGCCTGATCGTCACCCGATAAATAGAAGCATCTCCCTCACGCGGATTGTGGGGGAGATGCTTTTCTTGTCTCGATTGTTCTGCCACATACACGCATCGCATCAGGGCAACCTCCAATAGAAAGCGATTCCTCGCCTCCCGCAGGCTCCCTCAGTCTGCCTTCGGCAGACAGCATTCCGGGGAACACGCATAATCGCCTGACGGCTCCTTGCGATTCCCCATGCTCCGCCCGCTCATATCCGCCACTGGCGGCGCGGGCTTCGGTGCCCGCCCGCCCACTTTCTCCCGCGCACCGCCATCCTGCATTTTCCCGCCATCCCATGTAGGGGAGGGGCTCTGCTCCTCCCGCGTGCAGGCATGGCATATGACCAAACCGCATTGGAGCGCGACGCTTTGCCGCCCGCGGGCTCCCTCCGGCTGCCTTTGGCAGCCACCTCCCTCCCGGAGGGAGGCTTAAGGCAGCGATACTCTGCACATCAGCACCGCTGATCCGCAAAGCAGCTCAGAGGAACAGGCTCCCTCCGGGAGGGAGCTGGCGGCGAAGCCGACTGAGGGAGCTTGCGGGCGCTGCCGC
>JAGBFR010000002.1 GCA_017936375.1 Clostridia bacterium
CCTCCCTCCCGGAGGGAGGCGTGAATAAGCGACGCTCTGCAAATCCATCTCGCTGATCTGCTTTTGCTGCTTAGAGGCATAGCCTCCCTCTGGGAGGGAGGTGGCACAGCGCAGCTGTGACGGAGGGAGCCTACGAGCGCAAAGGGTGACGGGGAAGCGTCGCGCTGCGGCGCGGGACCTCATCCGTCACCAGCTCCGCTGGCGACACCTTCCCCATAGGGGAAGGCTTTGGGGCTGACAAACAACATAAAAAGACCTCCCGCTTCTGGCTTGACAGGCGCGGGAGGATAGCGTACAATGTAGGCAGGTAGGGGTGATAGCCTACAGGTGATTACTCACCGCAACGGGTTTTGGAAATCCAAAGAACCGCCATATGCAGGTTGTAGCTGCAGGCGGTTTTTTATTTTATCGTCTGTTCTGCGTTCCGGCAATATATGCCGAGAAAGCCAAACCGGCGACTGCGATGATCAATCCGAGAAGCTCAACATTGCTCATACGCATCACCCCCCGCTTCTGTACGCTGTTGCGGAGGAAACCACCTGTAGACCCTACCTGCCTACACGGGCAGTATAGCACAGATGGGAAGGGATGACAAGAAGCGGGGGACGCGCGCTGCGGCGCGGGACCTCATCCGTCACCAGCTCCGCTGGCGACACCTTCCCCATGGGGGAAGGCTTTGGGGCTGACGAACAGCATAAAAAGACCTCCCGCTTCTGGCTTGACAGACGCGGGAGGATAGCGTACAATGTAGGCAGGTAGGGGTGCCCCCTACGGGTGATAATTCACCGCAACGGTCTATGGGATTGACCGACAAACCGCCGGCAGGTGCGAACTGCGAGGCGGTTTTTATTTTATCGCTTCATAAAGGCCATTGTCAGCGAAATAACACCAACAACCAAACCAGCGACTGCAAGGAGTGTATTGAGAAGTTCAACATTACTCATTGCATCACCTCCGCTTCTGTACGCCGTTGCGGAGGAAACCACCCGTAGACCCTACCTGCCTACACGGGCAGTATAGCACAGATGGGAAGGGATGGCAAGACGAGGACGGGAAGCGTCGCGCTGCGGCGCGGGACCTCATCCGTCACCAGCTCCGCTGGCGACACCTTCCCCACAGGGGAAGGTCATATAGCTTGCATGCTGCCGCCTTATATAGAGAGAAGGATTTTTCTTAATCTGCCGACAAAAAAACCTTCCCCGATGGGGAAGGGATCGAAGCCTGCCGCCGCCAGTGGTGGAAACAGGCAGGCGGAGCATCGGGAACTGCAAGGAGCCGTAAGGCGACTATGCAGGCTCCCCGGAGGCATTGCCGTTAACGCATGACGGATGAGGTCCCCGCCCGCAGACGGCTCTCCCCGCATGCAAAACCCCCGCGAAGCGCAGGCCTCGCGGGGGATACTGATTTCAATATGAAATTACTCCATCTCCGCCATGATACGGCAGACGCGCAGGATCTCCTCCACGCGCTCCGGCGTGCAGGACGCGACGATGGCGTCGAACTGCGTGCCATAGGCGGGATGCTCCGTGATCTCCGCAGGCGCAAGGATATCAACAATGGAAATCCCGAGATAGTCGCTGATAGCGGCCAGTCTATCCAGATAAATCGTTCTGGCACCATTCTCGATTCTGCTCATCTGCGTGATAGATAGATCCGCAGCCTCCGCGACTTCAGCCTGTGTACGACCCTTTTTCTCTCGGATATCATGGAGGCGCTTTCCAAGCTCAGCTTTTGATATTGCCATGGAACCCCTCTCTTTCTCAATCTGATACTATTATAAGAATTTTCAAGATCATAGAGAATATCCGTGCGGATTTACACTTGTCCGCACGGATATGTTGTGATATGATATTTCCAAATAGTACACATCGATTACATTTGGAGGTATCCATGTCAGAAATCGACCGCATCATTGGCAGAAACATCCGCAAAGCCAGACGGCGCGCCGGCTTTACGCAGGAGCAGGCGGCAGAGCTGCTGCGCATCTCCCCCATCCAGTACGGCCGATACGAACGCGGTGAGCGGAGCGTATCCCTTGCGCGGCTGTGCGCCATCGCAGAAACCATGGGCGCGTCGATGGCCAGCCTTCTGGAGGGCTGCACGCCTGCCGCGGCGGACGGATGGCCGCAGGAGCTGTCCGCCCATCAGCGCGAAATGCTCGCCATGGCGGCGGCTCTGCCGGAACCTGCACAGGAGATGATTCACAGAATCTACCTCTTCCTGCGCGCAGAGGGCGGTTTTCCTCCGATTTCCTCTTGATTTTTGACACGAGCCGCTATATAATGGATCGAAATGCATTTGCAGGGTCTGTGCGCCCGGAATGCAAAAACTTCATACAAAGGAGTCTTTATCATGGAGAATCAGGGTATCCGCGACGCTCGCTCCCTCGGCACCCCGAAGATGCTGATCCTGGGCCTGCAGCACATGTTCGCGATGTTCGGCGCGACGGTGCTCGTCCCGGCGCTGACCGGCCTGAGCGTGAGCGCGACGCTGCTCTTCGCCGGCCTCGGCACGCTGCTGTTCCACTTCCTCGCCAAGGGCCGCGTTCCCGCGTTCCTGGGCAGCTCTTTCGCTTACCTGGCCGGCTATGCCGCCATCGCCCCCAACGGCGAGGCCGCCCTGCTGCCGTATGCCTGCGTGGGCGTCGCCTGCTCCGGCCTGCTGTATCTGGTGCTCGCCGCGCTGGTCAAGAGCTTCGGCACGCAGCGCGTGATGGCGTTCTTCCCGCCGATCGTCACCGGCCCGATCATCATCTGCATCGGCATGACGCTGGCCAACTCCGCCATCAATAACTGCAACGGCAACTGGCTCATCGCGCTGGTCGCCATCGTGACCGTCGTCGTCTTCAACATCTGGGGCAAGGGCATGTTCAAGATCATCCCGATCCTGATGGGCGTCGTCGTGTCCTATGTCTTTGCCGCCGTCATCGGCAAGGTGGACTTCTCCGGCGTGGCCTCCGCTGCGTGGATCGGCCTGCCGGTCAAGGCTGAGAACACCGTCTTCTCCCTCATCGGCAACTGCGACGGCAACCTGCTGATCACCGCGATCATCGCGATCATGCCGATCGCCTTCGCGACCATGATCGAGCACATCGGCGACATCTGCGCCATCTCCTCCACCGTTGGCGAGAACTTCATCAAGGAGCCGGGCCTGCATCGCACCCTGATGGGCGACGGCCTCGCCACCGCGATCGCCTCCCTCTTCGGCGCCCCGGCGAACACGACCTACGGCGAGAACACCGGCGTCCTCGCGCTGACCAAGGTCTATGACCCGCGCGTCATCCGCATCGCCGCGATCTTCGCGATCATCGCGTCCTTCTGCCCGAAGTTCAGCGCGCTCGTCTCCGCGATGCCGGTCGGCACCATCGGCGGCGTGTCCCTGATCCTCTACGGCATGATCTCCGCGATCGGCGTGCGCAACCTGGTTGAGAATCAGGTTGACCTCTCCAAGAGCCGCAACGTCATCGTCGCCTCCCTGATCATGTCCCTCGCGCTGGGCATCACCTTCTCCAGCGCCGGCGCGATCGTCATCAACCTCGGCAGCATCACCCTGCGCTTCTCCGGCCTGGCCGTCGCCGCCATCGTGGGCATCGTGGTCAACGCCGTGCTCCCGGGCAACGACTTCGTCTTCTCCAGCAATTACGCGCACGGCAAGAAGAAGCACTGAGCCTGAGGCGCAGTCCCCCGCGCACAACGCACAAGCAGAACCCTCCGCAGTGATGCGGGGGGTTTTTCTTATGGACGAAGATGTAGGGGGAGGGCGCGGCGCCTCCCTCTTGCCGCGCATCATATACAGGTTTCATTGATCAAGCAGGACTGCGCCGCAGCGCGGGAACATCCCTGTTGGAAGGTGATTCAGCTGAAGGCTGCTTGAAAAGCAGCCGGGCTTCCGCTTTGCCTGCCCCACCCACCCGCCCAAGACTCTGCTGCGCCCTCATGCAGCCGGGCGACGAAGAGGAATCATTCATCTCCATGCAAAAAAGAACTGCCGCGCATGCAGCAGTTCTCTTTGTTTGTGATATCAGCCCTTGACGGCGCCGGCGATAACGCCCTCAATGATGTACTTCTGGCAGGCCAGATACAGGATGATGATCGGGATGACCGTGATCATGATACAGGCCATCATCGGGCCCATCTCCACGCGGCCATAGCTGCCGCGGAAGTACTGGATCGCCATCGGGATGGTGCGGTATTTCTTGATATCCAGCACCAGCGTCGGCAGGAGGTAGTCGTTCCAGACCCACATGATCTCCAGAATCGCAGTGGAGATCGCCGTCGGCTTGAGGATCGGGAAGACGACCTTGAAGAAGATCTGCAGCGGATTGCAGCCGTCGATCATTGCGGCCTCTTCAATCGCCAGCGGCACGCTCTTCATAAAGCCCGTGAACATGAACACCGCCAGACCCGCACCGAAGCCGAGGTAGATGATGCAGATATTAAACGGCGTATTGAGCTTGAGGGTATCCGCAGTCTTCGCCAGGGTGAACATGACCATCTGGAACGGCACGACCATGGAGAACGCGCACAGCAGATACATCAGCTTGGAGGCGAGGATGTTCACGCGGGTGATATACCAGGCGCACATGGAGCAGCACAGGATGATCAGCGCGACGGAGGTCACGGTGATGATCACCGAGTAGCCGAAGGAGGCCAGGAAGTTCATCTGCGTGACGCCGTGAATATAGTTCTTCAGGCCCACGAAGGTTTCCGCGTTCGGCAGGGTGAATACGGTAGCCGTGGAGATCGCGGTTTCCAGCTTCAGAGAGTTGCTCAGAATCAGAATGACCGGATAGATCCACACCAGGCACAGCGCGGTCAGCAGCACGATCAGCACATCGTCGACAACGCGGCGGGCGCCGGAAACAGCGCCGTCATGATAAGTCTTCTTAGCCATTACTGCTGCACCTCCTTACGACGGGTGAAATAGAGCTGAACGAGGGAGATGGAAATGACCAGCAGGAAGAAGACCACGGCCTTCGCCTGACCGATGCCCTTCCACTGCGCACCGGCGCGGGCATAGAAGGTATCGTAGATGTTCAGCGCCAGCATCTGGCTCGCCTTGGCCGGCTCGCCGCCGGTAAGCGCAAGGTTCTGGTCAAAGAGCTTGAAGGAGTTGGTCAGCGTCAGGAAGGTGCAGATGGTGACGGACGGCATGACCATCGGCAGCTTGACCTTGATGAGCGTCTGGAAACTGGTTGCGCCGTCGATAGAGGCGGCTTCGATCAGATCGCCCGGCACATTCTGCAGTCCGGCGATGTAGATGATCATCATATAACCGATCTGCTGCCAGCACATCAGGATGATCAATCCCCAGAAGCCATACTTGGCGTCCAGCGCCAGCAGCGGCAGGCCCAGATTGGTCAGCAGGCCGTTGAGCAGGATCTGCCAGATATAGCCCAGCACGATGCCGCCAATGAGGTTGGGCAGGAAGAACACGGTACGGAACACATTGGTGCCCTTGAGGCCGCGGGTCAGTGTCAGCGCCAGCGCGAAGGCCAGCACGTTGATCAGGATTGTGGAAACGATCGCGAAGCGCGCGGTGAACCAGAAGGCCTCCACGAACGTCGCATCCTGGAAGACCTTGATGTAGTTATCGATGCCCACGAAGGTCGTCTTGGAGACGGTGATGAACTTGTGGAAAGAGAGATAGATGCCCCAGATGAACGGCCAGATGAAGCCGATGATGAAGGCGGCCAGTGTCGGGAGCAGGAACACAGGCCAGTATTTCTTGATGGCGTTTTCCATAAAGAATTCCTCCCGGGTAAATTAGGTTGACAGAGCAACCTGAAAAAACACATATCACGATGAAGATGCGCTTTTTCAGAATGCTCTGATTGCTTTTGCACAGAAGAAGAGGGCGGGCGATGTGCCCGCCCTCTTTAAAGCGCGAATAGATCGATTAGTGGGTCAGCGCGTACTCGGTCGCCCAGCCGTCGACGAACGCGGACACAACCGCGGCCCAGTCGCCGGTGCCAGCCGCATAAGCGGTCAGGGCAGAGCCAACGCCATTCTTCCACTCCTCAGACGGCATGGTCGGGAAGTTCCAGGAAACCGGAGCCTTGCCCGCAGCGGTCAGAGTGGTATCAACCGCGACCAGCGGATTGGTGGAGGCATACTCGCCGGTGAAGGTATCGAACGGAACGACGAAGCCCATGTCCTGAGACATAGCCTTGCGGCCTTCCTCGGAGGTGATGACCCACTCCAGGAACGCGATGGTCGCGTCGATGTCTTCCTGCTCAGCGATGGCGTTCACGCACCAGTAGTTCTCGGTGCCGGTGCACAGACCCTGGTTCTCCTCGCCCTCAACGCCGATGTAGATCGGGAGCATGGTGAGGTTCTCAGCGCCCAGCGCCTTCACGTCGTTCCAGGCCCAGGTGCCGTTCTGATAGAAGACGGCCTTCTCGCCAACGAACTCAGCGACAGCGTCGTTGCCGGTCTTGGAAGCCAGCAGAGCCGGCTCGCAGGTGCCGTTGTTGATGTACAGATCCCAGATGTTCTTGTAGTTGTCCAGGTAGGTGCCCTTGATGGCAGCGGTGTTGCCGATGCCGTCGGCCTGATACTCATAGTAGATGGGCATGTTGGCCAAGTGGGTCTTGAAGCGCCAGTCAGAGGAGCCGTCCATGCCGGCGGAAGTGAACGCGCCGTCGAGGCCGAGCTCAGCCTTGCGGGCCTGGATGTCTTCGGCGACCTTCTTGAGGGTCTCGAAGTTGGTGATGTCGGCGACGGTGTAGCCGGCCTTCTCCAGCAGCTTGGTGTTGGCGATGATGCCGTAGGTCTCGATGACGTACGCAACGCCCTTCACAGCGTCGCCTTCCTTCAGAGCGAAGGCTTCGTTGGTCAGGTGCTTCACCAGCTCGGTGCCGGAGAGATCGTAGCAGTAGTCAGTCCAGTTGGCCAGACCGACCGGGCCGTTCACCTGGAACAGGGTCGGGCACTCGCTCTTCTCGATTTCGGACATGAGGGTGGTCTCGTAGTTGCCGGAGGCGGCGGTCACGACGGTCACCGGCACGCCGGTCTTCTCGGTGTAGACCTTGGCCAGCTCCTGCCACTGAGCATCCTGCTCGGGCTTGAAGTTGAGGTAGTAGACGGAGGCGTCAGCGTAGGCGGTGGCCAGAGCCAGGCACAGCACCAGCGCAAGAGCCAGGGCGATGATCTTCTTCATA
>JAGBFR010000015.1 GCA_017936375.1 Clostridia bacterium
AGAAGCTGCGCTTCGCTATCCGCGAGGGCGGCCGTACCGTCGGCTCCGGCGTCGTCACCAAGATCTTCGAGTAATCGAATATCGCGGCGAGTACGCTCACAAGCGAAACAAAAGAGAGTTCCTTCGGGAGCTCTCTTTTTTCGTTCCTCGGCGTGTATGCCGCCGAAGCCTTGCAATCAACTTTCATCCGTGATAAGATAAATTGAATGATTATGTCCCTGAGGAGGGCGTGCGCAGATGACGCATAGAATGCATGAGATGAAGAAATGGGAGGGCCTTGCGGCGATCTGGCTGCTGCTTGCGGCGCTTGTGTTTGCATATACCGATCCGGATGAGTTCGCATGGACGTATGAGGGAGAGGACGTATCGCAGATCCTCGTCAGCGCGCAGCAGGCTGCGCTGGAGGAGGAGGCCGAGGCGCGCCGCTATGACGCGGAGAGGGAGAAGGCCGCCGCACAGGGCGCCGCCATGGACTGGGGCGAGGATGAGGCGTATACCACCCTGCCCATGACCCTTCCTGCGCAGGATGAGCGCGGCGGGCTCAATCTCATGCCCGGCAGCTATGATGTGCTGGTGACGTTTGAGGGCGGCCCGATCGATGTGCGAATGGTCAGCGCGGGCATGCAGTCCTTCATCGAGAACGGCAGGGAGACGCTCAATGCCGAAGGAGAGGCAGGACGGATGACGCAGGAGTTTTCCTTCCGCCTGACGGACGCTGCCCGCGGCGTAAAGCTCGCCTGCGGCCTGCCCGAGGGCGCGCAGATTGAGCGCGTGTATATCAGGAAGTGGGACACGGGCGTCTTCTCCCGTGATCTGGCGGCGTATGCCGCTGTGGCGGGCGTGCTGCTCTCCATCCTCTGGGCGCTCGGCTTTGACCGGGGCGCGGAGGGCCCGGCCCGCCGCCGCGATGCGCTGCTGCTGATGGGCACGGCGCTGCTGGCCTCCATGCCCTGCCTGTGGGATGGGCTCTACGGCGCGTGGGGGCACGACCTCTTCTTCCACCTCAACCGCATCGAGGGCATGGCCTCCGCGATGATGAGCGGGCAGTTCCCCGTGCGCATCCATGCCTCCACGCTGCAGGGCTATGGCTATGCGGCCTCGCAGTTCTATCCGGAGCTGCTCCTCTATCTGCCGGCGCTGCTGCGCTGTGCGGGCGTCTCGCTGACGGCGAGCATGCACGTCTTTGTCCTTACGGTCAATCTGCTCACGGCGTATGCGGCGTATTATGCCGCGCGCAGGCTCTTTGCCTCGCGGACGGTCGGCCTCGGCGCGGCAGTGCTCTATACGCTGTGTATCTATCGCATTGCCAATCTTTATATCCGCACGGCTGTGGGCGAGTATCTGGCGATGCTCTTCTTCCCGCTGCTGATCTACGCGCTCTATGAGGTGCTCGTGGGCGATGCGCGCCGCTGGCCGCTGCTCGCGCTCTCGATGTCGGGCATCGTGCTCAGCCATCTGCTCAGCGCGATGTTTGCCGTGGTGCTGTGCGCGCTGGCGGCGGCGATCTGCCTGCCGCGCCTTGTCAGAGAGTGGCGGCGTATCCTCGCCATCTTGATGGCGGCGGGGATCACGGCGCTGTGTGCGTTATGGTTCATCGTGCCGCTGGCGATCTATTCCTCCGCCGGCATCAGCACGAGCGTTGCGGTCGATGCGTATGAGCATACGCTGACCTTTGGCTCCTTCTTCGTCGGTCTGGCCGGGCTTGAGGGCGTCGCCGCCGGACAGGAGCAGTTTGCCTATACGGTCGGCGTGGTGCCGGGCCTTGCGCTGATGGCAGGCGCTCTGCTGGCACTGGCGCGCCTGTATGCGGGCGTGCAGAAGGAGGAGCAGGGGAATAGGCGGCTTTCTGCCGTGCTGCTTGCCTTTGGCGCGCTGTGCCTTGCGGGCGCGACGGATCTCTTCCCGTGGGCATGGGCGTGCTCGCTGCGCAGGCCGCTGTCCACCTTCTTCATGCAGATTCAGTACCCGTGGCGTCTTGTCGGCGTGGCGGCGGCCCCGCTGTCCATGGCGGCGGCGTGGGGCTACCTCGCGGGGAAAAAGAACCGCTCTGCCGGGCTTGCGCTGCTGTGCGCGCTGTCCGTGGTCTTTGCGGGGCTGATGCTCCAGAGCGTCGTGCAGAAGGGCCCCGCGCTCGAGCGCGACGGCTACTGTGATACGCGCATCCGCCAGCATGAGTACACCTATGCCATGACGGAGAAGAATGCGCTGGAGCCGGGCCGCGTGATCGTCGGCGGAGCGGACTGCGCCGTGACGGACTATCATAAGGAGGGGACGAATCTCTCCTTCACGCTCTCCGCGCCGGAGGGCGGGCAGTATATCGAGGTTCCGCTGCTGTATTACCCGGGCTACCGCGCGACGGTCGGCGGGGAGGAGAGCAGCGTTGTGCGCGGGACGAACAATGTCCTGCGCCTGATGCGCATCTCCGCGTCAGATGCGCTCGACGTGCGCGTGTGGTACGAGGCGCCGAGGAGCTTTGTGATCGCGCAGGGGCTCTCTGCGCTGGGCGCGCTGCTGCTTGCGGCGGCTATGCTTAGCATGCGCAGGCGGAATCAGGCATGAGCGATGTGAAGAACGCCCGCCGGGGTGCGGAGATGGGCGCCGGCAGGGATGAGGCGAAAAAGCCCGTCATCCGCGTGAGCGTGCGCGCCGTTGTGGAGACGACGCTGCATGCCAGCGACATCGTCCCCGCGTCGGGCACGATGCGGCGCATGCGCGAGGGCACGGCGGCGCACAGGGCACGGCAGGGCGAGGGCGGCAGGCTGATCGCAGATTACCGCGCGGAGACGGCGCTGTCCGCAGACTACGAGGCGGAGACGCTGATCCTGCATGTTATCGGGCGCGCGGATGCAATCTACACGGACGACATGGGACGCACCGTGGTCGAGGAGATCAAGCTCGGCATGGAGGGCTGCGCGCTCCATGAGGCGCATATGGCGCAGGCGGCCTTCTACGGGCATATGCTCTGCGCGCGCGAGGGGATGGATGGCCTTGTGCTGCGGGTCCTCTATGTCGATGCGCAGGGGCGGCAGGCTGCCGTCTATGAGCAGGAGGAGACAGCGGACGCGCTGCAGGCGCGCTTTGATGCGCTCTGCCGCGAGGCGGCGAAGGTCGAGGCGCTGCGCCTTGTCAGGCGGCAGGCGAGGGATGCGTCCCTTGCGCATCTGGCCTTCCCCTTTGACGCATACCGCGAGGGGCAGAGGAAGTTTGCGGCGAATGTCTTTGTCGCCGTGCGCGAGCGCAGGCGGCTCTATGCGCAGGCGCCCACGGGCATTGGCAAGACGATGGCGGCGCTCTATCCCGCGCTGCTGGCGCTGGGCGAGGGGCATGCGGGCCGCGTGCTCTTCCTCACCGCGCGCACGACGGGCCGGGCGAGCGCGATGGACGCGATGGCGCGGCTGTCCGCCTGCGGGGCGCGCGCCCTCTCGCTGGAGATCACGGCGAAGGACAAGGTCTGCCCGAGGGAAATCCGCGACTGTCGGGCGGAGGTCTGCCCGCTGGCGGAGGGCTTTTATGACAGGCTGCCTGCCGCGCTCAGCGAGGCTGTCAGCCTTGCCGCCGGGGAAGGCGGCCTGTGCCTGACGCGCGAGGGGATCGAGACGCTGGCCGCAAAACACCGCCTCTGCCCGTTTGAATTGTCGCTGGAGCTGGCGTTCCTTGCGGACGTCATCGTCTGCGATTACAACTATGCGTATGATCCATTTGTCGCGCTGGACCGCCTTTTGGCGGCCCCGGGCGGCACGGCGCTGCTGGTCGACGAGGCGCATCAGCTCGCCCCGCGCGTACGGGATGCGTATTCGGCGCAGGTGTCGCTCGATGCGCTGACGGAGCTGCGGCGCGAGGTCGGCAGGGCGCAATCGAGAAAACACCGTCTCTACGGCACGCTCTCTGCGGCGATCGGCGCGCTGCGGGCGCTCTCCAAAAAGGAGGTGTTCGCCTCCGGACGGCTTGACGCGCCGCCCCGGGCGATTGCCGCAACGATGGAGGCCGTGCTCGATGCGGCGGGGGACTGCCTCGCCGAGGGCGGGGGCGGCCCCGCACTGGACGCCTTCTCCCTGGCGATGAAGGTGACCTTCGCCGTGCAGCACGCGGGCGAGCGCTATGCCATCCTGACCGGCGGCGGGGAGAAGCACGCGTATGTCGACATCCTCTGCCTCAACGCTGCGCCGGAGATTCACAATGTGAGCAGGCGTGCGTGCGGCACGGTCTACTTCTCCGCGACGCTCGCGCCCTTTGACGCGGCGAAGCGCATGCTCGGCAGCGAGGAGGGCGACGCCTGCCTCGCGCTGGCCTCCCCGTTTGATCCCGCGCAGCTGGCGGCGCGCATCGCGCCCATCGACCTGCGCTATGCCAACAGGGAACATGCCGCGCCCCATGTCGCCTCGGAGATTCTCTCGCAGATCGGGGCGCATCCGGGAAGGACGATCGCCTTCTTTCCGTCATATGCGTATATGAGCCGCGTGCATGAGCTGCTGCTGGGCATGGAGGGGACGATGGCCGTCCGCCTGCTTGCCGAGGAGCGGGGCATGCGCGAGGAAGAAAAAAACGCGCTCCTTGGCGCGTTTACAGACAGCGAAAGCGAGAATACGCTGATGCTGGCGGTGCTGGGCGGCAGCTTTGCCGAGGGCATCGACCTGCCGGGCGATGCGCTCACGGGCGTGATTGTCGTCTCCACCGGGCTGCCCCAGCCGGACGAGCGCGTCCGCGCGATGCAGCAGTATTATGACGAGATTGGCGAGGACGGCTTCTTCCTCTGCATGACGCTGCCCGGCATGATCCGGGTCATTCAGGCGGCGGGCCGGCTCATCCGCACAAAGGACGACCGGGGCGCGCTGCTGCTGATGGACAGCCGCTATCATGCGCCGCGCGTGCGCGCGCTGCTGGCAGGCACGCTCATCGGCGACGCGCTGGGGATTCAGGGCTGACCCTCGTCATCGCGCAGGAAGGCCGCGATGTCGCCGGCGAGGGGATCGTCTTCCCTCGGCGGGCGGATATCGAGCAGCGCGCGGATCATCCGCCTCTGCCCGGCCTCGCCGTGGGGAATATAGAGCAGCTGTGCGTCGCTGCGCTCGGCAATGAGCGCGCGCAGCAGCGTGCGGAGCTGCCGTCTTTCCTGCGGCATGTCGTCTCCCCCTCTCTCGACCGTACTCTTTGGGCAAGCATAGCACAGCGGGCTGCTGCATGCAAGCCCGATTCCATCTGATTCCATCATGAACGGAGGAATTTCCGATATGAAGCATATCAAGCATATGAAGCGTCTGTTCATCCTGACGGCGGTCGTGCTGCTGATGACGGCGGCCTGCGGCGCTGCGCAGATGAATTACGACCTGACCTCGCCCCATCTCACGTATGAGAAGCTGGACGCCGGCGAGGGCATGCCCGTCCTGCAGGATCTTCCCGCGCCGGAGGCGTATCCGGAGGCGTCCTCCGTCGGGGTTATCGGCGGCGCGGACGGCCCGACGGAGATCTTCGTCGTAGAGAAGGCGGAGGAGCCTGCCGATCAGTGGCCCAAAACCTTCACCGTCACCCTCGGCGGCGATACGACCCTCGGCTCCACGGACAGCCTGCGCAAGCGGGACGACTGCTTTGAGAAGGTGGCCGAGGAAAAGGGCTACGGCTGGTTCTTCTCCGGGCTGGAGGCGCTGTTTGCCTCCGATGACCTGACGCTGGTCAACTTCGAGGGCACGCTCACCGAGGAGACGGCGAAGAAGGAGAAGAAATTCAACTTCAAGGGACCGGCGGAATATACCGGCATCCTGACGCTGGGCAGCGTGGAGGCGGTCACCGTCGCCAACAACCACACGCTCGACTACGGCACGAAGGGCCGCGACGACACCATCGCCAACCTTGAGGCGGCGGGGATCATCGTCAGCGGCAACGGGCAGCTGGGCATTTTTGAAAAGAACGGCGTGAAGGTCGGCATGACCGGCTACTGCTTCCCCTACAAGGACGGCAAGAAGGACATCTCCAAGGACGTGAAGGCGCTGCGCGAGGCGGGCTGCCAGATCGTCATCGCCTCCTTCCACTGGGGCAGCGAGTACCGCGAGGACTTCACCGGCGAGCAGCGCTCCATCGGCCGCGCGGCGATCAAGGCCGGAGCGGACATCGTCGTGGGCCATCACCCGCACATCGTGCAGGGCATCGAGGCGTATCAGGATTCCTACATCCTCTACTCCGTGGGCAACCTCGTCTTCGGCGGCAATGTCGACCCGGACGACAGGGACGCCTACGCCGCCCGCGTGACCTTCACCGTCCATGAGGATCATGCCGAGGCGCCGCAGGTGACCATCGTGCCGCTGCGGCTGACGGAGCTCTCCGACGGGACGGACTATCGCCCCGTGCTCGCGCAGGGCGAGGAGGCGGAGCGGATCGTGAAGAGGATTCTGAAGCGCTCGTACAAGATGGACGGCTTTGAGAACGGAACGTGGTAAATCCAAAAGGAGTACTCCATGGCATCACATTTTGCGTTATTCGTGGATCTGGAGAACTGCGGCGGAAAGAAGAGCATGCTGCTTGACATCATCGAGCGCGTGAAGATCCGCGGCGACATCCTCATCGGCAAGGTCTACGGCTATACGGACAGCTATTCCGACCTGAAGGAGACGCTGCTGTCCAATACCTTCACCGTCGTGCCGAGCCTGCGCTACGGCCGCAGCCAGAAGAACAGCATGGACATCCAGCTGGTCATCGACGCGCTGGACGTCGCCTACCGCAATGAGCTGATCGACAGCTTCTGCATCGTTTCGGGCGACAGCGACTATGTGCCGCTGGTGGGCAAGCTCAAGAGCATGGGCAAATTCGTGCTGGGCATCTCCCGCAGCGAGGCGGCCTCCGGCGTATTCATGAATGCCTGCAGCGAGTTCCAGTTTCTGGAGAGCGTGAAGGCGGGCAAGGAGCGCACCGCCGCGCCCGTGGGCGAGGCGCTGACCCTCGCGGACGTGAACAGCATGATCGTCACCATCCTGGGCGAGAGCGACAGCGAGATGCTCGCCTCCGAGGTCAAGGGCACGCTGCTGCGCCTGCGGCCGGACTTTTCGGAGAAGAGCGTCGGCTATTCGACCTTCGGCAAGCTGCTTGCGCGGCTCTCCCAGCAGTTCGGCTCGTTCTCGCTGATGAGCGAGGGTTATAACCTCTACATCAGCCTCAATCAGGCGCACGGCGGCGCGCATGAGGCGCTGACGAAGGACAATTATGTGCAGGTCTTTGCGCGCA
The DNA here is from genome assembly GCA_017936375.1 of Clostridia bacterium. Classification (GTDB taxonomy): domain Bacteria; phylum Bacillota; class Clostridia; order Christensenellales; family Aristaeellaceae; genus Ventricola. The sequence goes on from JAGBFR010000015.1 coordinate 7,210, forward strand.
TCCTCGCCGAGTACAGGGACGACGGCTTTGAGCGGGTCAATCCCTCGCTGCTCAAGGCGGCTGTGATTTCCGAATACCCCGATTTCACCGAGCGGCAGACGGGGCACAGGCGCTTTTCCGATATCCTGCGCGCGCTCGAGCGAGAGCGCCTGCTGCGCCTTGAGACGGACGAGAGCGGCAATATGCTCGTGAGCATCCTGTGAGCTATCTGCCGGACAGAACAGAATTTAGCCGGATTGCATCCGGACAGGTGGAACAGATGAAAAGGACGCTGATTCTCATTTCCCTGCTGGCGCTGCTGGCGCTGGCCCCCTGCGCTGCGGCGCAGCGGATCGACATGCCCTCCGCCGCGCTGGCCTTTGAATACCCGGACAGCTGGCTCGTCCTCTCTCCGCAGCTGGCGGGGGTCTATGCGCCCCTGCTTGCTGAGCGCGGGATCGACGCGCAGGTGCTCTCCGAGGAGATGGCGCGCCAGGGCGTGCTCAGCCGCGCCTACAGCCCGGACTTTGCCCAGCAGCTGACGGTGCTCATGCGCGAGGACGACATGGCGACGGATATCTTTGACATCGCCTCCGTCACCGACGAGCAGCGAAAGACCATCCGCACCCGCGCACAGAACGGGCGCTACTTTGAGACGACCGGCTACCGCGTGCAGGATATCGAATGGCAGAAGGAGGGCGGGGTCTACTGGCTCTACCTCCACTATACGATCACGAAGTCCGATCAGCTGATCGGCCGGGGCGTGCGGTATATGACCATCCGCAACGGGCGCTTTGTGATCCTTGACTGGCAGATCGACACGGGCCGCTTCACCAACCGCGATCTGGCGGGCTTCAGAAAGCGCATCGCCGACCTCACCGTCACCAGGACGCTGGAGGCGCCCATGCGCGCCGTGCGCCTTGAGGCGGATATTCCGACGGAGACGATCACCTCCGAGCTGGAGATCACCGGCACGGCGACGGACAACGCGACGCTCGTCGCCTCCATCCCAGACGGCAAGGGCGGGCAGCGCATCCTCTCCGTCGGTCAGGCGGGCGCAAACGGCCGCTTCACCCTGATCGTTCCGCTGGAGGAGGAGGGCGTCTTTGACCTGACGCTCACCGCCAGCCGGGAGAATATGCTCGAGACGAGCGTGGCGGGCAGCGTCAGCTACAGCGCGAAGACGCTCCCCGTGAGCCTTGTCGGCGCGGCGGAGGGCGAGGTGACCATCATCACCGGCAGCGAGGTCAAGCTCTCGGGCAGCACGCTGGCCGGCGTGCAGATGCAGCTCGTTTCCCCCTTCGGCCTGACGAAGAAGCGCACGCAGAACGACGGCGCCTTCTCCTTCACTCTCTCTACGGAAAATGAGGGCGAGTACAACTATGTGCTCATCCTCGATAAGAAGGGCTTTGAGCAGCGGCGCATCCAATTCACCCTCCGCCGCGTGATGACCGACGAGCAGACGCGCGAGCAGATCAAGGACGGCGCGGAGAAGATCTCCTATAAGAACCTGCAGAAGGCGCGCGGGGAGGACTACGGCAAGGTCATGGTCATCTATGGCCCGGTGACGGAGCTCTCCGACGGCGGCGGGCAGTACTACATGCGCATGCAGTACAACAAGGACGCGCAGGGCACATGGTATAACGAGATCGTCGTCGTGGCGGGCGAGGATATGGGCGTGAAGGTCGGCGATATGGCGACCGTCGTGGCGAGCGTCGCCGGCGTCTATGAGGAGCAGGATGCCAACGGCGACCCGGTGATGGTACCGCGCTTTGAGCTTATGTTCGTGGACAAGGTGGAATGATCTCTCACGTCGGTAGAGGATGGCGGCGGGAAACGTGCTATCCTGTGTGCATTCCCCCGGATGACCGGAGGGCTGCATAGGATGGGAGGCGATTTCGGTGAAAGAGAAATGGACCCGATTCTGCGCATGGGTGGGCAGGCATTGGAAGGCGCTGCTGATCTGCCTGCTTGGCGCCGCTGCGCTGTATGCCGTCAATGAGGAGCTGCTTCTGCTGCTGGTGGTCATGACGCCGGTGGTTGGCGCGCTGGCCTTCGTGTTTGAGCGCATTCATGCATGGGGCCGTGCCCGGGCTGAGGAGCGCAGCGAGCAATACCGCCCCCTCTCGCGGATGCAGCTGCTGCAGCTGAAATGGGAGAGGCGATCCATGGAGAGGGCAAAGGCAAAGCAGAAGCCCGAGCCGGCGCCGAAGCCGGAGTCAAAACCCGAGCCAGCGCCGCAGCCGGAGCCTGAGCCCAAACCCGAGCCTAAACCCGAGCCGATAAACAGGCCTGCGCCGCAGCTGCGCACGCTGTTCACCGCGGCGGGGAAGGGCTATGCCGCTGAGGGACAGCTCAAGGAGAATGGGACCCCGACCGAGCGCGTCAATACCGACTGCTATGGGCGTACGGTGCTCTGCCTGCGCGAGCGCTTCCCCTGCTTTGACAGCTATGATTTCCTCTATGAGGACCGCTACTACCGCTGGTATTTTATCCTGCAGGACGGCGCGCTCACGCTGGTGCGCACGCAGGATGACAGCAGCGAGTATGCCGTCACGGAGCGCATCACGCGCGCGCAGTGGGAGCGCTGCGGACTGGACGGCTACAACAGGGACGTCTTTGTGAAGCTCGGCTTTGAGCAGTATCTTTCATAACCGTATATGACGGGCAGCTGCGGACAAATCATCCGCGGCTGTCCTTCTTTTGCGCTGTGAATGGGGCAAAAGTGGCCGAATTGCTGGACAACGGGCCCAAAACCGATTATGATAAGGATGCTGAATCAGGCAATGACATGTGCAGGGGCTATGCCGCCGCGCAGAAGGAGCATACAGATGAACAAGGATAACTTTATCAGGACGCCGTATAACACGCCGTTTATCGAGCAGCGTGCGGATCCGTATATCCTCCATGAAGGCGGGAAGTATTACTTCACCGCGTCCGTCCCGGCGTATGACCGCGTTGTGCTGCGCTGCGCACAGACGCTCGAGGGTCTGCGCACCGCCGAGGAAAAGGAGATTTGGCATTGCCACGATCAGGGTGTGATGAGCAAGCACATCTGGGCGCCGGAGCTGCATCGTGTGGACGGGCAGTGGGTCGTCTACTTCGCCGCTGGCGAGATGGAGGACTGCTGGAAGATCCGCCCGTGGGCGCTGCTCTGCGATGGGGATGACCCGATGACGGGTAGCTGGCGCGAGGCGGGTATGCTCGAGGTGCAGGATGGCTTTACCTTCCAGGATTTTTCGCTGGATATGACCACCGTCGTCTCCGGCGGCCGCCGCTACTGCGTCTGGGCGGAGAAGGTGAGCGTCGGCAGGAAGATCTCCAACCTCTACATCGCCGAGATGGACGGCGCGATGAAGCTTGCGACCCCGCAGATGCTCCTCACCAGCCCGACCTATGCGTGGGAGCGCCATAATTTCTGGGTCAACGAGGGCCCGGCCTTCATGAAGAAGGATGGCCGCATCTTCATGACCTATTCCGCCAGCGACACCGGCCCCGCGTACTGCATGGGCCTGCTCTGGGCGAATGAGGGCGACGACCTGATGGACATCTCCGTCTGGCACAAGGCGAACCTGCCCGTCATGAAGACGGACGAGCAGAAGGGCATCTACGGCCCGGGCCACAATTCCTTCTTTACCGGCGACGACGGCGAGATCTACATGGCCTACCACGCCCGCCCGTATGACGAGATCATCGGCGATCCGCTCTATGACCCGAACCGCCACTGCTTCGTCATGAAGCTCGCATGGAAGGACGGCATGCCGGTCTTTGATCTTGAGAATCAGCTGTTTCAGGCGTAATCCGTTCTGACTTGGCAATTTCATCCCATCACAGCGAAAGGACGACGTCTTTTCGCTGTTTTTGATGGGCGTTTTCTGCTATAATGGAGGCAGCATACGGACACGGAGGCGATGGCATGAATCATTATCTCTTTGTGCATTTCCGGGAAACCACCTCGCCCGAGGGAGAGCAGGTGTATTTCGCCCTGAGCCGCGACGGCTTCACATGGACGGCGCTGAACGACGGGAAGCCCATCCTCTGGGCGTACTATGGCGACAAGGGCGTGCGCGACATGACCATCGTGCGCGACAGGAATACCGGGCGCTTCCATATCTTTGCGACGGATCTGTCCCTGTCCTACGGCATGCGCGGCAGGTATGCGCATTCGTGGGCGAATATCCGCCGGCACGGCAGCAAGGCGCTGGCGCACTGGCAGTCGGACGACCTGCTGCACTGGACGGAGGAGGAGCTGATCCCCCTCGGCGACGAGGACTTTGGCTGCCTCTGGGCGCCGGACGTCCTCTGGGACGGGGAGAATGGGGAATACCTGCTGCACTGGTCCTCCGCGCACAGGAGCAACGATTACGGCCCGATGGCCATCTACGCCAGCCGGACGAAGGACTTTAAGACCTTCTCCAAGCCGGAGATGCTCTATCGAAAGCCGGACGGCCCGGTGATCGACTCGGCTATGTATGAGGAGAACGGGAAGTACTACCTGTTCCTCAAGAGCGAGCATACCCCGGCGAATCTGATCCTCGTCAGGGGAGATCATGCGCACGGCCCGTTTGAGCGGGTGTCGGCGTTTGACGAGGCGATGTCTGTGCTGGAGAGCGGCCTGTACGAGGCGCCGACGGCGGTGAAGCTCGACGACGGGCGCTGGTGCCTGTTCATCGACTTCTACGGCGCGCGGGGCGCGGCGCAGGGCTATGTGCCCTTTGTCGCGACGAGCCTTGAAAAGGCGGATTTTGTCCGCAGCGACGCGGCCTTCTCCTTCCCTTACGGATTCAAGCACGGCACCATCCTGACCATCACGCCCGAGGAGTACGAGCGGATGATGGCGCACGACTATTCCGACATGCCCGACCTGAGATAACGCGGCTGCGCGGCAAGAAGGCTGCGCGGAAAGGAAAGATCTATGTACCGCTGCTCTGACGATACGGTGAATCTGAGCCTTTATCCCTATCATGTGCGCGACGTGCACATCAGCGATCCTTTCATTCTCGCCGACCCGGTTAGCAGGAAGTACTACACCTATGTGCAGTTCGTCGACCGCGAGCGCTTCCCGGACGTCCCGGCGGGGCGCGGCAAGTTCTATGTGCTTGAGAGCGAGGACCTGATCCACTGGTCCAAGCCCGCCGTCTGCTTTGAGAATACAGATTTCTGGGCGGATCTTGACTACTGGGCGCCGGAGTGCCACATCTGGAAGGGGAAGTATTACCTGATCAGCTCCTTCCGCGCGGCGGGGACGTTCCGCCGCTGCCAGTGCCTCGTCTCCGACAGCCCGAAAGGCCCCTTCAGGCCGGTACGCCCGGAGCCCGTCACGCCCGAGGGCTGGCAGTGCCTGGACGGCACGCTCTATGCCGACCGCGAGGGCAAGCCATGGATGGTCTTCTGCCACGAGTGGCTGCAGGTCGGCGACGGGCAGATCTGCGCTGTCCGCCTGAGCGAGGATCTGGGCGAGGCGATCGGCGATCCGATCATCCTCTTCCGCGCGTCGGACGCCCCGTGGACGGGCCCGATGATCCGCGGCGGGGATGTGACGGACGGCCCCTTCCTGCACAGGCTGCCCGGCGGCAGGCTGATCATGCTCTGGTCGAGCTTCGCGCCCGGCGGCGGCTATGCCATGTCCTACGCGACGAGCCTCTCCGGCGAGATCACCGGCCCATGGGTGCAGCGGGAGGACCCGATCTATGCCATGGACGGCGCGCATTCCATGCTCTTTTACACGTTTGGCGGGCAGCTGATGATGTCCTGCCACTGCCCGAATGACCACATGCGCAAGCGCATCCTGCTCTTTGAGATGGAGGAGACGGAGGAGGGCGTGCGCATCGTCAACGAGGTCACCGGGAACTGGTACAATAACATCGGCGGTCATGCCGCCAGATACGCTTATAAGGATCCCGTGATCGAGGTGCCGTGCTTCATGCGCGACCCGAGGGGATAAGATTCGGTTGAGGTACAGGTGATGGATGTCATGATACTTATGCTGCTGATGGCTGTTTCTGCGGCGCTGCTGTTTTCTGCAGGGCGTCATGCCCTGCGCATATCGGCGCGCGGGCATCAGTCTCTGTGGAAGTTGGCTGCGGCGCCGCTGCTGACCGTCCTGTCGATCGTTGCGCTGCGCCTGCCGCTCTATATGGATGAGTTTTTTCCGACAGCGCTGCTTCATGGCGTAGTCAGTGGCATGCAGACCATCGGCCTCAACGAATCGCTTGCCGAGCTGATGGTGCTGAGCGGAAGGCTGCCGGAAGGCTGGAAGGGGATATATGACTTTTATACGGCCTTTCAGTATGTCTGTGCGCCGCTGATCTGCGGCTATACGCTCTTCCGCGCGCTGATCGATATGCGCGCCCGGGCAAAGCTCGCTTACTGCGCACGCCCGGTGTATTTCTTCTCAAAGCTGACGGAGGAGGCCGTCGTCCTTGCCGAGAGCATCGACAGGAGCGTGCATGCGGAGGGGGCTGATCCGCTCTTCTGCTTCTGTGCGGCGGATAAGGAGGGCGAATACAAAACGCGGCCCTGCTGGCAGCGGGCGCAGGGCTTTGGCGCAGTCGCTGCGGCGGACACGCTGACGGCGCGCCTGTTCCCCCGGCTGTCGGGGCATGTGACCTGCGTGCTGTGCAGCCCGGATGAAAACGAGAATATCAAGGACCTCTCCCGCCTGCTGCGCGAGGAGGAGAAGGACAGCCGCATCCGGAGAAAGCAGACGGTCAAGCACTTCGTCTTCGGCGACAGCGCATGGGCGGAGCAGGCGGTCGACGCGCTTGCGGCGTCCTGCGGAAATGACCTGTCTCGCTCGGTCTTCATGCTCAACCCGAAGGAGAACCTCGCCGCGCATATCCTGCATCGATATCCGCTGCATGCCTACTGCGGTCAGGGCGAGGACGGGCGCGCGCGGCTCAATGTGCTTGTTGTCGGCAGCACGCCGCTGGCGGACTGGTTCCTGCGCACGGCGTATGCCTGCGGGCAGCTGTGCGATTGTGAACTGAGCATCACCCTTGCCGCGCAGGACGCCGAGGCCTATCGTGAGCGTCTGCTGCTGGCCGCGCCGATGCTCGCGCGCGAGGAGCATCCGCTGATCAGGGACTGCGGTAAATTGCAGTTTGTGCAGCTGGAGCAGACCGAGGAGGCGGCCGCGCCCGCGCTGCTTGGCGATAAGGATTATGTCTTCCTCGCCCTTGAGAAGGACGAGGACAATGCGATGCTCGCCGCGCGGATCGCCTCTGTGATCGACCGGCAGAAGCTGACGGATGCCCGGCGCGCCGCGCAGCGGGTGGCCGTGGTCTATGCGGTGCAGGACGAGGGGCTTGGCAGGATCTGCCGGACGCTGAATCCGCAGAGCGACCCGACGGGCGCTTGTGAGCTGATCCCCGTCGGCGACAGGGAGAGCTGCTATCAGGTCGATGTGCTGCTGGAGCCTGCGCTGCTGTATAAGGCATATTTCGTCAGCCTGGCTTACAAGCGTAAGCTGACGGCGGAGCATGCGGGAGATGTGGAGCAATTCGCCGCCTTTGCCAAGCGTGCCTACGGCAGGCGCTCGTCCATGGCCTGCGCGCTGCAGATGGAGTATTATCATCAGATGCAGGCGCTCGGCGGGGATACGGCGGCGAAGCTCGCAGATGCGGAGCACAGGCGCTGGTCGGCCTACACGATCATGGACGGCTATGACGAGCCGACCCGCGGGGAGCTGGAGGCCTATCTCTACCGCAATGGGGATACGCACAAGAGCAAGGGGCTGAAGCTGCATCCCTGCCTTGTGACGAGCAGGACGGACGCCTTTGAGCGCATGTCGGAGGAGATCGACCGCCTGCTGTCTGAGCGGATCATTGAGGCATTGGCTGCGGAGGGAGTTGCATTCCAGATGCCGCAGGGCGATGAAAAGGCCGTGAAGGCGGCTGTCCAAAAGGCTGCGGCGAAGGTCGGGAACGAAAAAGTCCGCAAGCGGATTGAGGCCATGAGCCAAGCGCTTCATACGGATTACCGTGCGTATGATTCGGTCATCCTTGAATGCGTGGGAGATATTCTGAACATGATGAAAAACACGGCCGTGCAGACTGCACTCAGCCGCTACTGGCAGTAAGGAGGAAGCGCCATGTACACACCCAATCCGATGGATACGTCCGATGTGAAGATCCCGGAGGAGCTGGAGCCCCTGATGGAGATGATCGCCCGCAATACGCATGAGGTCTGGTCGGCAGGCCGCATGGACGAGGGCTGGACGTATGGCCCCGCGCGCAGCGACGAGCGGAAGGAGCATCCGGGCCTTGTGGCCTATGAGGAGCTCAGCGAGAGGGAAAAGGACTATGACCGAGCAACCTCGCGCGAGACGCTCAAGGTGATTCTCAAGCTGGGGTATAAGATTACGAAGTGAGGCGGAATGGCCTGCAGACAATAAAGAAAACCGGCGCGTTCTGCGCCGGTTTTTGCTTACTTTGAATGCTTGGCAAGATATGCGTCGGCCTCGCGCAGGATCCTGCGGACGCTGTCGCTGTAGAGGGCCTGCATCGCCTCGTCACGGGGCATGAGCAGGACTTCGGAGACCTCGCCTTCCTGCGCGCGGGGATGCTGGTTTTCATATTCGGCGAGGAAATAGACGACCCGCTTGACGACGTCCGGCCTGCCCTCCCGAAGAAGCGGGTATTCCTCCGCTGTGCGGAAATCGCCGACAAGGCGCACGGACAGCCCGGTCTCCTCGCGGATCTCGCGCAGGGCGGTTTCCTGCTCGGTTTCCCCGGGTTCCATGTGTCCCTTGGGGAAGCTGTGGAACAGACCGTCAGGCGAGCGGATGACAAGATAGCGGAGCTCGCCGTCCACGCGCGTGAAGACGACTGCGCCGCAGGAAAGCTCAAGGGGCATGGGGTTATTCCTTTCCGTGAGTCGATGCGAAAGGCGCTCCGGCCCGGAGACCAGAGCGCCTGTTTGTTGGTGCGCTTACTCAGCGTAGTTGAGGTACATCCTCGCGGCGGTACGGAAGCAGTTGCGGATCAGCTGGCTGCTGAAGGTGCCCTGCTCGGTCTTGCCGGTGAAGACGATGGTGATTATGCGCTGATTACGGGGCGATGGAGTACGCGCCGTCCAGCAGCAGGCACTGGCCGGAGTAGTAGCAGGAATCCGGGCCCGCGAGGAAGGCGATCACAGGCGCGATGTCGGTCTCGGCGTCGCCCAGACGGCGCATCGGCTGCTGCTGCAGGATCGCGTTGTACTTCTCGGGGAACTTCTTCGCCCACTCCTTGGCGGCCGGGGACTCGGCGCCCGGCAGCACGCAGTTGACGGTGATGCCGTACTGGCCCCACTCCTTGGCGGCGATCTTGGTCAGGCCGCGGACGGCTTCCTTGTTGGAGCCGTAGGCGCAGTTGCCGGCGTAGCCGAACATGCCGGTCGCGGAGGCGAAGTTGATGACGCGGCCTTCGCCCTGCGCCTTGAAGTGCGGGAAGCACTCCTGCATGAAATTCAGGGAGCCGATGGTGCCCGTGGACCAGGCCAGGTGCATCAGCTCATAGGTGACCTCTTCGACGGGCATGGACTTGGCAACGGCCTGCGCATTGTTGACGACGACGTCGACGGTGCCGTAGGTCTCCACGGTCTTGGCGACGACCTCCTTGACGCGCGCGCGGTCGGAGGAGTCGCAGGTCATGCAGAACGCTTCGCCGCCGAATTCCTTGATCTCGGCGACAGTGGCTTCGATCGGCTCGAGCCTGCGGCCCGTGCAGACGACCTTCACGCCGCGCTTGGCGAGGCAGAGCGCGATGCCCTTGCCGATGCCCTGGCCGGCGCCGGTGACGATGGCGACCTTTTCATTGAGCTGCTTCATGGTGGAATACCCCTTTCTTACATTCACATGGACTCCGCGTGGGCGGAGGGTAATGGACGGATTACAGCGTCGCGCCGAAGTCGGAGACGATGATCTGGCCGGTCAGCGCGCGGGATTCGTCGCTCGCCAGGAAGAGCAGCACGTTGGCGACGTCCTCGGGCAGGCAGGGCTGCACGCGCAGGTTCATGTGCTTCATCATCTGGCCGAACATGTCCTGATTCAGCGTCGCCGGATCGGTCTTGGACATCGGGGTCAGGATGGTGGAGGGATTGACGGAGTTGCAGCGGATGCCCGTGCCGGTGAAGCGCATGGCGGTGTGCTTGGTCAGGCCGATGATGGCCGCCTTGGAGGACACGTAGGACGCGCCGCCGCAGCCGAAGGCGCCGGCAACGGAGTCAAGGTTGATGATGGAGCCGCTGTTGCAGGGGATCATGTACTTGAGGACCGCGCGGGTGCAGTACATGGTGCCCTTGGTGTTGATGGAGTAGACCCAGTCGCAGTCCTCGTCGCTGTAGACGTCGATCGGCTTGAGGCCCGCCTCGAGCACGCCGGCGTTGTTGACGAGGATATCAATCTTGTCGAAGGCCTCGATGGTCTTGGCGGCGAGGTTCTCGCAGTCCTCGACCTTGGAGACGTCCGTCTGCACGACCAGCACCTCGCCGCCGGCAGCGCGGATCTCAGCGGCAACTTCCTCCAGCTGCGGGAGACGGCGGGCGCTGATGACGACCTTCGCGCCTTCCTTGGCAAAGAGCTTCGCAGCCGCGGCGCCGACGCCGGAGTTGCTGCCCGTGATGATAGCGACCTTGTTGTCCAAACGACCCATAATGATATACCTCCTGAAATTATTGCTAAAGATTTCACAATAGAAACATTGTAATCTGAGTGTGCATTTTCGTCAAGGGTATTTAGTGAAATTGTTGAAAAAATAACATTCGATCAGGCCGGGAAGCAAAAAACCGCCCCTGTCGTTTTCTGACCGAGGCGGTTTCTATGGCGCACCCATCGGGAGTCGAACCCAAGGCCTTCCGCTTAGGAGTAAACAAGGGCGTATTTTCCATAGGGTGCTGTGATGTCTTGCTGTGTCGCAAAATCCAACAATATCAGGAAAAACGGAGGAATCGGATGTTTCCCAAATCCATGCCGTATCGCCTGATTTCGCCCCGTTTCAGGGCGTCCACTTAGCAATTTCTTAGCAAATGGCGGTTCGAATTCTAAATTAGCAAAATTGCTAAGAGGCGATTTTTGTATGCTTGACAAGTGAAAATGATGTGTGCGGAGAGCTGAACAGCGTGTTTGGCTCTCTTTTTTGTTGAAAGAGAGGGTTTTGAGTGAAAGAAAACCGAAAGATGGAGCTGACCTCATATGATGAGATTTTCTCCACGGAGGAAAGCCGCCAGGATGCGGCGCGGGAAAAGGTGATGGAGATCCCGCTAAGCGAGTTGTATGCGTTCAGGGATCATCCGTTTAAGGTGCAGGATGATGAACGAATGATGGATACCGCGCAGAGCATCCGGGAATACGGCGTGCTCGTCCCGGCCATCGCCAGGCCAAGGAAAGAAGGCGGGTATGAACTGATTTCCGGACACAGGAGAAAGCGCGGCTGCGAGCTTGCAGGACTTGAAACGATGCCGGTGATCGTCCGGGACATGGACGATGATGCCGCGACGATTGTGATGGTGGACAACAACATACAGCGTGAAAGCCTTCTCCCCAGCGAGAGGGCTTTTGCCTATCGGATGAAGCTGGAAGCGATCAAGCGGCAAGGCGCGAGGAGTGATTTAACTTCTGCCCAAGTTGGACAGAAGTTGAATGCAAGGCAGATGGTTGCAAAAGATGCGGGAGAAAGTGCCGGGCAGATTCAACGATTCATCCGCCTCACCAAGCTTATTCCTCAACTGCTTGACATGGTGGATGAGAAAAAGATTGCGTTCAATCCTGCGGTAGAACTATCATACCTCAAACTGCAGGAGCAGGTGGAGCTTCTGGATGCTATGGAGAGCGAGCAGGCGACGCCGTCGCTTTCTCAGGCGCAGCGGCTCAAGAAGTTCAGTCAGGAAGGGCGGCTGTCGCTTGATGTGATGCGCGCGATCATGTCAGAGGAGAAGAAACGTGATCTGGATCGGGTGACGATCGGCAGCGACAAGCTGCAGAAGTATTTCCCAAAATCGTGGACGCCCGCGCAGATGGAGGCGCAGATCATCAAGCTGCTGGAAAGCTGGCATAGAAAAAGGCAGCAGGCGCATGAAAGGTGATGCGTCTGCTGCTTCTATGAGGTTGTATCAGGAACGGCTGATTTCATCGACGTTTTGAATGACCTTGATGGCGTTATTTGTAGCTTCCAGCAGATTGTCTGAGGTGAACAAACAGGCTGTGTTGTAGACCAATTCGGCAGGCGTATTTCCAGTTGCTTTGATTGCCTGACCAATGGCTTCCTTGGCGATTGCCTGAAGCAACTTCTGCTGCCTTTGGCGCTGCTCTTCAGCCATGCGCTGCTGCGCCAAGACATTCCCCCAATACTGATTCCAGTTCTGCTGAAAGGCGTTAGGAGCAAGCTGGTAGCTGCCGGAAGGAGTCATGCTGTCATGGGGAAGCTGGCTGGCATAGCCGTAGCGATATGCCTGAAGTTGTGCTTGACGGTAATCCAATTCGCGTTGGAGCTGCTCACGTTTCCGCTGATTTCGCTCCATGTCCTGCTGCAGTTTACGCATGAAAGGATTGTCCTTCATGACTGGATTCTGCTGCGTGGACACATCGCTGTCCATCAGGTCATAGATGGTGCAGCCGAGCGTTCTGGCCAGCGCGTTGAGAATATTGAACTGCGCGCGGCTGATGTCGTTTTGCCGCTGCTCGTACATCTGAATGGAGCGCAGTGAAACGCCGCTGAGCTGCGAAAGCATGGCTTGCGAGAGCTTGGCGCGGTTACGAAGGATTTCAAGGTTTGTTGGCCGTGTAGCAAGACGCTGATTCATCGCATCCACAAAGCGCATGATGTCCGCTTCGTGAAGAGTGGGATACCAGCTGCGCATTTCGCTGAGCGATACGACAGCGACGATTTCTTGGAAGGTTCGGTTGGCATACCACTGATAATAAGCGAGACACCAGCCGACCCAGAATTCGGGCGTACGGTCGATGGAGGTATACACAGACGGCGGATATGAGAAGTCCATTCGCACAAGGCGATAGAGCTCGACACCTGTTTTGCCGGTGATGAATGTGGGATTGCCGCGCTCGAACTGCTGCGCGTAGGGCGAGAGAAGAAAGGAATGGAAGAAATAGTCGATGTGTTCAAATCGCACATTGACGGCATAGTCCAGCATTGTGGCCATGGTTACCATGGCATTATCCAGATAATCAGCGGGATAAGCGCGGATCTCCATCCTCAATACCTCCTCTCAGAATGTCCAGTAAGTAAATGTCGTTTGTGTCTATGGTCAGGTTGGCTTTGCTGGAGCGGTATGCCTTCCTGGCTTTCGTGTCGCGCACCATATGCAGCGGATAGTATACGCTGTTTTCTACCGGATCAGCCTGAACGAAGCGCAGCGCGTCAAACGCTTTCTGAGAAACCAGCACATACTGGATGCCCAACTTGCCCAAACGCATGGCGCGGCTGAGATGGCTGACGGAGATCGCGTTGTTCAGAAAGTCCTCGGCAAAGGAAAAGTAGGAATCATCTGCACGGTAGCCCTTGATGATATCGTAGCTTGAAATATCGATGTCAAAATGCTCCATCAGGTAGGTTTTTCCCTGAATGCTGATGGGCGTCGTAAGCGTGAATGTACGGTTCTTCAGCAGAATGGTCATCCAGTGGAGAATGCCGTATTTACTCAGATCGAGCACCTTCAGATCGGCGGTGTCGATCTCGTATTGATTGACATATCCATCAAGTCCCTGGAGCTTGGACGCCCATTCGCAAGCCAGATCACGGTGCGCTGTGCAGTAAAAGCCCTGACCGTAATCGTTGTTGCGTTTGCCCTTGCCGAGCGCCGGATGTTCAATCTTTTCAGTCGAACCGTGATACAGCGTGAGAATCTTGCTCATAAGGCACCTCTCTATATCTGTATTGTATCATTGAAATGATATAAATTCAATGGAAATTATCGAATTGTATCATTAAAATGATATGGAAAGCGAAGGCGTAATATGCACGAAATAGAGCCGATGAGGCTCAAAACAAGATGATCCGGCTGCCTTTGCTTGGCAACGGATGAAACGAGGACAGCGCTCATTGGAGCGTTTTTATTTTGCCTAGAAACGAAAGGAGAAGAGAATATGTCGGTTTGCAGAGTGGTCAAGACCAGAGACTTTACGATCATGTCGAATCATCACCTGAAGAACAAGAATCTGTCGCTCAAGGCGAAGGGATTGCTCAGCTATATGCTGTCGCTGCCGGAGGACTGGAACTATACGATTGGTGGCCTGACAGTGGTCTGCATGGAGGGCAGGGACGCGATCCGCGAAGCGGTCAAGGAACTGGAACGGCAGGGCTACGTCGTGCGTACCCGCGTCCGCGATGAGCAGGGGCGGTTGCGCAATGCGGAATACACGATCTATGAGGTGCCGCATTCTGCGCAGGAGAAACCTGCGTCGGAGAATCCTGAACAGGAAAAAGCTATGCAGGAGAAGTCTATACAGGAGGTTTCTGTGCAGGAGAATCCCAGACAATTAAATACTAAACAAGTGATTACGTACCCATCCAAAACGTATAAACCCAATACTCATGCAGAAAATCCTAATCAATCCAATCCTAATCCATCGATCTGCGTGCAACGGGAGAGCATGGAGGAGCTGCGAGAGACGATCCGGGAGAATATCGGCTATGATTGCCTTGTCAATGAATTCAACCGTCAGCGCTTGGATGAAATCGTGGAGCTGATTGTGGAGACGCTATCGACCAGCGGCGAAACGATCACAATCTCCGGTGAGGCGTATCCTGCTGCGCTTGTGCGGCAGCGTTTCATGCAGATCAACAGTCTGCATATCGAATACATCTTCTCCTGCCTCGAAAAGAGCGGCAGCGACATCCGCAACATCAAGCGGTATCTGCTGACGACGCTGTTCAACGCGCCGGCGACCATGAACAGCCACTATGACGCGATGGTGCGGCATGACATGCAGGAGTGGTAACATTGAGCGGCGGACAGATTTGCGGTAAGCTGAAGGTGAAGGGAGTGAATCATATGAGTGAACTGCGATATGTGCGGTGCGGCGATTACCTGATTCCGGATCTGACTCTGAATGTGAAGGTCTATCCGCCGCTTGGCAAATACGGCAGGATGCGGGAGAAATATCTGAGAGAGCACCGACACCTGTTGTACAGCACGATGCTGCTCGGCGGCAGGCTGGATGAGCATCTGCATGAGATCGATGTTGCTGCCCGAAAGAGAATGGATCAGCTGATGCGGCAGATGGCGGAAACAGCCGGGATCACGGAGGAACTGAAAGCGTGCGATCCGATGCGCTGGGTGGGTGAAATGAACGCAATCAAGATGCAGGCAGAAGAGATGATTCTTGAGGAACTGATTTACAACTGAATACAGCGTGACAGGGCGAGGCATGGAGCTTCGCTCTTTTTCTTTGAAACAAGAAAGGAGCAAAACATATGAGTGACAACAAGAGAGAAACGAGAACCAAGCGGATGAAGGTGCACCTGACGCCGCAGGAGCATGAGTGGATCAAGGAGAAGATGGTGCAGGCGGGCATGACGAACATGAGTGAGTTTATCCGCAGGATGGCTATGAACGGGTATGTGATCAATGCGGATCAACCGGAGCTTGATGAGATCCTTCGGCTGATGCACTACACGGGGAACAACCTCAGGCAGATTGAAAAGCATGTGCGCGAGAATGAGCTGGAGCATATGGCCGAGGTGGAGCAAATGATCCGGAATCATGAGGAGATCGAGGATACCCTGGGTGAGATCCTCAGGATCCTCGGTAAGCTTTCGTGACAGGAGCATTTGGTCCGGTCGCAAGCGGTTAAAACGCATTCTGAGACGGCATCCTACTGTGTGAGGTGAGGATATGGACTCGATATGGACGATTTCGGCGCAGCTGCCGTCCTTTGAGCCGCTCAAAGAGGATATCAAAACGGATGTGCTGATCATAGGCGGCGGATTGGCGGGGCTTTTGTGCGCATGGCGTCTGAAACAAGCGTGTGTGGATGTTACGCTGGTGGAAGCGGATACGATTTGCAACGGCATCACGAAGAACACGACCGCCAAGATCACATCCCAGCATGGGCTGGTGTATGATGCGCTGATCCGCAAGATGGGCGCAGAAAAGGCAAAGCTCTATCTGCAGGCCAACCAGAGCGCTCTGCAGCGGTACAGGGAGATTTGCCGGGAGATCGATTGCGACTTTGAGGAGCAGGACGCCTTTGTCTATGCGCTGCATGATCGGCAGAAGATCGACAGGGAACTGGAAGCGCTGCAAAGGCTTGATTTCGATGCGACGTTTGCAAAGGATCTGCCGCTGCCATTTCCGGTGGCCGGAGCGGTGAAGTTTTCGAATCAGGCGCAGTTCCATCCGCTGAAGTTTGCGGCTGGGATTGCGAAAGACCTTCGGATTTACGAACACACCAAGGTGCGGGAACTGATGCCGGGGAAAGCCATCACAAACGGCGGGACGATTTCAGCAAAGAAGATCATCATCGCCACGCATTTTCCGATGATCAATAAGCATGGCGGCTATTTCATCAAGCTGTACCAGCATCGCTCCTATGTGCTGGCGCTGAAAAATGCGCCGTCCTTTGATGGGATGTATTTGGACGAAGATGAGAAAGGACTGTCCTTCCGGTACTATAAGGACATGCTGCTGCTTGGTGGCGGCAGCCATCGCAGCGGCAAACAGGGCGGGAACTGGCATGAGCTGGAGCGGTTTGCCAGACAGCATTATCCTGATGCAGAAATCGCTGCGCGCTGGGCGACACAGGACTGCATGACGCTGGATCATGTGCCCTACATCGGCCAGTATGCGAAGAACACGCCGGATTTGTTCGTGGCTACGGGATTCAACAAATGGGGCATGACGACTTCGATGGTGGCGGCAGATATTCTGACCGATCTGGTGCAGGAGAAGAAGAATCCCTATGCCGTCGTGTTTGATCCGTCCCGAAGCATCCTGCATCCGCAGCTTTTCCTGAACGCTGCCGAAAGCACGATTAACCTGCTGACACCGACTGTGCCGCGCTGCCCGCACATGGGCTGTGCGCTCAAGTACAACAAGGCTGAGCATACCTGGGATTGCCCTTGCCACGGCTCGCGCTTTGCGGAGGACGGAACGCTCATCGACAATCCGGCGACGGATGATAAAAGAATGTGAAGTGCTCCGGCGTGAATGACGGTATGAGCATCGGGGAAATCTGAATGCGAGGTGATTGACCATGGCGAAGCAAGGAATGAAAAGACATGAGGTTACACATACCGTGCCGAGGAATGACATGCCGCCCGTACCGGAGATTCAGGGTAAAGCCAAATCCGGCAAGAGAGATGCGAATCCGATCATTGCCGGCACATCCGGCCCCGATCAGAAGGTGTTCCATACGGAGCGACCGATTTCAAAAGCCTACAAGGTGCTGGACAACGATCTGGCACGGGACAACGTGGAGAACGACATGCCGGAGGCGGATCTCCGGGATATATGAGAAAAGATGGACGTAGCTGTGAGATGCGGCTTGCGTCCATTCTTTTTTAAGAAGGGAGAGATGGAATGGCTACGACGCGCATCATGCCGCTGCACGTCGGCAAGGGAAGAACGGTGGACAGGGCAATCAGCGCAATCATCGATTATGTGGAGAATTCGGCAAAGACGGATGGTGGGCAGTTGATCACAAGCTTTGCCTGCAACAGCCGTCTGGTGGACGCAGAGTTTTTGTATGCCAAGCAGCGCTATATCCGCAACACGGGTCGTACGCGCGGAAAGGACGACGTGATTGCCTATCACCTGCGGCAGGCGTTTGTTCCCGGCGAAATCACGCCGGAGGAAGCCAATCGTCTTGGGCAGGAACTGGCAAAGCGATTCACAAAGGAGAATCATGCGTATATCGTGTGCACACATGTAGATCGCAAGCACATTCATAATCACATCATCTGGAACGCGGTGTCGCTCGACTGTGATCGCAAGTTCAGAAACTTCTGGGGAAGTTCAAAGGCTGTACGTAAACTGAGTGATACGATCTGCATTGAAAACGGCTATTCCATCGTGGAGAATCCCAAAGAGCATAGTGGCAAGAGCTACGATCAATGGCTGGGTGATCAGAAGAAGCCTTCGCACAGAGAATTGCTGCGCATGACGATTGATCAGGCGATGGAGCAAAAGCCCAAGAGTTTTGATGATCTGCTTGCCATGTTGCACGACGCCGGTTATGAGGTCAAGCCAGAGAAGAATCCTTCGTTCCGGGGAGAAGGGCAGAAACGGTTTGTCCGGATGGACACGTTGGGTGAGGATTATACCAAGGAAGCGCTTATTGCTGTTCTGAACGGTGAAAAGAAGCATATGCCGCGCAGACAGAGTGTACAGGCGACAGTGCAGAAGCCGAATTTGCTCATTGATATCCAGCAGAAGCTTCAGCAGGGAAAAGGTGCAGGCTATGAGCGCTGGGCGAAGGTGTTCAATCTCAAACAGATGGCACAGAGCATGAACTATCTGCAGGAGCATGGGCTCATGGAGATGGATGCGCTTGTGCAGAAGTCGGATGAAGCTGTCGAGAGATATCATGAACTGGCAAAGCAGATCAGAACGATTGAGGATCGGATGGATGAGATATCGGCGCTCCGCGGTCATATCCTGACGTACATCAAGACGCGGGATGTGTATGCGGCGTATTGCAAGGCGGGATATTCTAAGAAGTTTTACATAGAGCATGAAAGTGACATCCTTCGGCATAAGGCTGCGAAGAAAGCGTTTGATGAGCTGGGGCTGCAGAAGCTGCCGACGATCAAACGGCTGCAGGATGAATATGCTAGGCTGTTTGAAGAAAAGAAAAAGGCGCTTCCGGAGTACCGGAAAGCGCGCGATGAGATGCGGGAGCTGCTGACAGTGAAAGCGAATGTAGAAAGTATATTGAGGCTGGATGAACATGATCATGGCAAGAAACATGTACGCGAATAATATCATAGATGAACAGATTCAATCAGAACTTTACAACCCATTGTTCCGAATAATGCGATACTTTATTCCGAATAAAAGGTTGATATTATTCCGAACAAAGCATATAATATTATCAAAGAGTTTGTTCGGAGGTGCGCTTATGGCGGGGATTATGACAGTGAAAGAAGCGGCAAAGAGATGGGATGTCTCTGAACGCAGAATCGGTATTCTTTGCCAGGAAGGACGCATTCCCGGTGCCTATAAAGAAGGGCGGCGCTGGCTTATTCCGGATGACGCCGAAAAGCCAGTGGATCAACGCAGGAAGAATCAAAGGCCTGTTGCTATCGTAAAAGCTGGAGCGAGAAAGAAGCTGCCGCTGCCGATTGGGATTTCGGATTATCGTAAAGCGTCGAGCCAGTATTATTATGTGGACAAGACGCTGCTGATCCGCGACTTCATCGATGAGCGACCGCAGGTATCGCTGTTTACTCGTCCGCGCCGATTTGGTAAAACGCTGAACATGGACATGCTGCGCGTGTTCTTTGAGAAGACGGATGAGGATACGTCGGTTTATTTCCGGGACAAAAAGATCTGGGCTTGCGGAGAGGAATATCGCAGATATCAGGGCAAATACCCGGTTATCTATATTACGTTTAAGGACGTGAAATTTGAAACCTGGAATGACACCTATGATATGGTTTCAAAGATTCTGCGCAGTGAGTTCCAGCGGCACAGTGAGCTGCTGGATAGCGAACGTATCAGTCCCTATGATAAGAAGTATCTGACGCAGGTGCTCGGTGGTGATGCCAATGAAACGGACATGGCAATGTCGCTGCTGAACCTGTCCAGAATGCTGCATGAACATCACGGGGTGGAACCGATCATCATCATTGATGAATATGATACACCGATTCAACAGGGCCACATGCTGGGATATTACGATCAGGTGGTTGGCTTCATGCGCATCCTGTTTTCTGGTGGCTTGAAGGATAATTCTCATTTGTCGTATGGTTTCCTGACGGGCATTCTGCGCGTGGCGAAGGAGAGTATCTTCAGCGGTCTCAACAACCTGAAGATCAATTCTATTCTGGATCATCGATACAGCGAATACTTCGGTTTTACGGCGGATGAAGTGCGGCAGATGGCGGCGTACTACGGGGCTGAAGAAAAGTACGATGAGATATGCGAGTGGTATGACGGTTATCGCTTTGGCAGAACGGAGATATTCAATCCGTGGTCAGTGATTGGATATTTCAGTAATGAGTGCATCCCGCGAGCGTTCTGGCAATCAACCGGCAGCAACGATATTATAGGAGAGATTCTTGCAAATGCGACGCCGGACATCATGGAGAAGCTGGAAGCTATTATGCAGGGACACTCGTTTGTAACGCACATTGATACCGGTGTGATCTATCCGCAGATTCAGAATAATCCCTCGTCGATTTATAGTTTTCTGTTGGTTGCAGGCTATCTCAAAGCTGTGACGAATGATCAGCCTTTCGGTGGCGACTACATGTGCGAAGTGGCGCTGCCGAACAAAGAGATCTCCTATGTGTACAGCAAAGAGATTCTTGCCCGGTTTGAAAAGATGATTTCCCCTGCTGTGGCAATTGCAATTCAGGAAGCGATCTACACGATGAATGTTCCAGTGCTGCAGAAGAGGCTTGAGAGTTTCCTGCTTGAGACGATTAGTTTCCATGATGCGGCGAATGAGACGTTCTATCATGGGTTGGTGCTTGGTCTGTGTGCGATGATGGAAGGCAGTTATCGCATTTCGTCTAATCGTGAAGCGGGCAAAGGGCGGTTTGATATTCAGCTGCTGCCGTTGAATAGGCAGCTGCCGGGCGTTTTGATTGAGATGAAAGCTGGAAAGGATTGCAGCGAGCAGAAGTTGGAAGAACTTGCTGATACGGCGTTGGCGCAGATCAATGATCGGCGGTATAGCGTGGAGATGGCTTCGCAGGGCGTAAAGACGATTTTGAAATACGGAATCGCGTTTTCAGGAAAGGATGTGTGTGTGAAAGCGGACACAGAGACAAACGAAGAATAAGTGAGTAGGAAATAGAATGCCGGCGTGCTGGATGATGAATAAAGCCCATGTTTGCGAAAACATGGGCTTTTGTCGTATAGAGTGTGGTGCGCAAAGGCGAGGGATTGTAACATGAGCGATGTTAGATTGTAATTTGAATGTTAGATACAGAGGCTGTGTGCAGGAAATAAGAAGGAGAAATTTCGTTTCAACCTTAGATCGAAGCGTTTGAAAAACGCGCAGCTGCATGATGAAATCATGCGTTCATGGGGGATTGGGGGCAGTCCCCTCAACAAGCAGCATGTGTACTTTGGGGGTACAGATGCATTGCTTGCGTAGTTGTTTAGTGCAGGTTAAGGGTATGATAAGCGACTTGGTTAGAGTATGTTTTTCAATTAAAAAGCAGGAGTTTTAGTTACAGTTGTCGAAGGAAACAGCGCGGTGTTCTACACCGCGCTGTTTCCTATACCCAATATTTCCTCAAGAACAGGAATGTTAGAATAAAAATGAAGAGGGGAGGTGAAAGACATGGCAACAGCAGAGCATCTAAAGAACCTAATCAAAGCACATTATCAGCACGATGATGATAAGTTTAAAACGGTTGTTTTACAAATTGCGGCCTATGAAGCAAAACATGGTCATGAAGCTTTGGCTCGGGAATTGAAGCAGTTTACTGAGAAGGTTGCTCCGGCTAGAAGTAATATTGTACGCTTGCATAACTCGAATTCCATGTTGTGCATGTCTACGCCTTCTGAGCGCATAAATGATTTAGTTGTTTCTGAAGAGATTTCAGAACGGATTTATCGAATTCTAAGAGAGTTTGAAAATAGAAATAAACTCAGACAATATGGTTTATCTAATAGAAGAAAGATACTAATTGAAGGGAAGCCTGGAACAGGAAAAACTTTCACAGCTTCTGTTATTGCCTCCGCTTTAGAGCTTCCGCTGTACACTGTTCAGATGGACAAAGTAGTAACAAAATTCATGGGGGAAACTAGCGCAAAACTGCGTCAGATTTTTGATGAAATTAGTAGCTCGGTGGGAGTTTACTTTTTTGATGAGTTTGATGCTATTGGGGCAGATAGAGCATTGGATAATGAAGTTGGCGAAGCTAGAAGAATTTTAAATTCATTCCTTCAGTTCATTGAACAAGACTCATCAGATAGTATCATAATAGCTGCAACAAATAATCAAAAGCTACTTGACCAAGCATTATTTCGTCGGTTTGATGATGTATTGCATTATACGTTACCAACAGCAAAGGATATTTGTAGACTATACAATATAAGACTAAGTTCCTTTGATCGAAATATTGTTATTACGGATAAACTGCTAAATGCTTCTCAGGGATTAAGTCAGGCAGAGATTATCAAAGTGTGTGATGATGCAATCAAAATGGCTATTCTTACTGGAGAAGGAATAACTGAAAGACAGCTAATGATGCTTGTCAATGAACGTATTGATGCATATGGATCGAGGGAGGCTTAATGATGGCAGTCGATAAGAGAAATATTTTTCTTGAACACATCAATGATGTACTGCCATATGTGTCGACTTCTAAGCAGTCAGATAAAAGCTATCCAATTCGAACTAACCCGGCGAGACATGCAGAGTATATTTCAAGGAAACTCGGCCAGTGTAATCAACAGGCATTACAGCCAAGACAAGTGGCAGCGATACGCTATAAACAAGGTGTATATCTTGAGTTCTCGGGAAAAGAAAACTACTCATTAAATGTAAGGTCACTTGAAAACTTAAGTAAGAAGATAAGATTGCTCAATGTCCGTCAAGAAGGGAACGTAGAGAAAGCAACGATTTACGTTCCGGCTGGAGAAGAGGCGTACTTCCTCGAAAAAGTTCAGGCGTACGCTGACAGTATTCTGGGTGAAGGCAATCCAAAGAATAATGATCTGGTACGTAGTATAGAAGATGTTAAGCTGGCAATTGTCGAATCATTTTGGGTAGGAGAAATTGCAGACATGCCGGCAGAAGAACCGGTATGGTGTGAGATTTGGTTGCGATTTGAGCCGGGGAAAATTGAAGAGGCAGAAGTAGAGTTTGTGTCTTCTTGTGCTGATAATCAAATCGAAATAAAAGAAGGACATATTGTATTTCCGGAACGTGTTGTTCGAATGGGAAAGACAAATGCGGAACAACTTGAAAAATTGATTGAGAGTTGCGCATATATTGCTGAAATACGCAAAGCGCCAGACTCAACAGGTTTCTTTTATGATATGAATTTCCAAGAGCAACAAGAGTGGGTTGAGGAGCTTCTTTCTCGTACGGAATTCAATCCAACTAATGCGACAATATGTCTTCTGGATACCGGTATATCTGTAGCGCATCGTTTAATAAAACCAGCTGTCGAAGAGCGCTACATACAGGCTGTGGATTCTAGTTGGAATACAGGTGATCACTCGGGTCATGGAACAGAGATGGCAGGGGTTGCATTATATTTTGACTTAAAGAAACGCTTGGCTGGAAGTGAACGGAATGTGGTTTCACACTTGCTTGAGTCGGTTAAAATTCTTCCACCGACTGGAGGCAATGAACCTGCATTGTATGGGGCAATAACAGAACAAGCAGTTTTGCTTGCAGAAATTGAGAATCCAACAGCTGAGAGAACGGTGTGTATGGCTGTTACAGCTCCCAATTATAATACGGGAGATGGAAGCCCTACATCATGGTCTGGAGCAATAGATAACATTACATCGGGTGTTGACGGTAGCGGCGAAAAGAGACTTGTGCTGATCAGTGCCGGGAATGTCAATTATGATGAGTTGACAAATAGCGGTTTCCCAGAGGCTAATCGTCTTCATGGTGTGGAAAACCCTGGTCAGTCTTGGAATGCATTGACGGTAGGCGCGTATACTCGTGATATTACTGTTGATGATACTGCTTATGTAGGGTTTTCTGCGGTGGCTGATCAGGGAGATATATCACCATATAGTTCCACTTCTTATCTATGGGACTCAAAATGGCCTATTAAGCCGGAAATTCTTCTTGATGGTGGCAATATGGTCACCAATGGACAGGATTATCTCTCTTGTCCCCCGTTGTCTCTTTTGACAACAGATAGACATCCTCTGAATTATCAATTCTCGACAATTTGGGGTACGAGTTCAGCGACTGCGCAAGCAGCCTGGATGACTGCGCAGTTATTTGCTGAATATCCTGGAATCTGGCCAGAAACTGTGCGTGCATTAATAGTTCACTCTGCACGCTGGACTTCCAAAATGATCAGTCAGTATAATGTTGATGACAAGAAAAGGAAGGGAAGACGAGATTTACTCCGGATTTGTGGATATGGAATACCTAATCTGGATCGAGCAATACAGTGTCATAATAATTCGGTAAATATGATAGTTCAAGGAGAGCTCCAACCATTTATTATGCATGACGGTAGGGCGCAGATGAAAGAAATGCATTTGCATCAAATTCCATGGCCTGCTGATGTGTTGCGAGAATTGGGAGAAGTTCCGGTAGAAATGCGAGTTACTCTTTCCTACTTTATTGAGCCAGGACCTGGTGAGAAGGGATGGAAGGATCGATATCGGTATCCTTCATGTGGTTTGCGTTTTGATGTGATCAATAGCGATGAGACTGTTGATGATTTTAAAAAGCGTGTTAATGTAAGAATGCGCGGAGAAGATCGAAAAGATAGTGGAGATGGAACGAGCGGAAGCGATCGCTGGTTTTTAGGAACTGCAAATCGAGATGTTGGATCGATTCACTCCGATTTTATCCGAAGCACCGCTGTTGAGTTATGCAATGCAAAATACATTGCGGTATTTCCAGTGGTAGGATGGTGGCGAGAACGGCACTATCTAGGAAAATGTAATAGCAGAATGAGATATTCGCTCGTAGTTAGTATTTCAAGTCCCAGAGTTGATATTGATTTGTATACACCAATCGTCACACAGATTTCTAATATGGTTCCAATTGAAGTGAATTGACGAGTGTCGGTATAGTACAGATTTATTAAAAGCCCCGCATAGATGGAGCGTTTCATCTTTGCGGGGCTTTATTTGTTTTTGGTTAATGTTCTATCGGTTAAGTATCGAATTTCCTAAAAGATGCGCGGAAATAACGAATTAGTGGATAATGAATAGTGAGTGGAGATAGTGGGTCGATATCGCGGTCACCTTTGAATACGAAACGTGGAACTTTTCCATAGTTGCCGATAATACCTAGATCATATAAGTCTCTTAGAATTTGCGCAGGTTTATGAGAACCTTTTTTCAATACTTCTACTTCGTCAAAAACCTCTGCTTTACCATCGATTTGCGCAATGAAATCCTTCAATTCAAAAGGTATGGTTATGCCTGTTAACGCATGGCGAATTCCTTCTACTTCTTTGTCGGAGTATATTGCTGTAAGAGCTTCTTCGAATTCTGCCCAGGATTCTTCGGAATAGTGTTTTCGAATTACTTCAAAGGTTTCTTGATCGGCATAGTTTTTATCGCCTTTGATACTTTGAATTGCAGTAAACATTCGAATTATATCTCTTGGTTTTGACCATGTTTGATCGATGATATAATTACGAATATCTTTTTTCCCAGAATCCATACTTTGAACAAAGTATTCTTGCCAAATATTCTCGGTAAGGGTTAATCCGGCACGGATCTCACTATATTGGATTCGTTTTTCTAGCATTCGTAAGAGTGGATGATTATTTATATTTCCGCCATGCTGCTGCCATGAAAGCTGAATACCAAAATCATGGATTGACTTGTTGATTTCCATTCCTTTTGATTGGAATTTCTTATAAACTTCATTGCGTATTGCGGCAATAATATAAACACCAAATCCATTTTCGCGAGAGATTTCCGAAATGTACTGAATGGCAAAAATCAAATCGCGTATTAGGATGATGTCCCTTTCGTAGTTCTTTGTTCTTTTTAATGATAACTCTAATTCATCAAACAAAATGTATAGCTTATTTTCTGTGGGTTGCAGTTTCGAGTATAGATCAATTATCTTTTTTGCAACTGAACGAAAAGAAGCAGCTTTCTTTGACTGATCAAACCATTCTAATTCAACATCTAGTTTACCAATTTTGCCAATATTAACATCGACGTTTCCCTTCTTAACCTTTGGTAGGATTCTGTGTACGACGCCTGTTTTTTCAATATCATCATTATAGATTGCCAATAACAGCGCGTTTAACTCTTTCCATGTTTGGTCATCTCTCGAAAAGACACCATATTCTGTATGTCGTAAACGGCATACTATTAGCTTAATTAAATAAACTTCCCATGCGAGAATACAATTATCGCTAAAATCCGCAGGTAAGCCTTTTTCTATAACCTCTTCATGGTTTTGTTCTGATAGTGAAGTGCGTTTTATTTGACTGCGTTCTTCGTCGTCGATATCTCGTTTAAATCGGATAAACGAAGTAAATGTTGGTTCACTGTTTTGTTGAACACGAGCTTCGAGATATTTGAGCAACATGGTTTTTCCTGTTCCCTTATCGCCACAAATATAGTATACGAAGCCATTGATTATCCGATTGATATCAAGATTGGGATACTCAAAGAAAACATTAGCGCAGATTTCTTGACCAAATTCAAGGAATTCATTATAGGCATCAATCTTGCCAAGATAAATGTCTTTAAACTGGAGTTGTCCCATACTGTACCTCCGAAAATGTGAGTTAATGCAACAATGAAATTAATATCTAAAATATAGTATACTCATTATAGAAGACTGTTTCAATGCTTGCAGTAATTATTGTAGAAGGGGATCTTTAGAAATAGTCTATAGAGTAGAAAAATATCCACATCCCGTGACGATTCATCCCTTCCATCAGTCTAATAAGCGTAACGTTACAAGGAGATGAGCTTATGGACAAGGATTTCTTCGTAAAAGAGATCGAAGCCCACAGCGGTATGTTATACCGTGTGGCCTATACGATCCTTCGAAATGATGACGCCTGCAAAGATGCGTTGCAGGATACAGCGCTGAAAGCATGGGAAAAGCGGGGAACGCTCAAAGAGCTGCGTTACTTCCGCACATGGATCACCAGGATCCTCATCAATACGTGTTATGACACGCAAAGAAAGCGCAGGCGCATGGTTTCAATCGAAGATGTTCCCGAGCCTCAAGTGGCTGCTCCTGATATCTCACTGGCAATGGCGCTGCAGTCTCTTCCGGAAAAGCTGCGGTTGCCGCTGGTGCTCTATTATTCTGAAGGATTGACCTATGCGGAGATCGCACAAACGCTGCGTCTCCCGATGGCGACGGTGCGAGGAAGAATCCACCGTGCCAAAGGACAACTGAGAAAGGAGTTGGGTGCAGAATGAAGCGTAATCTGGATGAACTGAATATCCGCAATGCATTTGCACAGGAGCCTGCAGCGTGCCATGATG
>JAGBFR010000016.1 GCA_017936375.1 Clostridia bacterium
CGCTGCCTGCGCCTTGCCAGCTGCGGTTACAGCTGAATCTGCTGTGGTCTGAGCGTTGTCTGCCGCTGCCTGCGCTTTGCCAGCTGCGGTTACAGCTGAATCTGCTGTGGTCTGAGCGTTGTCTGCCGCTGCCTGCGCCTTCTCTGCGGCTTCATGCGCCGCATCAGCAAGTCCCCGCACCTTGGAGATGCTGTTCTTCATTGCAGCGCCGATGCCCTGAATGGCACCTCTGACCTGCTCCCATGATACATACATCGGTCAGCACCTCCGTCAATCGCCCATCGCAGTATCGGAAAATATGAGCATAGCCATGAGCATGTTTGTCATCATAAACAATCCAACTGCTCCGATTTTCTGGTCATCCATGCAAGCAGCCATCATCGGGTAGAAATAGGCATCCATCCCCTCCATATTGGCAACCACAAGACAGCCACCTTCGATCAGTGCCTTTCCTTCCGCATAACTCATATTGGTAAGTCGTTCCTTATCCGCATAGGCGGGAAGTGTCGCCGGATCGCCGCCAGAATAATCTTCCGGAATGGTGATATAGATTTTTCCCAAAGAGCCGCCACCCTTGCCGCCAATCTTGCTGGCATCCACCTTCACGATATTGCCGCCGCTGTTGACAAGGATCTTGTCACCCTCAGTCAGTTCTTCCGCTTCCGGGGCCTTCAGGATGGGATTGACCTTTTCAGCGTCAATCTGTCTGGCCGTGCCATTGCTGTTGACCAGCAGCTTGTCACCCTCATTCAGGGCTTCGATTTCCGGCACTTCATTGATGGGTCTGAAATTCATATGCAATACACTCCTTTACCACTCAATCACGTTGTTTTCTTCGTCACAGAGTACGCCGTCAGCATCGCCCACGGCCACCATCAGGTCTTCATCCGCAAGGGTTTCAAGGACTTCTTCGTCCGTGACGGCATTCCTGATGTCTGCCCGGTTCAGAATCTCCATCATCTGCGCATACACGTCTTCAGCCGGAGCGGCAGGGGGGCCGCTAACGCAGAGGATGCTCTTCTTTGCTGGGACATAGGCCGGGGTGGTCGTATGCAGGTCACCCGCAAACACGCCCACACGGATTCTGAACGTATTGGACAGCACGGGCACGGGGCAGATGTTGCCGTTGAATACAACATCAAAGTAGCTGTCATCGTCATCAATCAGCCTGGCCGTCTTGACCGGGTATGCCGCCCATTCTTCGTCAAAGTCGAAGTCAATGACAAAATCGCTGTTGCCGCAGATGTAGACTGTGCGGTCTGTCTTCGTTGCGATCTTGTCCTGAACGGCAATGTGAATGATATGTTCCATGGGGATATCGCCGCCTTTCTTATACCAGCCACGTTCCCAGTGGCTTCGGGTTCTCATATACGCCCGTCAGAGCATCCGGGGCATCATCGTGTTCATTCTTTCCTTCACGCTGATACTTTTTGATGGCCCTTGCGAACTCCGGCCATCTATCCTCCCAGTTGACAGGGAAGTATATGTTGTTCATGACGGATGTGCTGTTTGAAAGGATTCTGGCTACCTTGTTTTTCGACTGGTGGAACCATTTGATGTTCGTGTGCCTGTTGCCCAGTTCTTTGCATTCACGCTCAACGTTCCGGGCAAAGCCCCTGCCGCCGTTATTGCTTTCGATGATGGCACAGCCCACATTCAGCCGTGTCAGCATCTGAGCCGTGGCAGGTTCGGTCACTTCCATGGCATCCTTGGTGTACAGCACATCCAGAATGTAGTAGGAATCCTCATACATGCCATAACAGATAGAACACAAAAAATCACTGCCTTCATCAGCAGTGTCCGTGTAATTCAGTATGTACTTGAACAGAGGATTGCCCTTCTCATCCTGCGGTGTTTCGGTGTAGGTCTTGAGTTTGGAATACAGTCTGCCCTTCACGTCAATAGGTTCCTGCTGATAGTTGGCTGCGACTATATCCTTGTTCATGTTCTTGGTCTTCAGGTCATAGTCTTTGCGGGACAGGATTTCTGGGCAGAGCATGCTGCCATCATCCTGCACAGCCTTGTAATTGACGTGAATGACATTCGGATAGTTCTGAAGGACGAACCCGGCAAGGTCATCATTGCTCCATCTGGTCATGATGATAATCAGCTTGAAGCCGTTCTCTGTACGGGACAGCATGGTGTCCGTGAACCAGCTGATGAGCCTTTGCAGGGTGTTGGCATTGTAGGCTTCTTCTGCATTCTTAATGACATCATCAATAATCATGATGTTACATCCGAAGCCCGTAGCCGTGCCCGTGGGGGATGTGGCCAGGTAATTGGCTTGCTGACTGCCTTCAAGCGCCCACTTCTGTGCTGATGCTTCGCCGTATTTGATTTTTGTCTTCGGGAAGATGTCATTGTATACGGTCACGCCCAGCGTCCGCTTTTCTGCGATGCTGTCACGCACCTGTTTTGCGAATGTGCCGGACAGCGTTTCATTGTAGCTGCCCGTCATCACCTTGATGTTCTTTCCGTATACGCCGAACAGCCACTTCACAAAATTGGTGGCTGAACGTGATTTGCCATGGCGGGGCGGCATGTTGACCACCATGATCTGTTCTTCTGCATCTTCCACAAACCACTGAAGCTTTTCAGCCAGATCCTTCAGGAAGTGTCGTTCTTCCGTGTAGAAATCAGGGGATGTGAATTTACAGAATTCCCAGAAACTGCGCCGTGCCAGTTCCATCTTGGCATAAAACTTCAAAAGCTGTTTATCCATCCTCAATCAGCTTCTTCAGTTCCTCCGTGGTCAGTCCGGCCATCGGGTTATTGACTTCGCCGCTGACTTCCACCTTGTCCTGGAACATGCCCAGATGCTTGCCCAGCAGTTCAAGCGCCCTTACTTTGTCATACGGCTTGACCTCAAAGCCGTCACGGCCCTTCTTGATGACAGCAAGCGCCCGCTTCTGGTCTTCTGTCAGATCCTTGGTCAGCACAGGTTCAACCGTTCTGTACATGAGCGGGTTACCGTCTTCATCCAGCACCTTTATAGGTTCGCCGTCCGCGCTTTCAACGGTGACTTCCCTTTCTACCACAGCGGCATAATCTGCCGCATTGCTGAAGGCGATGATGGCCAGTTCACGCAGAACCCTGTCCTGTGTGATGCGTGTACGCTTGACCCGTTCTTCCTCCAGCACTCTGATTTTCTCTGCGATTGCAGTAATTTGCAGTAATTTATGTGCATTCGTGCTGGCATATTTTTCTGCGTATCCGGCTCTGATTGCGGCTTGCGTTGCATTCAGGTCAATCAGATATTCTTCGCAGAACTGCCGCTGCCGTCTGTTCAAGCCATCCACAATCATCACCTCCAGCCATTTTGAGCATAGAAAAAGCCGGAAGGGGAAGGCCCCGTCCGGCTGTGCTTTGATATTTCTTTTCACGATAATACTATCACGCCAAACCTGCGAATTCAAGACGAATTCTTGCGAACTTTTGCGAACTTTTGCGAACTCTTGCGAACTTCTGCGAACTGCATGAAAAAAGCGGGTCATGCCCGCTTCTTAAATTCGACATATCCAAAGTATGTGTCATGCCCGATCCACTTTCCGAAGCAGACCATTTGATACTGGCCGTCTCCCATCAGCAGCCGCCTGACCGCCCTGCCGTACCGCTCCTTGCTTGTGAAGTTCAGCGTCATGGTTTCCATGGTTCCCATCCTTTCTGCCGGGGTTTTGCCGCCCCGGCGCGGCGCGTCGTGTTTATTTTACCCGCTCAACTCTGACGATCTTGTAGCCCTTTTCGTGGGCAATGTTCACAGCGCGTTCCCATTCCTTGCCGTCTTTCGTTTCAAAAACGAACGGATCGGAGAAGAGTTCGGATTGATTCGGGAGGTAGTAGTACATTCTCAGCGCGTTTCTCATGCTGTCCTCACTTTCTGCCGGGGTTTAGCCGCCCCGGCTCGGCTTGCCGTTGTTACTCAATCCAGGTCTTTACGATGTTGTATCCGTGCTTCTTGAATCGCTCAATACCGTCTTCGGCTTCCGTGATGGATTTATACAAGTCGTATATCGTCACTTCCCATTCATGGGTTTCATCCTTCAGAATTGCCTTCGCCGTGTAATACTTCTTGCTACGCTTCATTATCTTTTCCTCCTGTATTCGGTCGGTGTGTGATGTCCTTTTCTATGGTCTTATTATACTCTATTAGTACCAATATATCAATCGGCCATACCTCTAAATATTAGTACCAATATTTGTGCATTCGGTATATTGATACTAATATATGGTTGTGGTATAATCTTCTCAGATGAAAGAGGTGAAGCCCGTGGCACTTACAGAAGCGCAGCGCAAGGCCAATGACAAGTATCTTGCCGCCAAGTATGAGCGGCTCCCCGTCAGCTATTCCAAGGACTTCTGCACCGCAGTCCGTGCGGCAGCTGAAGCGTCCGGCTGTTCCCTGGCCGGATACGTCAAGAAGGCAATCGAAGCACAGATGGAACAGGACAAGAAAAGCGGCGCAGTTTAACTGCACCGCCTTTTTTATTCCTGCGCCTTCAGGATCTTCCCGAAGACCTCCAGCGCCCTGCCGTGCAGCTTCTCTGCCCATCTGCGGGAACATCCCTTCTTGGCACCGATCTGCTCAAAGGTCATGTATTGCAGATAGTGCATCTCCAGCACGTCATAGTATTCCTGATTGCTGATCTTATACAGCAGTTCGTATGCTTCGCTCTGCATGTCGGCCAGCTGTTCAACGTCCCTGTTGATTTCGGCATTCAGGTCAATCCACTTGTCCATGGCCGCGCTGACCTTATCCTGATTCCCGCTGCCGCCCCCGCCGCTCTCGCTCATGGTCGGGGTGATCTTCGTGGCCAGGCTG
The DNA here is from genome assembly GCA_017936375.1 of Clostridia bacterium. Taxonomy (GTDB): domain Bacteria; phylum Bacillota; class Clostridia; order Christensenellales; family Aristaeellaceae; genus Ventricola. The sequence goes on from JAGBFR010000016.1 coordinate 4,820, forward strand.
TACAGCCGTGCCGCCTTGTCCAGCTTCCTGTCAATCAGCTTGTCCAGCCGCTTGATCCGCTCCAGATATTTTTTTTCGTCATTGCTCTGGCCTTTCATCCGGCTTCACCTCCGTCACGGAAATCCTTTCCCACCATGCGCCGCTGAAGGAATCATTGAACATCATCCACGCTTCGCCAGCGTCACGGGCATGCTGGCCGATGACCAGCTGGATTTTGTGCCCGGATGCCGTCCGTCCCTCAACGGAGATACGCCACAGCCTTCTTGCCTTAACCATGCGCATCCCCGCTTTCCAGTCTCAGTGTGAATTCGCCCTGAATCTGGCCAATGACCTCTTGCAGTTCCATCGGCAGCTGAAGGCGCATCTGCTGACGCTTGGCTTCCGTCTCAAATATCTGCTGGAAGCGCCTTGTGTAATAGCCGATGTCCTCCGTGTCACAGAGGTTGCCGAAGCCAAGGCACTTGACTGCCTTGCGGGTGATGGGGTCAAGGCTGGCCAGTGCTTCCGCTGGCCTGTACCTGCCATAGCGCTGGATGGCCATATTGACCTTATACCATCCTTCCGACCAGTCCGGGGCATCTCCGCGCCTGACATCCACGCACATTTCCCTGATTTCTGCTATGGTCGGTGACCACTTGCTGGTGGATACCCACTTGCGCAGGGCCGCTTCAGCCACCTGCATGGGGATGTCGTGCAGTTCCTGGAACCACAGTTCAATGGCCTGGGCGTTGGGCAGAAGCTGTTCACGGGGATAGTAGGTCTTCAGGGCCATGACCCACTTGCTGAATTCCTGCTTCGTCACAGGGCAGCACCTGCCTCCGCCGCAATCAGCTTGTCCAGCAGTTCGTAATAGACAGACTTGTACGTCTCACAGCAGGTGACCTCCAGCTGCAATTCAGCAACGCTGTCATTCAGGCTTTCGTTGACCTTCTTCTGCGCCTTCAGTTCAGTCGTGACATCCTCCAGCATCTTCTTCATGCTGTCATGGTCTTCCCTCAGTTTGGCATTCTCAAGCCACAAGTCTTCCGCATCCTCGTCCACGGAAGCCGCAAAGCCCAGCGCATCAGCCACAGCCTTCTGCACCGCTTCAAATTCTTTCTTTGGCAGGGTCTTGACGTAGCAGCCAAGACGGTTATGGAACAGATAGCCAAGCATGGCGGGATTGGTGAACATCACCTCACGGCAGGTTACGGGGATGGAGCCGTCACAGTCACGGTTGGTCAGCTTCAGACCCGTGCATACATGGCTATTGACGGCCAGCAGCACCCAGTAATCATCATCCCTGTCACCCTGCGTCCAGATTTCGCCGGGGTTCGCATGGGTCATGCCTTCATAGGCGGTCATATCCACATAGCCGGAGCCATTGCGCAGCATTTCATTCATCATATGTCATTCTCCTTCTGCCGCCCATTCAGCGGCCATGTTGTAAAATTCGTTCATCTCGTCAGCCTTGCTGGCCTTCCTGTACGGCTGGGCATCCTGACGGGGGAGCGGGACAGGCTGGGCCTTTGCCAGCTTGTCAAAGATGATCCCTTTCCAGCCGCTGGCCATGCACAGGTCAATCAGGTCAATCAGGGCAGGTTCCCCGTATTCCATGGCTTTGTTCTCCACCTGACGAAGCAGGGACTTCAGGCCCGTTTCCTTGTAGCCTTCCTTCCGCTCCGTCTTGTAGGTGATCCATTCGGCCATCTTTGCCTTCAGGGCATCCGTCATGGTATACTCAGGTATCAGGCGTTCAAGGAGGGTGTGGGGGGATTCCTTCACACTCTTTTTCTTCTTCTTCTCTTTTTCTTTATCTCTTTCTTCTTCTTTATCTGTTGCGTTAGGTTGCGTTACAGTAACGTTATGCCTAACGTTAGGATTATCCTCTGAAGCGGGCAGGGCTTTCTTTTTGTCGTACCACTTCTTCTGACGCAGCCTGTTCTGCTCTCTGATCTTGTCCATACCCTCAATGTTCTGGTATTCGTTCCATCCGGCGATGGAGAAATAGCCCTGATCCGTCACCACCATGTTGAACTGCTCCAGAGCCTGAAGGGCCAGCTTCACGGTGTTTTCCTCAAAGCCCAGTTCATCGGCCAGCATCTTGGGCGTGTAGGGGATGTTTTCCGTCAGGAAGATCATCCCTCCAGCGTTGCATCTCCCTGCCATGGTCAGCAGCATCACCCAAATCAGCACGATGTTGTTGCCGTCAGGAAGCTTGCGCAGGTGCTTGATTTTCCTGTTGTCGAACATGTCCGTGGTGATTTTCACCCATTTCACTTCAGCCATCCTCATCACTTCCTTCCTTTGAATTTTCTCATTCTCTCGGAACGACCTTAAAGCATATCATGCGGTACTTGTCCCGGCTTTTGACAAGCCTGTGTGTCTGTAATAGTGCGTCAATTCTATCAAGGCAGAAGTATGCATCCTTTTCACACTCCTTGTATTCCTTGTCGAATTGCGGGCAGTCGGGGCAGACAAATGTGTGGCAGAAATCATGGCAAGCATAGTGGAAATCGTCTTTACCAACTCCGTCCCAAGGATCAATAAAATCCCATAGCTCGTTTACGATAAAATCGCAGCGTTCATGAGATTTCCAATCAAAGAAAACATCGTCCTTGTATGCGCCATAGATGTATTTTTCGCCCCTTTTGATGATGCCGCCGCAATAATCGCATGTATGCGTTTTTCTTGCTGTTCGCTCTGAACGTCTTAAACACTCAGTCATACGTTCTCCTTATTCGATTTCCGGCATATCGTCCATCTTTGATCCGCAGTGCTGGCAGTAGGGCGTGTATCCGCTCCCAGCTGCCTTGCCGCCGCAGTTGTCGCAGAAGAACCATCCGGCATTATAGAACCAGTGAGAAGAACCGGGTGTGCGCACCGTCACGCTGGGTGCCCTCCGCACGATTTCAAGCGCTCCTTTGAAGCCGCCCTTCCTTGCCGGGGTGTAGGTGCGCTTCATCTCCGCATGCAGGGCAGAGATGGCATCACTGCGCCGGATCAGGTCACTGTCCGCTGTCATCATCAGGCTCACCGTCCATTCGAACACCGCAAGCGGGGCAATGTTCCGGGTTTTTATAGCTATCAGTGTCCCTTCTCATGAAGACAATCTCATCCGAAAAGGTTGCACCACATTCAGAACACTTGATGTCTGTGCGTTCATCCAGCCATCGGCCATGGCCGTTACACCGCTCCACAGGCTCATCTGCGTCTGCGTAATACACCGCACAGCGTTTGGTTTTAACACCTTCGTCAAGGATGATTCTATCCTCCCATTCGTCAACATTCTTGACGCTTATAAAGGACGTGTTTCCTTCGTGCTGTACATGCACAGCGTCGATGGTTTGCCGCCTGTCCACAATGTTTATGGCTTCACCAAGCGCCGCCGCATAAGTTGAATGGCCGTTATCCTGCATGTGGTTTGCAAAATAGATTAACTGTGCTTTCAGCGAATCCGCATCAATCGGCCGCATTTCCGTCCCTCCTGTTCCATAATCTTGCTACACGACTTCCTTCGCTTCTAGACGTTCCAACTGCATCCATCTTCAGGTTGCAGTTATGGCATTTGATGCGTTCAACCCAGAAGAAGCCTTCACAGAAATGCTCATAAGTCGGCAAGTCCCCGCAGAATGGGCAAGGCTTGAATTTAACCTGTGCCATACTCTTCACCTCCAGCAGGTTCCCATTTTGTGCATTCGCCGTCCTGGATGCACCCTATGCACAGATAGTGGATGGATGCACCCAGGGGCGAACGGTATTTGCATGTAGCGCAGCAGTGCTTCTGCATGGCCGTCACTTCGGAAGGCCCTCATATTCCCAGTGCGGATGCCCCGTCTTGGTCAGGCATTCATCGCACTTCTCGCCGTTCCAGTGCTTGCAGACCCCGCAGTCACCCTGCATCTGGATCTTCATCAGGTCAATCTGCCCCTCCAGCTGCTGGATGAGGGCACCATGGCGAAGCACGGCACCAATGGCAAGTTCTCTGCATTTGTCCCAGAATGCGTTCCAATCTTCAAACGGGAATTCTGCGTTCCTATAATCCGGCCTAGTTTCCTTTGGGCCGCAGGAAAGGCAGTTATCGCATTTCATCCAGATGTGAACGGAATCTGCATCAAGCCGCATTTTCTCCCCGCAGTATGGGCATTTCGGAAGTGGATTCATGGTCAGCCCTCCTTGTCCGGCATACCGCGCCATTCCCAGTGGTTATTGTCCGGCTCATAGATGTCACAAGTCTTGCATGGACAGCTTTCGATATAGCAATCATCACAAAGGAAATCATTGTCTTTGCAGTCAGGCTTCGAACCTCCGTGCTTGCAGTTTCCACAACCAGAAAAGGTCTTCAATTCCTTCAGCATTGCATCCCGCTCATTCAGAACGTTTTCCAGCACAGCAGTCAGCCGTTCAATCAGGTCGTTATCGTCACGCTGTTTCTCCTTGAGATAAGCGTCAATGGCTTCCGCAATCGTTGCGTATGCTTTCGGCCTGATCGTGTGGATTTCTTCATTCGCCACAAACATCATCGGATGTCCAGCACGGTCAAGCAGTTCCTTGATCCTGTCAAACGTTGTCATCTTCAGCCCTCCCACTTCTGTTCAAGCCATCTGACTTTGCATTCCTCGCAGACGGTCATGTCCTTCGGGTTTCCGTCCCATGCGCAGTCCCTTGCGCTGGTGCATTCGATGTAATTGGCAATCGACACCTTTTCTTCCCAGTCAAGGATGTCAAAGTTGTTCAGGGCATCGGCCAGCGCCCGTGCATTCGTCAGCATCTCTTGAACACCTTGCCTTTCCCGTTGTCCCGGTTGGCCTTCTTTTCCCTGGCGGCTTTTAAGTGCCGCTCCTCAATGGCCCATTCATCCTCCAGCTTGGCCAGAAATGCCTTGCCGTCCATATTGGTCAAGGTGCCGAAGAGCGGGGATAGAAAGAAGCGCTCACAATCGGCCAGCATGTACTGCTGTACATCGTGTCCGGGCACTGGAACAGCCGCTTCTTGGCAATCCTCCAGTCCTGCACGGCCTTCTTCACAATGCCGTTCACAAGGCGAATGCAGCCCTGCTCATCAAGATTCATCATGCGTTTTCCTTTCTCAGTCCATGAGGGCACTGAAGTCAACCCCGGCCCAGCTTTTGCCTTCCCGGTCATAGGCCAGCAGGTGGTCAAGCGACCTGCCCAGCTTGCATGCACGGCAGTTCTCCTTGAAGCACATCTTGCACTGCTCATGAGCAAAATACAGCGCCGCATGCAGGTCATCCGCAGCCACCACGATTTCGTTCTTTTCGACCATCCGCATCCGGGGCCGGATGAGGATGTCAAAATGCGTGTGCTTGGCCTGACGCTTGACGGCTTCCCGCTTTTCCTCCGGCACCGTGGCGATGATGTGCCGCATCAGCTTATTGCCCACGCTCAGAAGCAGATGCAGGTCACGCTTGCCGTTCGGAATCGCCTTGATCCGCTGGGCCATCCGCTCTTCTGCGATTTCAAACTGTCCAAGACCTGCGAACATGCCATAGATGTTCTTGTATTGGTCTTCCGATACCCGGAAGGTGGGGAGGTCATAATTCTCCTTCATCCCGCTTGTCCTTCCTCTCTTCGAGCCACTTTTCATGCTCCCATTTCAGGGTGATATCGTACATCTCCACATCATCACTGCGGTCATTCCTGCCCATGCAGTAGGCCACACAGTGGGTGATGAGCAGACAGAGCAGCCACCACAGATCCATCATCCGCACACCTCCAATTCGAAAATGTTCATCTGGCCTTCCAGTTCAGGCTGGGCAAACATGCCTTCCTGCTCCCCGGCCAGCCCTTTCCTGTGCCGCCACAGACGGCATTCCCGGCTTGTGCATGTGTCTACAAGCTTCCGGCTTCCGCACATGCAGTCAAGGCACTTGGCCCGAATGTCAGCAAGCAGTACGTCCGTGCTGACCGTGTGCCCTCTTCGCATCCTCCGGCTTCCTTTCTCCCTCACGCATCATGTCCATGGCGCAGACCACGCCGAACAGCCCGGTGATAATCAGAGCGCCCGCCAGCAGGATGCTGGCCGCAATCCAGAAAAACTGCATAAAGTCCATGGTCACTTCTCCTTTTCAAATTCTCGCTTGTAATCGTCCGCAAGATACACAATCTGCCCCTTGGCCGTGCATATGCAGACCAGCCGTCCGTTTCGCTTATTGATCGGGGATGCCGCCCGGCTGGGCGGCTTGTCCCTTCTTGTGTCAAGCTTCATACTTGGCACCCCTGACGTATTCAAGCACCCGCTCTTCATTGACCAGACGGTGTGCGTCAATCGGATCTTCTGCCGCCAGTTCCGGGTATTTCGCCTGAATCAACTGCCTGTTGCGTCTCACGCTCTCAAAGGGCGGGAAGCCGTATTCCTTCATATTCAGCAGGAAGCGGGGGCACCGTCAGGCTCTTCAGGTCGGGGCAGTCGCTCCGCTCTGCGATGTATTCCAGCACTTTGAGGTATAGGAAGCTGTCACTGTTGCGGGTTCGCTTGTCTTCCTCCAGCACATGCTTGACGATGTGCGCCGTGGCCTTGAGATTATCCACACGGTTCACCTTCCTTTCTGTATGTGTTCCCCCAGTCGCATCTGATCGGAAGAATAATGCCGACCGGGATGTCATCCTTGGGTGTTGCGCCCTTTTCTGTCACGGCAATCATGCCAATCTCGTCCTCTCCCTGCCAGAATCTTGGGTTCTGGAAGTTGGCAAGGAAGGCGTTGTTCACGAACACGTTCTTGCCGGATGCCTTCAGTCTGCGGTACATCCGCTTATCTCCGAAGCCGCCGCCATGGTAATCATCAGTCAGGAAAATCTCATTTTCCGGCTTGATAAGTTCGGAATAGTTCAGCGGCTGCATCTGCATGCACTTGCCCGCATTGAATGAGATGGCAGAAAGGGGAAAGATGTACCCCATGTATCCATCAGCGGTGACGAATACATGCGTGTCATCCACGGGGAAAAAGTATACTCTTTCGCCCCTGACCATCTTGTTGAACACTTCTCTTTCGGCTCTGATGATATTCATACAGCTTCATATTCCTTCCCCGTAATCATGAAGGAGCAGGGCAGGGTTTCCATCCAGCGGCAGAATTCCTGCCACTCCGGCAGTCGGTGATTCTTCCTCTGCTGGTAGATGGTCTTCAGCTGCCTGTAATTCATGGTCATTCTGGCCGTCAGCCGGAAGCCCGTGGGGATGTTGTACAGCACCTTCAGATAGTTTTCGGGGGTCGGCCCGTCCAGGTGCTGTCTGATGAGGTTTTCGCAGACCTTGATGATTTCAGGGCTGACGTACTCATTGCACTGCGCTTCAAGGTCAAACTTGGTGATGCGGTGCATCGTGGACTGACTTGACACGAAGTCAAAGAAGTGATACCGCTCCGCTTCCACCCATGCCTTGATGGAAAAGGTCAGGTCAAACTGGACGATGATGCCCGTCGGGAACTGGTCATGTCCCGTCCCCGGTGCGCATCCGGCAAGCCGGATCACCCTTTCCGTGATGACGGGGGAACAGCTTTCCGTGTCCACGGCCATGGGGTACTTGCTAGCCTTCACGCTGTCAGCGATGCCAAACACGGAGCAATTGTCAACTATACTTGTCATCAGATGTCACCCTCCTTCCTGTGAAGGCTCTTTCCGGTGCTGAAGCCCTCAGGGTATCGCTCCATCAGCTTGACGATATTCTCCCTGCCGACTTCCTCCAGCGTCCAGTCCATAGCCGTGCAGAATTCTGCGATGAACCACAGCAGGTCACCAAGTTCCTTCTTCATGTGCTGGGGGTCGATTGCGTGACCCTGATAGTCCTTCTGGAACAGCCCGTGGATTTCGCCCACCTCACTGGTCATGCCGTGAAGGGCGTGATACATCTGCTGGGTGGAATGAAGCTTGGGGTTGATCGTCCGCGCCGCCAGGCGCTGGTATTCGTTCATCTGCATGTGATTAAACCTCCTTGATGCGGATGCCGTGGAAGTGCAGCATCATTTTTCGTTTCAGTATGTATTCCTTGGTCTTGAAGCCCTTGGTGTCCTCAACGACCTGTTTGCCTGTCTTGCAGTCGGTGTATACGAAGTCAGCCACATAGGTGACAGCCCGTTCAATCACCTTTCCGCTTTCGTCTCGCTGGGCGGGGATCAGCACGAACCCGACCTGGCGCTTCAGGTCTTTGATGGCCTTGCCGCGCTCCAGCAGCCGAAGTTCTGCATATCGCTGGGCTTCCTTCTGGCTGTCGAAGGTCTTGCCGTCATAGGTGACCTTCTTGGCTCCGTATTTGCTCATGTTCATCACTTCCTCAGATTGCAGCAGTCGTTTTTGTCATGATTGACGCATTCACGCCAATACTCATAGTGTTCTGTCACATCTTCGCAGACGGACACTTCATCAAATCCAGTGACCTTGGCCAGATATTCAATCTTCTTCTCCAGCGGAAGATGCTGATACCCGGCATGCTTGACCGTCCATTCGCTGTAGTCCAGCGGAAGCCACTGCTTAATCCAGTGATTGACCCGCAGGAATTCCACGATGATCTTGTTGCAGCGGATGCTGTTCAGCTGCTCAAAGTCCACAAACTGCGGAACGTAGGGTGACAGCCGGACGGCCACGTCAAAGCCTTCCGCATGCAGGGCTTCAATGGCCGCAATCCTGCGCCTGGTGCTGACTGCCTTTTCGCAGGGAATCCATGTCGTGCTGATCTGGATGTGTGCTTTCTCTTTATCAAGAATGTGCATGTATTCACATACCATGTCAGACTTGGTGACGATCAGATATCCGATGCCGTACTGATTCAGCAGCCGGATGACCTCCCGTGTAACATGTTCCTGTCCCTCCAGCGGCTGGAAGCAATCCGTCATCCCGCCAAGGCGAACAATGGAGCCTTTCGGGATCTTCGCAATCCTGCGCTCAATCTTCCCGATGTCCGCAACGGACGGTTCCTTCGCATCCCACAGGTTCCTGAAGTTCAGCAGGCTCTTGGCGTAGCAGTAGGAACAGTCGTGCTGGCATCCGCAGCCGTAGGTATCAAGCCTTGTGTTGTATCGGCACTTGCCGCCCTCATTTCCGGCCACCTCTTTGTAAAAGCTTTTGAATTCCTTCATTCGTTCTGACCCCTTTCTCTTTGAGGTCAGAAACGGTCTATCTTCCAGAAGAATTATTCGTAAGGAATCCCGATGTACTCCATGACCTTCCTAAGGCCAAGCCCGTCCTTGCTTGGTTGCCATACGCCGTCAACCATCTCGCCGCCGTTCATGCAGTATGCGTACTGCTTTGGATGCGTTTGCTTCATCCGCTGGAAGCGGTTCGGCTCCTTCTCCATGTGACAGCCGAACATGCAGAACATGCAGCCTGTCCTGTCACAGCCCGTGGATTCAAGGACATCTTCCGCTTCATAACAGCCCAGATAGTCAATGATGTTCATCTGGCCTTTTATGGTGTCGTGCTGGGCCACCCGGATTTCTCCATATACGGGGCAGTATGGGACATTGAACTGCTTTGTGTAGTGCAGAACGTCCTGTTCAGTCCAGAAGGCCATCGGCTGTGAAATAGGAACCTTTGCTTCAAAGGCATTGCATCCGTTTTCGCGCCACGACTGCTCACGGTTCGGGCTTTCGCAGGCCATGGTTCCAATAATCGCTTTCCTTCCCGTCTGCTTTCCGTACTTATTGACAGGCTTGTGTTTCATGATTTCGCAGCACTTCGCCGACACGTTGAAGGGCGCATCAATCAGGAACGACCATTTACCGCCTGTGACAAACTTGGTCTTTTCTTCGCCCCTGATCCACTTGGCCCGCATGGAATCTGGGTGCCGCTTTGCTGTTTCGATATACCCGGATACACGTTTACTGGCAACGGGGTATCCGTATTTCTTGATGATCTCATCAAACCGCATTTCCGGCCTGATGATCTCCACATCAGAATTGAAGCAGGGGAACTTCCCGGCCTTGATGTCCCGCACGAATCGCTGGATTTCGGGATACTCCAGACCCGTGTTGACGAACACGGCAGGGATATCATCATACATGCCATCCACGATGTGCTTCAGCACCGTGCTGTCCTTGCCACCGCTGAAGGAGACGTACACATCCCCGTGCCAGTAGTCCACCCAGTCCCTGATGCGCCGCTGGGTCATCAGGATCTTGGCTTCCAGCGGCAGGGACTGCATCTGCTGCAAGTCACCTTTGCTGTGACGGCTCATTCGTCCTCATCTCCATCCTCAGAATCTTCGTTCACTCTCTGCCGGAAGTTCTCGTTCAGACATCCCTTGCAGATCACGTCACCGTTGATGACGTACCAGAAATTCTCAGGGACGGTGTGTTCGCAGTAATCACACACAGGCTTGCTGCTCTCCATACACATCCGCTCTGTCAATGCCATCCATCCTTTCTCCAGTCTCTTTGTCCACCCGATGCAGGGTGATTTTCACGCCGTATTCCTCGCCGTACTTGTCCGTCAGGATGTCGGACAGCACCCGTGCGATTCTGTCAGCCAATCCAGGCGGGTATTGAATCGCCATAAAATCACCCCTTTCCTTGTTTTGTCAGCCTTTGTTCTTTTCGGCCAGCCACGCCTTCAGGCGCTGTTCGTTGGCCTTTTTGATGTCGGCCAGAAGCCGAAGCTTTTCTTTGATGGTCATTCGTATCACCTCTATATAATTAGCTTTAAGCTAACCTGTGGTTAAAAAAATTTGAGCATGTCATAAGGAACGGAGTAGACCTCACAAATCTTGTCGATCATCGGCTGGTTCGGAAAGGTCTTCTTCGCTTCCCAATTCTTGACCGTGCTGATGCTCACGCCAAACCTGTCAGCTGCTTCCGCAAGCGTCATGTCAGCGTTGACCCTTGCGGCCTTCATGGACACCTTGTACAGCATTGCATTTCCTCCTTCTTCGTTGATTGAAATCAGCTTAAAGCTAACTTCGGGATTAGAATACTATATCAAAATAATTTTGTCAATAGCTTTCGGCTAATATTTTGCGCTTTTATATTTACTTTTAAGCTAATGTGTTGTATTATTTATTCAGAAAAGCCAAGGAGGTGATAGAAATGGCTCAATGGTCAAAAGAAGTCTTCGCCAGGAATCTGAGGAAGTACATGGACAGGGCTGGCAAAAGTCAAAAAGACATGGCCGACATCGTTGGTGTTTCTACTGCGACATTCAGCGACTATATCAATGCGAAAAAATACCCTCGTATTGACAAAATTGATATTCTTGCAGATTATTTCGGGATACTCAAGAGTGATCTTATAGAAGACAAAGGCGAAGAAATAAAAGAACCCGCCATGTTTGACGGGTTATCGGAGAACCAGAAGAAGCTTATTGAATTTGCTCAGACTGTTCCAGATGACAAGGCTGCGATGATTCTGAAAGTAATTCAGTCAATCGTGGAATCTGACTGACCACCTTGTCCACCTGCTCTGGGGTTAATGTTAATATGTATGATATCAGTTTATCTGTGTCACTCATTCAAGCATTCTCCTTTCCACCGGGGCAAACGTTTGTTCTGAACTAATGTTCTGAAAACATTGTATATTATGTGATTGATTGAAAGCAATGGAACTTGTTTCCATGCTGAAATGACTTGAACAGCGGGGGTGCCGCAGCACCACCTGAACACCCCCACTGCCGGAAGATAGGCCATTTCTGACCTGGATATAGCCTATCATTTTGTAAGCAGAATTTACAGCCCAAAGTAAGGGGATTATACGGTAATATATCGGAATAATACGGAAATACACACGCCCCTTTCTTGAGGGTTTAACCCTAATGAATTACAAAATGGAGTATGTATCATGAAAAAGAAGACTGATTTTGCAAGCAAGCCCTATAACAGATGCCTTTCCTGTCCGCATAGGAAGGTTCGCTGCGATGGCCCCCGTACTGCTGGATTGACGCTTGACCGCTGGTGTGAGTACATGCGTGACCTCAAAGAGATTAACGGCTTGACCAATGCCGAAATCGCAGAAATCGCCGATATCTCCGTCAAGACCGTCGAAAGACTGATGGCCGGAAATCCTGATAAAGACATTTATCGTGATACGGCCAGACGCATTGAGGATGCCATCATTGGTTCTTCCAACACATATCCGTGCTATCTGGCCTTTGAGGAAGAAAACCGCCCGGACGAACAGCGTCTGAATGACGCTATGCGTGAACTGGAACGTGCGCTTGACGATAACAGGGATTACAGGGCTGCGCTGGACAATATTCATGATTCATACAGGGCAGAAATGGAGACGATCCGCGCCGATGCGCAGAAGAAGATTGACTTTCTGCTGGAGCAGATTGCGCGGCTTCGTGCGGACAATGACAACCTCTGGGCTGAGAACAACAGAAAGTCCAAGGTGGTTGACATGTTCCTTCCGCTCATTCAAAAATATAACGCTTTGCATGTAGACAAGAAGGATGACCAACAGACATTTGATGCCTGATTATATTGAAGCTCATGACATTCAGAGAAGAAATATGACATATTGAGGAAGAATCAAATGGAAAAGAAAGTGTTTATTATTTTCATGGACGATCCAGAAAACTACGGCTATTTACCCTCCATGATAAAAGGATATATACATGGAACTGAGGAAGAAGCAGCGGCCTATTGTGATGAACTGAATAAGGGCGTAAAACACTATTATGATAAATATACTTTTGACGAACTCGATTGTTTGAATCCACAAAGGCAATAATGTCTTTGCAACTTAGAAACACGAATAAGAAGGAATGCATGATACTATATGACAAAGGACGATGAAATATGACAATTTTAAGAGCAGGACTATACGAACGTGTATCAACAGAGGAACAGGCCCTGCGCGGTTACTCCATAGAAACACAGATTGATAATCTGACAGAATACTGTGAAAAGAACAAGCTGAAAATCGTGGATCATTACACGGATGAGGGTATTTCCGGCGCAAAACCGCCGCTGAAGCGTCCGTCCCTCCAGCGTCTGCTTGATGACGTTCAGGCCGGAAAGATTGATATTATCCTGTTCACCAAGCTTGACCGCTGGTTCCGCTCCGTGAAGGAATACTTCAAGGTGCAGGAAATTCTGGACAAGCACGGTGTCCAATGGAGAGCCATCCATGAGAACTATGACACCACCACGGCCAACGGACAGATGGCCATCACCATCTTCCTGGCCGTGGCGCAGAATGAGCGTGACCGCACAGCGGAGCGTATCAAGGTAGTCTTTGAGCATAAGCGCAAGAACAAGGAAGCTTGCTTTGGTGGCCCGAATAAGCCGATGGGATACATGAAGGTGAAGGACGAAAACGGCATTCGCCGTCTGGTCAAAGACCCGGAGCAGGAGCAGATGACACAGGAGTTCTGGGACATCCTTGTCAAGAAGAATAACCTTGCCGCCGCCGTCCGTCATATGCTCAATGAGTACGGTGTCAGTAAGTCGCACAAGACCTGGTTAAGGATTGCCCGTTCCCCTTTCTATTGCGGAATGTGGGAAGGCATTGAAGATTTCTGTGAACCGTATGTCAGCAAGAAGGATTGGCTGATGGTGCAGGAATCGGCAGAGCGCAGACGGCAGGATACAAGGGCAAAGGGTGTCTATCTGTTCTCCGGCATGATCCGCTGCCCGGAATGCGGAATGATCCTCTGCGGAACGTACAAGTACAATGTCCGCAAGGGGGAAAAATACAGGTATCAGACATATCGCTGCCGTTTCAAATTTACGACATGCACATACAAGCACAGCCCGTCTGAGATCAAAACAGAAAGATGGCTGCTGAAGAATCTAAGGCCGCTGCTTGAAAAAGAAATTCATGAACACGAACTGGAAAAGGCGAAGCCGAAGAAAAAGCCGAAGAGCAAGCTGCCCGCCCTGAAGGAGCGCCAGCGCCGTCTGAATGTCATGTACATGGCTGGCAATATGTCGGATGCCGATTATCTCAAAGAGGATGCAGAACTGAAGCTTGCCATTGCCAAGGCAGAATCTGAAGCCCCGCCGCCTGAACGTGACATCACACCTTTACAGGAACTTTTGAAGACCGACTTTGAAGGAATCTATAAAACGCTTGAACCCGAAGAGAAAAGACGCTTCTGGCGCAGTATCATCAAGGAAATCAAATTTGATAACAAAGACATTGTTGATGTTATATTTTGCGATTGAAAAATAACCTATATTTTTTTACGAAAAAATCAGGTCTTACATACATATCTCAACGGAATCGGGCATCCCGGATTTCCGCGGCGTGGACGGGCTGTATCATCAGCAGTTCCGCGAGCCGCCGGAGACGATCATCTCCCATACGTATTATGTGAAGCACCCCGACGTGTTCTTTGAATTTTACCGCACGCGCATGCTCTACCCGGATGCAAAGCCCAACATTGCGCATGAGACGCTCGCCCGCTGGGAACGGGAGGGGAAGCTCTCCGCCGTGGTCACGCAGAATATCGACGGCCTGCACCAGATGGCGGGCAGCCGCGCGGTCTATGAGCTGCACGGCAGCGTCCATCGCAACATCTGCCGCCGCTGCGGAAAGGTCTATGACCTTGCGCAGTTCATGGCGCTTGAGGATGCGGTGCCCGTCTGCACGGCATGCGGCGGGCGCGTGAAGCCGGACGTCGTGCTCTATGAAGAGGGATTGGATCCCCTGACGATTCAGGGCGCGGTGGACGCCATCCGATGCGCGGATCTTCTGATTGTGGCGGGGACGTCGCTGACGGTCTATCCCGCCGCGGCGTTCCTTGATGAGTACACAGGCCGCAGGCTGGTCCTCATCAACAAGACGCCGACCAAGCGCGACGACATCGCCGACCTCGTTCTGCATGAGGGGCTGGGCGACGTGTTTGCGCAGCTGTGAGCATAGAAAAACGGCCCGCCGGGTTGTCCCGGCGGGCCGCTGCATTGTGTCAGATTATGAGGCTTTCTTTCTTATCAGGAGGACATAGCCAGCCAGCGTAATCGCTGCGATCAGGCTCATCGCCAAGCCAAGGCGCAGGCCGCGCGTGCGGTAGGTGAACTCGATCTCATGCTCGCCCGGCTCGACCCATACGCCCATGAAGGCGACGTCGCAGGGGATGATCTCCGCCTTCTGCCCGTCGACGGCGGCGGTGAAGCCCTTGTCATACGGGATGGTGAAGACGAGCAGGCCGGCCTCCTTGGCGTCAATGTGCGCGCTGAAGCCGTCGGGGCTCGTCTCAAAGCGGTCGCAGGCGTTCTCCCGCAGGCGCGCGGCGCTTTCCTTCCAGTCGGGAATACCATACACATCAAGGCGGGGCAGGTCGATGCGCTCCAAGTATTCGTCGTCGAGCGTCGCTGCGGCGAGGAGCACCTGGCCGAGCGTCTTCTCGTCCATGCGCTGGTGATGCGTGCCGGTGACAGTCGTCTGCAGGAAGCCCATGGGCACAGCGGCGTCGCTGGTATAGACCTTGAAGCCATTCTCCTCGTGGCTGTAGACAAAGCCCTCGGGGATGGTCTCGCCCTCGTCAAACTGATGATACTGCGTGACGCTCAGCAGCGCGCGGAGCGCACCGGAGGCGTCCGGCGGGCGGACGGTGGTCGACTCGTCATAGCCAAAGCCCGCCATCGAGACAAAGCGCCCGACTGTCGAGGAGCGCAGGGAGGAGAAGCAGGTCAGCGAGGACTGGCCGCGCAGCAGGCCGTAATTGCGAAGGCGCATGCCGTAGTCGATGCGGGTGTACGCTTCCGGCTCGGGCAGCGTGAGCGCGCCGAGCGTGGGCGCTGCAATGTCGGACAGTTCGTATACGCCGCTGCCCGGGTCCGTGCCGCCGGAGAGGATCTCGCGGTCGCCCACGGCGATATACGCGCCGTACTGCACGCAGGCGCACAGGCACACGAGCGCGAGCGCCTGCCCATAGCGCAGGCGGCGGAGGATGAGCGCGAGCATCACGCCGGCGCCCAGCAGCGAGAGCGTGATCGCCATGACGCGGAAGGCGTCGCCCGCGTAGGCGCCGGTGCGGCGGTTTGTGATGATCTGCGCGATGCGGCTGAGCAGCCCGCCCTGCGCGCTTATCGCGTCAAGCGCGCCCTGCGGCAGCAGGAAGGGGATCGTGAGCGCGACCGCCGCAAGCGTACAGGCAGCGAAGGCGACGACCCATGCACCGCGCCGGGGAACATCCCATGCCTCCGCGCAGAAGGGGAGCGGACGATCCTTGAGCGCAAAGACCGCAGCGAGGGCCAGCATGAGCGCAAGGCCATACCACCAGCGGGTGTAGGCGACATTGGTGAACAGCGCGAATGCGCCGCACAGCACGGGAACGACGCTGCAAACGAGCAGCGCGGCGAGCAGCGCGCGCAGCCAGCCGTGCTTCCTGCCGCCCATCAGGACGGCGGCGCCGGTCATGCCCAGCACGGGCAGATGGCAGGCGGTG
The DNA here is from genome assembly GCA_017936375.1 of Clostridia bacterium. Taxonomy (GTDB): domain Bacteria; phylum Bacillota; class Clostridia; order Christensenellales; family Aristaeellaceae; genus Ventricola. The sequence goes on from JAGBFR010000016.1 coordinate 21,139, forward strand.
GAGGACCAGCTGTGCGCATCGCCGTAGAAGGCGTGTACGACGTTGCTCTCAATCGGCATGAGCAGAGCGCGCATGCGCTCAAGGATCACCGACGGGCTGTATGTCATCGTGAGCAGAGAGCCGGTGCCTCCGCCCGTGCGCGTGATGGAGAGCATGTACCACATCGCCGGGACGAGGATCACGCCCGCGAGCGCGCAGCCGATACCGCACTCAAAGACGGTCATGACGACGCGCCGCATGCTGCGCGCGGGCTTCCATTCCTCTGAGAAAAAGCGGAAGGCGAAGTACAGCGCGGCAAGCAGCGCGCTGGAGAGCATGAAGTAATAGTTGACCAGCGTATTGAGCCCGCAGAAGAGCGCGAGCAGCCCGGGGCGCGGGCGGTCGCTCATGGCGATCTCCAATCCGAGGAGGATCAGCGGGAAGAAGGCGACGACCTCTGTAAAGTGATAGAACTGCGTGTTGACGATGGTGAAGGAGGAGAAGGTATAGAGCACGCTGCCCAGCAGCGCCAGGCGCGGCTCGCGGGTCATCCTGCGCAGATACAGGAAGGCGGCGAGCATGCAGACGGCGTGCTTGAGCACGGCCATGATGCTCACGCCGTAGGGGATCAGCGCCTCGTCAAGCAGCGCCAGCGGCCAGACGAAGGGGCTGCCCAGCGTGTAGAAGGCATAGCTGCCCACGGAGGGCGCGCCCAAAAACGTGCTGAAGGAATAGCCGCTCAGCCCGCCGCGCATGCTGCGCCGGGTTTCAAGAATGAAGGGGAGCTGCTGCTCGATGTAGTCCCCGCGCGTGACAAAGCGCCCGCCGTAGGGCAGGATGGCCGGGGCGAGGGCGATGAGCGCGAGCAGCGCGCCGAGAAAGAACGCATGCGCGGCGGTGATGCGGCGCCTTGCGGTGAGGGTGTTGTTCATGGTGTGAATCAGTCCGCCTTGGATGAGAGTCGGCAGGAAGAGCCCTGCGCATGATATGTTTATTGTACGTTCCGCATCTGACGGTGTCAAGCAAATTAAAAAACGCCGCAGAACTGCGGCGTGCAAAGGTGTGTTACATGCTGATCCCGTGCTTGAGGCGGTCGCGCTCCTCGGCGCGCTTGGCGTTGTTGAAGCGGTCGAGCGTGCCGACCAGATAGCCGGTGATGCGGCGGATGCGGTGGAAGGGCTGATTGCTGAAATGATAGGCCAGTTCAACGTAATCGCCGTCCAGATGGATATCGATGGAATCGGGCTCGCGGCCATAGAGCTCGGCGCCGCGGGCGATGTAGGCGTTGATTTCTTCCTGCGGGCAGGTACCGCCCGTCATACGGACTTCACACATGGGCAAGACCTCCATATCTTGTATCTGTGAGGATATTATAGCACAAACTGTTGAGATGTCTACTGTTTTTGATCGAATGTATGAGGTTATTTTTCTGCAGTCAGCCAGCCGCGCCGGGGATGCGGGATGCGGCGCCCGGAAAGAGAAAAAGCCGCCCCTCGGGGCGGCTGATCGATTACAGGCTGCGCAGGAAATCCTCGATGATCGTGGAGCGGTATTCGTGCGCCTTGGGGTTGGGATGCTGGTCCTCTTCGGATTTCTGGAAGGCTGCGTCGCGCAGATCCTTGGCCTTGACGGCGACCTTCTCGTAGCGGCCGCTGATGCCCATGGGGATGCTGTCGTCGCCCTTCAGGTCCAGGCAGGGAATGCCCCAGTACGCGCAGATTTCCTTGACGGCATTGGCGTATTCCTCGGTCATCCACGCATCGGCGATGATGACGCCGACCTTGGCGTACGGGCAATTCGTCAGGATATGCTCAAAGACGATGTTGTACGCGCCCCAGAGGGTGGCGTTGGTCTCGTCCCAGGGGTTGCCGATCAGCAGACCCTTGTTGCCGATGTTCGTCTCGTTCAGGCCGAACATGAGGGTGATGTAGTCCGCGTCCGCCGGGATATCCAGATAATCCGAGACGGAGAAGGCGCGCATGGTATCGTCCAGATTGGTCAGGCGCATGCCGGAGTGGGCCATGTTGACCAGCGTCATGCCGTTGCGCTGGGCGATCCACCAGGGATAGGTCTTGTAGGACTGGGTGTCCTCATCCCAGGTGTCCGCTGTCTTTTCGTCAAAGGGACCGGCGGTGAAGGAGTCGCCGCAGGCGACGTACTTCTTGCCGTAGAGCACATTGGAGCGCTCGAGGATGGCGGTCAGGTCGGCGACCTGCTTTTCAAGCGTGGTCACCTTGTCCTGATAGTCCTCGGCGACAAAGGTGAGGCCCGTGTTCTCCCAGTCGTATTCCATCGTCAGGAAGACGACGCTGAGGAAGGTCTCGCTGTAGCCATAGGAGAAGAAGCGGACGTACGCAGCGCCGTCGGGGGCGACGACGTTGACCGTCTCCGGGGTGAAGGAGTCGATGCCGTACGCGGCGCTCTGCAGGATGCGCTCATTCTCGTCATACCAGATGACGCTGGCGTTGAATTTGCCCATGCTGGTGACCATGAAGGCGTCGCCCTCGACGACGGGGATCAGGTTCGTCCGCTGGCCGGTGGCGTTCTCCATCGGCACCCAGTCGCCGGTCTTGTTGTAGTAGCCGCCGTCGTTGGTCTCGATGGTGATCTCCGGGCTGGGGCTGGCGTTGTGGTAGATCTGCCCGCCCGGCAGGACATAGAGCTTGGAGGGATCGGTGCAGTCGGCGATGCCCTCCGCCGGCAGGAGCGCCGTGTCGCTGTATGCCTCGGAGCCCTCGGTGAGCGCCTTATAGACATAGACCTCGTCGGCCAGCGCTGCGCTGCACAGAAGGAGCGCGAGCAGAATCATTGCGGCAGTTTTCTTCATGGAAATCCTCCTTGGGCATTCTCCTTGGGAATCCTTCTTGCGGATGTGCGGGGGATGAGAAAAACCGGACGCGCTTTCGCCGTCCGGTAAGGGGTTTACTTGGCGACGTAGCCGATCTTCTTCATGAACTTCTGAAGGGTGCGCTCGGCGAGCATGCCCGCGCGTTCGGCGCCGGTGCGGTAGACGCTCTCCATGTACTTCTTGTCCTTCATGATCTGGTTGAAGCGGTCCTGAATCGGGGCGAGCGCCTCGATGGTCACGTCGGTGGCGGCGGCCTTGAGATCGCCGTAGCCCTTGCCCTCAAAATCCTCGACGAGCTTCTCGATCGGCTCGCCGCTCAGCGCGCTGATGATGGAGAGCAGGTTGGAGACGCCCGGCTTATTCTCCGGGTCGAAACGGATGCTGGCGTCGGAGTCGGTGACGGCGCGGCGATACTTGCGGCGGATGACGTCCGGCGTATCGAGGACGGAGATGAAGCTGTCCTCCGCGTCGGATTTACTCATCTTCCTCGTCGGGTCGGACAGGCTCTTGACGCTCGCGCCGGTCTTGGAATAGTAGCCCTCCGGGACGGTGAAGACATTGCCGTAGACGCCGTTGACGCGCTGGGCGATGTCGCGGCAGATCTCCAGATGCTGCCTCTGGTCCTTGCCCACCGGCACGAGATTGGCCTGATAGAGCAGGATGTCGCCCGCCATGAGCACCGGATAGGTGAACAGGCCGCAGTTGATGTTGTCCGCATGCTTGGCGCTCTTGTCCTTGAACTGGGTCATGCGGTTCATTTCGCCCATGTAGGTGTAGCAGTTGAGCAGCCAGGCTAGCTCTGCATGCTGATGCACATGGCTCTGGAAGAAGAGCACGCTCTTCTCCGGGTCAAGGCCGGAGGCGAGGAGCAGGCCGAGCATCTGCATGGCGTTCTGGCGGAACTTCGCCGGCTCCTGACGGACGGTGATGGTATGCAGGTCGGCGACCATGTACAGGCAGTCGTATTCGTCCTCGAGCAGCTTCCAGTTGCGCATCGCGCCGATGTAGTTGCCCAGCGTGGGCGTGCCGGTGGGCTGGATGCCCGAGAGGATGCGCTGCTTCCTGACGGGGGCCTGGGTCTGCTGTCCGTTCTGCTGTTCCATAGAGGGGAACCTCCTTTGCTGATAAGCGCGTGCGCGCATGTTTTTTTTCATGAGGCCGCGTTCCCTGCGGCGGATGATAGTTCATTGTATCACAAAGCGTCCCCATACGCAAGGCGGAGATGCCCTGAATCTGCGCTGCGGGAGGGGAGAAAAGCACAGATTTCATTGACTTTTTGGCATGCCGGGGGTATACTGTTGTCACCTGTCGGCATTTTGAATGCAGGCGGATAAACATGCGTTTCTGATGAGGAGATATATATGGATCACAGCGAAAGAAGCCAAGCGGTCGTGCTGATTCCGGCCTATAAGCCGGATGAAAGGCTGATTACCCTGACCGAGGAACTGCTGGGCAGCGGCCTGCGGGTGATGCTCGTGGACGACGGCGGCAAGGAGACCTTCCGCCCGGTTTTTGAGGCCTGCGCAGCGCTCGGCGCGAAGGTGGCCGTGCATGCGGTCAATCAGGGCAAGGGCCGCGCGCTCAAGACGGGCATCAATGCCTGTCTCAACGAGTGGCCGGATCTGTGCGGCATCGTCACCGCGGACGCGGACGGCCAGCACACCCCCAAGGATATCCTGCGCCTGATCGACGCGATGCTCGAGCATCCGGACAAGCTGGTGCTCGGCTCCCGCGAGTTTACCGGCGAGGTGCCCTTCAAGTCCCTCTGGGGCAACAGGATCACCCGCGCCGTCTATCATCTGGTCAGCGGCGTGAAGGTCGGCGATACGCAGACGGGCCTGCGCGCCCTGCCGCGCTGCGCGCTGGAGGATATGATCCGCATTGACGGCGAGCGCTATGAATACGAGATGAACGTGCTGCTCAAGCTGCGCGATATGAAGATCGGTGTGCATGAGGTGCCGATTGAGACCATCTACATCAACGACAACGCGGGCAGCCACTTCAATCCCGTGCGCGACGCGATCAAGATCTACATGGTCATCTTCAGGCATCTGCTGACCTACATCTTCTCTTCCGGCCTGTCCTTTGTGATCGACTATGCGCTTTACTGGCTCTGCCTCGCGCTCGGCCTGCACCGCGCGCTGAGCTATGGCCTGGCGCGCCTGGTGTCCTCGCAGGTCAATTACAGGATGAATAAGCACGCCGTCTTCGGCGGCCGCGGCGGGAAGTATTCCATGCTCAAGTACTATGCGCTGTGCATCATGCAGGGCGCGATCGGCGCGGGCCTTGTCTGGTTCCTGCCGACGGTGCTGCCGGTCTCCGCGGGCTTCATCAAGATCCCGGTGGACATCGTGCTCTTTGCGATCAGCTACACCATCCAGCGCGACTATGTATTCGCCGACGACTGAGATAATCAATCATGATGGACAACAGGAATCAACCCGATCCCCGTGAGCGCGATCAGGGCGCTGCGGGCGACATGGCGGAGCATACCGAGGGTCAATCGGCGCGGGGGCGCGCGCAGTCGCGCTCCCCGTTTTTTGCATTCTGTTCTTCCGCCGTTTCTTCTGTCTCTGCTGCCTTTGCGTCCGTTAGGGAGCATGCGGCGGCGCTCCTGCAGGCGTGCGGGGCGCGCCTTGCTGCTGCGGCGGAGGGGCTTTCCTTCCGCGCGATCGGGCAGCTGATGGACAGCGGCGCGCTCTCCCGGCTGACGCCGGAGGCGTGGGCGGCGCTCCTCTGTGCCGCCGTGCTGCTGCTGCTCGCCCTCTGGGGCGAGATGGCCCGGCTGATTGCGCCCTCGGGCGTGTGGGCGGTGCTGCTCTCCTTCCTTGGCACGCTGGTGTGCGTTCTGCTGCCCGCCGTGCTGGGGCTGGCTTCGCCGTGCAGGCCTGCCCTGCGGCGCAGGCCGGTCACCGCTGAGCAGCGCTTTGCGCTCGCTGTGACGGGCGCGGCGCTCGTCTGCCCGCTGTCGCTGCTGGCGGATCTGCCGTCCGCCGTGCTTGCGCGCTTTGGCGTTTTCCTGCCCGTGCAGGCGGCTGCCGCGCCGCAGGCGTCGCTCTTTCTGCCGATGCTGCTTGCCAGCGGCGTCGTCGCGCCGCTCTTCGAGGAGCTCTTCTTCCGCGGCGTCCTCGGCGGCCTTTTGAGGCGGCGGGGCGAGGGGCTTGCCGCCGCGGTGAGCGCGCTCGTCTTTGCTGCGGCGCATGGGGCGGATCTCTTTGCCGTTCGCGCGCTGATGGGCCTTCTGCTCTATGCGATCGTCCGCCGGACGGACAGCCTTGCGGCGGGCGTGATCGTCCATTGTCTGCACAACATCAGCCTCCTGCTCATCTCGTTTATGGGGCTTGGCGGGCTGTTTTCCGGGTTGTCGCTGGTTTCCTGCGCGCTGCGGCTTGCCGGCACGGCGGTGTTCGCTGCCGGTCTTAGGCGCCTGTGGCGTGCGCGCCGCCCGGCGATGCCGGATAAGGGACCGGATAAGAAGCTGGATAAGAAGCCGGCAAAGCTGCGGCTCTCGCAGAGGGAATGGGGCATGGCGGCGGGCGCCGCTGCGCTTATGATCCTCTCGCAGATCATCGCGGGGGTGATGAAGGGATGAACATGGCGCTCATCTGCATGGGCAGGCTCAAGGAGAAATACTGGCGCGACGCCGCGGCCGAGTATGAAAAGCGCCTGTCCCGCTTTGGCAAATGGGAGACGATTGAGCTGCCCGACCTGCCGGAGCCGAGCAATTCCTCCCCGGCGATCGAGGAGCAGATCAAGAAAAAAGAGGGCGACGCCATCCTTGCCAAAATCCGCGACGGGGATGTGGTCGTCTGCCTGTGCATCGACGGAAAGCAGATGGATTCCGTGCAGCTGTCCCGAAAGCTCACGGAGCTCATCGACACCGGGCGGCGCGTGGTCTTTGTCATCGGCGGCTCGCTGGGGCTGTCGGATGAGGTCGTCCGCCGCGCGCAGGTGAAGCTCTCGTTTTCGCCGATGACCTTCCCGCATCAGCTCGCGCGCATCATGCTCCTTGAGCAGACGTACCGCGCGATGAAGATCGCGGCGGGGGAACGCTATCACAAGTAACAGAGGTGCAAGCATGCATTACGATTTTGATCTTGTCGGCAAGATTGGTTCCATGGCGCTCATTCGCCGCGAGGACGCCGACATCGACTATAACATCTTCTCCCGCCTTGGCCGGGAGCTGCGCCCGGGCATGATCTGGGTCACCTCCGGCGCGGCGGAGATCGGCCGCCTTGACTATATCAAGCGCACGGGCCATGAGCTGACCTGCGACAGCGTCGAGGCGAAGACGGACTACGCTGCGCAGGGCCAGACCATCCTCATGGAGCAGTACCGCCGGTTCATCCATCAGGACTACTCCGTGCGTCAGGTGCTGGTGGAGCATCAGCACTTCAACGACAAGTATAAGCGCGAGCACATCCGCAAGCTGTTTCTGCGCGCGAAGGATCAGGGCGCGATCCCGATCGTCAACTACAACGACCCGGTCTCCGACGAGGAGAACCGCAAGTGGGAGCTGTCCCACCTGTACAAGGGCAATCAGGAGATCCACGAGTGCGTGGACAACGACGAGACGGCCGCCGTCATCGCGGGGCTGATCTCCACGCGCGTGCTGCTGATCATGACCTCCACCGAGGGCATCTATGCCGATCCGAAGGATCCCTCCACGCTGGTGCGCGACGTGCTCGCCCCGGATGCGGAGCGGCTGGAGGAGAAGGTGCGCGAATTGCAGAAGCACTGCATCGGCGCGTCCCGTGCGGGCGCGAACGGCGCGCATGCCAAGCTGGAGTTTGCCCTGAGGCCCGCCCTGCGCGGCACGACCGTCATCATCGGCCATGGCCGCCACAGGATCAGCGATCTGGTCGAGGGGCGCGTGCCGTGTACGAGGATCGGCATCGACTGAGCAGAATGCAACCGGGAGGCAGAGCATGAAGGCAAATTACCACACGCATACCGCGCGCTGCGGCCATGCGAAGGGCGCGGATGAGGACTATGTCCGCGCGGCGATCGACGGCGGATTTGAACTGCTGGGCTTTTCGGATCACATGCCGTGGCCGTATGCCTCCGGCTTTACCAACCCCGGCGTGCGCATGGCGCTGAGCCGGATGGACGAATACCTCGCCAGCGCCGCACGGCTCAGGGAAAAGTATGCCGGAAAAATCCGCATCCTGACCGGGTTTGAGTGCGAGCATTTTCCGGCGTATATGTCCTGGCTTCGGGATACACTGGAAGAAAAGCCCATCGATTATCTGATTCTCGGCCATCACTTTGACGAGACGGATGAGACGGGCATGTACTTTGGCCGCTGCACGAGGGCTTCGCAGCTGCGCCGGTATACGGACGGAGCGATCCGCGGGCTTGAGACGGGGCTGTTCATGTATCTGGCGCATCCGGATCTGTTCATGCGCGGGTACAGGCGCTTTGACGCGGACTGCCGCGCCGCCGCGCGCGATCTGGCGCAGGCCTGCCGGGCGATGGATATCCCGATGGAGTATAACGTCCACGACCGCTTCATCGGCTATAACGGCGGGCGGGGCAGCTATCCGCACCCGGAGTTCTTCTCCATCGCGATGGAGGAGGGCGTACGCGTGATCATCGGCCTTGACGCGCATGAGCCCGCCGAGCTGTCCAATCCCGCCCAGTGGGAGAGGGCGCACGGAGAACTGGAGGCCTTTGGCGGCCTGCGGCTTGACGACATGGAGGCGCTGCGCAAGTGACCGGCGGGAAATATGCATTGACAATCGTCTGCTGCCGCCGTATGCTGTGCATGTGAATACTGATCATTCCGGGAGGAATACGATATGGGTTTCTTTGATAAGATCCGCGCGTGGTTCACGCGTTTTATGTCCGGCCGCTACGGCGTGGACCAGATGAATCACGAGCTGGTGATCGCCGCGCTCGTGCTGACGGTGCTGGGCACGCTCACGGGCCTCGGCCTTGTGACGATCATCGGCGACGTCTTCCTGATCACGGCGCTGGTGCGCATGTTCAGCAAGGACCGCTACCGCCGCGCAGCGGAAAACCAGGCCTACCTGCAGAAGACGTATAAGCTCCGCCAGGGCATGACCGAGCGGATGAACCGATTCAGGAACCGCAAGAAGTTCCGCTACTTCTCCTGCCCCAAGTGCAAGGCGAAGCTGCGCGTGCCGCGCGGGGTGGGCAATGTGACGATCACCTGCAAGGGCTGCGGCCATAAATTCGACAAGAAGGCATGAGTGCAAAAGCGGACAGCCAAAGCTGCCCGCTTGTTTTGATTCCGGAGGAAGCGCGTGAAAAAGATCTTTTTCTTCATCGCTGTGCTGCTGCTTGCGGCCTGCGCTGCGGTATGGGTATTCGGTGCGCCGGAGGGGATCGAGCCGATTGAGCCGATGGAGGGCCGGGATTATGCCTGCGCGTCGCTCACCTACGACGAGGGGCTCCGCCTGCTCAGCGGTACGCAGACGATCATCGCCGCCAATCGCTCGGATGAAATGCTGGAAGAGATTGTCCTGCGCCTGCCGATGAATGCGCTGGACGGCGCGTCCTGCAGCATATCCGGCGTGCATGTGAACGGCATGCGCAGGGACTTTTTGCAGGATCAGGATGATGAGACCATCCTGACGATCCAATGCGGCTGGCAGCCGGAGGAATGTATCGAGATCTCCTTTTCCCTTATGGTCAAGCATCCCGCGCAGGAGGGGACGAGCGTCGTGACATTGCCGTATCTGGCGATGCGGGAGAACGGCGCATGGAGGACGGACGCCTATGACGGCCTTGCCGGTATGGGCTATGCGCATGCGTTTGACGCCTGCGTGATCGTGGATGGCGTCTGCGCGGCGTCGCTGCGCGGCGCGCGCGACATGAGCTTTGCGCTGCCCGGCGGCGCGGTGCGCGGGGCCGAAGTATCCGGCGTGCACATCCGGGCTCTGGCCGGGAACGCGGGCACAGCGGGCGCGCTGATCCGCAGCGCGAAGGCGGCGATTCAATCGCTCAATGAGGCGGGGATCGCCTATCCCTATGATGTGCTGACGGTCGCGGACGGGCAGACGCGCCGCGCGGACGGCGAGGCCTGTTCCGGGCTGATCGTGCTGAGCGCGGATGCGGACGGGGAGACGCTCCTTCGCCGCATGACCCGGCTGATCGCGCAGCAGACCTTCGGCGTGTTTGTCGAAAGCGATCCGTGGAATTCCCCGTGGCTGAGCGAATCCCTCGCCTCGGCGGCGGAGATGCTGGCCTATGAGAAAAGAAAGGGAACGGCGGCCTACGAGGCGCGGCTGTATGAGGAGATGGAGATCGCCTCCCGCGTGACAAGGCCGCATGGCGTAAACATCGGCGCGGGGACGGCGCACTTCGGCGGCGACGCGGAGATGACGCAGGTGCTGCGCGACGCAGGCGGCGCGATGCTGCTGGGCCTTCGCGAGGCGATGGGCGGCGAGGCGTTTGTCACCGCGCTGAGCCTCTACGCAGAGGATTGCGGCGGCGGGGTCGCCGTGCAGGCGGACTTTGAGCGCGCGCTGAAGACGGCGAGCGGGGCGGACTGGAGCGGCTATCTGGCAGACGGTCTGTCGTATTGATCCGCATGCCGGGCGGGCGCCGCGCACAGCAGGAGCAGCAGCGCGGCGCAGAGCGCGCCGAGCACGGGATAGCCGCTCTCCACCAGCGGGCCAAAGCCCGCCAGCGCAAAGAGCAGGCAGGAAAAAGCGGCGGCGAGTGCGGCGGCACGGCGCCCCATGGGCAGCATGCGCATGATCGCGCAGAGCATGGTCATCAGCGTGGATGCGGCGGCGGCGTACATGCACGCGGCGACAAGCCCATAGCCGCCGGGGCCAAGCCTTCGGCCGAGGGCGACGAAGGGCAGCGCCTGATGGAAAAGCGCGGCCCTGTGCCTGCGGCAGACGTGCACGCCGGGCAGCAGCAGCGCGGCAAAGGCCGTGCCAAAGAGCAGCACGGCGCGCCTGCGCCTTGGCGGGGGCAGGGCGATGAGCATTGGCAGCGCGCCGCCGAGCATGGCGGTATTGAGCGCGGCGTAGAGAAGGCCGTCGCCCATGGCGCGCACGGGTAGATCCGGCGTCATCGCGGGGAGAAAGCAGGCCTCGCCCGCAGGCAGCGCGCTAAGACGCAGCAGCAGCGCGGGCAGCAGCACGCACAGCGCCGCGCCGGGCAGCGCCAGACCGGACAGCCCGAGGAGCGACGCGGGCAGGCAGAGCGCGAGCGTCAGCGCCATGCCCAGCGCGTATGCGCCCCGCACCGGCAGGACGAGCGCGGCGAGCTCCGCGCAGGCGGCGAGCATCGCGCCGCCCGTCGTTGCGCACAGGAGGAGAAAGAGGCCGCCGGCCATGCGGCCAGCGGCGCGGCCCATCCGCGCGCGGCAGAGGGCGGGCAGCGTGGACGCGTCGGACTGCTCCATCCTGCGGCAGAGCAGGAGGAAGAGCACGCCCATCGCGCCGACGGCACTGAGCGCGGCGGCCGGCGCAGCCGGGCCGTGAGCGGCGAAGAAGCGCATGATCTCCCGCCCGGAGGCGAAGCCTGCGCCGATGGTCCCGCTCAGCAGCGCGAGCGCGGCGATGAGGACGTCCATGTGCATCCCTCCCTTGTGCTTCAAGGGATATGCGCAAGGGGGAAAAAACAGACTCGGGCGCGCTTTGTCTTTTCTTTTGGCGCGTTTCGCTGTATAATTAAACGATATGAAGGGAGAAAGGGATGCGCTGTGCATCCTGCAGCCCCGACTGAAGCAAACTGAAGCGATTTCAGGGGAAGCTGGCAGAAAGAATATGCAGAGAGTCAACTATTGTGAGATTGATCTGGACGCTATCCGGCATAATGTGGGCGTGATGCGCGCGCAGCTTGCCGCGGGCGTTCGTTTTCTCGCCGTGGTGAAGGCGGACGCCTACGGTCATGGGGCTGTGCCCGTGGCGCGTGCGGCGCTTGAGGCCGGGGCGGATATGCTCGCCGTGGCGATTCCCGAGGAGGGCATCGAATTGCGCTGTGCGGGCGTCGGCGCGCCGATCCTTGTTCTGGGCGGCATCGACGAGGCGGCGGCGCAGGCCGTCGCGGAATATGGGCTGACGCAGGCGGTCTTTGACGAATCGCGCGTGCGCGCGCTGGCGGCGGCGGGCTGTGCCTGCGGCCGGGCGGCGCAGGTGCATCTGAAGCTGGACACCGGCATGAGCCGCATCGGCGTGCGCACGGCGGAGGAGGCGCAGGCGCTCGTGCGCCTGATTGACAGCCTTGAGGGCATTGAGTTGACCGGCTGCTTTACGCACATGGCGACCGCCGACGAGGAGGACAGCGCGGGCACGCTGGCGCAGATCGCCCGCTTCCATGCGATGTGCGATGCGATCGCGCAGGTGCATCCGGGCCCGATCACGCGCCATGCGGCGAACACGGCCTCGATCTTCTGCTATCCGCAGGCGCATGCGGACATGGTGCGCGGGGGCATCGCGCTCTACGGCTATCCGCCCGTGCCGCAGGCAAAGGGGCTTCGCCCGGCGATGCGCTGGGTGACGCGCGGCGTGTATGTCAAGACGATCATGCCGGGCGACCGGGTGAGCTACGGCGGCCTCTTTGAGGCGGAGCGCGAGACGCGGGTGATGACCGTGCCTGTGGGCTATGCCGACGGCTACCGCCGCGCCATCACGGGGAAGGGCTGCGTGCTCGTGCGCGGGCAGCGGGCGCCGATCCTCGGGCGCGTGTGCATGGATCAGATCATGGTGGACGTCACCGACATTCCCGGCGCGCAGGCGGGCGACGAGGTCGTGCTGCTCGGCCGTCAGGGGGATGAGATGATCGACGCGGACGAGATGGCGGCGTGGATCGGCACGATCAGCTATGAGGTGATCTGCTCGCCGTCGCCGCGCGTGCCGCGCGTGCATGTGAACGCATGATTGAAATAAACACGGGCGCTTCGCGGGAGGAAATCCGCACCGCGATGCGGGCAAGGCGGCGCGCGCTGCGGGATACAGAGCAGGCGAGTCAGGCGCGGCTTGCAGCCGGGCATATCCTCGCCTCGCCGCAGTATGCGCGGGCAAAGACCGTCATGGCGTACATCGCCGTGCGCGGGGAGCTTGCGCTGGACGCGGTGATCGCGGACGTCCTCGCCTCGGGCAGGCGGCTCGCGCTGCCGCTGTGCGAGGGGCCGGGGATCATGACGGCGCGCGCTGTGCGCGGCATGGACGAGCTTTCGCCCGGCGCGTACGGCATCATGGAGCCGGGGCGCGGCTGCGCGGAAATCCCGCCCGGGGAGATCGATCTCGTGCTTGTCCCGGGTACGGCGTTTGACCGCTTCGGCGGCAGGATCGGTCAGGGCGGGGGATACTACGACCGCTACCTCCCGCAGACGGGCGCATACCGCATGGGCGTATGCCATGATTTTGCGCTGCTTGATGAGGCGCTGCCCATGGAGGCGCATGACGCGCGGATGGACGCCGCCGCCATGCCGGACGGAATCGTCACAGTGAATCGATTGAATGGAAAACCAGCCCGAAGAGGCAATCAGGAATACGAACATCATCAGGAGGAATACGATTTATGAGCAAGTCTGCGGGAAACGGCGCGGCGCAGGCCGCCAAGAAGAAAAAGGCGAAGAAGCCGCTGCGCCGGGCGAAGAACTGGGGCGGCAGCGTGAAGCCGCTGATCGGCCGGCTGATCATCGTGCTGATTGCCGCGACGGTGCTGGGCGTGCTGCTCAGCGCGCTGCAGGGTCTTGGCAATATGACCATCCGCTATGTGATTACGGGTGTGATCGTCGCCTCGCTGCTGGCGCTGTATTTTGCCGAGGGGCTTCGCGAGGGCGTGGCGGACGCTGCGTCCAGCCGGTTCTATGAAAAGGTCGAGGCCAAGGGGCAGGCGCTCACCCGCGAGGAGGACGCCTCCTGCTATAACCTGCTCAAGCCTGTCTGCGCGGCCTGCCTGATCTTTGCGCTGCCGCTGGCGATGGCGGTGATCGTCGCCCTCTGCGCGAAGGACTACACCTATACCCTGCAGGATCTGCCCGCGTGGGTGACGCAGTCCTATGCCAATCGCTCCGACGTCATGGGCCCGCTGGGCGCGTATACGCAGACGGCCGGACTCGGCGCGGTGGACGTCATGCGCATGATCGTGCGCCTGATTGAGATGGTCTTCATCAGCATCTTCCCGGATCCGCTGAAGATGGGCGCGATGATCGACCGCCTGTCCCCGCTGATGATCCTGACCTTCCCCATTGCGTATGTGCTGGGCTACGCCTTTGGCCCGGTGAGCCACGAGAAGAGCCGCAAGCAGGAACGCAGGGCGAAGAAGATCGCCGTGCGCAAGGCGCAGAAGAGCAACCTGGCGGAGGAGCTCATCGGCTCCGGCGGCGAGGTGCACTATGGACAGCAGGCGCGGGACGAGAAGAAAAAGAAGAAGGAGCTCATCTGACAGAGCTTCCGGTTGAAATGACGTGCCTTGTCTGATATAATGAAATGACTGACCCGCGTGTTATTCTTTGCCGGGTCAGTCTGATCTTGTTTGTTTGAAACGGAGTGCAGCCATGAGAATCATCAGCGGAGAGGCGCGCGGGCGTTCGCTCATCGCGCCGCCCGGGGAAAAAACCCGGCCGACGCTCGACCATGTGCGCGAGTCCCTCTTCAATATCATCCGCTGGGATGTGATGGACGCGCGGGTGCTCGATCTGTTTGCGGGCACGGGCGCGCTCTCGCTGGAGGCTGTCAGCCGCGGGGCGAAGGAGGCTGTCCTCATCGACATGGACAGGGACGCCTGCGCCGCAATCACGAAGAACATGACCTCCACCAAGCTGGGGGACCGCTGCCGCCTGATCGCGCGCGATTACCGGCAGGCGATCGCGCAGCTGGCGCGGGAGGGGAAAGCATTCGACGTCGTGTTCATCGATCCGCCGTATAAAATGGAAAACACGGGCGATATGTGCGCCGAGCTCATGGATCTCGGGCTGCTTGGCGAGGAATGCCTGATCGTCGTGGAGCACAGGCGCGGGCTTGCGCCGCTGGTGGACGAGCGCTTTGAGGCGTTTGACCAGCGCAGCTACCGCGACACGCAGGTGACGCTGATCCGCCGTGCGCCGGCGCGAGAGGAACAGGGGGATGCGCAGTGAGGACGATGCTCTACCCGGGCAGCTTTGACCCGGTGACGCGGGGCCATATGGACATCATCGAGCGCGCCAGCCGCCTGTGCGACAGGCTGGTCGTCGCCGTGCTGCATAATCCCGACAAGCGCGGGGCGCTTGCCGTGGAGGAGCGCGTGCGGCTGCTAAAGAAGGCCTGCGCGGCGCTGCCTAACGTCGAGGTCATCGCCCGCGGCGGGCTGACGATCGAGTGCGCCGCTGAGGTCGGCGCGCAGGCGATCGTGCGCGGCGTGCGCCCGCTGGGCGATTTTGAGCCGGAATACCAGATGGCGCAGATCAACCGCGCGCTCGGCGGGGTGGAGACGCTGATGATGACGACCAGCGAGGGATTATCGAGCATTTCCTCCTCGGTGGTGCGTCAGGTGGCGTCCTTCGGCGGGGATATTGCGCAGATGGTGCCGCCCGGGCTCGCGCAGGAGATTACCCGCGCGCTTGCAGGGGAATAAATAGCGGGGATGGAATGACGGGCCGGTCCCCGGCGTTTATGAAAAAGCCGTCAATCATGCCGATCAGAAACCAATCGACACGAGGAGGATACCATGGAGAACAACGAGCGGACGGAGCGCCCGACCCGAAGGGAACAGGTCAGCGCTGACAGCATCAGCCAGGCCAAGCAGGTCATCAGCCAGATTGAGCAGATTATCCATGAAGGCTATCGCTTTCCGCTGAAGAAGGATAAGTGCATGGTCGATGTGGCGGAAGTGCTGGATCTGACCGGCCAGCTGCACATCGTGCTGCCCAAGACCGTGATTCAGGCGCATGAGATCATGCAGCGCAGCCAGAGCATCATCGACGAGGCGACCGCCGAGGCGGACAGGATCGCGGATGAGGCGAACAAGTACCATCGCGACGCCGTCGAGGCGGCGAAGGCCACGAGCGACGAGATCCGCGCGGACGCGGACGCCTACAGCCAGAATCTGCGCAAGCAGGCGCAGGAGAACGCCGATGCGATGGTCGCCGACGCGCAGAGCCGTGCGGAGCAGATCCTCTATGCCGCGCAGATGCAGGCGCAGCAGCTCGTCGCTGAGAGCGAGATCACCCGCCGCGCGCAGGCGGACGCCATGGAGATGCGTGAGCGCGCGCAGGCGGACGCCGCCAGCATGTACAATCAGGCGTGCGTGCATGCCGACAAGATGCTCTCCGGCGCGGCGGCGGCGCTGTCCCGCAGCGCGAATGAGCTTGCCGCTCTTCGCGACAGCCTGCTCGGCCCGGCGAACGACGAGCAGAACTATTGATTGATCCGGATGACGTGCGGCGAATCGCTTCGCCCGGCTGAAAGGAGAACCAACGATGAACGAGAACAAGACGCTGTATATTGTCGTTCCCTGCTATAAGGAGCAGGAGGTGCTGCCGGAGACGAGCAAGCGCCTTGCACAGAAAATGAAGAGCCTGATGGCCGAGGGAAAGATCAGCGAGAAGAGCCGCGTGATGTTTGTCAACGACGGCTCCAGCGATCAGACCTGGCCCATCATTGCCAAGCTCCATGAGGAGCAGCCGGAGCTCTTCTCCGGCGTCAATCTCTCCCGCAACCGCGGCCATCAGAATGCGCTGCTGGCGGGCCTGCTCACCGCGGTCAACTATGCCGACATGATCGTCTCCATGGACGCGGACCTGCAGGACGACATCAACGCCGTCGATGCGATGGTCGACGCCTATCACGAGGGCTATGAGGTGGTCTACGGCGTGCGCTCCAAGCGCGATACCGACACCTTCTTCAAGCGCTTCACCGCCGAAGGCTTCTACAAGGTTATGAAGGCGCTGGGCGTGGATATCGTCTTTAACCATGCGGATTACAGGCTGATGAGCCGCCGCGCGGTCGAGGGCCTTGCCTCCTTCACCGAGGTCAACCTGTTCCTGCGCGGCATCGTGCCGCAGATCGGCTACAAGTGGACGACGGTGACGTATGAGCGCGCGGAGCGCTTTGCGGGCGAGAGCAAGTACCCGCTCAAGAAGATGCTCGCCTTTGCGGCGGACGGCATCACCTCCTTCTCCGTTAAGCCCATCCGCCTTGTGCTGACGACGGGCGTGATCGTCTTCTTCGTCAGCCTGCTGATGCTGCTTTATGCGCTGATCGCCAAGCTGACGGGCAATACCTCCGCCGGCTGGACGAGCCTGATGGGCTCCATCTGGCTGATCGGCGGCGTGCAGCTGCTCAGCCTCGGCGTGATCGGCGAGTACATCGGCAAGATCTACAACGAGACCAAGCGCCGTCCGCGCTTCATCATCGAGCGCGTGCTCAATAAGCAGTAACAGCGAGTTTCGCTCATTCAAGCCCTCCGCAAGGAGGGCTTTTCAAAAGCACCAAAGCAGAGCGTGAAACAGCCTAATCAGGAAAGCGGGATAAATCTCATGAATCAGAGGATCATAACCATTGCGGCGCTTGGCCCGGACACGGGCGATATGCTCACCCTCGGCGCGCTCTCTGCCATGCGGGGGGCGAAGCGGCTGATCCTGCGCACGGCGCAGCATGGCGTGGCCGCGCTGCTGGAGAGCGAGGGCGTCGCCTATGAGACGCTCGACGCGCTTTATGAGGCGTGCGAGGATTTTGACGAGCTGTGCGAGGCGGCGGCGGATGCGCTGATCGCCCGCGCCGAAGAGGCGGGAGAATTGTGCTACGCCGTCAGCGAGCCGGGCAGCGACGCGACCGTCCGCGCGCTGGCGAAGGCGCTCCCGGAGGGGATGGCGCTGCGCGTGGTCGGCGGCTTGACGCTCTCGCAGGCGGCGGCCTGCGCGGTAATCCCGTACGGCGTCAACACCGAGAATCTGCGCACGATCACCGCGCTGTCCACGGATGAAATCCGCGTGCAGGCGGACTGCCCGCAGGTCATCACGGAGATTGATACGAAGTACATCGCCTCGGATGTCAAGCTCTGGCTGAGCGACCTGTTTGAGGACGAGATGACGGTCTACTTTGTCGAGAATGCGGCGGACGGGACGGCGGCAAGGCCGATCCTGCTGTGCGATCTGGACAGGCAGCCGCATTATGATCACAGGACGGCGGTGCTCGTGCCCGCGGTGAGCGTCTATGAGCGCACGCGCGCGACGTATGAGGACTTTGTGCAGGTGATCGGCAGGCTGCGCGGCCCGGGCGGCTGCCCGTGGGACAGGGCGCAGACGCACCATACCCTGCGCCAGTACATGATCGAGGAGGCCTGCGAGGCGGCCGAGGTCATGGACGGGGACGACCCGATGAAGATCGCCGACGAGCTGGGCGACGTGCTGCTGCAGGTCGTGCTCAATGCGGCCATCGGCGCGGAGCACAGGGACTTTACCGACCGTGATGTGACGAGCATGGCCGCGCATAAGATGATCACGCGGCATGAGCATGTCTTCGGCACGGCAAGGGCGAAGGACGCGCAGGCCGTCACCTCCGTATGGGAGAATGCAAAGAAGAAGGAGCGCGGCGAGCAGACGGCGCTGGAGCGCGTGCGCGACGTCGCGCCCTCGCTGCCGGGGCTGATGCGCGCGCAGAAGGTTGTTCGCCGGCAGATGCAGGCGCAGGGCACACCCGTCAGCCGCGAGGATGCGCTGTCGCAGGTGATCACTTCTGCAAAGGCCATGGAGAAGGCCGGCGCGGGAGAAAGGGAGCTGGGCGCGCTGCTGGAGGCCTGCGCGCTGCTGGCGCACGCCATGGATCTGGATGCGGAGACGGCGCTGCGCGCAAAAACGGCGGCGCGAATTGCGGATCTGGCAGAAGAAAGCGGGAAAAATTGCTGATTTTACAAAGAAATTTCGGAAAAATCGCATTCCCCTCTTGCATGATTGCGTAAATGCATGTAGAATATGTTCCAGTTGCCTTTTGGCAATTCAATCTGAACGAAGAGCCGTCATGATTTTGACGGCCTGCATAATGGGAGGATTATCAAGCTATGAACAAGAATGAACTGAGCGCGGCGATCGCCGCGAAGGCCGGTCTCACCCGCAAGGACGCTGAGGCTGCGCTGTCCGCTATGAGCGACATCATTGCCGAGAGCCTCAAGAACGGCGAGAAGGTCCAGATCGTGGGCTTCGGCGCGTTCGAGGTCAAGGAGCGTCCGGCCCGCAAGGCCCGCAACCCGAAGACCGGTGAGGAGATCCAGATCGGCGCCCGCCGCTCCCCGATGTTCAAGCCGGGCAAGGTGCTCAAGGAAGCTGTCGAGGGCTAAGATAACCACATTCCCCGGGAGGATTTCCCGGGGTTTTTTCATGCCGGCGGAGAATGGGGAAGAAAAAGGAAATCGCCATCCGGGGTGGAATTACAATAAGATGGGCCGTCCGGCCCCTCGGGCTGCCGCGCAGGCGGCGGAAGGAGAACAGCGATGACATACCTGCTTAAACCCATGAGTTACGTGCTGGCGATTGCCCTTGGCTATCTGCTGCGGCGCGCGGGCCTCTTTTCTGCGCAGGAGCGGGGGACGCTCTCCAAGGTCATGCTCAATATCACGCTGCCCTGCGCGATCATTCAGGCGTTTGACGGCGTACAGCCGGGGTCTGAGCTGTTCATGATCGCAGGGCTTGGCTTCCTGTGCGCAGGGCTGCCGATTCTTATGGTATATATGACCACGCGCGGCGTGCCGACGGCGCTGCGCGCCTACCGGATGCTCAATATCGGCGGGTACAACATCGGCTGCTTTTCCGTGCCGCTGATCTCTGCGTTCTTCGGCAGCGCGGGCGTGGTCACGGCCTGCCTGTTTGACATCGGCAACGCCGTCATCATGACCGGCGGCGCATACGCCATCACCAGCTCGCTGCTGGGCACGGGCGGCGGCGAGCGTGAGGGGGCGAAGGAGATTGCGCTCAAATTCCTCAGGTCCGTGCCGTTTGATACGTATATGCTGCTCCTCGCCGTCAGCGCGCTGGGGCTGAGGCTGCCCTCGGCCGTCTTTGCGCTCACCCAGCCGATGGGGCAGGCCAACGGCTTCATTGCCATGTTCATCATCGGCATGGCCTTTGAGCCGGCGGGCGACGCCGCGCTGCTGCGGGAGGCCGTGCGCGAGCTCTGCCTGCGCTATGCGCTGGCGGCGGTCTTTGCGCTGGCGATCGGCCTGCTTGCGCCGTTTGATCTGATGACGCGTCAGGTGCTTGCGGTGGTCTGCTTTGCGCCGCTGTCGAGCCTCTCGCCCATCTATACCGAGCGCTGCCGCAGCGATGCGGCGCTCGCCAGCTTCACCAATTCGATCTCCATCGCCGTCAGCCTGATCTGCATGCTCGGGCTGTCGATGGCATTCATGGCCTGAGGCCGCACACAGGGAGTAACCATCCAATTCAAGGAGGAAAGAAATATGGAAAAGGCAAAGGTGTTTTTTACGGATTTCCGCACCCCGGCGGGCGGCGATGGCCTGCCCACCAAGCTCAAGAAGCTGATCATGAAGGCCGGCATCGGCGAAATGGATCTGGACGGCAAGTTTGTCGCGATCAAGATGCACTTCGGCGAGCTGGGCAACATCAGCTATCTGCGCCCGAACTATGCCCGCGCTGTCGTGGACGTGGTGAAGGCGCTGGGCGGCAAGCCTTACCTGACCGACTGCAACACGCTTTATCCCGGCAGCCGCAAGAATGCGCTGGAGCATCTTGAGTGCGCCTGGCAGAATGGATTCACCCCGCTGACGGTCGGCTGCCCGATCCTCATCGGCGACGGCCTCAAGGGCACGGACGACGTGGCTGTGCCGGTCGAGGGCGGCGAGTATGTGAAGGAGGCGCGCATCGGCCGTGCGGTGATGGATGCGGACGTCTTCATCAGCCTCACCCACTTCAAGGGCCACGAGTCCACGGGCTTTGGCGGCACGATCAAGAACATCGGCATGGGCTGCGGTTCCCGCGCGGGCAAGAAGGACCAGCACTCCCACGGCAAGGCGCAGATTGACGAGGCGGCCTGCCGCGGCTGCAAGCGCTGCATGCGCGAATGCGCGAACGACGGCCTCGTCTTTGACGAGGAGACCCGCAAGATGCACGTGGATCTTGACCACTGCGTGGGCTGCGGCCGCTGCGTGGGCGCGTGCAATTTCGACGCGATCTCCTTCGGCGAGGACAACGCCAACGAGATGCTCTGCTGCCGCATGGCCGAGTACACGAAGGCCGTCGTCGACGGCCGCCCGCAGTTCCACATCTCCCTGATCGTGGACGTCTCTCCGAACTGCGACTGCCACAGCGAGAACGACGCGCCCATCCTGCCCAATATCGGCATGTTCGCCTCGTTTGATCCGCTGGCCCTGGATCAGGCGTGCGTGGATGCGTGCCTCGCCGCCAGCCCGATGCCGAACTCTCAGCTCTGGGACAACCTGCGCAAGCCGGGCTTCGCCGACTGGGGCGATCCGTTCAAGAATTCCACGCCGGAATCCGAGTGGCGCGCCTGCCTGGAGCATGCGGAGAAGATTGGCCTCGGCGTGCGCGAGTACGACCTGATCAAGATGTAATTCGGGGGCATGGCTATGCTGGATATCCTGATGCGCGCGGGCAGCTTCATCGCGATCATTGCGCTGGGCTTCCTGCTGCGCAGAGTCGGTTTTTTCAAGGCGCAGGATTTTGATGTGCTGGCGAAGATCAGCATCCGTATCACGCTGCCCTGTGCGATCATCACCAGCTTTGCCGGCAAGACGATCGACCCGGCGCTTTTAAGCCTGCCGCTGATGGCGATTGCCTGCGGCGCGGTCTACGCTGCGGCGGGCTGGCTTCTGGGCCGCGGGCGCGGGCGGGAGGCGCAGGCCTTCTCCATGCTCAATCTGGCGGGCTACAACATCGGCACGTTCGTCATCCCCTTCGCACAGAGCTTCCTCGGCGCAGCGGGCGTCGTCGCCGTGAGTATCTTTGATACGGGCAATGCGCTGATCTGTCTGGGCGGCGTATTCAGCCTTGCCTGCATGGTCAAGGACGGCGGCGGCTTCTCGGCGAAGCGGGTGATCCGCTCGCTGTGTACGTCGGTGCCCTTTATCACCTACATGCTCATGCTGACGATGAATCTGACGAAGATTCCGGTTCCCGCCTTTGTGCTCTCCGTGGCGGAGGTGGGCGGCGGGGCGAATGCCTTCATGGCGATGCTCATGATCGGCGTCGGCTTCCGTCTGGAGTTTAACCGTGAGCAGCTGACGGCTATCGCGCGGATTGTCAGTATCCGCTATGCGCTGGCGACGATCTTTGCGCTGGCGTATTATTTCCTCACGCCGTTTGCGCTGGAGGTGCGTCAGGCGCTGGTGATCCTCGCGTTTGCGCCCATCGGCTCCGCCGTGCCGGCCTTTACGCGCGAGATGAACAGCGATTCCGGCCTTGCCTCGGTCATCAATTCCGTCTGTATGGTCATCAGCATTGCGATTATCGTCTCTCTGCTGGTCATCATGCTGTAAATTAAAAAACATGAATAAAAGGGAGTTCGCCTGCAGCGGCGGACTCCCTTATTTGTGCTCACAGGGGGCTCATCTCCGTATAGCCCTGAATGGATGGATCGCGGCCGATCTGGGTATTGTCCCGCGTGCGGCAGCGCAGCTCTCTGACGGGGTGCGGCGCGGTTTCATAGCGGTAATCCTGACCGGACGCGGCAATCGTGCGCTCGATGACCTCGTGGCTGGCGGCGGGGGCCTGCGCGTCGTGCACGATGCGCTGATAGGCGAAGAAGGGATCCGCCTCCCCGAGGCTCTGCACGGGGACGGGATGCATATCCTTGTAGGTCAGCTGCGCCGTCGTCAGCAGCGCGCGGACATAGGGGATATTCGACTCGAGCCGAAGCGGCGCGGGGAATTCGGGATTGGGGATGACCTGCTGCCAGTGCTTGCCCTCATACTGCTCGAGCAGCTGCGCGGCCTTGTGCAGGTGGGCGACCTCCTGCTCCAGATGGCGCGCCCAGATGCGGCGGATGCGCCCGTCGGTCTCCGTCTGCTCGCAGGACCAGTAGAGGTAGCACTCGACGTATTCGTGCATGAGCATGCATTCCAGCCAGCTCATGTCCGGATTCTGCAGCGCCTCGTACTGGGAGACATGCTGCTCCTCGATCATGGCGATCTCCTGATAGAGCCTGCGGCCGATGTCGTTGCCGTAGAAGCCGTTTGCATTCATATAGTAATTCATGGTCTGCTGCTCGGCGGCGGTGATGATGGATGCGGCGAGCAGATCGAACAGCGGCGCTTCCTTGCCAAGCGGGGCGGGCAGGCCGTCCTTGGGGAATCTGTGCTCGCTGATGGTCGGGCGGCCGGGCATGATTTCCGTGTACCGGCCGACAAGGCGCTCGGCATGCTCGCCGGTGTCCGTTTCCAGCAGGTCGGCATAGCGGTAGAGGTGGTCAAAATCCTCAAGCAGGGCAAGATCGAGCGCCTCCCTGACCTGCGGGCAGGAGACGCGCTGCGCCAGATGCGCCGTCAGATCGACGGCCAGCTGCTCGTAGCCGATGGTGTGCTCAAGGATGCTCTCTGAGATGGGCTTGAGCACGGAGAGCTTCTTTTGCTGCTGCTGCTCGGTGCGGCGGGTCATCGCCAGCTCCCGCCGCAGATCCTGATTGCGGCAGTGGCGCGCCATCTGATGGGAGAACTTCACGGCCTCAAACTCCGTGCCGTTCATCAGGATGATGCGGCATTTGGTGTAGGGATCTACGGTCTTCGGGTCGTAGGGCGCGGGATAGAGCGCGGCGAAGCTCTCGAACGTGCCGGTGATCGGCATGGGCCGCTCACTGAATGGATTCATAGGGGTCGCCTCCTTGCTGCGTGGATAGGGATTCATAGCCAGTATATCCGCCGGGGCGCCGGCTTATGCGGGGAGGAGACTGACGGATGAATTGCAGTCAGGAAATGATATATAAATTGTACGTTTAGAAAGAAATATTTTCCTTGCAGTCGGACTTCCCCGCGCATATAATATTAATGTTAGTTAATTTTTTTCCATCAGGAAAAGAACGGAGGAAAAACCATGACCCAGATCTTTGGGAACTTCGCCGATCTGACTTGGCAGATGATGGCGATGTGGGCGATCGGCGGGATTATGATTTACCTGGCGATCAAGAAGGAAATGGAGCCGACCCTGCTTCTGCCGATGGGCTTTGGCTGTATCCTGTGCAATATGCCGAATTCCGGCATGATCCATACGCTGGAGATCCTGTTCCAGGCCGGCGTTGACAACGAGCTTTTCCCGCTGCTGCTGTTCATCGGCATCGGCGCGATGATCGACTTCGGCCCGGTTCTGGCCGACCCGAAGCTGCTGCTCTTCGGCGCTGCGGCGCAGTTCGGCATCTTCTTCACCCTGTCCATGGCGAGCCTGCTCGGCTTTGAGCTGCGCGACGCGGCCTCCATCGCCATCATCGGCGCTGCGGACGGCCCGACGTCCATCTTCGTCTCCCAGCAGCTCAAGAGTAATTATACGGCGGCCATCATCGTCGCTGCGTATTCCTACATGGCGCTGGTGCCGATCGTGCAGCCCTTCTGCATCAAGCTCGTCACCACCAAGAAGGAGCGCATGATCCGCATGGAGTATACCCCGGGCCAGATCAGCAAGGGCACCCGTATCCTCTTCCCGATCGTCGTCTCCATCATCGCCAGCCTTGTCGCGCCGGATTCCGCCGCGCTGGTCGGCTTCCTGATGTTCGGCAACCTGCTGCGTGAGTGCGGCGTGCTGCGCGGTCTGTCCGAGTGCGCGCAGAACGTGCTGGCCAACCTCGTCAGCCTGCTGCTGGGCCTGACCGTCGCCGTGCGCATGCAGGCGGAGAGCTTCCTCGTGCCGGAGACCCTGATGATCCTCGGCCTGGGCCTCGTCGCCTTCATGTTCGATACCTTCGGCGGCGTGTTCTTCGGCAAGCTCATCAACCTCTTCTCCAAGAAGAAGATCAACCCGATGGTCGGCGCTGCCGGCATCTCCGCCTTCCCGATGTCCTCCCGCGTCATCGCGAAGATGGCGAAGGACGAGGATCCGTACAACTTCATCCTCATGCAGGCGGCCGGCGCGAACGTTGCCGGTCAGGTGGCTTCCGTTATCGCGGGTGGTCTGATCCTCGCGATGATCGGTCCGCTGGTTCTTTAATCACAAGGAGGCAATGCTATGAAGATCAATGTGAAGGCGTTCCTCGAGTCCCTCGTGTTCATGGTCGAAGGCTGGCTGGGCATCTTCGTGGTCATGGCGATCATCATCGCCGTGGTCTACGGCCTCAACAAGCTGACCGCCGAGAAGGACGCGAAGTAAGCAAATATAGCCGCCGGAGCAGCGCTGCTCCGGCGGCTTTTTCTATGGCAATCCTCTGGTTGACACGGGCGCTGCGTTTGTGTATGATGAAAAAAAGAGCCGGATGGCTTCTCAATGATCCGGTGACGAAGGTGAGGAACGACGATGGATAAACTGCGGATGGGCATAGCGGGCTTTGGCTCCATGGGCCTCAATCATGCAAGAGCGATCATAAGCAGTGTGCCGGAGATTGAATTGACGGCGGTCTCCACCCGCAGCGGGACGTATGTGCCTGCGCTGCATGAGATGAAGCCGGATGTGCGCGTGTTTGAAACGCCGGGGCAGATGTATGAAAGCGGCCTCATCGACGCCGTGCTCATCGCTTCCCCGCACAGGCTGCATGTACAGCAGGCGATGGAGGCCTTTGACGCGGGGATTCATGTGCTGCTGGAGAAGCCGACGGGCGTCTTTACCCGCGAGGTGCATGAACTGAACGCGGCGGCAGACCGCAGCGGCGTGGTCTTCGGCGCGATGTTCAATCAGCGGACGAACCCCGTCTATCAGAAGATGAAGGAGATCGTCGCGTCCGGGAAATACGGCGGGATCCGCCGGACGAACGTCATCATCACCGACTGGTTCCGCGCGCAGAGCTACTATGACTCCACCCCGTGGCGCGCGACGTGGAAGCAGGACGGCGGCGGCGTGCTGCTCAATCAGTCGCCGCACAACATCGACCTCTGGCAGTGGATCTGCGGGATGCCGGTGCGGGTGCATGCCTTCTGCGGCTTTGGCCGCTGGCACGACGTGGAGATCGAGGACGACGTGACAGCCTATGCCGAGTATGCCAACGGCGCGACAGGCACGTTCATCACCTGCACGGGCGAGATGCCGGGCAGCAACCGGTTTGAGATCTCCATGGACGGCGGCCAGCTGATCTATGAGCATGACAGGCTGACGCTCCGCGTGCCGGATGTGCCCGCCAGCCGGTTTATCCGCGAATATGAGGGCGCGTACGGCAAGCCGGGCATCACCGTCACGGACATCACCCCGCAGGAGGATTACCCCAAGCATGCGGGCGTGTCGAGGGCCTTTGCGCGTCACATCCTCTATGGCGAGCCGATGACCGCCGACGGGCGCGAGGGGCTGCAGAGCCTGATGCTCGCCAATGCGATGCTCCTCTCCGCATGGGAGGGCAGGACGGTTGAGCTGCCCATGAGCGAAGCAGACGACGAGCGCTATGCGCAGCTGCTCGAGGAGCGCGCGGCAAAGAGCCGGAAGCGCGCGGTGAGGCCGATGATGATCGACCCGGGGAAGTCATTCTGAACAAGCAAAAAACGAGCGGCCTGCGAATCTGCAGGCCGCTCGATCGTATTAACGAATCCTTTCAAACACCCTCGTGCCGCAGCGCACGCCCCACGCGTGCCCGTCGCGGATGAAGAACTCGACGCGGTAGCGCATGCTCCCGGTCTCCGGGTTCACCGCCATGAAGCGCAGGCCACCGCAGTAGGTCAGGGTGAAGGCGTTGCCGTCCCGCTCGCCAAGCAGCGCGCCGCCCTCCTCCCGGAGGGTGAAGACGCTGGGCACGCCCTCATGCGAGGTATAGGAGCCGGTGATCATCTCCGGTGCGGAGAAGGGGGATTCCTGTGGGATGAACCACATGTGGCTCTCCTCAAGCGGCAGGCCGACGACGGCGT
Source organism: Clostridia bacterium (assembly GCA_017936375.1). GTDB lineage: Bacteria > Bacillota > Clostridia > Christensenellales > Aristaeellaceae > Ventricola. The sequence goes on from JAGBFR010000016.1 coordinate 47,864, forward strand.
TGTACATGCCCCACATCAGCTCGTCCATGTCCTCGTCGCCCTGATTGCACAGGACGGAGAAGCCGTAGCCTTCGCCGAGGATCAGGCCGCCCTTGGTCGAAACGCCGTGCAGGCCGCCGGAATGCTCGCAGAAGATATGCCCGGCCTTCACGCGCTTGTTGAGGCCGCAGCACATGACGTTGATCTCCTGCGCCGGGTGCGCGCTGCCGCAGAGCAGCTCGACGGCGCGGCGGGGAATGGCCTGCACGCCCTCGTGCATGCCGTAATTGGCGATCATGCGGTAATACGCCGCCATGTCCGGCGCGGTGGACTTGACCATCGCGCAGCCGCGGAAGGGCGGCAGGATGCTCCATGCGTCGTCGCAGGTGCGCTCGCCGTCGTTCATCTCAAAGAGGGAGGTCAGGTTCCCGCCGGAGAGGGCGAGCGCGGCCTCGTATCCGTTGTCGAGGATCGAGCGGGTCATGCCCAGCGGGGCAAAGATGCGCTCCTGCATCATCTGCTCCAGCGGCATGCCGGCGGCGGCGTCCACGGCGTAGGAGAGGATGGCGTAGCCCTCGTTGGAGTAGCTCATCACCTCGCCCGGCGCGGCGAGCATGCGGTGCGGGCAGTTAGCGATGTAATCGAGGATTTCCCCGATGGTCTCCATCTTATTGGGCGCGGTCTCGCGCAGCTTCCTTGACCAGTCGCTCTCGTCCCTGCCGGGAGAATTCATGACGATCGACCACTCCAGCGGCTCCATCGGCGGCAGACCGGAGGTGTGCATCATCAGATGGCGCAGGGTGACGGCCTCCGCCGGCTGGCCCGGGAGGGAGAAGCCGGGGACGTACTTGGACACCGGGTCGTCGATGGAGAGCACGCCGTCCGCTTCGAGGATGCACAGGCACAGCGCGGTCATGGACTTGGACATCGAGGCGATGCCGAACATGGTCTGGCTGTCGACGGGCGTGCCGTCTGCGCGGCGCATGCCGTAGTTCCAGGTGTATTCGGGGCCGTTGGGGCCCATGATGCAGGCGCTCACGCCGGCGAGATTCTTTTTTTCTGCCCAGTGATTGAGATAGGCGTCGAGGGCTTTTGTGTCGTACATGGCGATTCCTCCGCTGCGGCCGGGATGGATGATTCCGGCTGCGATAAGATATGTACTGATTATAGCACTCCGCGCGCCTACGGGGAAGAGGCGGATTGACGCGGACGCAAAAGCATCTTGAAAAACGGGCGCAAAGGGCGTACACTTATATTGTACCAATCTGCGCTTTAAGGAGCTATTATGGATCAGAAAAAGGCGGGCGTGCTGCTCTCGTACGGGCAGACCGTCCTTTCAACGGTCATTTCCCTCGTCTATACGCCGGTCATGCTGCGCCTGCTCGGGCAGAGCGAGTACGGCCTGTATACGCTGGTCAATGGCTTTATCTCCAACCTCGCGCTCATGTCCTTTGGTCTTGGCAGCGCGTATGTGCGCTTCTTTGCCCGGGCGGAGGTGGCCGAGGGTGAGGACGGCGTGGCGAAGATCAACGGCATGTTCATGACGATCTTTATGGTCATCGGCGTGCTGAGCCTCATGGTGGGCGGCGTGCTGGTGGCCAATGTCCACAACATCTTCGCCGCCAAGCTCACCGCGCAGGAGATCGAGACGGCGCGCGTGCTCATGGCGCTGCTGGTGGTCAATATCGCGGTATCCTTCCCGTGCAGCGTGTTCACATCATACATCACGGCAAGGGAGCGGTTCTTCTTCCAGCGCGTGGTGAGCATGATCCGCACGGTGCTCAATCCCATCGTCATGCTGCCGCTGCTGCTGGCAGGCTTTGGCTCCGTGTCGCTGGTCGTGGTGACGCTCGTGCTCAGCGCGGTGACGGATATCCTCTCTGCCCTTTACTGCTTCAGAAAGCTGTCCATGCATCTGACCTTCGGTCATTTTGACATGGGCCTTCTGCGGGAGATGTTTGGCTTCTCGTTCTTCATCTTCCTCAATATGATCATCGATCAGGTGAACTGGACGGTCGACACCACGCTGCTGGGCATCCTCAGCGGCACGGCGGCGACGGCGGTATATGGCGTCGGCTCGCAGGTGCACCGGTATTACATGACGCTCTCCACGTCGATCTCCGGCGTGTTCGTCCCGCAGATCAACAGGATCGTCGCCCACGGCGAGGGGGACGATGCGCTGACAAAGCTCTTTACCCGCGTCGGGCGCATCCAGTTCATGCTGCTGATGCTGGTCTTTACAGGCTTTGTCTTTGTCGGCGAGCCGTTTATCGAGGCGTGGGGCGGCGGCGAGTATGAGGGCGCGTATCCCATCGCGCTGCTGCTCATGGGCCCGGTGTCCGTTCCGCTGATTCAGAATATCGGCATCGAAATCCAGCGGGCAAAGAACAAGCACCAGTTCCGCTCAAAGGCGTATTTCGTGATGGCGCTGTTCAATGTGGCGATCTCCATCCCGCTGTGCATGCGCTGGGGCGGGCTGGGCTGCGCGCTGGGCACAGGCGTGTCGATGATCGTCTGCAACGGCTTTGTGATGAACTGGTATTATCACAGGCACATCGGCCTTGACATGGTCTACTTCTGGCGGAGCATCCTGCGGATTGTGCCCGCGATGATCCCGGCGCTGCTGGCGGGCGCGGCGGCTGTGCGGATGCATGCGTTTGCCGGCTATGGCGGCGTTGTGCTCTTTGCGCTGCCGTATACGGCTGTCTTCTGCGCCTGCCTGTATATGCTGGGGATGGATGAATCCGAGCGCGGGCTGGTCAGGTCGGTCTTGACCCGGCTGACCGGGAAGCGCGGCGCGCGCTGAGCTTTGCTCTGACCGGGGGAGAAACACCCTTTTTATTCCGCGCAGGATATGCTATAATGCCAATCAGATATGCGATCAACCGATGCGCCGCCCGACGCTGCGCATCGCAGAGCAATGGAGGATGACGATATGAAAAAGACAGCCGCCCTGCTGTGCGCGCTGCTGCTCGTGCTTGCCGCTGTTGCGGCCTGTGCGCAGCCGCTCACGATGACGGGCCTTGATACGGAGACGGTCTCCCGCCAGTGGGAAAACAGCCTGTTCTTTACCAGAATGCAGGAGCTGACGGGCGTTGAGGTCAGCGCGCATGCCGTCACGGAGGATGAGGAATACCAAAAGCTGCTCAGCGATATGGCGGGCGGCAAGGTGGAGGCGGACGTGCTCTTCAAGGCGGCGCTCACGCGCGAGCAGGAGCAGGCCCTTGCCGACAGCGGCGCGCTGATCGATCTTGCGCCGATGATCGAGGAGCATATGCCCAACCTGAGCGCGCTGCTTGCCGCGCATCCGGAATGGCGGGAGATCATCTCCCTGCCGGACGGCAGGATTGTGGCCCTCCCGCAGATCAATGAGGGCGAGCGCCATGTGCTGGTGTGGATCAATACCGCATGGCTTTCTCAGCTTGGCCTTGGCATGCCGGGCTCCGTGGAGGAGCTGACGGAGGCGCTGCAGGCGATGAAGGGCGCGGATCTCAATGGCAATGGCAGTGCGGACGAGGTGCCGGTGAATCTGCTGGGCACGTTTGAGATGCGCTGGCTGCTGCCGTATTTTGGCGTAGTGGCAGATGATTATCATCTGGCGCGCAATGAGGCGGGCGAGGTCGTCTTTGCCCCCGAATTGCAGGGATACAGGGATTTTATCGCCCAGCTTGCGGAGTGGGTACGCTTCGGCGTGCTGCCGCAGGAGGCCTTCACCAGCTCGCATGCCGCGCAGCAGCTGGCGGCCAGCTCGTCCTCCGGCGAGGAGAAGCCTGTTGTCAGCGGCCTGCTGGTCAGCGTCGCGCCGTATACGAAGGAGAGCGTCCGGGCGGCGGCGGATTACAGGGCGCTGCTTCTGCCCGGCCCGGATGGGAAGATCCGCTGGCGCGATTTCCTCGGCCAGGTCTGGACCGGCTGCTTTGCCGTGACCAGCGCATGCGAGGATCCGGCTGCGGCGCTGCGCTGGGCGGATGCGCTCTATGGCGAGGCCGGCGCGATTCTGGGTCATGCCGGCGTGGAAGGCGAGGATTATGCCTTCAGCAGCGAGGGCCGCTGGTCCTTCGTCGTGGATGATCTGCGCACGGTGGAAGACGTGCGCCGCGAGGTATTGATGTACACCGGCGGCACGATGCCGGGTATCACCCCGTATGAATTCCTCTGCAAGGTCGACAGCGATGTGGATGTGCATGTTCTCAATGAGAATGAGGCTGTCCGCGAAGTGGCCGAGCGCGTGACCCTGCCCTTCTGCCTGGACGCTGAGGCGCAGGCGCGCGCCAATGAGCTTGCCGTGACGATCGGCAGGCTGGTCGAAGAAGGCATTGGCCGCTTTGCCACGGGCGAGATGGAGATGACCGATGAGAATTACAGCGCGTGGCTGGCGTCCATGCGCGAGGCCGGCAGCGAGGAGCTTGCCGCTCTGTTTGACGGAAAGTAAAACTGCATGCCATAGGGCCGGAAGCGTAATGCTTCCGGCTCTATTTCTTTCTGCGTGCGCATATGCTGTGCGCAGGGAGGCGATGAATCATGGAAAACACGGAGAACATGGAGCAGAAAACCGACGTCAGGCAGGCGCGACGGGCGCATACGCTCGTCATGCAGGGGCGGGAGCGGGCACAGCTGGAGGGCGTGACCGCCGTCAGCTGCTTTAACGAGCAGGAGATTGTGCTGGATACGCAGGAGGGCGAGGTGGCGCTCTTTGGCCGGGGGCTGCATATCGATCAGCTCAGCCTGGACGAAGGGCGGCTGTGCGTGACCGGGGAGATTGCCGGTGTGGAATACACGGCGCCAAAACCTGGGAAGGCGCGCCGGGGTCTCTTTGGACGGCGGGGGAAGCAGCATGAACGCGGCTGAGCAGGGAGGCGTTTTTCTGATCATGATGCTCGCCGGAGCGGGGAGCTTCGCGGCGTGCGGCGCGGCGGCGATGCTGCTGCGCACGCTGCACGCCGGCCCTGTGCTCTGCGGGCTGGCGGATCTGACGTATGGCGTTGTCTTTGCCGCGGGGATCGTCGCCGTTTCTCTTGCGCTTCGTGTTCAGGCGGTTCGCTGGTATGTATTTGCAGGTGCTGCCGCCGGGGCGGCCCTGACGTATGGGGTATGTGCTGTTCTGCACGCCGCCGTAGGACGGCTGCGTGCCTTTTGGCGGGCGGGTGTTGCCAAAAGAAAAATAAATAACAAAAAATGCTTTTGAGCGGCAAAACAGGCAGGAAAATGTAAAGCAAAGGAAGAATGATAAAGAAATCACCATTTTTGGAGGTCTCTCTGTGAACAAAAGGAAAGTACTGCGAATCAGGCCGTTCAGGCTGCTGTCCATCGGCCTTAGCCTGCTGACGCTTTTTCTGCTTGCGCAGTTCCCAAAAAAGATGGTGAGCATCGAGGACCAGCAGAAGAAGCTGACGGAGGCTGCCGAGGCCTACTTTGAGGCCCAGTCGGTCAACAATCAGCTATCTGATGAGCTCAAGACCGTCGGGACGCATGAATTTGTCGAGCGTGTCGCCCGCCGCGAGCAGGATTACTGCTGGTACGGCGAGGTGATCTACGAGGTGACCAACCTCGACGAATTGATGACGCCGGAGGAATACGCCATCTACGGCCAGCGCTGAAGGCCCGGACGGCAGAGGGACAGAGCGAACGGAGGAATGAGCATGCGCCTTGCCTGCATCGGTATCGGCTCCAACGCGATCCGCCTGCTGACGGCAGAGTGGCATGAGGGAAAGCTCGTCGCCGTGCGCCGCGAGCGCCGCGGCACGCGCCTGTTTGCGGGCCTCGTCGACGGCGCGCTGACGGAAAACAGCATACAGTCTTCTGTGGACGCCGTGGGTGAGCTTGCTGAGCTTGCGCGATGCGACGGCGCACGGGAGATTTTTGTTTTTGCCACGAGCGCTGTGCGGGACGCCTCCAACGGGCATCTGTTTACCGCGCGCGCGGAGGCTGTCAGCGGCGCGCAGGTGGAGATCATCACCGGCGAACAGGAAGCCGTTCTTTCTTATTATGGGGTGAGCGAGGGCGGTCTGTGCGGCATGATCGACATTGGCGGCGGCTCTACGGAGTTTACCCTCGGCGAAGGAGAGCGCATACTCGGCGCTGTCAGCCTGCAGATGGGCGCGGTGCGCATGAACGGGCAGACGCCGGTTCTTAGGATTGAGGACTATGAGGCGACGGTCGAGCGCTGCGCGCGGATGATACGCCGGGACGCGCAGGCGCTGCTTGCCTGCCCGCGGATGGATGAATGGGCGGGTGTTGGCGGGACGATGACGACATTGGGCGCGATGCAGCGCCGCGTGCCGCTGTTTGATCCGGAGAGCTGTGAGGGCATGCTGGTCACCTTTGACGAGGTCGCGGCGTGGGGAGCGCGCATCTCCCGCATGACCATCGCCGAGCGCAGGGGCATTGTCGGCCTGATGCCGCAACGCGCGGATATTATTCCAAGTGGGATTGCTATTCTGGAGGCGGCGATGCGCTGCTTTGGCATTGGAAAGCTGCGTCTTTCTGCGCATGGAAATATGGATGGCTATCTGAAGAAAAAATTTAAGGAAACCTATTGACAAATGCTTTAGGATGAGATATACTGATTAAGTCGTCAGAACGACACCATACATCGCGGGATGGAGCAGTCTGGCAGCTCGTCGGGCTCATAACCCGAAGGTCGGAGGTTCAAATCCTCCTCCCGCAACCAACTCATGGCTCAATAGCTCAGCTGGCTAGAGCGTCCGGTTCATACCCGGCAGGTCGATGGTTCGAATCCGTCTTGAGCCACCAAAACCGTTCAAGTGTAACAACTTGGACGGTCTTTTTTTGTCCTGTTTGAACAGAGCACCGTACCTGAAGCATGAATGATTCCAGATGTTGGTGGTTATGATATACAGGAATTTTGATATATTATTTATGAGACCGGGTTGAGGATGCTTAGAAGGGTGAGTCAACTTTTTGACAACAGGAGACTATTTTGCTGGAGGATTTCATGCTTTGATGACGATTTCAGGGTAAATAGGGCAGTTTTTTTGAGGAGCAATCCTATATACAAAAGGGTTAGAATTGAGGTTTATGTTTCGCAATGGCACAGAGGCATTGATCAGAATCTGAGATTCATGAGAGATGTGTAGTTGGAAACCTGTGCATTGTGAAAGAAAAAAGCCTTACCCTGGAACAGAATGGTTTCTTAACAGGATTCGTCCTGCGATGTTTCTGTTGGCAGTGTTGAATCGAACCAAAAAACGCCGAAGACAGATAACCACGGCTTTCGGCATTCTTATTTCAGTTGGGAGAAGTTATGCCAATAATTGCACTCCTTATACAGCATCGTCATTCCTCCCGATCGCTTGCAAAATAAAATGAAGAATTTCTTGTGCTGCTCATTTGCGGATTGCAAAAAGATGATTGAACACAGACAAGCCGCATGCAATCATCCATATGAGGGGGGAAGCGAGTTTGGAGAGAAGCCGGCGTTTACACCTTGTTTTTGCCCATCTGCTTATAGACGTCCTCGCGATTGATCCATCTGAAGAATTCCTCGATTTCCTTGTCCCAGATGGCAAATTCATGCTCATATCCCGGAAGATCGTCATAGCGGTAGCGGGAGGCCTGCCAGGTTGTACCAAAGGTCTGGTGATACCGTGTGACCCGGTCATAAAGAAAATCCTGATCGCCAATGGACATGAACAGATCAGGCAGCTTCACAGGCCAGTCAAGCGCCTTTCGTGTCACTTCATACAGGTCAACGCGCATGATTCGATGGGGATCTGTTTCGCTGTCCGGATCAGGAATGCCCGGGGAAAAAGCGCCAATAGCGCTGTAGCGCTGCGGATTCTGAAGGCCGTGAAGCAGTGCGCCGTAGCCGCCCATCGACAGACCGGCGATATACCGCTGCTTCGGATCGGAAGAAACCGGGAAGTAGTTTTCGACGAATTCCGGCAGCTCGGCGTTCAGAAAGTCGTAAAAGCGCTCTCCCAAAGGGGCGTTCAGATAGGCTTTGTTATGGCAGGAGAACGTGACGACTGCGATGCGGTATTCCTCTGCGTATCGCTCGACGCTTGTGTAGCGCTGCCAGACTCTGTAATCGTTGCCGTATCCATGCAGCAGATAGAGTACGGGGAACTTGGCGGGCAAGGCATGCGTGTGCGGCATATGCAGATTGCAGGACGTAAACGAAGGGAGAGTGACCGCAATATCGACAGGGTAACCGAACGAATAGGAATAGAAGTTGCAATGAATCTGTGCCATGTACAAACCTCATGGCGTTGATGATGGCGGGGAGCTCAGGCGCGCGTATTCATATAGGCAGCGATTTCTTCAGGCGTCGGCATCACGCGCAGGGCGCCGCGGCGGGTGGTGACCAGAGAGGCGGCGGCGTTGGCCAGCGTCAGCATCTTCCTGAGGCGATCCTCGGTAAAGCTGGTCAGGCCGTTTTCCAGCACATCGTGCAGCACGCAGGCACAGAAGGTATCGCCTGCGCCTGTGGTCTCAATCGTGTCAGGATTGATCTGCGCGGGTACCTCGACCATGAAATCCTTCGTGTAAGCGCGGCTGCCGTCCGGTCCCAAGGAGACGAGGATGAGCGGAATATCGAATTCGCTGCGCAGCGCGTTGACGCCGGCAGTGAAATCCGTCTCGCCCGTCAGCCACTGGATTTCATTGTCGGAGATTTTGAGGATGTCGCAGTGCGCAAGGCCGAAGCGGACGGCCTTTTTGGCGTCCTCAAGATCCTTCCAGAGCGGGGGACGCAGATTGGGATCGAAG